>NZ_FPCG01000014.1 GCF_900116905.1 Micrococcus terreus | reverse complement strand
CGATTCTCAGCGCGGGCAGCTAGCACCTTCGCTTCGGTCTCTGCGCTGGTCTTGGTCGGCATCGAATGCGGCCTGGAGGACCGGGTGGCCAGTCCAGGTTCGCCTTCGGCGGCGAACCGGTCGATCCAGGTCTTCACGCATTTACGTGAGACTCCCATCGCGGCGGCGATATGAGCCTGCTTCCAGCCCTGCTGATGGCGCTGGACAATCAAACGGCGACCATGAACAGTCAGCCGGGCACTACCGTGGGACATGAGAACCTCCGGGACGACGTGGGCCTTAGACAAGCCACATCACACCCGGAGGTTCTCCCACATTCAACCCAGCCCTACCGCCACCAACCTCCTGGCCGGGTACACCTAGAATGGTCCGGGCCGGAGCGACTCCGGCCGCTGTACTGAACCCCACCACGCGCCAGTGCGCAGGCCGCCGCCAGCGGCCCTGTACCAGACACGGATGTGATGCCCTCATGGCCCCCAAGTCCACTCTCGACTCCGTCATCTCCCTCGCCAAGCGGCGCGGCTTCGTCTACCAGGCCGGTGAGATCTACGGTGGTTCGCGGTCCGCGTGGGACTACGGGCCCTTGGGCGTGGAGCTGAAGGAGAACATCAAGGCCGAGTGGTGGAAGACCTTCGTGCGCGGCCGCGAGGACATGGTCGGACTGGACTCCTCCATCATTCTGCCCCGCGCCGTCTGGCAGGCCTCGGGCCACGTGGACACCTTCACCGACCCGCTCGTGGAGTGCACCTCCTGCCACAAGCGCCACCGTCAGGACCACCTGCAGGAGGCGTTCGAGGCCAAGAAGGGCCGTGCCTCGGAGTCCATGGACGAGATCGTCTGCCCGGACTGCGGCACCCGCGGCCAGTGGACCGAGCCCCAGACCTTCTCCGGCCTGATGAAGACCTTCCTGGGCCCCGTGGACAACGAGGAGGGCCTGCACTACCTGCGCCCGGAGACCGCACAGGGCATCTTCGTGAACTTCCTGAACGTGGTGAACTCCGCCCGCCGCAAGCCCCCGTTCGGCATCGGCCAGATCGGCAAGGCGTTCCGCAACGAGATCACCCCGGGCAACTTCATCTTCCGCACCCGTGAGTTCGAGCAGATGGAGATCGAGTACTTCACCCACCCGGACCAGGCCGTGGCCTCCTACGAGGAGTGGGTCGAGGCCTGCTGGAACTGGTTCGTGGACCTGGGGATCGATCCGGACCACATGCGCCGCTTCGACGTGCCGGACGGCGAGCGTGCCCACTACTCGGCCGCCACCATCGACATCGAGTACCGCTTCGGCTTCCAGGGTTCGGAGTGGGGCGAGCTGATGGGCATCGCCAACCGCACCGACTTCGACCTCTCCAACCACACCGAGGCCTCCGGCACGAAGATGCAGTACTTCGACCAGGGCACCGGCGAGCGCTACACCCCCTACGTGATCGAGCCCTCCTTCGGCCTGACCCGCTCCATGATGGCCTTCCTGGTGGACGCCTACGAGGAGGACGAGGCCCCCAACTCCAAGGGCGGGGTGGACGTGCGCACGGTGCTGAAGCTGGACCCGCGCCTGGCCCCGGTCAAGGCCGCCGTGCTGCCGCTCTCCCGCAAGGAGGAGCTGGTGCCCACCGCCAAGAACCTGGCCGCGGAGCTGCGCGGACTGTGGAACATCGACTATGACGACGCCGGGGCCATCGGCCGCCGCTACCGCCGTCAGGACGAGATCGGCACCCCGTACTGCATCACCGTGGACTTCGACTCCCTCGAGGACAACGCGGTCACCATCCGCGAGCGGGACACCATGTCCCAGGAGCGCGTCTCCCTGGACCAGGTCCGCACCTACCTGCTGGAGCGCCTGGTCAAGTGAGTGCCACCATCCCGGCCGGAATCACCCTGCGTCCCTGGCAGGAGGGCGATGACCTGAGGCTGCTGGAGATCTGGGGCGACCCGGACACGCCGCAGCAGCACCAGGACCGCACCCTGCTGCGCGAGTCATTGGACCCGCGCCTGGCCGCGGAGGTCTGCGCGGACCCCGACGACGGCTCCGTCACCTCGGTGACCGCCTCACCTGCCACGTCCGGTCAGGGATGGTCGGTATGCCTGGTGGCCGAGGACGACGGCGTCGCCGTGGCCGCCGGCACGGTGGCCACCTCGACGGTGCACCCGCAGCGACTCTGGCTCTACGTGGAGACCGCCCGGGAACAGCGGGGCCGGGGGATCGGCACGGCAGTGGTGACGGCCCTGCGCAAGGCAGCCTCCCTGGCCGTCTCGGCGGGGCATGACCTGAGCTCAGCGTCGTCGGGGGCCGTGGAGCTCAAGGCGCGCTTCGCCGTCGGGACCGGGGAGAAGGCCGGGGCCGAGCAGGCCACCGAGGCGTTCCTGACCGGATCCGGTATGGCGCCGATCCAGCGGTCGCGGCGGATTGCTGTGGGGCCCGGCGCCCTGGCCCTGCCGCAGATGGAGTCCGAGGCGGATCAGCCGGCCATTGAGGACCTGGCCACCGGGTCGGTGGAGCTGACCCAGACCGTGGCGGCGTTCTACGAGGCCGTGCACGCGTGGGACCCCGCGCAGATGAGCGTGGGCCGGGCCCAGCAGCTGCTGCTGGCCGACTCCACCGGGGCCTCCGGGGCCGTGGTGCTGCGAGACCGTCCGAAGGCTGAGGGTGGGACCATCCAGGCCTTTGCCATCTCCTACACCCCTGAGCGCACGGACGATCCGGCCGACGTGCTCCTGGGCTGGAACCCGCAGCTGGAAGAGCAGAGCGCCACCGAGTCTGTGCGCACGCTGCTGTCCCTGCTGACCGCCCAGTATGCGGTGCAGCTGGAGGTGGATGATTCCATGAGCGCCCTGCTGGCCGTGGTGGAGCCACTCGTGGAGTCCGGGCATGCCCAGGTGCTGCTGGACACGCGGATCTGGGCCACTGATGCCGAGCCGGCCTGATCCCCAGGACACCGCGCACGGATCACACTCCGGACACGGACACTCACTGCCGGCCGGCCCGGACGCTGACCACGCGCTGACCGGTCGGGGCGGGTCCACGCGCCGCCGAGTGATCACCGCCCTGACCGCCATCCTGGTCCCGCTCACCCTGGCGATGATCGCCGCCATGGTGCTGCTGTGGCCCTCGGGCCAGCACCGGGAGATGTCCCTGGCCGACCCCTACGGGACCACGCAGGGAGTGACCCTGTTCTCCGGGACCGTCACCGCGGTGCAGACACGGGACTGCGGCCCGCAGACCGGAACGCTGGAGACCCCCCCAGGGGCCGTCGTCGGGACTCCGCCGTCAGTGGAGCGCACCTGCGTGGACGTGCTGGTGGACCCGGACGGGGGTGGGCAGGAGGCGCTGAGCGTGCCCATCCCTCCCGCGGTGAGTGCCTCCATGGACGTGCAGGCCGGAGACCGGATCAAGGCGCTGGATCTGACCACCCTGCCCGGAGGCGGCACCGGCGGGGGAGCGGACTATGTGTTCGTGGACTTCGAGCGCAGTGTCCCCGTGCTGATCCTGGCGCTGCTCTACGCCCTGGTGGTGGTGGCCGTGGCCCGCTGGCGCGGACTGCGCGCGGTGCTGGGCCTCGGCCTGGCCTTCGCGGTGCTGTTCTGGTTCATGATCCCTGCGCTGCTGGAGGGCGGGCCGCCGCTGTGGATCGGGTTGGTGGGCTCGAGCCTGATCATGGTGGCCGTGCTCTACTTCGCCCACGGGTTCTCGCTGCGCACCACCACCGCGCTGCTGGGAACGCTGATCGGTCTGGGACTGACCGCTGTGCTGGCCGCCTGGGGGACCGACGCCGCCGCCCTGACCGGCATGGGGGACGAGTACGGATATGTGCTCAGCACCGTGGCGCCCGAGGTCCGGTTGAGCGGGATCGTGCTATGCGGACTGCTGGTGGCCGGGCTGGGTGTGCTCAACGATGTCACCATCACCCAGTCCTCGGCCGTGTGGGAGCTGCAGAGCGCTGACCCACACGCCTCAGCCCGGCAGCTGTTCTCCTCGGCCATGCGGATCGGCCGGGACCACATCGCCTCCACGGTCTACACCATCGCCTTCGCCTACGCCGGGGCCGCGCTGCCGATCCTGATGGTGGTCTCCCTGTACGAGCGCAGCATGCTGGACACCCTGCTCTCCGGGGAACTGGTGGAGGAGATCGTGCGCATCCTGGTCGGTTCGATCGGCCTGGTGCTGGCCATCCCCGCCACCACGGCGATCGCGGTCGGGGTGGCCAAGGCGGTGCAGCGGGACGAGCAGGCAGATCTGCAGCCGCCGGAGCCACGCCCGTGAGCGGCACCGATCCCGTGCTCGTCCGGGCTCTGACGCGCACCGTGCTGACGGTGGCCCTGCTGAACCTGGGCTACATGGTGGTGGAGATGTCCGTCGCCCTGGCCGTGGGCTCGGTGTCCCTCTTCGCGGACTCGGTGGACTTCTTCGAGGACTTCGCAGTGAACCTGCTGATCTTCCTCGCCCTGGGCTGGTCCCTGCAACGCCGGGCCGCCCTGGGCAAGGTGATGGCGGTGATCATCCTGCTGCCCGCGCTCGCGGCCGGCTGGATGGCCGTGGTGAAGTTCGGCGATCCCGAACCGCCGGACCCCATCGCCCTGGTGGTCACTGCCGGAGGAGCGGTGCTGGTGAACCTGATCTGCACCGTGCTGCTCTCCAGATTTCGGCACGACGGCGGCTCCCTCACCACGGCGGCGTTCCTCGCGGCCCGCAATGACGTCATCGCCAACGCCGCGATCATCGTGATGGGGCTGGTGACGGCGTGGACCCTCTCCGGCTGGCCGGACCTGGTGCTGGGAGTGCTGATCGTGGTGCTCAACGCCACGGCGGCCAAGGAGGTCTGGGAGACCGCCACCGAGGAGCAGCTGGCGGCACGGGCCCTGGCCGGGGAGCTGGACGAGGACTGGCCTCTCCCGTGACATGCCTCCGCCGGTCCCACACTGGGGGCAGGACCGGCGGGGTCAGGCGGTGGTCAGCAGATCACTGCACGGGCGGCTGATAGCTGTGCAGCATCTGGGTGATGGTGCCGTAGACCGGGGCGTCCATGACCTCCTGGGCACGGTCTGGGGAAGAGACCGGGATCGTGGCGACGTACTCCTTCCGGGCATCGCTGAGTTCGCCGAATCCCCAGTGGTCCGCTGACTCAGGGGCCTCCCCGGCCGGTACGCTGATCGGCTCCACGCGCATCACGTGGTCTCCATCGCTCTGTGAGACGGAGGTGCGCAGATGCTCGGTGGCCTGCTCGTCCAGAGTGTGCATGTACTCCGCGTCGGAGACGTCCAGCACCGTGAACTCCTCTGGAGTGGGGAAGGACGGCTCGCTGAGCTGATCGGTGAAGGTCACCAGGGGGACGTCGTCGGCGTCGCTGATCACGGCCGATGTCAGACCGCCCTCACCGTACTCCTCCACGTCGACGGAGAAGCTGGCGGGCACCACCAGGTATCCGCCGGCGCCGTCCACACAGAACTTCCAGTCCGCCGGGAGGGCCAGGCCTTCGGTGGCGGACCAGGCGTTGACCACCAGGCCGTCCTGCTTGTTGCTCTGGTCACCGGTCTCCACCGTGGGGACCTCCTGGTCACCGGCGGCGGCCTCGAGGCACTCCATGTGGTGGATCTCCGCCAGGGGCCGCAGCTCACCGTCGTACTGGGTCACCACAGGCGGCTCGCCGGGCACATCCTGGTCCAGGTCGATACCGGCGGCGGCCACCGTCTCGGACGCGCTGGGGCTGGCGGAGGTGGGCACCGCGGACGAGCTGGTGCTCGGGCTCGCGGAGACCGAGGGTGAGGCCGATGCCGACGTGGACGCAGAGGTCGAGCTGTTCGTCGGGGCAGGTGTCGTCGGCGCGGTGCCCGCCCCTCCGGATCAGGCGGTCAGGGCCAGCAGCCCGGCGGTGAGCAGGGCAGGCGCGGCGATCAGACGACGGCCGGTGAGCTGGTGGTTCATGGGGGTGTCCGTTCAGAGAAGGACCGCACCCTCCGTGCGGTCAGTGACTTCACCCTAGGGACTGACCTGGCAGGATTCAGCCACGGTACGGCCACGATCGGATGTCGTTTCCGCATCGGTGCCAGGGGTGGAATCATGTGGTCCATGACGCAGACTCCAGAGTTCCCGGCGCCCGCCGATCCGCAGCTTCGCGCCGAGCGGGCCGCCGCCATCCTCTCCGTGGACACCCCGGTCACCGATCACGGCATCGAGTTCGTCCGCGGCGATGACGAGGGGTGTCAGATGTCCCTGACGGTGCGCGTTGAGCAGTGCAACTCGCACGGGATCTGCCACGGCGGGATCACCATGTTCCTGGCGGACACAGCTGCGGCCTACGCCCTGAACACGGGGGAGGAGACCCCGCGCTGGGTGACCTCGCAGTCAGCCTCGAACTTCCTGGCGCCGGGCCGCACCGGTCAGGTCCTCACGGCCACCGCGCGGCTGGGCTCCGGCACCCGCAGCACCCGACTGGTGGACATCACCGTGACCTCCACGGACGGTACCGTGGTGCTGGAGACCCGCAACACGATGGCCCGGCTCAAGGGCTGAGCCGGGCCAGCGCACCGGTGGGACGGTCCGCGCGGAACGGTGCCCCTCACCTGGTGGCGTTCGTGAGGTGCCGGTCTACTGGATGGCCGGGCTGTAGGAGCCGACCATCTGGCGCAGCACCTCGTGCATGCGGGAGTCGGCGACCTCGTCGGCGTCCTCCGCCGACTCCAGTGGAATGGCTGCCCAGACCTGGGCCCGCCCCTCAGGGCCGCCATAGGCCATATCCCAGACGTCCAGGCTCTCCGGGTCCTCGCCAGCCGCTGAGGACACCTGGTCCACCAGCAGCTGCGGACCAGAGGTGCCTTCGACGACCAGGGAGCGGAGATACGCGGTCTCGTCGCCGTGGGAGGGAGAGGACTGGACCTCCTCGATCTCGATGACCTTGATCAGCTCTGTCGCACCGGCATCGGATCCCGTGCCGACGTCCATCAGGCCCCCGATCCGCTGACCGTCGGCGTCGAAGATCCGCAGAGTGCTCAAGCTGCGCTCACCCGGCTCGGCCTCCACCGAGAAAGAGGCCGGAACGCCGAAGTAGGCCACGCCCTCCGGCGGGCACAGCTTCCAGCCCTCAGTCACCGAGATGTCGCCGAGTTGGCTGTACAGGCTCAGTTCCTCGTCCGGACCCGGCTCCATCTCGGGGACGTCGGCCTCGCCGGCAAGCGCCTCCACGCAGGAGAGGTGGTTCACGTCGGCGATTCTTCGTGGCGGTCCGTCGTAGTGGCCGAACTCCAGATCCTCACTCGGCAGCTCCTGGTCCAGGTCGATGGCGCCGGCCTCGGGGGTCTCGGTGGGCGACTCGGTCGCTGAGCCTGAGGCGGACGAGGTCGGTGTCTCGGACGCGGACTCCGAGGGGCTGGGGGTGGCCGAGGCGGTCGGTGATGCCGTGTCCGTCGGCGAGGCGGACTCGGTGGGCGCTGGATCTCCAGCGTCCACGCATCCGGTCAACGCCAGCGCACTGGCGGACAGGGCCGCGGCTGCCGCGACGGTCCGTCCGGGCCGGCGGAGGCGCTGCGAGCGGGTGGGCTGGTGGATGGGGTACTGCATGAGAAGGGTCCCTCCCTAGACAGGTGGCGCGTTGAGGCCACCGTCTTCCACCCTAGGGAACCTCCGAGTGATGTCCACCACATCGCGGCAACGGCAGGGTACCGATGCGAACACGGACGTGTCACGGTCCGTGTTCGGACATCACGATCGGACCGGTCGGAAGGAGCTGACCATCTGCTGCAGCACCTCGTGCAGACGAGAGTCGATCACCTGGTCGGCATCCGCCGGAGAAGCCAGGGGGACAGCCGCCCAGACCAGAGCCCGGCGGCCCTCCTCCGAGATGGCCAGGTCCCACACATCCAGCGAGCCCGGGTCCTCGCCGAACGGCGCGGAGACCATGTCCACCAGCAGCTGGGGCCCGGACCGGGCCTGGACCACCAGGGTTCTCAGATAGGCGGTCTCGCCACCGTGCGCTGTGATGGAGGGCAGCCGCTGGATGTCCACCACGCGCAGCAGCCCGGTCTCGCGCGACGGGCTTCCGGCGCCCACGTCCTTCAGCCCGCCGATGAGGCGGCCGTTGCCGTCCAGCACCCGGATGTACACCCGATCGCCCTTGCCCAGCTCCACCTCGGGCGTGAAGTCGGCAGGAACCGCGAACGAGGAGAGGGCCCCCGGGCTGCACAGCTTCCATCCCTCGGGCACCACGGTGGTCTCCGCGGCGGTCCACGGGCTCACGCCCTGATCCGGTTCACCCTCCCGCTCCGGGACCTGCTGGCCGTCCGCGAAGGCGTCCAGGCAGTCCTGGTGATGGACGTCGTCGAGCCGCCGGGGCTCGCCCTCATAGGTCTGCCTGGAGTGAGGATCCAAGTCGCCGGTCGGCAGCTCCTGCTCCAGGTCGATCCACCGGTCAGGGTCCACCGTCCCTGACGGACTCGGCGTCGACGGCGTGGAGGAGGAACTCGGGCTGGGATGGACCGGGGAGCTGGTCCGAGCGGGCTCCGGATCGGTGCCTGCGGCACATCCGGACATCCCGACGACAACACTCAGGGTGAGCAGCCCGGTCGCCAGGGTGCGGGGTAGGGTCCGATGGGAGGCGGCTGAAGCAGCAGTGCGACGTGGGCTGTGCATGGGGATCCCTCCTGACGATCGCCCCCTCGGCGATCGTGTGACCACGACCACTGTACGACGGACTCAGCGCCAGCCCAGTTCCGTGGCCACGGCGTTCCACTGCCGGAACAGGTGGGCGTTGTACTCCACGCCCAGCTGGTTCGGATTGGCCATCAGCACCCAGTCGGCCTCCTGGACGGCCTCGTCCTCCCGCAGCATCTGGGCGACCTCCTCGGGAGTGCCGGAGTAGGTGGGTCCGGACCGGGCCCGGCCTCCCTCCAACATGCCGGCGGAGTCCTCTCGGCTGGAGCGTCCGCCGAAGTAGAGGCGATCGGTGTCGGTGACCACGGGGAAGACCGAGCGGGTCACCGCGGTCATGCCGCCGGTGGTGTGACCGGAGGCGGCGTAGGCCGCGCGGTACTGACGCAGCTGGTCGGCCTGCTGGATGTGGAAGGGGCGGCCGTCGTCCTGCAGCAGCAGGGTGGAGGAGACCAGGTTGTAGCCCTGTTCACCGGCGCGGACACCGGAGGCGGTGTTGCCCGATCCCCACCACAGCCGGCCCAGCAGGCCGGGGGACTGGGGCTGGGTGGAGAGCCGGTCTGAGCCCGGCGGAGCCCAGCCGGAGTCCGGGTCGGCCTGGGCGATCCCCTCCCCGGAGAGTGCTTGGCGGATCCGCTGACCGCGTTCCTGGGCCAGATCAGACCAGCTCTGATCCGGCTGGAGGTCATAGCCGAACTGGTGCTGGCCGTCCCGTGCGGCCTCGGGGGATCCGCGGGAGATGCCCAGCTGCAGCCGTCCACCGGAGATCAGGTCTGTGGTGGCGGCCTCCTCGGCGAAGTAGAGCGGGTTCTCGTACCGCAGGTCGATCACCCCGGTGCCCAGCTGGATGGTCGAGGTGCGGGCTGCCATGGCGGCCAGCAGAGGGAACGGGGAGGAGATCATGTGCTGGAAGTGGTGTGAGCGGATCCAGGCCCCGTCCAGTCCGGCCTCCTCGGCGGCCACCGCCATCTCCACGGTCTGGGTCAGGGTGGCGGCGGGGTCCGGGGTGCGGGTCCCGGGAACGGCGCTCCAGTGGCCGAAGTTCAGGAATCCGATCCGCTTCATAGTGCTCATGTTCGGTGCAACGCCCCGTGGGTGAGAGTTCTTCCACAGTGCGGCCGATCGGGCGCTGAGATCCGTGCCGCTCTGAGAGAATGGACGGTGATGACCGCCGTGACTGACGCTTCCCAGACCACTCTCACGCGCCCCGGCTCCACCGCGCCCGGGCGCCTGAACCTGCCCCCGCTGAAGCTGGGGCCTCTGACCATCGACGTGCCCGTGGTGCTGGCCCCCATGGCCGGGATCACCAATACGGCCTTCCGCAGGCTCTGCCGCGAGTACGGCGGCGGGCTGTACGTCAATGAGATGGTGACCGCCCGTGCCCTGGTGGAACGCCGGCCGGAGTCGTTGCGCATCATCCACCACGACCCGGACGAGACCCCCCGCTCGGTCCAGCTCTACTCGGTGGACCCGGTCACCACCGGCCATGCCGTGCGCATGCTGGTGGAGGAGGACCGGACCGATCACATCGACCTGAACTTCGGCTGCCCGGTGCCCAAGGTGACCCGGCGCGGCGGCGGTTCGGCCCTGCCCTGGAAGTCGGAGCTGTTCGCCTCGATCATCGCCGCCACCGTGCGGGAGGCCTCCAAGAAGGACATCCCCGTCACGGTGAAGATGCGCCGCGGGATCGACGAGGACCACCTGACCTACCTGGACGCCGGACGCACCGCTCGGGACCTGGGGGTGGCCGCGGTGGCCCTGCACGGGCGCACCACCGAGCAGTTCTACTCCGGTCAGGCCGACTGGGACGCGATCGCCCGGCTGCGCGAGGCCCTGCCGGACATCCCGGTGCTGGGCAACGGTGACATCTGGTCCGCTGAGGACGCGATCGCCATGGTGGAGCGCACCGGCGTGGACGGCGTGGTGATCGGCCGCGGCTGCCAGGGCCGGCCCTGGCTGTTCGGGGACATCCAGGCCGCCTTCGAGGGCTCGGACCACCGCTTCCGTCCGGACCTGGGCCAGGTGGCCGACTCCTTCTACCGACACGCTGAGCTGCTGGTGGACACCTTCAGTGGCGACGAGGCCAAGGCCCTGCGGGACATCCGCAAGCATGTGGCCTGGTACTTCAAGGGCTATCAGGTGGGCGGTCAACTGCGCGCGGACCTCGCCCAGGTGATGGACCTGGCCCAGCTGCGTGACCTGCTGGCCCAGCTGGACCGGACTGCGCCGTACCCGGGACCCGACGCCGAAGGTCCGCGGGGCCGCGCCGGCGCCCCCAAGCGCCCACACCTGCCGGACGGCTGGCTGGCCTCGCGAGAGCTGAACGAGGACCAGCGGGCCATGATCCAGGCGGCCGAGCTGGATGTCTCCGGTGGCTGATCAGGTGAGTGGCCGTCGTCGGGAAGCCCAGGGCGGCGCGCGCACCGGGCAGCAGGGGGCACTCTTCGGTCCGGAGGGGCGGCCGCCCTATGCGGGCCGACCCACGGCCACCCCCGGCTACACCGAGTGGGACCGTCAGCGGTGGCTGCCGGAGCCGTCCAAGAGCTCCTACCGTTCGGACTTCGAACGGGACCGCGCGCGCGTGCTGCACTCCTCGGCTCTGCGCCGACTGGGGGCCAAGACCCAGGTGGTGGCGCCCGACGCCGACGACTTCGCCCGCACCCGGCTGACCCACTCGCTGGAGGTCGCCCAGGTGGGCCGTGAGCTCGGGCGCTCGTTGGGCTGCGACCCGGACGTGGTGGACACCGCCTGCCTCTCGCACGACCTCGGCCACCCGCCGTTCGGACACAACGGTGAGAAGGCGTTGGACGCGCTGTGCCAGGACATCGGCGGGTTCGAGGGCAACGCCCAGACCCTGCGCCTGCTGGCCCGGCTGGAGACCAAGAAGACGTTCGAGGACGGCCGCTCGGCGGGCCTGAACCTCACGCGCGCCTCGTTGGACGCCGCCTGCAAGTACCCCTGGACGCGTGACGAGGCGCCGCTGAAGCCGGACGGCTCGCGCAGCCGCAAGTTCGGTGTCTACACCGATGACCTGACGGTCTTCGAGTGGTTCCGGCACGGGGTGTCCGGGCGTCGCCGGTCCATGGAGGCCCAGGTGATGGACCTGGCCGATGACATCTCCTACTCGGTGCATGACGTGGAGGACGGGATCGTCAACGGGCAGTTCCAGCTGAACTGGCTCCGGGACCCCGCCCAGCGTGCCCGCGTGATCGAGTGCACCCAGCAGTGGTACCTGCCGCGCACCGAGGCCGAGGTGGTCGAGGAGGCATTGGCTCGGCTCGAGCAGACCCCCGTGTGGGTGGAGGAGGCCGATGGCTCCCGCCGCGCCGCCGCAGCCCTGAAGGACATGACCAGTCAGCTGATCGGTCGGTTCAGCACCGCAGCGTTCGACGCCACGCGCGAGGTGTTCGGCAACGAGCCGCTGACCCGGCACGACGCTGAGGTGATCGTCCCGCCGGACACCGAGGTGGAGATCGCCACCATGAAGGGGATCGCCGCGGCCTACGTGATGTCCGCCGAGGCCCGTCAGCCCCTCTACGCCCGGCAGCGCGAGATCCTCACCGAGCTGGTCCAGCTGCTGCTCTCCACCGAGGACCTCTACCTGGACCCCATGTTCGCCGCCGACTGGCGTGAGGCGCAGGACGACTCCGCTCGGCGCCGCGTGGTGATCGACCAGGTCGCCTCGCTGACCGACTCCACCGCACTGGAGTGGCACGCCACCCTGGTGCGCGGCGAGCAGTTCCATCGCGTCTGGGTGTAGGACGCAGGTCCCTCACCCCCCTCCGATCACGTGAACGATCCGGACAGGTTCCCTCGGCGCGTCTCGACCTCCGCCGTACACGTGATCAGGGGTGAGGGATGGCCGGATCCACCAGGTCGGCCAGGGCGGGCAGCACCGTTCCCGCGGGGCCGGCCAGGTGCCAGGTCGCCGCGGAGCTGAACTCGGTGACCTCAGGATTGACTTCGACGACGGCCGCGCCGGCTCCCAGCGCCACGAACGGCAGCGAGGCCGCCGGCTGCACCACGGCCGAAGTGCCCACCACCACGGCCAGGTCGCACTGCTCCAGTGCCGTGTAGGCGCGCTCCAGGGCCTCACTGGGCAGCATCTCCCCGAACCAGACGATCCCTGGCCGCAGCAGTCCGTCCTGGCAGTGCCCGCACCGAGGAGGCGGCACGCGCATCAGCTGCTCCAGATCGTCCTCGTGGCCGGCCAGGGCCGCGCCGTCCTCGCGCGCTCCAGCCACCCCGGGATCATGCTCGGCGGGTTCGCCGCACTCGGCGCAGCGGTACTCGAACAGCGAGCCGTGCAGGTGCGAGACCACCTCGGCTCCGCCGCGCTCGTGGAGATCGTCCACGTTCTGGGTCACCACCTGCAGGGAGCCGCCCTCACGAGCCAGGGCCCGCTGCCAGCGCCCCACTGCCTGATGACCAGGGTTCGGCGCGCAGGCCCGCACCATCCGCGCCCGCCACTGGTACCAGCTCCACACCAGGGCCGGGTCCGCCCACCAGGCGTCTTCGCTGGCCAGCTGCTCCGGGCTGAACCTCTCCCACAGGCCGGTCTGGGCGTCGCGGAAGGTGGGGACCCCTGACTCCGCGCTGATCCCGGCTCCGCTGAGCACCACCACCCGCCGGGCCGAGTGCACCGCCTCGGCGAGCTCTGCTGGGAGGTGCGGGGCCGTCGTCGGGACGTCCTGGTCTGACCGGTCTGATGTCATGACTCCACCCTGGCACACTCCACTGGTTGGTGTACGTCCTATATGCTGGACCGCGACCCTGTGACTGGCCTCACGCTCGTTCCGCCGTCACCCCCTGTCCGGAAGAGCATCCGTATGTCCACAACACCTGCTGCGGCTCCTGCCGGCCGCACCTCGAACCTGATCCTGCGCGGTCGCGGCTGGGTCGCACCACTGTGCTGGCTGGCCGTGCTGATGGACGGCTTCGACGCCGTGGTCCTGGGCGCCATCATGCCCAAGCTGACCGAGGACCCCACCATGGGGATCGACAACGCCACCGGGACCGTGATCGCCACGGCCGGACTGGTCGGTATGATGATCGGTGCGCTCGGCATGGGCTGGGCCACGGACCGGTTCGGCCGGCGCAAGCTGCTGATCGGCGCGGTGATCGCCTTCTCCGTGCTCACCTTCGTCACCGGCTTCGCCCAGGACGGCTTCACGGTGGGCCTGCTGCGGTTCCTGGCCGGCGTGGGGCTGGGCGGCTGCCTGCCCACGGCCATCTCCATGGTCACCGAGTTCGCCGGCCATCGGAAGGGCTCCCACGCCACCACCCTGGTGATGACCGGCTACCACGTGGGCGCCGTGCTGACCGCGCTGTTGGCCATCTGGGCGGCCACCGCCACGGCCACCGGCTGGCGCGAGATGTTCTTCCTGGGTGGACTGCCCTCCCTGGTCCTGGTCCCGCTGATGTGGCTCTTCCTGCCGGAGTCGCCGGACTACCTGGCCTCCAAGGGGCGCGTGGCCGAGGCCAAGACCGTGGCCGAACACTACGGCGTGGACGTGGACGAGCACCCGGAGCGGGCCTTCGCCGATGCGCATCCGGAGCGATTCGGAGACGGCCAGGGCGAGAAGCAGGGGGCGGCGCTGCTGCTCTCCGGTGGCTACCGCCGCAACACGGTGCTCGTCTGGATCGCCTCGTTCATGGGCCTGCTGCTGGTGTACGGCCTGAACACCTGGCTGCCGCAGATCATGCGCGCCGCAGACTACGATCTCGGCAACTCGCTGGGCTTCCTGGTGGTGCTCAACGCCGGTGCCGTGGCCGGCCTGCTGGTGGCCGGACGGGTGGGGGACCGGATCACCCCGCGCAACGCCGCGATCATCTGGTTCATCGGCTCGGCCGCCCTGCTGGCCGCCCTGGCGATCAAGATGCCGCTGCTGGGGATCTACATCATGGTCTTCATCAACGGCTGCTTCGTGTTCTCGGCCCAGAACCTGATCTACGCCTTCACCGCCACCAACTACCCGCCGAAGGTGCGCGGCACGGCCCTGGGCATGTCCGCGGGCGTGGGACGCCTGGGCGCGATCTCCGGCCCGATCGTGGGAGGCACCCTGCTCACCGCCGGGCTGGCCTACCCGTGGGGCTTCTTCGCCTTCGCCGCGGTGGGCGCCCTGGGCGGTGTGGCCGCGTCTGCCCTGAAGACGGTACGGCGGGACGAGCGGTCCCTGCAGGACCAGGCCGCCGGTCAGGACGGCTGACCTGCGGATTCCCGACGACGGCCGGCACCTCCCAGCGCACGGCACCGGGAGCGCCCCGCCGGAGCGGCGGGGGTGACTCCTGCACTGCGGACCCAGGGCCCGGACTCATCCACGAGTCCGGGCCCTGGGCGTTCGTCCGGGCAGATCAGGCTCGGCGGCGGACCTAGACTCGGGGGCATGGCAGGTCTGATCAAACGCGAGGACATCGATCTGGTCCGGGAGCGCGCGGACCTGAAGGAGATCGTGGACGGCTACGTCACGCTCCGCACCGCCGGCGTGGGATCGTACAAGGGGCTGTGCCCCTTCCACGACGAACGCAGCCCCTCGTTCCACATCCGCCCATCGGTGGGCACCTACCACTGCTTCGGCTGCGGTGAGTCCGGGGACGTGATCTCCTTCGTGATGAAGATGGAGCACACCTCCTTCTCCGAGACGGTGGAGCGACTGGCCGCGCAGACCAACGTGGAACTGCACTATGAGGACGGCGGCACCGGCCCGGACAAGGACCAGGTGGGGCGGCGGCAGCGGCTGCTGGAGGCGCACAAGATCGCCGACGAGTTCTTCCAGGCCGGTCTGAAGGGGCCTGAGGCGGCCGTGGGGCAGGAGTTCCTGCGCGAACGCGGATTCACCGCCGAACACGCCGCCCACTTCGGTGTCGGCTTCGCGCCGAAGGGCTGGGACGGGCTGCTCAAGCACTTGCGCGGCAAGGGGTTCCGGGACGACGAGCTGAAGCTGACCGGACTGTTCTCCGAGGGCCAGCGCGGGATCTACGACCGGTTCCGCGGACGGCTGACCTGGCCCATCCGGGACATGACCGGATCCACCATCGGCTTCGGCGCACGCAAGCTCTTCGAGGACGACCCCGGCCCCAAGTACCTGAACACGCCGGAGACCCAGCTCTACCGCAAGTCCCAGGTGCTCTACGGGATCGATCTGGCCAAACGGCAGATCGCCAAGAAGCGTCAGCTCGTGGTGGTGGAGGGGTACACGGATGTGATGGCCGCGCACCTGTCCGGGGTGGACACCGCCGTGGCCACCTGCGGCACGGCGTTCGGGGCCGACCACATCAAGATCGCCCGCCGGCTGATCTCGGATGACGGCACCGGGGGAGAGGTGGTGTTCACCTTCGACGGCGACGCCGCCGGTCAGAAGGCCGCCCTGCGTGCCTTCGAGGAGGACCACCGTTTCCTGGCCAAGACCTACGTGGCCGTGGAGCCCAGCGGCATGGACCCCTGTGACCTGCGTCAGCAGCAGGGCCCTGAAGCCGTGGTGGCCCTGATCGAGTCCCGCCGTCCGCTGTTCGAGTTCGCCATCCAGACGGGCATGAAGAACTTCGATCTGAACACCGTGGAAGGGCGTGCCGGGGCACTGCGGCACGCGGCGCCCATCGTGGCGGGGATCCGCGACTCCGTGCTCCGGCCGGGATATGAACGCGAACTGGCCGGATGGCTGGGCATGGATCCCTCCATGGTGCACCGGGCCGTGCAGGACGCACTGCGAGCCGACCCCGCGCTGGGGCGCCATGGTCCGCCCACCCACCGGCCGTCGTCGGGGCAGTCTGGGGAGGGCCCCGGCCGGCCGGACCCCGCCCGAGGAGGAGGTCCGGACCGAGGCATGACCGGAGGGTCCGGCCCCAGCGCGGAGGAGCCCTCCCGCAGCCCGGCCACCCCGTTCAGGCCGGATCTGCGGGACCCGGCGGCGCGGATGGAGAAGGAGGCCCTGGAGGTGGTGCTGCAGCAGCCGACCATGCTCTCGGCCGAACAGTGGCAGTCCTTCTACGCTGCCCAGTTCAAGGTGCCGGCCTACGCTGCGGTGCACTCCGGGGTGATGGCGGCCGGCCGGGCAGGTGCCACTCCGGCCCACTGGGTGGAGCAGGTGCGCGAGGAGGTTCCGGCGGAGCTGGCCTCGCTGGTCTCCGAGCTGGCCGTGACGGCGCTGCCGGCGCGCACGGACGAGGACCTGGTCCGGTACTGCCGGGACATCATGAACCGGCTCTTCGAGCTGCAGATCACTCACCAGAAGGCCGAGCTGATGGGGCGGCTGCAGCGGATGGGACCCAGTGGGGACCCGGAGGAGTTCGCCTCCCTGAACCGCCAGCTGGTGGAGCTGGAGGTCACCCGCCGCTCCCTGCGCGCTCGGGACTGAGCACAGGCCCGGCCACCGTCAGGGACGGGACCGGGCCTGTGGAGCTCTGGTCAGAGCGGTTCAGTCCAGATCAGACGGAACGGAGGATCAGGCAGCGGAATCGCGGACCACGGAGCCGTCCTGGGCGTCGATGACGACCTCATCGGAGTCCTTGCCGTCAGCGTCGTCGAAGTCGATCTCCCACACCAGGCGATCGTCGTCCTCGTCCAGCTCGACATCATCCACGGTCAGGCCTTCGGCGCGGCTCTCGAAGGCGCGCTTCAGGGCGGTCTCGGCGTCGACGGTGGCCTGCTGGGCCTTCTGGATGTCGTCGTCGTCGCTGTCCTGCTCGTCCTCGGTGATGGTCCCGTCCAGGCCGACCTTCAAGTCCAGGACCTGCTCGCCGACGACCACGTCGATCTCGTAGTGCTCATCGCGATCGTCGCGGTCGATGCTGACGATGAAGCCGTCGCCATGCTCGGCGGTCACGGCGGCGATGGCGTCGAACACCGGGTCGTTGCCCCCGGCGTTGGGCTGCTGCTCATCGGCCGGAGTGCCGGACTCATCGGTCGCGGGGGTCGTGGACTCCGCCTCGGCCGGCGCCGACGTGGTGGCCTGCTCCGGGGCGGGGGTGGTGGCCGGGTCATCGGCGGCGGTGCTGCAGCCGGTCAGCAGGGCCAGGGCGAGCACCCCGGTGCCGGTGAACAGCAGCGGCTTGGCGGTCAGGGACTGGGTCGCGGTGTTCTTCGTCATGACCCCATCCTGCCCGTTGCGCATGAGCGTTCCATGAGAACGTGCAGCCGGCACCCAGGGGTCCGCCAGTCTCGATTTCATGCCACGGCCCGAAGGCTGGTACAGTCTCTTCTGCTGTCGATCCCCCGTAGCTCAATTGGCAGAGCATTCGACTGTTAATCGAAGGGTTGTTGGTTCGAGTCCAACCGGGGGAGCTTCTGAAGGCCCTCGTTCCGCGGTGCGGAACGGGGGCCTTTCTCGTGCAGAACCTCATGCGGCAGTAGCTCCGCAAGGGAGATTTCAAGCAGGCCAGCGATGCGGATCAACTGGTCGAGAGTGAACGGCGTTCGACCACGGAGCCGATTCGAGACGCCACTCTGGACTAAGCCCAGCTCTTCTGCGAGGTCTGACTGATTGAGTCCTCGACGGGCAAGCCATGCCTTGATCTCTCGTCCTACAAGTTCGCTGTAATCGACGGTGGGGATTGCTTCGGTCGTCATGCCGCAAACGATACGCGCAGAGCGCACGCAGGTCAACGGCATCGAAAGAGAATTGCAGACACAGGAAGTGAACGCTTGATTCGCCATCCGTTTAGCGGATAACGTGTGCGCCATGAGGACATATCAAAGGCGGTTGCGGGCGAACATCGCCGCAGAACTTGGCCGCAACGACATGACGCAGGCGCAAGCAGCAGCCCGTTTGGGGATGACCCCGGGCGGTATGGCCAATCGGATGAACGGGAAGGTGGATTTCCGAGCGGGAGAGCTAGTTCTTCTTTCGGGTGTCCTCCACGTACCTTTCTCCACGCTGACGGCGGGCGTGGACGAACTCATCGAAGTTGGCGACGCATCGGTGACTTCGTGATGAGGACTCTCTCAGCAAGCGACACCGTGGACGAACTGACGTTCAATGCGCTGACTCCGGAGGCTGCCCGCGACCTAACTGACCAGATCCGTACAGGACTGGAAGGGGTGTACCAGTGGATCAAGGCTGCATACAAAGGGCGGGCTTGGGCAGCTCTCGGATACTCGTCTTGGGATGACTACGTAACTCGAGAGTTTGGAAATCTCCACCTCCGTCCCCCTCGGGAGGACCAATCTCAGGTAATTGCGTCGATGCGTGAGGCAGGCATGAGCGTGCGAGCGATATCCCGGGCGTTTTTGTTTGGCAGCGCCAGCGTCCACCGAGAAATTGAGAAGGCTTCAGGTGTTCCGAACGGAACACCTGAGAGCGCGGTTCCTGTTCAGGGCCAGGATGGGAAGTCCTACGCACCGACGCGGACGAAGCCGAGAGTTG
Organism: Micrococcus terreus; assembly: GCF_900116905.1. Taxonomy (GTDB): domain Bacteria; phylum Actinomycetota; class Actinomycetes; order Actinomycetales; family Micrococcaceae; genus Citricoccus; species Citricoccus terreus. The sequence continues at coordinate 14,137 of NZ_FPCG01000014.1, read as the reverse complement.
ATTCGGTGGACCCGTTGGATCGTCCGGTCGCTGAGGCGGGCGTGACGCCGTTGGATCTGTCTGAACGGGCGGGGGAGGGCCGTGAGCATGTGGCTCGGGTTCTTCGGGAGTTTGACGGGTCCGGTGCTGCTGCTTTGCCGATGACCATCAAGCTGGCCGGTCAGGTCTCTGGTCTGGTCTCACCGCTGACCGGGGAGGCTCCTGTGCCGGACGAGCGTCTGCATGAGGTGGCCTATGTGACCTCGCGTGGTGTGCGGACTCTGAGCAACGTCCTGGTGACGTTGAGCGGCCGTCTGACGGGCGAGCATTCCGAGGCTTTGAAGTCGAACATTCGAGACACGGTGGATGAGCTGGACCGTGTGCTGGCGGAACTGGAGGGTGCCAAGTGAACGCGCATCTGGATCTGGATACGGCAAGGCCCCCGGAAGCTTTGCGGGACGCCGGGGGCCTTGCTCCATCAACAAGGATCGTGGAGGGGTATCCATCCTTGGATGGCCCTCAAGCTATCACTGACTCGGTGTCGGGGACTACCACTGCGCGCCGAGTGAACCCAGATGACGGTCGATTCATCCGCCTGGTAGTGGGCGGCGTTGTCATCGCGGGTGTGGTCGCGTTCGCTATCTCCTTCTCTGCGCTGTACCAGGTGGCTGAGTGGCTGGGGATCCCCCCGTACATGTGGTGGGCGGTCCCGGTCTTCATCGACTTGGCGATCCTGGTCTATGCCGGCTCGGTGCTGGTCCACAAGGCCAGGGGTGAGAGCACCTGGGCGTCTTGGGCGGCACTGGGGACCTTCACGGCCCTGTCCGTGTTCGCCAACGCGGCTCATGCCTGGTCCGCACCCCACGATGTGGCCTGGCAGGCCGTGGTGGGTGCTGTGATCGCCGGGATGGTGCCGGTGGCCATCTTCGTGGCTACCGAGCAACTCTCGCGGGTGGCCGTGGAGAACCCGGAGTCTCGTCGTGCAGAGCTGCGTGAGTTGGCGCGGATGGACCAGGCCCGAGCTGAGCATCAGCAGGCCATGGATCGGATGCGCTTCGAGCAGGAACAGGCCCAGATGAAGATGGACCACGAACGGGAGATGGCTCAGCGGGCCGCTGAGCTGGAGCGCGAGAAGCATCTGACTGAGGTCGAGCTGGTCCGGGCCCAGCGAGAGGTCCAGGTCAAGCGGACCACCACGGCACCATCCGAGCCCAGCCCGCGCCAGACCCAGGAGGATCCTGCTCCGGCTCGTCAGAACGGATCACGTGGCGAGAGGGCGGCAGGCCTGCGCGTGGTGGCTCCCCAGCCGTCCAGCAGCGACAGCGCGGGATCCAGCGACATGGGAGAGGTGGCGCGGTTCGTCGCTGAGCACTCAGCTCAGGGCATCGAGGTTACCGCAGCGATGCTGGTCGGGCGGTTCGGCATGTCGGACCGCACGTGGCGGCGGCGGCTGGCGGCGCTGCGTCGGTCCCAGCCCGAGGTCTTCGAGGGGTCGGAATCTATAGGTGCGTCGGATGACGAGCAGGAGAGGCGTGAAGCATGAGCAACGAGGCCATGAACTGGGCACGTAAGTGCGGCGCGACTGGGACTCTGCGGCCCGGGGAGGTCTTAGTTCTGATGCTGATGGCAGACCACGCCGATGAGCAGTGGTCGTGCTACCCGACGGCTACGAAGCTGGCTCTGGACTCCAATCAGTCCGAGCGCACGATTACCTCACAGCTCAAGCGTCTGCGGGAGCTGGGGCTGATCTCTGTGGAGAACCTGTATGGGCAGGGTCGGGGACGTATTGGTGTGCGGTACTACCTGCATGAGACTGCGCTGGATCGGTTCGCTGGTGCCCCCGAGAATGACTCACCCGCAGAAATTGCCGGTCGCGAGAACACGCGAGACGCAAATATTGCGCCTGAGTCCGGGAACCCCGGAAACATGCGAGACGCAGATTTTGCGCCTGAGTCCGGAAACCGCGAGAACACGCGAGGCGCAAATATTGCGGATGAGTCACTTAGGCGCAACCTGACGCATGACTCAGGCGCAAATCCGGGTGGTGCGCACTTAAAGGAACGCGCGCGGATTAACCATCAGAAGAATCATCATCATCATCTGGTCGAGATCCGTGGCGGGGCTGAGGTGGGGCCGGGTGCCGGAGCTGATGAGGATGATGATCTGATTCATCGGGGTGTGGATCTGGCCCAGCTCTTCGAGCTGGTGCCCGATCTGGCCACCCAGGTCGAGGCCGAGCACGTGCGAGCCGTGGTGGATGTGGTCTTGGATCGTGCTGGTGACCGCCGGGTGAAGCATCCGACGCGGTACGTGGCCAGCGCATTGACCGCGGACCTGGACGGGGTGCTGATCGATGCCGCCATTGCCTGGCAGGCCCGGCCGGTGGCCCCTCGTGGGGCAGCACAGGCCCAGCCTGGGGTAGTCCCGGTGGCTCGGGAGCGGTGGCAGGAGCCGGTGCCGTGCACGAACCCGGATCATCGGGGTGCCTATGACGGGTCGGGCCAGGACTGCCACCAGTGCCGGCTGGAAGCCCGTCTGGTGGCTCAGGAGCCGGCGGATGTCGATCAGGTTCAGTGGTCGCCGGAGAGGCTGGATGCCTTGCCGGAGTCGTTGAGGAAGCGAGTGCTGGAGCACTTGTCCACGTAGGGACGAGCTGGGGGCTGATCGTGCAGGGAACCACGATTCGGCTGCTGGCGGAGGGAACGCAAAATGAGCAAGACGAAGCAGAGCGCCGAGTCGGTGGACGGTGAGGTCCTGGCTGATGTGGTGCAGAGCATCCACCCGGTGATCTGGTCCACGTTGGGTGCAAGGGCTAACCCGGAGACGGTGGCTGATGTGGCCCAGGCGACCTGGGAATCGGCCTGGCGTGTGCGGGATCGGTTCGATCAGGACAAGGGCACCTTGCATGCCTGGGTGGTCACTATCGCCCGACGGCGGGCGGTGGATCATCTGCGCTCGGTCGAGCGAGACCGGGTGCTGCAGAACCAGGCGGAGCAGATCGCCACCTCCCGGATGGCCTCATCGGCCTCCCTGGTGGTGGAGGACCACGCCGGGGTGACGGTGGATGCCTTGGAGGCCCGGCAGACCTTGGCCCGGGTGCTCTCGGTGGTAGAGGAAGTGATCTCATCGCGGGAGGCCACGGCCAGGGCGATGGCCTTGGTGTTGGTCTTTGGTGATGACCTGCAGGCTGCGTCACGGGCTCTGGGGGTCTCCAAGGACGCTTTGCGGGAGTCTCGGCGGGAGCTGATGCGGTGCTGTCAGATCGTGATGAAAGCCCAGCAGGCGGCGGATCAGGGCCGTCCGGCCACAATGCGCACTCTGATCGAGTGTTTGCCCGAGGAAGGGGAGACAGGTAACTGGATCCGTCAGACCGCCATGGTCTGCGCCCAGGCCGGTGGGCGGATGGACGAAGTGACGGTGGGCGATGTGATGAAGGCGACCGGGTTCAGCCAGTCCACAGCCCGTCAGTACCTGGCACAGGTCAAGCACCTGCTGCGCGTAGCAGCCACGGTGCTGACCACCACAGGCCCGAGCACGCACGCAGCCTGAGACAAGGAGCAGAAGATGACGAGGATCCAGGAGAACACGATGGAGACGGCCCAGACCGACCCAGCAGTACGGACAGAGGAAGCTCAGGAGGCACTAGAGCGGCTGGGGCGTGGTGACCGGGCGCGCCTGCGACTGGCTCAGTGGCGCCAGGGGTGGGTCCTGGCCAAGATCGATGCCCCGCTTCCTGGGAGGGTCCAGCGGCTCGTCCCTGAGTGGGCCAGCACGCAGATGGGGCGGGTGGGGATCGGGCTGTGTGCTCTGGCCGTGCTGATGCTGTGGCTGGTGCCGTTCTGGATCCTGGCCGGCCTCTGAGCTAGGGACTGTCTGCCTTATGGGTGGCGTGACTCGCGGCAGCCTAGTCGGGTGACGTCGATGGGACCGCGGTATCAGGTATTCACGGACGAACAGTGAGGACGCATCGAGCCACTGCTGCCGAGGCGCTGTTGCGGGCATCCATCTCCGCGGTGATGCGGTGGAGCCGGTAGTGGTCAAACCCGAGGGCGAGTACTGCTCGGACGGCTTCGCTGGCGAAACCTTGCCCACCGTGGTCCGGGTCGAGGACCCACCCGATCTCGCCTTGACGGTGCTCGTGATTGGTGAGCCACAACGCGACGTCTCCGATCGGGACGCCGTCATGTTCGATGACCAGCGCAAGCGCGCCAGTCTTGCCATCGATGTCAGTCTTCGCTAGGCGTTCGGTGAGCTTGTCGTGGGTGACTTCCGCGGTCCATGGCTCGTCCAGCAGGTAGCGGGCAACGTCGGGTCGCGAGTACAGCTCGTGAAGCCATTCGGCATCGTCGGCGTTATGCGGACGGAGCCGAAGCCGCTCCGTCGCCAACGACCACTGGGCGGTGGGCTTGAGATCGCGCCGGTAATGGAATAGTTCCTCGCGCTGTCCTGCGGGCGTGGTCCCGACGGCTCGCTCGATCTCATGGAACCCTGCGGTCGTCAAGCACCGCTGGGAGGCCTTGTTCTCCAGGAGCGTGCGTGCTGTCAAGGTTCGCAGTCCACTGTTGCGTGCGAAGCGCGATGCCAACTCCAGGCCCCGACGAGCGTGCCCTGCTCCCCGCGCATCCGGATGAATCCAGAACCCGACCTCGGCAACCTCGGAGCTGACGTCGAAGAGCACCAAGGAGCCCACGAACCGGTCCGTCTCGGCGTCGGCAAGTGCGAGGACTGCCAGCGTGCCGGACGATAGACCCTCAGCAACCTCGTCACGGATCATCCGTCGCACGGACTCGGGGGTGTAGTCGGACTCGGGCAGGTGGCCGAAGCGCCGCACAGCTTCATCCTTGGTGCCGGCTGCATACGCGTCTGCGTCCAACTCAGAGAGGGGGCGTAGGCGAGTGTTCTCAGAGGTGATCGGGAGGGTGGTGGCATCCAGCATGCGCTAAACCTAACATAGAATGGATAGCTAACTGAAGCGTGTTTGGTTAGGCTGGTGGGGTGAGCTACTGGGAACACCGCAAACCTGTGCGACGCCTCCGCGCAGTGGACATCGGGGAGGTTGCGAGGGCATCGGTGAGGCTGCTGGACGAAGGCGGGTTGAGGGCCCTCACCCTGCGATCTGTGGCGCAACAGGTGGGTGTCGCTCCAGCCAGCCTGTACTCCCGCGTCGAATCCGTCGACGATCTGTTCGACCTTGCCCTCGACACAGCGCTTGCAGACGATCCCGTGATGTCCGAGTCGATCCGCAACGCCGACCTGCCTGCCCTGATGCACGCCTTCTTCGCGCACCTCACGACCCACCGGTGGGCCGGTCAGGTCATCGGTATGCGCGCTCCCAGGGGCCCGGCGTACCTGGCCCTTTCCGAGCGGATGTGCGTCCTGCTCGAACAAGCGGGTGCCCCGGATCCGCTGGGAACTGCCTACCGATTGTCCAACCTGGTGATTGGCGCTTCGCTGACCGTACCCATGGCGTCTGACGAGAAGCGCGTCGCCATTGACCCTGACCAAGCTCCTACCTATGCGCGGCTCCACGCGACGCACCACATCAGCCCACGCGAGATTCTCTCCGACGGCATCACGGCACTCCTGTCGTGAGGGGGCCTTTTGATTCGGGGCTGCCCTGGGTTGCTGATGGCCACGGGCTGGGCTCCGTGAGAGTGCGCCCAATCGCAGTGCGCCGATATTCGGACGGGCTGATCCCGACGACGTCGGTGAACTGCCGTGCGGCATGCCCACGGCTGCGCCACCCGACTTTTGTCATGGCGACGCCGATTGGAAGATCAGTCTCGACCAGGAGTTCAGCCAGCCGATGGGCCCGAATGTGAGCCAGGTACCGCATGGGCGGCATCCCGAATCGTTGTGTGAACGCTCTGCCCAGCTGTGACACCGAGAGGTGAACCAGCGCGGCAAGGTCACGGAGCTGCCAATCCCGTTGAGGTGCTTCTGTGAGCAGCCGCGCTGCCAGTTCTGTGGATGTTTCACCGGAACGGTGCTCCGTGGCACTCCTAGCTGTTGACGTGTAGCGGCAGGCCTGGTGCCGCGCAGCGATGGTCATCGACGGCGCCTCCTCGACTTCACCTGCTGCGTCTGCGCACGGTGTGCAGGCGGTGACGAACCGGTGGTCTTGAACAAGTCCACCCATGCCTCGACGGGCATGTCCTTCGGGAGTCCTGCAGCGGTCATGCCGTGGCGTGTCAGCCACGCCTGTGCGGTCTGTGGTGACCCGAGTGAGGTGGTGCGCGCGAGGATCTGGGCCAGCCCGCGGCCGGGGCCGGTGTAGACGCGGTGGACTAGGGCATGGAACTGGCGTCGCCGTGTCGGGGACAGCAGCGGATGTTCGCGACGGTGGATGGTGAGGATTCCGCCGTCGACTCCCGGACGCGGGGTGAACGCGCGAGCGGGAACACGACTGTGCAGCGTGAACTCGAACCAAGGCGCCCATTGCGCCGTCATCATCGTGGCACCGCCGACGCCCGCTCTGCGCCGCGCGACTTCCCATTGCACGAGCACGATTCCATCGGTCCATGCCGGGGAGTGCAGGATGCGGCGCAGTATGGCCGTGGTCTGGTGAAACGGCAGGTTGCCGACGAGCACATGCGCAGATGTTGGAAGCCGGTAGGTCAGGAAGTCGTCGGCGACGACCTCCACGTGCGACGGGAGTCGTTGGGTCAACCCTTGGGCGAGCGTGGTGTCGATCTCGACGGCTGTCACCGGTCGCCCGAGCTGGGCCAGCGGGGTGGTGAGTGCTCCGTCACCGGGGCCGATCTCGATGATCGGGCCCTCGGTGGCAGCCACGAGCCGTGTGATCGTGGCAATGGTGGATGGGTCAGTCAGGAAGTTCTGGCCGTGCTCATGACGGCCACCTCGATAGGTAGGCACTGTTTGCTCCGTGGTTGTTGCGGAGCCGGGCACGCTGAAAGAGCCGCCCGGCCGTGATCACCGGGTGCGGGAGCAACAACCTGTGGAGGCTGCCCGCCGCTGTTAGCGGCTGCGCAGACGCAGCGAAGCAGTGCCGTAGAACAACATGCCCACCAGCGTAGGTGACCCCGCTGCCGGTCAGCGACTCAATATCCCGTCTCTGCCCAAAGACGCGGAGATTCGTATCAATGCTGGCCAGTACGAATCCCGAGCTAACCCACGGCCGCAGAGCCTCGGCATCATCATGATTCGTTCCGTGAGAGACCTCGACAGATCTGCCACGCCTCTTGCAGATCGAGGTTGGGAGGCTGCGCCAGCAGTTGAGTCCCGCATAGTGGTGTAACGCTCGGTGGTCGGGCATGTCGTCTCAGACGTGGACGCGGCCACCGTGTGATCCTACGAGTCAACCTTCCACAGAATCCTCGAATGGAGTCATCACGATGACCGCTCCTCATATTCTCGACCCTGCCGGCCTGCTCGGCGAAGCCCTGTCCGAAGCGTCCCCGGACATGATGCGCCACCTGCTGCAGACCATGATCAACACCTTGCTGTCCGCGGATGCCGACGCGGTGGTCGGTGCCGAGTGGGGCAAGCCCAGCTCCTCGCGCACTGCTCAGCGCAACGGGTACCGCCACCGGGACCTGGACACCCGGGTCGGCACCCTGGACGTGGCCGTCCCCAAGCTCAGATCGGGCACGTACTTCCCGGACTGGCTGCTCGAACGCAGGAAGAGAGCGGAGTCGGCGCTGATCACCGTGGTAGCGGACTGCTACCTGGCCGGGGTGAGCACCCGACGGATGGCTCCCCCGCTGCACGCTTCGCGATAATCGCAGCGGGCGGTTCCCCCAAGCTGGTCAAGACCCTGGGCATCAACGCCCTGTCCAAGTCCCAGGTCTCACGGATGGCCACCGAACTGGACGAACAGGTCGAGTCCTTCTGCCACCGACCCCTGGGCCAGGCCGGCCCGTTTACGTTCGTAGCGGCCGATGCGCTGACGATGAAGGTCCGCGAGGGCGGGCGCGTGGTCAACGCCGTGGTGCTGTTGGCCACCGGCGTCAACGCTGACGGCCACCGCGAGGTCCTCGGCCTGCGGGTGGCCACCAGCGAAACGGGTGCGGCCTGGAACGAGTTCTTCGCCGACCTGGTCGCCCGCGGCCTGGCCGGGGTCCGCCTGGTCACCAGTGACGCCCACACCGGACTCAAGGGCGCCATTCGTAATCGAACCTGCCCGGAGCGACGTGGCAGCGCTGCCGCACCCACTACGCGGCGAACCTGATGGGCAACACCGGCGAAGAACATGTGGCCGGCCGTCAAGGCCATGCTCCACAGCGTGTACGACCAGCCCGACGCCACAGCGGTCAACGCCCAGTTCGACCGGCTCCTGGACTACGTGAGCGAGAAGCTGCCGGCCGTGGCTGAGCACCTCGACGCCGCCCGGGCGGACATCCTGGCCTTCACCACGTTCACCAAGGACGTCTGGACCCAGATCTGGTCCAACAACCCGGCCGAACGGCTCAACCGAGAGATCCGCCGCCGCACCGACTCCGTAGGCATCTTCCCCAACCGGGCGGCGATCGTCAGGCTAGTGGGTGCGGTGTTGGCTGAGCAGACCGACGAATGGGCCAAAGGCCGCCGCTACCTCGGCCTGGAAGTCCTGGCCCGCTGCCGCCTCACCACCGTGACCAACACCGAAGACGAGGTGCACACCGATACCCAACTCAACCTCGGCCTCAGCGCCTGACCCCCCACGAAGGATCAGACCGTTACACCACTTCAGGGGACTTGACCCGCCGGCCAGCACGCTCAGCACTATCCGGGTCTTCTTCTCCGCCGGAATCGAGGGTGGTCTACCCATGTCTGACTCTCCTTCAGGACCTACATAACGGCCCTGCCACTAAGTCTGACGCGCGACACCGACACCCACCAGTGGGCGGGAGCGGCGACAGTGGCGACGCCGCTCCCTGGTCGTCGCCGCCTACCGAGACCGTTACCAGATCACCGACCCCACCCCGCTCGGCGCCCAGCCCGAAGACACGGCGCAGAGGATCGACCGTGCCCGGGCCGAAACAGCGTTAAGGATGTTGCCTCGCACCCGTGTCGAGAACCCCCAGACGGGGCCTGAACGGCGCATGGAGCGTCCGCTTCAACTCTGAGCCCAACTCTCTGTGACCTCAGATCTCTGTCGGCTCGCCTTGGGGATGCCCTTGACGAGCGGCAACACGTACCGACGGGGAAGACGATGGCAGAGGGTGGACAGCTAGACTTGGTTGACAAGGTGGCGCAACCTTCATAGGGCGACACCGTTCTGTCGAACGCGCAGATCACCTACGGGAAGGGGGTGCGGCCCATGATCGACTCCGCATGGAAGAGCTGGTATCGAGCAAAACATGACCAGCGGTGCATCGCTTCCGGTGATGCTTTCGAGGACTACGCCACGGCGCTCTTAGCCCGCCTCCACAGTGACTACCTGAACCCAGCCCCGATGGGCAAGCACGGCGACGGGGGCTGTGACGGACTCGCTGACAACGGATCGATCCTATACGCCTGCTATGGGCAGCGAGCCACTACCGGCGTTGACCAGAAGACTAAGGACAAGCTGGAGTCTGACTTCGCCAGAGGGCTCGCTTGTTGGAACGGCTTCTCAACTTGGCGGTTCGTCACGAACGCTCTCTTTGGCCCCTTGCCGACGAAGAGTGTCCTAGCTCTGCGACAACAGCACGCGTCGGGAACGCAACGTCCCATCACTATCGAGATCTGGCAGGTTGACGATCTGTGGTGGAAGGCCGCTGACAAGCTAACTCCAGCGCAGCTAGATGAAGTAATCCCAGGCGTCCCGCATGCCGAGAACGTGGAGCTTGCCGATCTTGTGGAGCTCATTCTCTCTCTGGAGGATGTAGACGGAGATGGCCCTGACCACATCGAATCCATCCGTCCAGTCCCCTCCACCAAGATGGACTTCAATAACCTCCCGGAGACTACGAGGGCAGAGTTCAATGCGGGAAGGCTGCTTTCGGCACGTATCGACAAATGGTTCTCCGAACAGGCAGATCCTGCGTTGCGTGATGAGAAAGCTCAACGCTTCCGTGTCATCTACCAAGAGGCTCGACAGGCTACAAGGGACGTGCGCGAGATTGTTCGTCGAGTCTATGGGGCGCTTGGTGGGCAGGACTTCGATCTGTCCACGAAGCGGGCTAATGCCGTATACGCCGTCACGGCTTACTTCTTTGACTCATGTGACATTTTTGAGGAGCCGCCTGCTGACAATGCTGGAGGCGAGGTGCGGCATGTTGCTACCAACTAAAGGCATCGAGCCTCAGCGTGCTTTGCTGACCATTGGGGCAAGCCTGATCTCACTCTTGGAATCGCCCGCAACCGTGTCGGGGCTTTGGGAGCGGTTCTTGAAGTACTCAAGTGAGGTTCGCGGAGACTCCAAGGTCACCTTCGATTGGTTCGCCTTGGCATTGTCTATGTTGTTTGCGATTGATGCAGTTTCCTGGAATGAATCTGGGCAGTTGGTGAGACGGCATGTTTCTGCATGAACTAGGCTCGTCCGACTCGCGCTTCAAGCGGCTGTGGTTTCACGAGGGGATGAACATCCTACTCGCGGACAAAACGACCGAATCTACGTCCGGGGATAGCCGGAATGGGGCGGGTAAGACCAGTTTCGTCAGAATCATGCGCTACCTGCTCGGCGGCGGTCTTGCCGACAGCCTTAAGGTTGAGGCATTGTCCAAACACTCCTTCTGGGCAAAACTTGACCTCGGAGAGTCGGCAGGGATTAGCCGAGTGGAAAGGCCTATTTCGCCGCAAACGAAGGTCTATATTGATGGTGCCACGACTAGCGTTGATGACTGGAAACGTGAACTCTCTGCAATTTTAGGTATTCCCGATTCTGTCAGAAGGCCGACAGTGGGCCAATTGTTCGGACAGCTCGCCCGCGACTACTTCGGTGATCCGCTCAAGACTCATCGTGTCGAGTCCGATTGGGAGTCCGGCACCCGGATGGGTTTCTTCCTCGGATTTTCCCCTGAAATTCTCGCGAAAGCAGGCGAAGTAACCGCGCTGGAGAAGAATCGAAAGGCACTCAGTAAGGCCATCTCCGAAGGTGCAATCGGAGCTATCACGCTCAGTGAGCCGGAACTGCGCGCCCGTTTGGCTCAGGCGCGTGAGAAGCGGTCGCGTTTGGAGTCCAATCTCTCGGGGTTCAGAGTCGACGAGCAGTATGCCGACCACCAGGCGGATGCAGACCGTCTGACCCACGCAATCAGAGAGCTCAACGATGAAGGACTCTCGCTTGAACGGCGGAAGCGTGACCTTGAACTTGCAATGACAGAAGAGCGTCCAGCAGTTGCAGGGACGGACCTAGCCAAGCAACTGGAGAGTATGTATGCGGAGGTCGGCATCGTCTTGCCAGGAGCTGCAACCCACCGGTTCGCCGAGGTCGCTGAGTTTCATGCTTCGGTAGTGCGAAATCGGCAAATGTACCTTCAAGCAGAGCTTCTGTCCGTCACTCAGCGCTTGGCGGAGGTCAACTCGGAACGTCAGGCCCTCGATCAGCGACGCTCGAGCATCATGAATCTATTGAACGACTCAATGGCATTGGAAACATTCCGAAGCGCTGAACGTGAACTCACAGATCTGGATGCTCTTGTTGCTGATCTGGAGCGGAAACTCGAACTTGTGCAGTCTGTCAGCGACACCGGGATCCGCCTGCGCGCAATGATGTCCGAGGCCGAATCGAGCGTTCGAACTGAGATCGCAGACCGCGAGCTTCCTCTGGAATCAGCCATTGTTTTGTTTCAGCAGCTCGGCGAAGAGATCTATGCCGACCGCAACGTTTCTTTGCTGATTGAAGCTACACGCAAGGGCGTGCTGAAAGTTGTGCCGAAGATTGATGGTGATGCATCAGCGGGAATTCTAGGTGTCAAGACCTTCCTGCTTGACATGGTGTGCACAGTCACGGCAATTCAACTCGGTCGTGCCCCACGAATTTTGGTACACGACAGTCAGTTGTTTGACTCTATGGACGATCGCCAAATCGCTTCTTGTCTCAACATTGGCGCTCGGCTGGCAGATGAGGTTGGGTTCCAGTACGTCGTGACACTCAACTCGGATCGTCTGACAGCCGCTGAATCCGAAGGATTCGACCGGCGGAGTTACGTTATCGATCCGGTGCTCACCGACTCGGGGGAAGAAGGCGGGCTGTTCGGGTTCCGCTTCATCTAACTCCTGTCCGGTGGCACGATACCTCTAGAGGCATAGCAAGCCCTTCGCCGCGCTGGAGTTTATGCCGCGGGTGATGAGTCCCGATTGGTGCACCGCATAGATCGGGAATCTAGGCAGATTTGTTCGATAGCATCCTCGTAGCGAGAGGTTGCGCCCGGCGATGGAGGTACGTCACTGCAGACGATCTGGCCGAGCCGCAATCCCTGCTGGCTGTCACCAACTACTGGTCACGAGCCCTTCTGCCGTCTGAGGTGTACGACGACCGGTTCGTGCAGTGGGCTCACGACCACGGTGCCTACTTGTACCTCGTGCTCGTCGGGCCGAAGACTGAAATCGTGGACCTTATCCAGCGGCCCGACGGCTGGAAGATGGAGACACGCTTCCACGACGGCTCGCAATTCAAGCCGCGCACCATCCCCGTGCCTTTCGACCTTCTTCCTCGCGAGGGCACGCGCTTGGTCGACGGCGCGGTTAATTGGGTGGACGAGCAGGGTGAGAATCAGCGTTCAAACGCTGTGGACCTGACCCGCCGTGTCCTGGCTCGCGACTGGAGGCCGGGCCAGCACATGGACCACTGGCATGAGTGGACGCTCCGCAAGTTCTTCACGTACCGCGTCGAGTACATCGGTCAGTCGTTCGGGAAGCAGGGTGAGCGCACGGCTGCCGAGAGAATCGGTGAGGGCCACGAGACGGTCCAGCGCGTGCTGGCTCAGGTCGGAGACCTGTATCCCAACTCCACAGTGGCGCTCATCGTCTTGGATGCGGCGGTGCAGGGTCGAGAACTCTCCGGAAGCATCGGCCCCGACAACAGGGAAGAGATCGCGCGGATGGCAATGCAAGCGATGACGGAGCCAGACGGCCCGTTGGCCGATCAGGCGAAGCTCGTGACCGTGGCCGAGGCCATGCTTATTCGGTCTTTCCCAGAGACCCGCAACAAGCAGTACAAGAGCTTCCCATCCAAGGACGCTCCTGCGCTCGTTGCAGAACTCCTCGCTGCAGGTGTGACGCATTTGGGAGTGCAGCTCGACGTTTCGCGGAGCCTCGCTCTCCTGAATCATCCCGATAGGACCAGGGCGCCGCAGGACAGGCTGCGGTTTGCGGTCAACCTCGCCACGGGAGCCCGGGAGACGCTAGACACCACGGCGCCGCTGTCCTGGCAGGCCGACTGACTCTCGGATGACTCCCCGTCCTGTCAACGACGCCCAGCGTGAGGTGCTCGACTGGCTCGCCGCGGGTGGCTCCCAGGACCCGCCGCGGCCGGAGATGAAGCTGAGCGCCGCCGCGCTGGCGGCGCGCGGCCTCGTCAAGGTCCGCCGCCCGGGCGGGAAGTGGACGGCCGAGCTCACGGAGACGGGCAGGTACTACGTCGAGCACGGCAGGTACGCGGGTGAGGTCGAGCAGGCCGAGAGGCCACCGGCTCCACGAACGCGCCGTGCAGGGAGTCCTGCAAGACTAGGGACTCAGGAGCTTTCCCCGGCGCCGGCCGAGACGCGAGAGCCTGTCGTAGTGCCGCAGGAGCCCCAGGAGCAGGTTCCGCTGCGCCAGGTCGTCCGGCGTCCCCACCCGGTCGTCAAGGAGCTCAGGGATAGGCTGGGCCGGCTTCCGATGCCCCTGCGCAGGCGCTGCGTCCTGGTGGCCCACTCTCTAGGGCGTGTCTCCCTTATGCGCGTAGCCAGGTGAGAATGGCGCAAACGGTGAGGGCGGCGCGGTAGGTGATGGCGAGCTTGTCGTAGCGAGTAGCCAAGCCGCGCCATTGCTTGGCCAGGGCGAAGTTCCGTTCCACGACGTTGCGCCCGCGGTAGGCCTGCCCGTCGAAGGCCGGGGGTCGCCCGCCGCGACTACCCCGCCGTTGGCGGGCGGCAATCTGGTCGCGCTTTTCCGGGATCACCGCGGTGATTCGGCGGCGACGCAGTTCGGTGCGGATCACCCCGGTGGCATAGGCCCGGTCCGCGATCACCGCCTCCGGTCGGGTCCGCGCCGCCCCGGGGCCGGGCCGGGGAACGTGGATCTCGGCCAG
>NZ_FPCG01000003.1 GCF_900116905.1 Micrococcus terreus | reverse complement strand
GTGCGCGCGGCCCACCTGGTGGGCGGGCGGATGCTGGACTTCATCGAGTTCGACGACGACTTCGCGATCGTGAAGATGTACCCGCCCACCGAGACCGTGGGGTTCACCCTGGCCGAGTCCAATGTCCGCGCCAAGTACGGGGTGACCGTGGTGGGCGTGAAGACCCCGGGCGAGGACTTCACCTACGCCCAGCCGGACACCACCGTGGGCCCCCGGGACACCCTGATCGTCTCCGGTCACACCGATCTGCTGGAGCGCTTCGCCGCCCGGCCGTGACGGGAGAGATCAGTCCGTGAACTCCTCGGACATCTCCCGGTCGCGCGCGGCGGCGGCGTCCATGGCGCGGGCCACCAGGTCCGGCAGCCCGCCGGCCAGGAAGCTCTCCACGGCCTTCTCGGTGGTGCCGCCCGGGCTCATCACGTTCTTGCGCAGGGTCTCGGCGGTCTCCTCGCCCCGGGTGAGCATCAGGCCCGCACCCTTCACCGTGGCGGCGGCCATGGCCTCGGCATCGGCCCGGTCCAGGCCCAGCTCCGCCCCGTGGGCGGCGATCAGCTCGGCCAGCAGGAACACGTAGGCCGGAGCCGAGCCTGCCGTGGCCACCACGGCGGAGAGCTGGTCCTCCTCGACCTCCACCACCAGACCGGACTCGGCGAACACGGCCTTGACCGACTCCAGCTGCTCCGCGGTCACAGTCGGACCAGGGGCCACACCCACCACGCCCGAGCCCACGGTCAACGGTGTGTTCGGCATGGTCCGCACCACCGGCTGTCCCTCGGGCAGGTTCTGCTCCATGGCCTCACGGGAGACGCCGGCGGCCACGGAGACCACCACGGTCTCAGGGTGCAGGGCATCGCTGATCTCCCGGCACAGGGCCAGGATCCCCTTGGGCTTGACGCCCAACAGCACGACGTCGGCACTCGCCGAGGCCTGCTGGTTCGCCTTCTGGTCCGCACCGGACGCACTGACCTGTACGCCGTACTTCTGCGCTGCAGGCTCGGCCTTCTCCGGGGTGTGCACCGTGGCGGTCACCGTGGAGGGGTCCGCTCCCCCGGCCAGGTAACCGGCCAGGATGGCCCCGTTCATGTTGCCCAGTCCCAGGAAGCTCACGCGGGCGTGGTCGGTCATCGGGATCTCCTCCGTGTGCGTCGGGTGCAGTGGTGCGCCGCAGTGGGCGCGGTTCAGTGGTCCTCACCCGGGGCGGCGTCCGTGGCCTCGACCCGCTGCTGCCAGCCGATCGCCAGGTGCCGCCGGGCGAACTCCAGCGACCGTACCAGCCACTCCTCACGGGCCCCGGCGTACTTGACCTTGCGGGTGCCCACCTCCACACAGACCACCCCGTCCCAGTCCTGGTGGCCCAGCAGCTGCATGCACTCGGCCACCGGCTGGTCCCCGTCTCCGGGCAGCAGGTGCTCGTCCTTGCCGTTGGCGGTGCCGTCGGTCAGGTGGATGTGGCGCAGCCGGTCTCCCAGCTGGTGGAACGCGGCCAGTGAGTCGGCCTGGGCAATCGCCGCGTGGGAGAAGTCCCAGGTGATGTGCTCGTAGCCCTCCGGCACCGGGTCCCAGTGCGGCAGGTACATCAGGGCCTCACGACCGCGGGTGCGCCAGGGGTACATGTTCTCCACGCAGATCTTCACCCCGGTGGACTCCATGATCTCCTGGATGCCCTCGGCGAATCCGGAGGCGTAGCCGCCCTGCCAGCGGAACGGCGGGTGCGCCACCACGATCTCGGCCCCCACCTCCCGGGCCAGGTCCGCGCTGCGGGCGATCTTGGTCCAGGCCGAGCCCCAGACCTGCTGGGTGAACAGCAGGGTGGGCGCGTGGATGGAGTGGATGGGCATGTGGTGCTCCTGGGAGAGCCGGTTCAACCGGACCGCGTCCTGGGACCAGGAGTTGTGGGTGACCATGACCTCCACGCCGTCGTAGCCCAGGTCCTGGGCCATGGCGAAGACGTCCTGGGTGCCCAGCGGGAACACCGAGGAGGAGGAGAGGGTCACCGGGATCCGGCCCTCGCGCGGGACCAGCCCGCTGGGGTGCACGTGTTCAGCGCCGTCAGCCACTGGTGACCCCCACGGAGAACCCGGGCAGGGTGGGATCCGGGTTCAGGTTCACGTGACCCACCACGCCGGGGGCGCCGTCCCGGCCCAGCACGCCGTCCAGCATCAGGGCGTCCAACCGGTTCATGATCAGGCCCTCCCGCAGCGCCCACGGGCAGATCTCCACCACGGAGACCCCGAACTGGTCCATGGCTGCCTCGGCCACCAGCGCACCGGCCAGCATCTGCCGGGCCCGCACCTCGGAGACCCCGGGCAGCTCGGCACGGTCCTCGGCGGTCATCGCGGCCAGGCGGTGCATCCACAGCTTCAGGTCCTCGGCGCGCAGGTGGCGCTTGACGAATGGGCCAGCCGCGGACGGGGCGGCACCGGTGATCCGGGCCAGGGAGCGGAAGGTCTTGGAGGTGCCGGTGACCAGCACAGGGGCGGTGATCGGCGGAAAGCCCTCCCAGGCCTCGGCGATCATGCCCCGGATATGCTTGCGCAGCCGCTTGACGGACTTCGGCGTGGGCGGGTCCCCCGGCAGCCAGTCCAGGGTGAGCCGCCCGGCGCCCAGCGGCAGGGACACGGCGTGCGAGGGCAGCTCGTCGATCCCGTAGGCGATCTCGAAGGAGCCGCCGCCGATGTCGAAGTTCAGGATCGAGCCCACGTCCCAGCCCTGCCAGCGGCGCACCGCGAAGTAGGTCATGGCCGCCTCCTGGTCACCGGAGAGCTCGGCCAGGTGCACCCCGGTCTCCCGGGTCACCCGCTCCAACACCTCAGCACCGTTGGCCGATTCGCGGATGGCCGAGGTGCAGAAGGCGATCATGTCCTCGGCACGGTTCTCCTGGGCGAAGGAGACCGCCTCCTGGATGAAGGAGACCAGCTCGGACTGCCCGGACTCGTCGATCCGCCCCTCCCCGTCCAGGTGCTGGACCAGGGACAGGGAGCGCTTGTGGTCGGCGTAGGCGGAGGGACGCGCACCCGGGTGGGCGTCCACCAGCAGCAGGTGCACGGTGTTGGAGCCGATGTCCAGGACGCCCAGACGCATGTTCTCCCCGAATCTCTCTGCAGGACGGTGGGTCGACGAGCTACTTCTTCTTGGCCGGGGCCTTGCGGGCGGCCGGCTTGCGCGCCGGCTTCTTCGCCGGCCCCTTGGCCCGCTTGTCCGCCAGCAGCTGGTAGGCCTGCTCGGCGGTCAGGGACTCGGGGTCCATGGCCCGCGGCACGGTCACATTGGTCTCGCCGTCGGTCACGTAGGGACCGAACCGGCCCTCCTTGACGGTGACCTTCTTTCCCGACGACGGGTCCTCACCGAACTCGGCCAGCGGCGGCTTGGCAGCCCCGCGGCCTCGCTGCTTGGGCTGGGCGTAGATCGCCAGGGCCTCCTCGAGCGTGATGGTGAAGATCTGCTCCTCGGACTCGATCGAGCGCGAGTCCGTGCCCTTCTTCAGATAGGGCCCGAACCGGCCGTTCTGCACGGTGATCTCGGTGCCCTCGGCGTCGGTGCCCAGCACGCGCGGCAGGCTCATCAGCTGCAGGGCCTGCTCCAGGGTCACGGTGTCCACGGTCATGGACGTGAACAGCGAGCCGGTGCGGGGCTTGTCCGGCTTGGGCAGCTTCTTGGGCTTGGGCTTGCCGTTCTTGTAGTACTCGGTGGGCAGGGAGTCCAGCAGCTCCTGCTGCTCCTGCTCGCTCAGCTCCGGGATGACCTCGGTGACGTACGGTCCGTAGCGTCCGTCCTTGGCCACGATCCGGCGGCCGGTGTCCGGGTCCTGCCCCAGGTCGCGCTCGGAGGGGCCGGCGGTGGCGAAGAGCTCCTCGGCCTTCTCCGCGGTCAGCTCGTCCGGGGCCAGGTCCTCGGGGACGTTGGCTCGCTCGGGGTCGGCGCCCTCCTCGGCATCCGCCGGGCGGTCCTTCTCCAGGTACGGGCCGAACTTGCCCACGCGCAAGGTGATGCCCTCGGCCACCGGGATGGAGTTCACGGCACGGGCGTCGATGTCGCCCAGGTTGTCCACCACGGACTTGAGGCCCTCGGTGCCGTTGGGAGCGCCGAAGTAGAAGCCCTGCAGCCAGGCCTCGCGCTGGAGCTCGCCGGCGGCGATCCGGTCCAGGTCGTCCTCCATGCGGGCGGTGAAGTCGTAGTCCACGTACTTGCCGAAGTGCTCCTCCAACAGGCGGATCACCGAGAAGGCGGTCCAGGAGGGCACCAGGGCGTTGCCGCGCTTGGTGACGTAGCCGCGGTCCATGATCGTGGAGATGGTCGGCGCGTAGGTGGAGGGACGTCCGATCTCGCGCTTCTCCAGCTCGGCCACGATCGAGGCCTCGGTGTACCGCGGGGGCGGGGAGGTCTGGTGTCCGTTGGCGGTGACGGGGTCGCCGACCAGGGACTGCCCGGCGCTCAGGTCCGGCAGACGCTTGTCCTTGGACGCGGTCTCGGCCGAACCGGACTCGCTCTCCTCGGCGGTGGAGTCGTTGCCCTCCTCGTAGGCGGCCAGGAAGCCGGGGAAGGTGATGACCGTGCCGGAGGCGCTGAACTGGGCGACCCGGCCGTCGGTGGCGGTGCCGGAGAGCTTGACGGTGGCGGTGTAGCCCTTGGCGTCGGCCATCTGGGAGGCCACGGTGCGCTTCCAGATCAGCTCATAGAGACGGAACTCGTCCTTCGAGAGCTGCCCGGCCACCTGGCCCGGCGTGCGGAAGTGGTCACCGGCAGGACGGATGGCCTCGTGGGCCTCCTGCGCGGCGTCGTTCTTGGCCTTGTACACACGCTTGGCCTGCGGCACGGACTCGGGCCCATAGAGCTCGGTGGCCTGACGGCGAGCGGCGTTGACCGCTTCGTCCGAGAGCATCACCGAGTCGGTACGCATATAGGTGATGAAGCCGTTCTCATACAGCCGCTGGGCCACCTGCATGGTCACCCGCGAGGAGAAGCGCAGCTTGCGCGAGGCCTCCTGCTGCAGGGTGGAGGTGGTGAACGGTGCGGCCGGACGGCGGGTGTAGGGCTTGTCCTCCACCGACTCCACCGCGAACCCGGCACCCTGCAGGCCCTCGGCCAGGGAGGTGGCCGCCTCCTGATCCAGGTGGATGACCTGACCGGCGGCGCTCTTCTTGAGCTCACCGCGGTCGGTGAAGTCACGGCCCGTGGCCGTGCGGACCCCGTCCACCGCGCTGAGCCGAGCGGTGAAGGAGGAGGCGCCAGAGCCGGCGTCGGGAGAGACTGAACCTGAACCGGGGGTGAAGGTGCCCTCCAAGTCCCAGTAGTCCGAGGTGATGAAGGCCATGCGCTCACGCTCGCGCTCCACCACCAGGCGGGTGGCCACGGACTGCACGCGACCGGCGGACAGACCGCGGGAGACCTTGCGCCAGAGCACCGGGGAGATCTCATAGCCGAAGAGGCGGTCCAGGATGCGCCGGGTCTCCTGGGCGTCCACGAGGTCGGTGTCAATCTGACGAACCGACTCCAGGCCGCGCTTGATGCCCTCCTGGGTGATCTCGGTGAAGGTCATCCGGTACACCGGGACCTTGGGCTTGAGCACCTGCAGCAGGTGCCAGGCGATGGCCTCGCCCTCACGGTCGGCGTCCGTGGCCAGATAGAGGGCTTCAGCGTCCTTGAGCTGGCGCTTGAG
Organism: Micrococcus terreus; assembly: GCF_900116905.1. GTDB lineage: Bacteria > Actinomycetota > Actinomycetes > Actinomycetales > Micrococcaceae > Citricoccus > Citricoccus terreus. Next base: position 328,450 of record NZ_FPCG01000003.1, on the reverse strand, counting down.
GTCGGCGACCCGCTTCTTCTTCTCCGGGTACACCACGTAGTAGGGCTCGAAGCCCTCCTCGGTGTTCACAGCGAACTTGCCGAACGGGCCCTTCTTCATGTCCGCTGGCAGGTCCGAGGGCTGCGGAAGATCCCGGATGTGACCGGCTGAGGCGTCCACGACCCAGCCCTCGCCCAGGTACTTGGCGATGGACTTGCTCTTGGCGGGGGACTCAACGATGACCAGCTTCGTGCCCTCGGCAGGGGTGTGGGAGGCGGTCTTCTCGGACATCGACGGGGACACTCAGGCTCCTTCTGTGCACCGGCCCGCCAGGGCGCGGAGGTCAGGGGTGCGTTGCGGTCCCTGACTGTACATGAGCAGGACCGGAGCCGGATGAATCCTGCAGCAGCGAGACCATGTAGTAGGCACGCTGGGCATCCACGTTGCGCTGCTCGGCCGGGTTGAGCTCCTCGAACTCGTCGATCAGTGCGTACATGCGGTCCGAGAAGTCCTGGAACTGCTCCGCGTTCAGGAAGAGCATGCCGGTGGTGAGCACCGGTAGACGACGGGTCTTCTGGCCCGGGCCGGTGCCGTCAGCGGAGGCCGAGGACTCAGCAGCCTGGGCGGAGATCTGGGCGTCGGCGGCCTCGCGGGCGTCCACCTCGCGGAAGATGCGCTGACGGAAGGTGTTCAGCTGGACATCGATGAAGGCGTGCTTGGAGGCGGCAGAGTGGTTCAGGGAGTCCACCAGCAGGGAGTTCGCCGCGGCCCGCCAGCGCCGCTCACGACCGTCCCCCTCGGAGGGAGAGCGCTCCACGAAGCCGTACTTCTCCAGGGCCCGCAGGTGATAGCTCATGGCCGAGGGGGTCAGACCGCAGCGCGAGGCCAGCTCGGTGGCCGTGCGGGTGGACTGCGAGGAGTAGAGCTCCTCCAGGGCCTCCAGCCGCGCCTCGTGGGCCAGGGCCCGGATGGCCTGGGGGTCGGAGATCGTGGCGGACGTGCGATGCACACCTGTCCGATCAGGGGCCGGCGGAGCTTGCTGGTCTGTCATGACTGCTCATTCTAGGCATGACCTGCGTCACAGTGGATGAGAAAGCCGTCACGAAGCAGATCAGCCACGGCCAGCAGCAGGTGCCGCTCCGCGTCTGCATCCAGTTCCAGCAGCCCGGCGATGGCCCCGGCCAGCTGCCCAGCGGTGAACTCCCCGTCCGCGGCGGCCAGGAACCCGGCGGTGGCGGTGTCCAGGCGGGCGACCCTGCGGAAGCCACCGCCCTGGCGGGCCAGGATGACCTCAGGGTCGGCCGCTCCGAAGCGCTGGTGGCGCTCCTCGGTGACATCCGGCGGGACCTGCAGGTGCAGGGCCCGGACGGCGTCCAGGTCGACGGGGTCGGTGTCAGGGTCTGCAGAGCCGCGGGCTCCCGGGGTGCTGCCCGCGGTGAGGTCCCAGCGCTCGACGGCCGCGGCCCAGGCCGGGCCCAGCGGACGCTGCAGCTCACCTTCCACGGTCTCGGTGCGGATCCGCCCGGCGCGGGGCTCGGCGGGGCGGCGCAGCCACAGGTAGCCGAACCCGACGGCGGCCACGCCCCGGGCTTCGAAGTCCTCCAGGTAGCGGCGGTACCCGGCGGCGAAGTGCTCCGGGTCCAGCTGCTCGGAGGAGTCCTGCAGCCAGGTCTCGGCATACCCGGCGGCATCCAGCAGGTCGCGCTGGATGAACCAGGCGTCGGTGCCCTGGGGCACCCAGGTGCGCAGCCGCTCGTCCCAGCCGGGCACCTGGGGGCTGGCGGCGCCGGGGACGGAGGTGTCCGGGGTGTCCACGGTGCCGAGTGTGTCCGGGGTGTGGATCTCCCAGTTGCCCAGCAGCTGGGCGGTCCCGCCCGGGGTGAGGTGTTCGGGCAGCCGGGTGATCAGCTCCGCCAGCAGGCGGTCACCGGTGCGGCCCCCGTCCCGGTAGGTGTTGATGCCCTCGGGGATCTGTGCGGACCCGGTTCCCTCGGCGGCGCCCGGTTCGGAGTCACGCGGGGTGATGACGAAGGGCGGATTGGAGACGATCAGGTCGAACTGCTCTCCGGCCACGGGCTCGAGCAGGTCGCCCTGGACCAGACGGATGCGCTCGGCGGGCAGCTGTCCGTCCTCGGTCAGCTCCAGCCCCAGGGCCGGGGCGTTGAGGACCAGGTTGAACCGGGTGAACTCCAGCGCCCGCTCGGACAGGTCCGTCGCGGTGACGTGCTGGGCGTGCGGCAGCAGATGCAGGGTCTGGATCCCGCACCCGGAGCCCAGGTCCAGGGCCCGCTCCACCGGACGGCGATCCACGTTCCCGGCCAGGGTCAGGGAGGCCCGGCCGATCCCGAGCACGTGCCAGGAGGGCAACGCGGACCGTGCCTGCAGGGCGGTCTGGTCACTGGCGACCCAGAGGTCCCCGAGATCGTCGGTGGAGTACGGCGAGAGATCGACCACCGGGTGGAACATCCCGTCCCGGATCCAGCCCAGCTCCAGCCGCGCGGCGCCGTCCGCCCTGAGCCGGGGCAGGGCGGCATCGAGCAGCTCCACCGGCACCGGGTCGCCGAGCATCCAGGCGGAGACGACCGCGGCGAGGCCGCGCTGGGCGGCGAGGGAGCCGTCGTCGGGCATCACCTGGGACAGGCGCAGCCTGGCCGGTTCGGCCTGCTCGCGGTCCAGGGCCTGCGTGGCCACCGGGCCCAGCAGCGCCTCGACCGCCTCCGTGGTGTACGGCAGCTGGCGCAGGTCGGCGGCGAGGTCCCGCAGGGCCTGCAGGTCTGCGGTGCGCGGGACCAGGGACTCACGGTGGAACGGACGCCCGCTCATGCCGCGCGCTCCTGGCAGACGGTGCAGACGCGGTCCGGGGTGGCGGCGGCGCACTCAGCGCACAGAACGGTGAGGGTCTGGCAGGAGGGATCAGAGCAGTTGCGCAGCTCCGAGGTGGGTGACTGGCAGCGGCTGCACCGGCCGATGGTGACCGCGTCCGGGGTGAACTCGGTGTGCATGCGCTCGTCGAAGACGTACAGCGAGCCCTCCCAGTGGCCGGCGTCTCCGAAGGCCTCCCCGTAGCGGACGATCCCCCCGTCCAGCTGGTAGACCTCCTCGAAGCCGCGGTGCTTCATCAGGGCCGAGAGCACCTCGCAGCGGATCCCGCCGGTGCAGTAGGTGACCACCGGCTGGTCCTTGAGGTGGTCGTACTTGCCCGAGTCCAGCTCGGTGAGGAAGTCGCGCGTGGTGGTGGTGTCCGGGACCACGGCGTCCTTGAAGCGACCGATGGTGGCCTCCACGGCATTGCGGCCGTCGAAGAACACGACCGGACGGCCCTCGCGCTCGCGGTCCTCCATCAGCTCGTGCAGCTCCTGGGGCTTGAGGTGCACACCGGTGTCCTGCACGCCCTCGGCGGTCACGGTGACCTCGTCCGGGGCACCGAAGGCCACCAGCTCGGGACGGACCTTGACGGTCAGGCGCGGGAAGTCCTGTTCGGAACCGTCTGACCACTTGACCTCCATCCCTTGGAACGGGGTGTAGGACCGGGTGGTCTTGACGTACTGCTTGACCGCGGCGATCGGGCCGCCCACGGTGCCGTTGATCCCCTGCGGGGAGACGATGATCCGTCCGGTCAGGCCCAGGGACGAGGCCAGCGCGTGCTGCCAGAGCCGCACCGCCTCCGGGTCCGAGAGCGGGGCGAAGCGGTAGTACAGGGCGATCTTGGACTGGCTCACCTCACCAGGGTAGGGCCGCAGGCCGGGTGGGCGTGCGACGCCGGGCGCTGCACGGCCGGAGGATGACAATCGGGTGACGATGACGCTCTCGGACGCCCCCGCCCTGCCGCTGGCCGCGCCGCCGGGTTAGTCTCTGAGCATGACTTCCGCCCTGAACGACGCATTGGTCAGCACCTGGGTCACCGGCTGGGCCCGGTGCCGCGAATACGAAGTCCGTCACGACGGACGGATCCATGCCGCCCTGCGCGTGGGCGACGAGGACGGCGCCGTGGGCGACTGGGAGTACGTGCTGTTCGACCCCCAGGTCGAGGAGCTGACAGCGGTGGCGAAAGAGGTGGAGCAGCACCCGCACCGCCTGCTGACGATTGTGGGCACGCCCCACGCCCAGGCCCAGATGACCTCCCTGCAGCCGCTGACCTCCGGTGAGAAGCTCATGGTGGTGGACATGACCGCCCAGGACGTGGAGAACCCGCTGGTCCCCGAGGAGTACGAGGCCGTGGTGGACCGCCACGACGGCTGGTTCCTGCTGACCATCCAGACCTCCGAACACCACCCGGACGGCCCGGGTGTGGCCGCAGCTCGGGGCCGCGTGGCCGCGGTGGACCGCCACGCCGTGTTCGACCGGATCTGGACCTCTCCTGATTTCCGCCGCCGCGGTCTGGGCTCCCTGGTGATGCGCTACCTGGTCTCCCTGGTGCTGGAGCACGACGTCGAGGAGGGGCTGCTGGTGGCCAGTGCCGACGGCCAGGGACTCTACGGCTACCTGGGCTGGACCGAGCTGGCCGACGTCACCGTGCTGGGCGTGGCCGAGGACCACACCGCAGACAACCCCTCCCACTCGGACGACCGCTGAGTGGAGGTCGGCAGCACCCCGGCCGGCCCGCGCACCGACCATCCCGACGACGCCGCCGCGCTCGCCGCGGCCCTGGGCCGCAGGGTGGCTCCCCCGCAGCTGCTGCACGTGCGGCATCTGCCCGAACGCCGCCCCGTGTTGGCCCCCTGGCCGGAGGGCACCCCTGCTGAGCTGATCCACGCCTTCGGTGCCCGCGGCGTGCAGCAGCCCTGGCGGCACCAGGTGGCGGCGGCCGAGCACGCTGGGACCGGCACCCATGTGGTGTTGGCGACGGGGACGGCGTCGGGAAAGTCCCTGGGCTACCAGCTCGCCGCCGGGACCGCCCTGCGTGAGGACCCGCTGGCCACCGTCCTGTACCTCTCCCCCACCAAGGCGTTGGCCGCAGACCAGCTGGCGGCCTGGCGGACCCTGGCCCGGGACGGTGCCGACTGGCTGCGCCCGGCCCCCTACGACGGGGACACGGAGATCGCGGACCGCACCTGGGCCCGTCAGCACGCCAATGTGCTGCTGACGAACCCGGACATGCTGCACGTGGGGATCCTGCCGCACCACGAACGGTGGGCCACCTTCTTCCGGAATCTGCGCTACGTGGTGATCGACGAGGCGCACGTCTACCGAGGAGTGTTCGGCTCCCACGTGGCCGTGCTGCTGCGCCGGCTGCGGCGGGTCTGCGCGCACTACCGGCGCCGGGACGGGTCCGGGGCTGCTGAGGGTGGGCCGGTGTTCATCGGGGCTTCGGCCACGAGCGCGGATCCGGCGGGATCGTTCGGCCGGCTGATCGGGATGGACGCGGTGGCGGTGACCGAGGACGCCTCCCCGCACGGTGCGGTGACGGTGGGCTTCTGGGAGCCGGAGCTGACCGAGAAGCGTGGCGAGCATGGTGCACCGGTGCGCCGTTCGGCCACCGCCGAGGGCGCCTCGATGATGACGGACCTGGCCGTGGGCGGGATCCGCACGATCGCATTCATCCGCTCTCGGCGCGGTGCAGAGGCGATGGCCTCGGCCGCCAAGCGCGAGCTGACTGAGGTGGACCCGTCCCTGGGGCACCGGGTGGCCGCATACCGTGCCGGCTATCTCCCGGAGGAGCGGCGCAGCGTGGAGGAGAACCTGCGCACCGGACGGCTGCTGGGCGTGGCCTCGACCCCGGCGCTGGAGCTGGGGATCGACATCGCCGGGCTGGACGCCGTGCTGGTGGCCGGATGGCCGGGCACCCGCGCGTCCTTCTTCCAGCAGCTGGGCCGAGCCGGGCGTGCCGGGCAGCAGTCCTGGGCGGTGTACGTGGCCGGGGACGACCCCCTGGACACCTTCCTGGTCCACCACCCGGAGGCGGTGTTCGAGCTCTCGGTGGAGGACTCGGTCACCGACCCCGCCAACCCCTACATCCTGGGCCCGCACCTGTGCGCCGCGGCGGCGGAGTTTCCCCTGGTGCCGGAGGGACTGGAGCTGTTCGGCGACCCGGTGATGGTGCGGGACCTGGTGGAGCGCCTCACCGACGACGGATACCTCCGACGACGGCCGGCCGGCTGGTTCTGGACGCATCCAGAGCATGCGGCCGGGATGGTCTCGCTGCGCGAGGACGGCGGCGGCCCGGTGGACATCATCGACGCTGAGACCGGTGCGCTGCTGGGCACCATGGGCTCCCCGCAGACCCATTACCAGGCACACCCGGGCGCGGTGTACGTCCATCAGGACCGGACCTATCTGGTGGAGGAACTGGACGAGGACGCCCACGCGGTGCTGGTCACCCGGGCGTGGCCGGAGTTCTACACGCAGGCCCGGGACATCACCGAGATCGAGATCCTGGACCCGGAGGGCAGCCGCCGCCGGGATGGAGGTCCCCTGCAGTGGTGCACCGGTCCGGTGAAGGTCACCACCCAGGTGGTCTCCTTCCAGCGCAAGGCTGTGGTGTCCGGGGAGATCCTGGGCGAGGAGCCCCTGGAGCTGCCCGCCCGGGACCTGTTCACCACAGCGGTCTGGTTCCACTGCTCGTCCGAGGAGCTGGTGGCAGCCGGGCTGACCATGGATCGGCTCCCGGGGTCCCTGCATGCCGCCGAGCACGCGATGATCGGTCTGCTGCCCCTGGTGGCCTCCAACGACCGCTGGGACATCGGCGGGGTGTCCATGGCGCTGCACCCGGACACCGGCCAGCCCTCGGTGTTCGTCTACGACGGTCATCCGGGCGGTGCGGGCTTCGCCGAGCGAGGGTATGAGCAGGCCGAGGTGTGGCTGCGGGCCACCCTGGAGGCCGTGCAGTCCTGCTCCTGCGCGGACGGCTGCCCGTCCTGCGTGCAGTCCCCCAAGTGCGGCAACCGCAACAGCCCCCTGGACAAGCGGGGCGCCGAGACGCTGCTGGCCTACGTGCTGGAGCGGCTGGGCGCCAAGGCGCACCGGTCCGGCCTCGAACGGGAGTGACCTCACGGCTGGAACGGAGGCATCGGCGGTGGTCCAGCACGAGCGGTGCCCTCGGCGGGCCAGGGCAGCGCGGTGGACAGGCTGACGGAGACCAGGACCGTGCCGCCCTCCTGCAGCTCGCACTGGGTCACAGCCGCGCCGTGCCGGAGGGCCGTCTGCTCGGCGAGCGCGCAGGGATCTGCCGGGTGCAGCCCCCGGAAGGCATCCGCGGCGGACAGTGCGGCCAGGTCGGCAGCGGCTCCTGCGCGGGCCGCTGAGACCGCTGCGGTGCCGAGTCCCAGGGCACCGACGAGCAGGACCAGCGCGGCACCGACGCTGGCCAGGACGGTGACCGTCCCGGCTCCGAGCTCACCTCGGGAGTCGGGGTCGGCTCCCTTGTGACGCTGCGTCATGGTGCACCGCCCGGGGCGACGGTCCACTGGTCCGGCGCGTGGGCGGTGGCCTCGAGCATCCAGTCGCCCCACCAGTCCAGCGGCCCCGGAGGTGGGTGGACCACGCGGACGCTGACCCAGCCGTCGGTGCTGTGGGCGGTCAGCTGAGCGCCGTCACCCGCCAGTCGCTGGACCGTGGAGCTCGCCGCCGCCTGGTCCTCTCCCCGCGCCACCTGGCGGGCGGCGGCGGCGGCGGCCTCCTCGAGGCGGATCTGCTGCCACAGAGCGGCCCCGGCCGTGATCGCCCCGACCAGCACCAGGGCGGCGGCGGGCAGCAGCACGGCGTACTCCGCCGTGACCGAACCCCGGTCATCCTGCGTCTGCATGGTCTCTCCTCTCGGCCGAGGGCGCAGCGGGGCGGGCTCCAGCACGCCCCGCTGCGTGGTCTCCCCCGGCGTGATCACCCCAGGGTCAGGGCGCCCTTGATCAGGTCGGTCAGCATGCCCTGGACGTCTCCCCCGGAGAGGATGACGGCCAGCAGTCCGGCGAATCCGACGGCCGCCAAGGTGACGATTCCGTATTCAGCGGTCTGCGCTCCGGTGTCATCCCGCCAGTCGATCCCGGTGCCGGTCTCGTTGGCCGGTGTGGCGACGGCGACCTCCGGGGTGAGGGGGGTGGTGGTGTGGTCCATGACGGTGTCCTCTCGTGGATGGTGGTTCTCGGTTCGGTGTGCCGCTGGTGATCCAGCGGGGCCACCGGTGGGTGGCCTGCTTCCAGACTCGGTCCCGTGGATGCTCTCTGTCCGGCCGCGTCTGCCGTCTCTGGATGGCCGGTGCAGTTCGGTCCGCTGTGGAGGAGTGTGCCTCCTCGCGACTCGGTCGGCACAGCGCTCACGGAAGCAGGGCCAGCACCAGCGGGATCACACCCAGACAGATGAACGCCGGCAACAGGCACAGTCCCAGGGGCATGACCAGGCGGATGGCCAGCCGTGCGGCGGCCTGCTCGGCACGGCGCCGCCGGGATCGGCGCAGTGCCGCGGCGGTGGAGTGCAGCAGTCGGGCCGTCGGCGCCCCGGTGGCGTGGGCGAAGCGCAGCTCTCTGCCCAGCTCCGTCAGGTCTGCGTCGTCCTCGACCACCTGCCAGGCGGTGTCCCAGGCGGCGCCGAGCAGCAGGTGCCAGGCGACCCCGCTCAACCGCTCCGCGCCCGGCAGATGCTCGCCCAGCAGGGCCAGCGCCGCGATCAGCCCCTGTCCGGCACCGACCAGGGCGGCCATCAGGTCCAGGGCGAGCGGAACGTCCAGCACCGGGTCTGACCGATGCCATTCGCCCCGGTGACGCTCGATCCTCCCCGTCACGCTCATGCCGTCTCCTCCGCCGTGCGGATCAGTGCACGGGTCCACATCTGTCCAGCCAGGGTCAGGGCGGCGCCGGTGCTGAGCACGATCCACCCCAGCGGTCCGGAGAGCAGTTCCGTCGCCGAAGCGCCGGCCACCAGGGACAGGCCCACCCCGGCCAACGGCATGCCCATCAGCAGCCGAGCCGTGGAACGGGGCCCGGCGGTGGCCGCCTCACGGGCCTGGTGCGCATCCTGGCCGTCCTCGAGGGCGTCGGCCATGCGAGACAGCAGCACCGCCAGCGCCACACCGGCCCGGGCCGCCAGCTCCAGGCAGGCCTGCAGCTGCTCCCACGCCTCCGCACGCCCCGGACCCGTCACACCCCTGAACGGCGGTGCCCCCAGCCGCTGGGAGACCTCAGCGTGCCGCAGCACGTGGTGCAGGCAGCATCGCGGCGGCTCGGCCCGATCCCACAGCTCCGCCGGCATCACCGCGCAGGACGGATGCAGCCCGGCCAACTCGGCCCAGAGCTCTCCGATCCCTCGTCCGGCCTGCAGCAGTGCCGAGGCCTGACGCAGCAGCGCGATGAACTCCTCGGCCTCGCGCTCACGCCGTCCCCGAGCACCGATGAGGCGACCGACCGCACCCCGCATCTCAGTCCCGTGCCACATGACGACCCCCGCCGGATCCGGCCCCCCACAGCGCTCGTCCGGGCCCCCAGGAGAGCTGCCGTCCGTCGTCGTGCATCACCGGGGTCAGTTCCAGCCGGTCCCGGGCACCGTCCGGAGGGGTACCCACCAGCGCCAGAGCCACCGGGCGCCGACCGGTGGCCGTCCGCTCGACGTGCACCACCGCGTCCACCGCAGAGACCGCCTGCAGGGCCAGCGCCTGGGGCGAGAGTCCGGCGAGCGCTCCCATCGCGGCAAGTCGGGCGGGGACGTCCTGCGCGGAGTTGGCGTGCAGGGTCCCCCAGGCACCGCGGTGACCGGTGTTCATGGCGGCCAGGAAGTCGGCCACCTCAGCGCCGCGGCACTCCCCCACGACGAGTCGGTCCGGCCGCATGCGCAGGGCCTGCCGAACGAGGTCGGACAGGGTGATCTCCCCTGCCCCCTCGGCATTGGCGGGGCGGGCCTGCAGCGCCACCACATGAGGGTGGTCCGGCCGCAGCTCGCGCGTGTCCTCCACCGTGAGGATCCGTTCGGCGGGCCCTGCCTCGGCGAGCACCGCGGTCAGCAGGGTGGTCTTGCCCGAACCGGTGGCCCCGCTGATGAGCACATTGGCACGGGTGCCCACCAGGTGACGCAGCACCTCCAGCCACGCCTGCGCGTGCGGCCACTCTGCGGAGAGCTCCTCCAGCCGCACCGTGCGTGCCGCCGACAGGCGGATGCTCAGCTGCGTCCCGCCCTCGGCCACGGGCGGCAGGACCGCGTGCACCCGGGCTCCCCCGATCTGCGCGTCGGCGAAGGGCTGGGCGGCATCCAGCCTCCGCCCGCCCTGGGTGAGCAGCCGTACCGCGAGCTGCCGCACCTGATCCCCGGTCAGCACCAGCGGCTCCCGGGTCAGTCCGTCCGTCCCGTCCGACCACACCGCGCCGATGCCGTCCACGAGCAGGTCGGTGATCCCGGGCCGTCGGGCGATCGGTGCCAGCGGTCCCAGGCCCGTCAGCTCGTCGGCGAGCGCGCGCATCTGACCGGCGGTCTGGTCCGCATCCGCCACCGCTCCGTGCCGCCGCACGGACTCCGCCAGCAGTTCGGCGGGGACCTCTCCCGAGCCGCCGTCCGCCGCTGCAGACCCCACGCCCGGCAGCTGATGGGCCAGCCAGCGCTTGGCCTGGTCCCACGGGCGGGGGCCGGGCTGGAAGATCCCATCCCGACGCCGGCTCACTCGCCGTCCCCCTGCAGGGTCCGGTGGGGCGGTGGGCGCCCAGCCGCGGGTCATGACCGTGCCCCGCGCAGGGAGCGCCGTGACGGGAGGGCGGGTTGACCGTGGGCCGCCGGCTCAGTGTGCGTCACACGGCGCTGCTCCACGGCGAGCTCCACCCGGGCGCCCAGGTCCAGCGCGCTGCGGCGCCCCAGGTGACGCGCCCAGTCTGCTGGCCCCTGCCCCTGACCGATCCGTCCCTGGACGCGCACACCGATCCAGTCCGGCCCGGGCGGGTCCGGTGCGCGTGCCCCCGTACCGATCATCACCCCGAGCGTGGCCGCTGGATGCAGCCGCTCGGCCAGGTCTCGATCCGCGCCCACGTCCACCACCACGGCCCCCGGAGCAGGCATGCTCAGCAGCCGCGCCATCCGCTCCGGTGAGAGGTCCTCGCCCAGGAGCGCCGCGTCCATGCCGTCCACTCGTGCGGAGGGCAGGTCCACGCTGACGCCGTGCCGTGGTGCGGACAGCAGCCGGGCCACGCTCCACGCCAGCCCTGGGCGCCTGTCAGCATCGGGTCCAGGATCAGCCTCGCCCTCACTCGCGGCATGGCACAGCACCAGCCCGGTTCCCGCTCCCCCGGGCCCCGCGCACTCCAGCAGCAGCTGCACGAGCCGCTCCCGGTCCCCGGGCAGCTCCACCCGTGCACACGGGACCGCCGGTCTGCCCGGTCCCGCGGGCGCCCACAGCTCCCAGCCGGACTCTGCAGCCTCGTCACGCTCAGCCTGCCCCGATCGCTCAGCCTGCCCCTCCTGCGGGGCACGCAGGGTGAGCTGGGCCGGGGACGGCGGCCGGCCGTCGTCGGGAATCTCCTCGACCACCAGGCGCAGGCCGGCTGCGGCCGCACAGGCGGCGGCCCAGAACCGCGCATCCGGCCCCGGCACACCCGGCCCGCCGTGCAGGTGGAGCTCCGTGGGCGGCAGGGGGACAGGCCGGGATCGCGGGATGAGGAGTCGTGGAGCAGGCATGTCTCCAGCCTGGGCCCGACGACGGCCCCGCCCCAGGGCGTTCGGCCCGCCTGGGCACGACTCAGGTCACCAGGTCGGCTGTGCAGGAGTCGGCCCGGCGCCGGACGGAGAGGTCAGTCCAGCCGCGGCGGCGGCGTGGTCCCGTCCCACCCGGAGACGTCCAGGATCCGGTTCCGGTCCCAGGGCTGGGCCCAGCCGAGCAGCTCGAGCATGCGGTCCAGCAGGATCGCGGTGAACCCCCAGACCAGGGTGTCGGAGACCTGGAAGCCGGGGCTCTTGAACCGCCGGGCACCCACTGAGGGCTCCGGGGCACGCGCGGTGGTGAGGCGGTTGGCCGGGTCCACCAGGTCGGCCACCGGCACGCGGAACACGCGGGAGGCCTCGCCCTCGTCCACCACGAACACGTCCGAGGGCCGGTCCCACCAGCCGATCACAGGGGTGACCAGGAAGTTGGTGACCGTCAGCGGGGCCGGCGGCAGCTGCCCGATCACCTTCACCCCGGACACGTCCAGCCCAGTCTCCTCCTCCGCCTCACGCAGCGCGCACGCGGTCATGGAGGAGTCCTCGGGATCCCGCATGCCGCCGGGGAACGCCACCTGGCCGGGGTGTTTGCGCAGGGTGACCGCACGCTGGGTCAGCAGGATGTCCAGGTCCTCGGGCACCGCCGAGGTGTGGTGGTGGGAGGGGCGGTCGTCCAGGGCGCCAAACAGCACCAGCACCGCTGACTCGCGCGCATTCACCAGCGGGGGCAGCCCGGCGAGCTGGAAGTCCCATCCCGGCCCGCCGCCGTCGGGAAGTCTGTCCTCATGACCGGCCGGGGCACGGGAGGCCACCTCCGGACTCAGTGTCCCGTAGCGCCCCACCAGGGCGCGCAGGTCAGCCAGGGCCCCGGCGGTGTCCGGTGGGGCCGGGTGCTGCGCAGGCTCGTTCCCGCGGCGTGGCGGGTACATGCGGGCTCCGTCCTCCACGCTCAGGCCCCCAGCCCGTAGCCCTCGGCACGCAGCTGGGCGCGCGTGGCCCCGGCCAGCATCCGCTCCAGCAGCTCCTCGCGGCCCGGTGCCAGCTCATACTTCAACAGTGTCTTCGCCGACTCCGGGTCCGTCTCGCCCTCCCCGTAGGACGGGCACAGCCGGGCCACCGGGCAGGCACCGCAGGCCGGGCGTTTCGCGTGGCAGACCCGCCGACCGTGGAACACCAGCCGGTTGGACAGGTCCGTCCAGTCGCGCTTCTCGAACAGCGCGGCCACCTCGTGCTCCACCTTGACCGGATCGGTCTGGTCCGTGAAGCCCAGTCGCCGAGCGAGCCGTCCGAAGTGCGTGTCCACGGTGATGCCGGGCTGGCCGAACGCGTTGCCCAGCACCACGAACGCGGTCTTGCGCCCCACGCCGGGCAGGGTCACCAGGTCCTCGAGCTTCCCCGGGACCTCCCCGCCGAACCGGTCCACCAGCGCACGGGAGAGCCCCTGGATGGCGGCGGCCTTGTTGCGGTAGAACCCGGTGGGCCGCACCAGCTCCTGCAGCTCCCGCTCATCCGCGTGCGCCATCGCCTCGGCGTCCGGGAACCGGGCGAACAGCGCCGGGGTGGTCATGTTCACCCGCACGTCCGTGGTCTGGGCCGAGAGCACGGTGGCCACCAGCAGCTCGAACGGAGTGGTGAAGTCCAGTTCGGCCACCGCATAGGGGTAGGCCTGCCCCAGGTCCCGGTGGATCCTGCGGGCGCGGCGCTTCAGGGCCAGCCGGGTCTCGCCGGTGGGGGTCTGCTCGCCGGTCACGTCCTGCTCACGCCCGCTCGATGTCCCGCAGGTCCCGCAGCACGCCGGTGCGGCCGTCGGTGTTCTGCACCAGGAACTCGTCCCCGCGGTCCTCCAGGGCCAGGATCCAGCCGCCCGGCTCCAGCGCGAAGAGGGGACTGCCGTCCGGTCCGACCGCCTGCCGAGGGGAGCCCACGGCGAACCAGAACGCCTCGTACTGGGCCGGCTCGGCACCGCGCGGCGTGGTGGCCTGCTCGGCGGACTCCGCGGAGATCGCCTCGCCCTGCTGGGGCTGCCCTCCCAGGCCGGCGGTCCCGACGGCGCCGCTGCCGCCGGCCGGGGTGCCTCCGCTCGCCTCCGGCGCGGTGGCGGTGAGCGATGCGGCCGGTGCGCCGCCGTGGGCGGCGCGGTCACTGAGCCGGGTCATGCCCAGCTCGGCGTCTGGGTCGGCACCGGAGTCGCCGACCAGGTCCGGCCCGGTGCCGGGCCTCGACTCGAGGTCCTCGTCCTGGATCTGGGTGCGCAGCTCCGAGCGCAGCACGGTCTGCTCGGCGGAGACCTCCTGCTCGTGGGGGTCGATCTCCCACACGCTCGGCTGTCCTGCCGCCTGGCTGGAGGGACCGGCGGGGGCATCAGCGCCCGGTGCGGTCTGCCCCGGTGCCGGCTGCGCGGCTGACGGTGAGGCGTCCTCGTTCGCACTCCAGCTGCCCTGCTGACGTCCGGTGGCGGTGTACCACCCGGTCTCACCGGCCGGCTGCCATCCGGCCTGAGCGGACTGCCAGGAGGCCTGGATGTCCTCGGGAGTCTCCGGTCCGGCGGGCAGCTGGCCGCCAGCCTCGGCAGAACCGTCCTCCAGCCGGTCACCGGTTCCGGCACGCCTCCCTGGCCGGGCGGCCGCAGCGCGTCCGCCGAACAGGAACCGCAGCGGCGAGCACACCAGCATGCCGATCGCTCCCACCAGGCCCACCAGGGCCACCGGGTTCAGCGTGGTGACGGAGAGCAGGAAGAAGTGGGCGAACGCCAGCCAGGAGACCACATGGCTGAACTGGTCGGTGGTCAGGGAGCCCACTCGCGGCTCGTGCCCGTCCTGCCCTGTTCCGGCGGCCCGGGCGATCTCGAGCCCGGCCGCCGTCAGCGGGGCCACCACGCCCACGCCGAGCAGGAACAGGCCGGAGAGCGTCCAGAGGTTCTGTCCGCCGGGCCACAGCGGCACCACGGAGCCGATCAGCACCACGGCCACCGAGACCAGGAAGCCGATCGCCCATCCGGACAGCTGCAGTCCGGCGGTCCGTCCGGGACCCGGCACCTGCCGGTGCGGCACGGCCGTCTGATCAGCGGACGGTTCCGGCCCCGGTGACACTGTGGAAGACATCTCTACCCCTCACGCATGACGCAGTGTTGCGTTGTCTGTGCATCTCTACACCGTGCCACGGACAGGCTCATGCACGGTCACTCGGCCGCCCCGGTGCGTGGGGTGACCGCTCAGTCTCCGCCCATTGAACCAGTCGCACCTACCGGTGTCATGCGCACGACGCTAGGCTGTGCCCCAGACGCGTGACCGCCGTCACCTCATCGCTGTCCAGGGGGGCCGGACGGAACCGTCTCCGTCCCGCAGCATCACCCGTGGAGGAGCACGCATGAGCGACCAGGAAGCACCCCAGACCGGCCAGGCCGGGCCCAGCGGACAGACCGCGTCGAGCCCATCGCCGTCGGGCACCACCGACACCCTGATGCACGAAGGCCGCACCTTCCCGCCCTCGGAGCAGTTCGCGCAGGACGCCGTGGCCGGGGCGGATCTCTATCAAGAGGCCGAGCAGGACCGCCTGGCCTATTGGGCCCGCCGCGCCCGCGAGGTGCTGCACTGGGACACGGACTTCTCCGAGACCCTGGACTGGTCGGATGCACCGTTCGCGAAGTGGTTCGTGGGCGGCACCACCAACGCCGCCTACAACGCCCTGGACCGCCATGTGGAGGCCGGTCTGGGCGACCGCGTGGCGATCCACTTCGAGGGCGAGCCCGGTGACACCCGGGGCTGGACCTACGCCGAGCTGGCCGCCGAGGTCCGCCGCGCCGCCAACGCCTTCGAGTCCCTGGGAGTCACCCAGGGCGACCGCGTGGCCATCTACATGCCGATGATCGTGGAGTCGGTGGTCGCCATGCTCGCCTGTGCCCGGATCGGTGCCGTGCATTCGGTGGTCTTCGGCGGCTTCTCGGCCGAGGCTCTGCGTTCACGCATCGACGACGCCCAGGCCAAGTTGGTCGTCACCGCGGACGGCTCCTGGCGCCGCGGCAAGCCCTCACCGCTCAAGCCCGCCGTGGACACCGCGCTGTCCGGCCAGGCCGGCGAAGGCCAGGCCCAGTCGGTCCAGCATGTGCTGGTGGTCCGGCGCAACGAGCAGCCCGTGGAGATGACCGAGGGCCGGGACCTGTGGTGGCACGAGGTGCTGGCCGAGCAGTCCGAGGACCATGAGCTGGTCTGGCATGACTCCGAGCACCCACTGTTCATCCTCTACACCTCCGGCACCACCGGCACGCCCAAGGGCATCCTGCACACCACCGGCGGATACCTGGTCCAGGGCGCGGTCACCCACCGAGACACCTTCGACCTGCACCCGGAGACGGACGTGTACTGGTGCACCGCGGACGTCGGCTGGGTCACCGGCCACTCCTATGTGACCTACGCGCCGCTGGTGAACGGCGCCACACAGGTGATCTACGAGGGCACCCCGGACCACCCGCATTCGGGCCGCTGGTGGGAGATTGTGCAGAAGTACGGTGTGACCATCCTCTACACCGCGCCCACCGCCATCCGGACCTGCATGAAGTGGGGCCGGTCCATCCCGGACTCCTTCGACCTGTCCTCCCTGCGGGTGCTGGGCACCGTCGGTGAGGCCATCAACCCGGAGGCCTGGATGTGGTACCGGGAGGTGATCGGCGGCAACAACGGTGCCGGCACCCGGCACGACGACGGCTCCGTCACCCCGGGTGCCCGGAAGGAGTCCCCTGCCCCGATCGTGGACACCTGGTGGCAGACCGAGACGGGAGCGCACATGCTCACCCCGCTGCCCGGTGTCACGGCCACCAAGCCCGGTTCGGCCCAGGTCCCGGTTCCGGGCATCACGGTGGACGTGGTGGATGAAATGGGCGAGACCTTGGAGGCCGGCTCCGGCGGGTTCCTGGTGGTGCGTGATCCCTGGCCGGCCATGCTGCGCGGCATCTGGGGCAACCCGGAGCGGTTCAAGGACACCTACTGGTCCCGGTTCCAGGACATGTACTTCGCCGGGGACGGTGCCCGCCGGGACGAGGACGGTGACATCTGGCTGATGGGCCGGGTGGACGATGTCATGAACGTCTCCGGGCACCGCCTCTCCACCACGGAGATCGAATCGGCGCTGGTCTCCCATCCGATCGTGGCCGAGGCCGCCGTGGTCGGTGCCGCCGACGCCACCACCGGTGAGGCCGTCGTCGCCTTCGTCATCCTCACGGAGGAGCACGCTGAGACCGAGGCCGAGCAGGCCGAGGCAGATCTGCGCGCTCACGTGGCCAAGGAGATCGGCCCGATCGCCAAGCCCAAGCACGTCCTGGTGGTGCCGGAGCTGCCCAAGACCCGCTCGGGCAAGATCATGCGCCGCCTGCTCAAGGACGTGGCCGAGGGCCGGGACCCCGGAGACGCCACCACGCTCTCGGATCCGACGATCATGCAGCAGATCGCCGAGTCCCTACGGAAGTAGCCCTCACCCGGCCGACCGACAGACCGACCGACAGAAGGGTCCGGCCCCCACTCCAGACGGAGCGGGGGCCGGACCCTGTCTGGTGTGGGTGGCTCTACGTGGTGGGGCCGGTGGAGATCGTGGTGTCTCCGGACTCCTCATCCGGATGGCGCTTCAGGTGCACCAGAGACAGTGCGAGACCGCCCCAGACGGTGAGGATGGCGATGATCATCATGACGATGGCAATGGGGTCCATGGTCAGAGTCCCTTCTGCGAGTCACTGCGGTGCGCCGGGTCGGCATCAGGTTCGGTCCAGCCCTCGTCAGCCGAGACCGTGACCGGTTCCAGCCGATCCGGGGTGCGGCCCCGCCGTCGTCGGTTCAGCGACTCGTGCTCCACGAACGGGCTGTCGTCGTCCAGGTGCTCCTGGTGGAGGTTGGACTTCTTGGACCACGGGATCAGGGAGAGCAGCACGGCCAGCACCACCAGGCTCAGGACCATGCCCCAGCCGAAGGTGTTCACGAACCAGGCCGGGAACTCCCCGTAGCCGTCGTTGAGCTTGGCGATGAAGTCGGACAGGAAGGTGTAGGCCAGCACGATCGGCATGATCACGCCCACCATGACCTTGAACAGGGCGCCGAGCCGGAAGGAGGAGACGCTGTTAAGGTGCGCCACCATCCGGTCCAGCAGGCCCAGCACTGCCGCGACCACCAGGACCGAGACCAGGGCGGCGCCCACGATCCCGAAGCTGTTGACGAAGGCGTCGGTGATGTCCAGCAGGTTCAGTCCACTGGTGGTGGAGAACATGGCCAGGGAGACCACCGCGCTCAGTCCCACGACCACCAGCACCGTGGTCCACCGACCCCAGCCCATCTTGTCCTTCACCGCGGAGACCACCACTTCGAGGATGGAGATCAGCGAGGTGAAGCCCGCCAGGACCAGGGAGCCGAAGAAGAGCACGCCGATCAGCGCACCCATCGGGGCTTCGGAGATGATGGCCGGGAACGCGATGAACGCCAGACCGATGCCTGACTCCACCACGTCGGCGATCTGCACGCCGCTGGCCTGCGCCATGAAGCCCAGGGCGGAGAAGACGCCGATGCCGGCCAGGATCTCGAAGCCGGAGTTGGAGAAGCCGACCACCAGGCCGGAGCCGGTCAGGTTGGTCCGCTTCTTCAGGTAGGAGGCGTAGGTGATCATGATGCCGAAGCCCACGGAGAGGGAGAAGAAGATCTGCCCATAGGCCGCGATCCACACTCCAGGGTCGGCCAGTGCCGCCCAGTTGGGGGTGAACAGGGCGTTCAGTCCCTCCGTGGCACCGGGCAGGGTGAGTGCCACGACCACCAGGACCAGGAACATCAGCACCAGCACGGGGATGGAGATCAGCGAGGCCATGGCTACGCCTCGGCGGACACCGAAGCCCATCACCAGGATGATGATCACCCAGACCACGAGCATGGGCCAGAAGACCCCGGGGACGATGTCCAGGTTGGGTGCCACGTCCTCGGCCACCTGCAGGTGCTCCTGAGTCAGGAAGGTAGCGGGGTCATCTCCCCAGGCCTTCGTGGTGGAGAACCAGGTGTACATGATGGCCCAGGCGATGATGGCGGCGTAGTACACTCCGATCACCAGGCAGATCAGCACCTGCCACCAGCCGATGGACTCGGTCCAGCGGCTCAGCCGGCGGAACGACAGCGGGGGTGACCCGCGGAAGCGGTGGCCGATTGCGTAGTCGAAGAACAGCAGGGGGATGCCCGCGGTCAGCAGAGCGACCAGATACGGGATAATGAACGCTCCGCCGCCGTTCTCGTAGGCGATGTAGGGGAAGCGCCAGATGTTCCCCAGTCCGACGGCCGAGCCGATGGCCGCGAGGATGAAGGCCCAGCGGCCCGCGAACTCCTCGCGCCCGGACATCTTCCGGGCCGGCCCAGCGCCGGACCGCGCCGGTGCAGAAGTGGATGACATGGTCGTGTCCTTTGTCAGTGTCCCTCCGGAGTGCGGCACAGGGGATGGACGCACCGCACACCGTCTGTGTGATGCAGACCACGGTAGTCCAGCGTGGACAGAATGGCCCGTATCCAGCTCCGCAGTGGATCAGCCGCCCTGGATGCACTGTCCGGTGGAGACGGTCCGCTCCCAGTCCTCGGCCTGCGTGAACACATCGCGCGCCTCGTCCCCAGTGATGGCGTAGCCCACGGCCACGTCGGCGGCGGAACGGGCGAAGACCACCCCGGCCACCGAGCCGTCCGTGGAGAGCAGCGGACCGCCGGACCCACCCTGTCGGACGTCGGCATGCAGCTGGTAGATCTCCAGCATCCCGGTCTCACCGCCGTAGATGCTGCTGATCGGCACCGACCCGCGCGCCTGGACCTCAGCCGGGTCCAGGGAGAAGGGGCCGCCGGCGGGGTATCCCATGATGTGCGCCGAGTCGCCGTCCTCCAGGTCGGCCCCCGTGGGCAGAACGGGCAGGTCGGCGTCGTCCACGGCCACCACGGCCAGGTCGCGCTCCGGGTCGAAGTGGACCACACGGCCGGCGTAGACGGCCCCATCGATCTGCTCGACGGCCGGCTCGGTCAGACCGGCGACCACGTGCGCGTTGGTGACCACCCGGTCCGGGGCGATCGCGAAGCCGGAGCCGGTCTGGTTCTGACCGCATTCCACGGACGTTCCGGTGATGCGCACCACGGACTTGGACGCCTCGGTCAGGGCATCACCGGGCGGCGGAGCCGTTGGAGCCACCGTGGGGGTGGAGGCCTCGGGTGCCACCGGCTGGTCGATCTCCGGCACCAGGCCAGCACCGGCCACCGCCGCACGGATCTGGGCGATCATGCCCTTGGTCTGATCTGGGGCCACCTTGTTGATGGTGCTGATCACCCGGGACTGGGAGACCGCCGAGGTCACGGACGGCACACCCATGGTCCCGGCGGAGAAGGCGAGCAGGCCGATCAGCGCCGCGGCCACCACGGTGTTGGCCACGGCTCCGGCCAGACGGTCGGCGGTGCGCAGCGCCGGCAGGGACAGACGCAGCCGGATCCACCGTCCGATGGCGGCGCCGATGGCCTGGCCCACGACGATCAGCAGGATGGCCGCGGCGATGATGGCCACCCAGCGCCAGGCAGGGTCGTCGACCCAGGATGAGACGAGGGGGATGGAGAAGAACGAGGCGATGGCGCCGGCGATCAGCCCCGCCATGGTGCCGAGCGTGACCCAGAACCCGCGACGGTAGCCGGCCACCAGGAACATCACCAGGATCAGGAGCAGGGCCGCATCCAGCCAGGTCAGTCCCCAGGGCAAGGCATCTCCAGACCGGGCGGCCGAGAAGGACAGGGTCCGGCGGGGCCGGAGGCATCGTGCCGGGGCCGCCCTGCAGGTTCCATGGCGCACGATGAATGCCCAGACTACCGGCGCAGTCGCAGAGAAACCTGAAGATCATGGGCGGATGGGGCAGAATGGTCCGTGACCCGCGCCACCGGCCTCGGCGAGCGCCAGCACATGACCAGTGAGGACGAAGGATTCATGGATCTTGAGGTACTGCGCAAGGCACCGCTGTTCACCCACCTGGATGACGAGGTCTTCCGGGCTCTGACCGCAGAGCTGACTGAGGTGGACCTCTCCCGCGGCGCCTCGGCGTTCCACGAGGGCGACCAGGGCGACCAGCTCTACGTGATCATGTCCGGCAAGATCAAGCTGGGCCGCACCGCCCCGGACGGCCGGGAGAATCTGCTGGCCATCCTGGGTCCGGGCGAGATCTTCGGTGAGATGGCCCTGTTCAACCCGGCTCCTCGCACCGCCACCGCCACTGCGGTCTCGGCCACGCGCCTGGCCGGCCTGCGCCACGAGAACCTGCGCAAGGTGATCCGCGAGGCCCCCGAGGTCTCCATGCAGCTGCTGCAGGCTCTGGCCCAGCGCCTGTCCAAGACCAACGAGTCCCTGGCGGACCTGGTCTTCTCCGATGTCCCCGGCCGCGTGGCCAAGGCCCTGCTGGACCTGGCCGACCGCTTCGGCCGCCCGGCCGCCGACGGCCTGCTCGTGGCCCACGACCTCACCCAGGAGGAGTTGGCCCAGCTGGTGGGCGCCTCCCGCGAGACCGTGAACAAGGCCCTGGCTGAGTTCGTCCAGCGCGGCTGGCTGCGTCTGGAGAACCGCGCCGTGGTGATCCTGGACCTGCAGCGGCTGCGCCAACGCTCGCGCTGATCGGTCACGATCACCCGCTGAACCGTCACCGGGAGGCCGTTGGTCCTGATGCACCCGCGTCAGGACCAGCGGCCTCCCGGCAGTTCCACTCCCAGGCGAAGGTCGTCGTCGTGCACCGCTGAGGTGCCCGGCGTGGGGTCGGTGTCCGGGTCCGGGGTGTGCCCGTCGATCCGGTCCAGCAGCTCCACCCGGAACTCCGGCACTGAGCCGCGGATGGTCAGGTCCATCATGAACCGGACTGTGGAGCCGGCTGCGGCCATCCGCTCGAGCAGCAGGGGGACGGCCGGGACGGTGAGCCGCCCGAAGGTGCGCCCCACCGTGTCCGGGCGTCCCACGGCATCTCCCAGCCGGGTCTCCCCCAGACCGGCCGTCAGCAGGCCGGCCGGGCGCCAGCGGGCCCAGGTGCCCTTGCCTGCCAGCAGCGAGTCCTGCTGTCCCTGGGGCGCGGCCACGGCGAAGTAGTGCGTGATGAATCGTCGGTGCGCAAAGCCCGGGCTGTGCCATTGACCCACGGCACGCAGCAGGTCCGTGCGGACGCCGTAGCCGCGCCTGCGTAGCACCGAGGCGAGGGTGAGCTCCTGCCGGTCCAGCCCCTGGCGGATCTCCATCCACTCCCCGCCGCCGGGGTCCTCGGCCACGGAGAACCGATCCCGTCCGGCCAGCAGGATCCCGGTCTCCTCGAACAGTTCCCGGACGGCCCCCATGATGTGGCGGCGGGCCAGGCGGTGATCGCTCACTCCCAGCACGCGTGACCACTGGGCGGGGGTGGGCCCGTACCAGGTGCATTCCTCCTCGTCGAAGTCCTCGAGGGATCCGCCGGGGAAGGCCAGCGCCCCCAGCGGGGTCGGTCCGGCGCGATGCCGCAGCAGGGTCTCCACTCCATGCAGCCCGTCACGCACGACGGCCACGGAGGAGGCCCGGCGTGCTGCTCGGGGGCGGCGTTCGCCGTAGGCCACCCAGCTGCGGGCGGCGGTCATCTGCTCGTCGGGCAGGTCGAAGGTGCGCAAGACGGCCGGAGGCGGCTGGCGACGGACCGGGCCGTGGCCCACAGCCAGCCCGGTCCGGGGTCGTCCAGGCACCGTCCCCGCGGCGGGTGCAGGCACCGGCCGGTACGACGACGGCCCCTCACCTGCCGCGGTGGGGTTCACCTCAGTGGAACCGAACGGTCAGCTCCACCTCGACCGGGGAGTCCAGGGGCAGCACGGCCACGCCCACGGCGGAGCGGGCATGCACGCCGGCGTCCCCGAGCACCTGGCCCAGGAACTCGGAGGCGCCGTTGACCACCTGGGGCTGGCCGGTGAAGGAGGGGTCAGAGGCGACGAAGCCGACCACCTTGACCACCTGCTCGATCCGGTCCAGATCGCCCAGCACGGACTTCACGGCGGCCAGCGCGTTGAGCGCACAGCGCTGGGCCAGCTCGGCGGCCTGGTCCGGGGAGACCTCGGCGCCGACCTTGCCGGTGGCCGGCAGCTGTCCGTCCACGAAGGGCAGCTGACCGGAGGTCTGCACATGGTCGCCGTCGATCACGGCGGGGACATAGGCGGCCACGGGGGCGGCCACCTCGGGCAGGCTCAGGCCGAGTTCGGCCAGGCGGTCCTCGACGCGGCTCATCAGTGCGCGCCGGTCTCGCCGGTGGGGCGCTTCAGGTAGGCCACGGGGGCGTTGCCGTCCGGACCGGGGATGACGGTGACGAGCTCCCAGCCGTCTGCCCCCCACTGGTCCAGGATCTGCTTCGTGGCGTGGATGATCAATGGAATGGTCGCGTACTCCCAAGTCGTCATGCGCCCAGCCTAAGCCTTTCCCGCGAGGCGAGGGGCCGTCGTCGGGAATGCTGTGACGTTCACGCCGCCGCCCTGCCGGGCCGTCCAGGTTGGGCACGTAGAATCGCCCGCATGGCCAAGAGCACTTCCCCCTTCTTCGACACTGCCACCACCCTGGGCAAGATCGTCGCCTTCCTCGGCATCAGCGCCCTGTGCGGTGTCCTGGCGGCGGGTCTGATGATGCCCATGGCGGCCATGGGCGGCGCGCTGGCCGACAGCGGCCAGGAGGTCTTCGACCAGCTGCCGGCCGAGCTGAAGGAGGAGCCGCTCTCGGTCCCCTCGCGCATCCTCGCGGAGGACGGCACCGTGCTGGCCACCTTCTATGCGGAGAACCGCGTTCCGGTCGAGCTGGACCAGATCTCGCAGAACATGAAGGACGCGATCGTCTCGATCGAGGATGAGCGCTTCTACGAGCACTCCGGCGTGGACGCCCGCGGCCTGGCCCGCGCGCTGGTGAACAACGCCACCTCCGACTCCCAGCAGGGCGCCTCGACCCTGACCCAGCAGTACGTGAACAACGTGCTGGTGAACTACCAGAGCCTGAACAACGAGCGCACCACCATCTCCGGCACCAAGACTCCGGCAGACAAGCTGCGGGAGATGAAGCTGGCCGTGGCGGTGGAGAAGGAGATGTCCAAGGACCAGATCCTGGAGGGCTACCTGAACATCGTGCTCTTCTCCGGTCGCGTCTACGGCGTGGAGGCGGCCAGCCGCTACTTCTTCAACAAGAACGCCGCCGACCTCACCGTCCCCGAGGCCGCCATGCTCGCCGGCATGGTCCAGTCCCCCAACGGCTACAACCCGGTGACCAACCCGGAGGGAGCTGAAGGCCGCCGCAACGTGGTGCTGGCCTCGATGCTCAAGAACGAGAAGATCACCCAGGCGGAGTACGAGGAGTACAAGGCCGTCCCGGTGGAGAGCATGCTGGATGTCACGCCGCAGGGCTCGGGCTGCTTCGCCGCCGAACTGGGCGCCTACTTCTGCGACTACGTGCAGCTGGAGATCCTGGACGATGAGGCCTTCGGCCCGGACCGCGAGGCCCGTCAGCGCCTGCTGGACCGCGGCGGCCTGACCATCCAGACCACCCTGAATGCGGAGATGCAGCGCGCCGCCGAGGAGGAGGTCTCCTCGCGGGTTCCGCACGACTCCTTCGACGGCGCCGGCGGAGCCATGGTCTCCGTGGAGCCGGGCACCGGCAACATCAAGGCGATGGCCCAGAACACCGTCTACAGCCCCGAGGCCGGCGACGGGAACACCACACTGAACTTCAACACCGACTTCAACCGTGGCGGCTCGCGCGGCTTCCAGGCCGGCTCCACCATGAAGCCGTACGTCTCCCTGGCCTGGGTGGAGGCCGGACACTCGATGATCGACACCATCGATGCCGCCAACGACTACTACCCCCAGTGGACCGAGTTCGAGGCCTCCTGCCAGGAGGGCGGGGGCTTCCGCCTGCCCGATGAGGACGGCTGGGCGGTGAACAACGCGATCGCCAACATGAAGAAGCCGATGCGGGTGGACTACGGACTGTACTGGTCGATCAACACGGCGACGGCCGCTGAGTTCTACCTGATGGACATGTGCGAGGTCGGCAACCTGACCGAGCGCATGGGCGTCCACCGTGCGGACAACGGCGATCCGATCAACGCCACGCGCCCGTCCTTCATCCTCGGCGCCGAAGAGGTCTCCCCCCTGACCATGGCCGCCTCCTACGCGACGCTGGCCGACGACGGCACCTACTGCAAGCCTCGCGCGCTGGTCTCGGTGACCGACACCCGTGGCACCGAGTACCGGGTCCCCGAGGTGGACTGCACCAAGGCCGTGGACACCCAGGTGGTGGCCGAGGTCAACCACACGCTGGAGGCGATCGCCGGTGAGCGCACGGCGCGCGGCGAGCTGCCGTTCCCCGTGGCCGGCAAGACCGGTACGAACAACAACTCCTCCTCCACCTGGTTCGTGGGCTACAGCACCGGCCTGTCCACCGCCTCCTGGGTGGGCAACTACAAGACCACGGTCGAGGGCCTGTCCGGCAAGACCATCGGCGGGGTCTACTTCGAGGACGTCTGGGGTTCGATCATCGCCGGACCGATGTGGGTGGACTTCATGAAGGTGGCCGGACCGCTGGCCGAGCGCAATGAGTTCACCGAGTACACCGGCCCGGTCTCGGATCCGGTGCGCACCGACGGGCGGCATCCGGAGGGCGAGGTCGTCGACGCCGACGCCGGGCGCGGTGGGCCGCTGCCCGAGCGTCGACTGGATGACGACCCCTCCACCTACGGCGGCGCCACCAACGACACCGCGACCGGGTCGGAGGGCTGATGAGGGCACGCGGACTGCTGACCGCCCTCGGGGCCGCCGCCGGCGTCACGGCGGCGGCCGGTGCGGGCACCCTGGCCTACGGCGCCCTGGTGGAGGCCCGGGACTTCCAGGTGCGGCGCGAGCGCCTGGAGATCATCCCCCCGGGGGGACGGGGCCTGCGGATCCTGCACCTGTCCGACATCCACCTGATGCCCACCCAGTTCGAGAAGCTGGAATGGCTCTCCACGCTGCACACCCTGGAGCCGGACCTGGTGGTCAACACCGGGGACAACATCGGTTCGGCCGAGTCCATCCGGCCCCTGCTGGACGCCCTGGGCCCGCTGCTGGAGGTCCCCGGGGTGTTCGTGCCCGGTTCCAACGACTACTACGAGCCGCGCCGGGCCAACCCCCTGCGCTACCTCATGGGCCCCTCCAAGCACACCCACCGGCCGAACGAGCTGCCATGGCGTGAGCTGTTCCAGGCCTTCACCGAGCACGGCTGGATCGACGTGACCAACACGCACTGGTCCCGGGTGATGGAGGGCGTGCGGTTGGACGTCGCCGGCACGGATGACCCCCACCTGGAGCGGGACGAGTGGCCCGGTTTCCCCCAGGGCAGCGGCACTCCGGCGCGCAGCCTGTCGATCGGCGTCACGCACGCTCCGTACCGCCGGGTGCTGGATGCGATGGTGGAGGACGGCGCGGACCTGATCTTCGCCGGCCACACCCACGGCGGGCAGATCTGCCTGCCCGGGTACGGAGCGCTGGTGACCAACTGCGATCTGCCCACCAGCCAGGCCAGCGGACTCTCCGCATGGACCCGTTTCGAGCGCACGGTCCCGCTGGAGGTCTCGGCCGGGATCGGCGCCGCCCCGTCGTTCCCGGTGCGCATCGCCTGCAAACCCGAAGCCGTGGTGCTGGACCTGGTTCCCCTGGTGGAGCCGGTCACCGCCGGCTGACGCGGAGCGGTCTCCAGGGACCCTTTCAGAAGTGCGGGTCCGGGCGTAGGATGGTCGACCGTTGCGTCCGATCGGATGCGCTTCACCCCGTCTGACCCTGGCCTCGAGCCGGTGCACCGTCGTCACCGCCCCTCGCGCGCATCCCAGGGCCACGCCCCAGGAGGCCCCGCATGTCCACCTCTGCACCGTCTCAGACGAGGCGCGTCCAGGGGGAGGAACGCACCCTCCGCCAGGCTCTGGGCCGCCTCTCCCCGTACCTGCAGGGCATGCGCTGGCGCTGGGTCGCCGGGCTGATCGCCGCCATGCTGGCCGGACTGGTGGCCCTGGCCATCCCGCAGGTCATCCAGGTCCTGGTCAACTCCGTGCTGCGCCCCGGTGGCTCCCAGACAGATGTCTGGAGCGCCGTCGTCGTGATCGCCGCGCTGGGCATCGCCGAAGGCGTGCTGATCTTCCTGCGCCGTGTCTTCATCCTCCCTCCCGCCGCCGGCGTGGAGAACAGCGCGCGGGTGGCCCTCTACCGCCGCCTGCAGCGCCTGCCCGTGGCCTTCCACGACTCCTGGCCCTCCGGTCAGCTGCTCTCCCGCTCGGTGGCGGACCTGGGCCTGCTGCGCCGGTGGATCGCGTTCGGCTCGGTCATGTTCGTGGTCTCGCTGGTCACGATCGCGGTGGGCCTGGCACTGCTGTTCAGCTCCTCCTGGGTGCTGGGACTGATCTACCTGGCAGGGGCGATCCCGATCATGTGGCGCTCCTTCTACTTCCGCAACGACTTCCGCGCGGCGTCGCGTCTGTCCCAGGACCAGGCCGGCGACCTCGCCACCACCGTGGAGGAGTCCGTCCACGGGATCCGCGTGCTCAAGGCGTTCGGCCGCGGCCGCGAGGCGCTGGAGGGCTTCCGCGGACAGGCCGACACCCTGCGCGGCACCGAGGTGCACAAGGCCACCGTGCTCTCCAAGTTCATCGCGCTGATCGTCGCCCTGCCGGAGGCGGTGCTGGGCGTGGCCCTGGCCGTGGGGCTCTACCTGACCGCCACGGGCGAGATCACGGTGGGCGCCCTGGCCGCGTTCTTCGCCACCGCGGCCGTGCTCGCCGGGCCCGTGGAGTCGGTGGGCCAGCTGATGGGCATGACCCTCTCGGCCAAGACCGCCATCGATCGGCACATCGACGTGCTGGACTCCCCCGTGGACATCGCCTCCCCCGGTGAGGCCACCTTCGGCGGGGACGAGCGAGCCCAGCCGGCGGCGCACGCGTCGGCGCAGGAGCACCGCGGCGGGGGCGCCCTGGCGTTCCGGGGCGCCCAGTTCCGCTACCCGGATGCCCCGGCCGACTCCACGCCGCTGCTGCAGGAGATCACCCTGGAGCTGGTCCCCGGGGAGACCATGGCCCTGGTGGGACTGACCGGCTCCGGCAAGTCCACCCTGGTCCAGCTGGTCCCGCGCCTGTACGACGTCACCGCAGGCGCCGTGCTGGTGGACGGGACAGACGTGCGCGAGTTCGACCTGACCGAGCTGCGCCGGCGCGTGTCCATTGCCTTCGAGGACGCCACCCTGTTCTCGGACACCATCCGCAACAACGTCCTGCTGGGCGCGCCGGAGCAGATTCTGGCCGATCCCGCCCTCGCCGACGCCCTGCTCGAGCTCGCGCTGGACACCGCCCAGGCACAGTTCGCCCACGAGATGCCCGAGGGCGTGGACACCGAGATCGGCGAGGAGGGCCTGAGTCTGTCCGGCGGTCAGCGCCAGCGGATCGCCCTGGCCCGCTCGATCGCCGCCCAGCCGCAGATCCTGGTGCTGGACGACCCGCTCTCCGCCCTGGACGTGCGCACCGAGGAGAAGGTCACCGCCCGTCTGCGCGAGGTCCTGTCCGGCACCACCACGCTGATCGTGGCGCACCGCCCGTCCACGGTGGCCCTGGCCGACCGCGTCGCCGTGCTCCAGCAGGGCCGAATCGTGGACGTGGGCACGCACACCGAGCTGCTGCGCCGCTCGGCCGACTACCGCTTCATCATCTCCAGCTTCGAGGAGGACCGCTCCATCGAGTCGGTCATGGACTCCGGCGTCATCACCGGAATGCTCCCGGTGGTCTCCCCGGACCACCAGGGTCCCGACGACGGCCACGCACCCGGGCAGGGCGCCTCGCCGGATGCGGGTGGAGACGAGGACGGGGCGGACTTCACCGAGACCGAACGCCGGGCCGTGGAGGCGAGGGCGGACGTGGTCGCCGATAACCCCGCCGAGGCGGTCACCGATGCCGACACCCCCGGCACCGACGCACGGACAGGAGAGGCCCGATGAGCCGCACGCCCTCGACGCCGCAGCCCTCCCGCGCGCCCGGAACGGACACCCCCGAGAACGACTCCCCCACCCTGCTGGGCGTGCGCGGCGAGGAGCGGCTGGACCTCTCCGTGGCCGAACGCCGGTACATCCGCCAGCGCTCCTGGCGACTTCTGGCCGACCTGGCCCGCCCGGTGAAGTGGAAGCTGATCCTGACCGCCGTGCTGGTGGTCATCTCCAACGCCGCCCGTGCGGCCTTCCCCCTGATCATCGCCTGGGCCATCGACTGGGGCCTGCCGGAGATCGTCTCCACGTTGGAGGCCGGAGGCTCTGCAGGGACGGTGATGGCCGTCGTCGGGGGGACCTATCTGGCGGCCGCGCTCACCGCCGGCCTGCTGCTGGGCACCTACACCTGGATGACCGCCCGGGTCAGCCAGGCCATGCTGCTGGACCTGCGCGTGTGGGTGTTCCGGCACACCCAGCGGCTGAGTCTGGAGTTCCATGAGACGTACACCTCCGGGCGGGTGATCTCCCGGCAGACCTCGGACCTGGAGTCGCTGCGCGAGCTGCTGGACCAGGGTGTGTCCTCGCTGGTCTCCGGCATGATGTTCATGCTCTTCACCGCCGCCTCGATCTTCATCCTGGACTGGCGTTCCGGGCTGATCCTGCTGGTGGCGTTCATCCCGGTGACGATCGCCGTGCGCTGGTACCAGGTGCGTTCGGAGGCGGTGTACCGCGAGTCGCGGGTGTCCTCGGCCCGGATGATCGTGCACTTCGTGGAGACCATGACCGGCATCCGCGCCGTGCAGGCCTTCCGCCGTCAGCGTGCCAATGACGAGAAGTACGAGCGGCTGGCCACCAAGTACCGCGACGACATGGTGCGTTCGCTGAACCTGTTCGGCGTGCTGCAGCCCACCCTGGTGATCACCGGCAACCTGACCGTGGTAGCGCTGCTGCTCTTCGGCGGCTTCCGCGTGCTGGACGGCACCCTGGCGGTCGGCGTGCTGGTGGCGCTGCTGCTGGCCGGCAAGCGCGTGTTCCAGCCCATGGAGCAGGTGGCCATGTTCTACTCCTCGTTCCAGTCCGCCACGGCGGCGCTGGAGAAGGTCTCCGGACTGCTCGAGGAGATGCCCACTGTGCGCGAGGCGGACCGGCCCGTGCCGCTGCCCGCTGCCGAGGGTCGCCTGGAGTTCCGGGACGCGGTGTTCGGCTACGGCGACGGCAAGGTCATCCTGCCCGAGTTCGACCTGACCATCCCCGCCGGGCAGACCGTGGCGGTGGTGGGCCAGACCGGTGCCGGCAAGTCCACGCTGGTGAAGCTGATCGCCCGCTTCTATGACCTGAGCTCCGGGTCACTGACCCTGGACGGGGTGGAGCTGAATGAGCTCTCCCAGGCCGACCTGCGGCGCAACGTGGTGATGGTGACCCAGGAGGCGTTCCTGTTCTCCGGGACGGTGGCCGAGAACATCGCCCTGGGCCGGCCGGATGCCTCCGACGCCGAGATCCAGGCCGCCGCGCAGGCCGTGGGCGCGCACGAGTTCATCCTGGCCCTGCCCGAGGGCTACGACACCGACGTCACCAAACGCGGCGGACGGCTCTCGGCCGGTCAGCGTCAGCTGGTCAGCTTCGCCCGCGCGTTCCTGGCCGATCCCGCCGTGCTGATCCTGGACGAGGCCACCAGCTCCCTGGACCTGCCCAGCGAACGGCTGGTGCAGGCCGGTCTGGAACGGCTGCTGGGCAACCGGACGGCCCTGATCATCGCGCACCGGCTCTCCACCGTGGAGATCGCCGACCGCGTCCTGGTGGTGCATGACGGCCGCGTGGTGGAGGACGGCTCCCCCGCGGAGCTGATCGCCTCCGGCGGACGGTTCGCAGAGCTGCACGGGGCCTGGCGGAACTCGCTGGTCTCCGGGGACGAGTGAGTCCGGTGTCCGGAGAGCTGACAGTGCGCGTCGGTGACAGGCCGGCATCCATGGTGCGGGCAGACCTCGCGGCGGCCGGGGTGAGGCTGAACGCGTATGCCGAGGCGCTGCTGGACCGACCTGAGTTCGGCACTGAGTCTCCCGAGCCGCAGACCGTGGAGGTGGTCCTGCGGAGCGTCTCGGAGCTGGGGCTGACGGACGGTGGGACCCTGCCGGAGGTGTTCGCCGCCGCAGCGTCCGCAGGCCTGAGGCTGTGTCCTCTGACCACCGGCCCCGCGCTGCGGTTGGCCCTGCTGGACCAGGAGTCGGCGCCGGACTCGGTCCTCTCCACCGGACGGGCACCCACGGGCTCGATCCACGTGGCCTCCGCCCCGGTGAGTGAGGACCACGAGGTCCCCAAAGGCTTCTACCTGCGCGTGATCGACGGCGTCCCCTGGCTGCGCGGCTACCGCTGCGATGACGTGCACGTCCACGCCCCGGACGTGGTCTTCGCGTTCGCCCGGCACAGTGCCCCCGTGACAGCCCACAGCACCTCCGGCAACCCAGTGGGAGCAGCCATGGACGATCTGGAGGACTTCGTCCCCTCGGCCAACCAGCGCGTGGATCCGGACGTGTATGAGATCGAGAACCGGGCGATGGACCGCGAGCAGACCCTCTGGACCGAGCTGCGGCGGCAGTCGGACTGGCGGGATCGCGTCATCCTGGACCTGGGCTGCGGATCCGGCTACTGGCTGCCTCACTACGGTGACGCCCAGCAGGTCATCGGCGTGGAGCCCGACCCCACGTTGATTGCCTTCGCTGAACAGCGGCCCGGGGAGGCTGTGGTCCTGCGGGGCTCGGCGGAGCACATTCCACTTGCTGACGCCTCCGTGGATGTGGTGCATGCCAGGTTCGCGTACTTCTTTCCGCACCCCCGGTTCGACCCGTCGGCCGGACTGCGTGAAGTCGGGCGGGTGCTGCGCGAGGGCGGAACACTCGTGGTGATCGACAATGACACGGAGACCGGGGAGTTCGCCGAACTGCTTCGGAGAAGCGCTGCCGCTGCCGCGCAAGGTCAGGACACCTACGCGAGGCAGTGGTGGGCTTCCCAGGGTGCTGACACCACCGAGGTGATGAGCTCCTGGACGTTCGATACTCGCGAGGACTTGGAGGCAGTCCTTCACCTCGAGTTCCCCGTCGAGCTCGCAGATTCGTGGCTGGCCGACCATCCGGAGACGACGGCGCTCACCTACGGCTACCTGGTCCATCGTTGGACGACACCGAGCGGTGCATCAGCCTGAACTCCCAGCCTGTGAACGCGCTGCCGGTCGATCGTTGTGTGACGCCGACCGTTCCACGTCGGCCGCCAGGATGATCGGCCAGCCAGCCACGTCCTGCGGGGTGTGGGCCACCTGCAGGGTCGCGCTCGGCAGCAGCTCCACGAGTGCCTGAGCCGTGGAGAGCGGATGGGAGGGATCGTCCACCCAGGCCAGGATCGTCGTCGGGATGTCCAGTGAGGCGATCTGCTCCGGGGTGGGAAGATCGCTCATCGCGGCACCGCGGTAGATCGAGGGCAGCAGCTCGCCGCTGACGTGCGGGACCGTCTCCGGGGTGCCGATGGTGGCTGGCGGGCGCGGCATCTGGGTGCTGGCCGCGACGAAGCGCTCCATGCCGTGCTGCTCGATGAACTCGGCGAGGCGGCGATAGTCCCCGGCCTGCGCGGTGCGCGTGGCCCAGGCGGTGGGCGGGAGCATCAGCGTGAAGCCGCTGAACTTCTCGGGCGCGCGCATCGCGGCGTGCAGGAGGGTGCCGGTGCCCATGGAGGGGCCGACCCCGTGGACCTGCTCGTCGGGAAACCAATGGTCCAGCAGGGCCAACAGGTCCTCGGCGAGCGCCGGCCAGCGATAGTCCTCCGGTTCGCGCCGCCCGGTGGAGTGACCGTGCCCGCGGGCGTCGTAGCGCAGCAGCTGGGTGCCGGAGAGGCCTCGCCCCAGATCCAGGTCCAGCACACGGTCGCGGTAGCGGCTGGAGGTCAGCCCGTGCAGCTGCACCACCGGTTGGCCGGACTCATCGCTGAACGACCAGGCCAGTTCGGCCCCGGGAACCTTGAACTTGTGCATCGTGTGCCTCCGGCCTCTGGAACGCAGCGGCCGCATAGCCGCAACGACGACGTAACGCGATGCCCCTACGGTACTGCCATGCGACTGAGCCACATCAACTCCCTGTGGTTGCCGTTCGGCCGTCTGCTCAGCTGTGACCTGCCGGTGCAGGTCCTCCCCGCGGATCCCGTCGATGCGGGCGAGCTGGCGGGCGGTGCCGCGCTGGACGAGCTGCTGGACGAGCTGCCCGTCTCCTTCGACCAGCACCGCCACGTCAGCATGGGCGATCGCGCCGGATCCTGGATGGCGCTGTCCTTCCGTCTTCCCCACCCGGTGCCCACGTCGAGCATCGGGCGGGCCTGGCGCGCCGTCGTCCGGACGCATGGAACCCTGCAGACCATCTTCCTTCCCGACGACGAAGGCCCCCAGCTGCGGCGGGTCAGCGTGGGCGAACCGTCCTGGCGCGAGCACGAGATCAGCCCCGGCCAACCGGTCCACGATGCCCTGCGCGAGGTGCTCGACGCCGCCTGCAGTCCCTACAAGAGGCCCTCGCATCGGCTCTGCGTGATCGAGACCGCCGACGGGCCGCACGTGGTGGTGGCCTCCGACCATTCCCACGTGGACCTGTGGTCGCTGCTGGTGCTGGTGCGCGACCTGCTGGCCGCCCTCGAGCAGTGCCTGCGCGGCGAGGAGCCCCAGCTGCCCGCCGTCCCGGAGTTCGCCGAACACACCCGCGAGCTGCTCGAGCGCCCGGCCGCCCCGCCCGAGGTCAGCCGTCGCTGGAGCGAGATCCTCGACGCCGGCGGCGGCCTCATGCCCCGCTTCCCGCTGCCACTGGGCGAGCCGGTCCCCCACCCCGAACGCGTCGAGGTGCGCGATGTCCTCGGGGTCGCCGAACTCGCCGCCTATTCCTCGGTCGCCGCTGAGGCCGCCGTCTCCACGCTCGCGCTGACCGTCTCTGTGATGACCGAGACCACCATCACGACGGCGGGAGCACCGCTGCGCGTGGTGTTCCCCGTCCATAGTCGTTCCCAGGAGCGATGGCACGATTCTGTCGGCTGGTTCATCACGAACTCCGTATTGGAATCCGCCGACCCGGACCCCGCCGCCTGTGCGCTGGCCGTCCGCGAGGCGGTCCGGCTGGGCTCCTGGCCGCTGGCTCCGGTCATGGCACCCTATGGCGGGATGCCGGAGGCCCCGGGCATGTTCGCGGTCTCCTGGCTGGACCTGCGCCGCCTGCCGGTGCGTATCGACGCGGCTGGGCTCGGTGCCCACTACGTCTCCGCGGCCATCCGCACCAGCGGTGTCATGCTGTGGTTCATTGTCGACGAGACCGGGGTACACCTGCGCTGCCGCTACCCCGACACCGTCCAAGCCCGGCAGAGCGTGGGCAGTTGGCTCGACGAACTGGTCTTTCGCATGCGCGCTCGCGCGCGCGAGCTGCGCTCCTAGCTCAGGCGCTGAAGGTCCGACCTGTCAGACGCTGGTACGCCTCCACGTAACGCGCACGGGTCTTCTCCACAATCTCCGTCGGCAGCGCCGGCGGCTCCTGACCGGAGTGACGGTCCCAGCCGGACTCCGGCGAGGTCAGCCAGTCCCGCACGAACTGCTTGTCGAAGCTGGGCTGGGGGCGTCCCGGCGCATAGTCGGCGGCATCCCAGAAGCGCGAGGAGTCCGGGGTCAACACCTCGTCGCCCAGCACGATCTGGCCGGTGGCCGGATCCACTCCGAACTCGACCTTGGTGTCGGCCAGAATGATCCCGCGTTCCCGGGCAATGGCCTCGGCCCGACCGTAGACCGCCAGGGTCAGCTCGCGCAGCCGCTCGGCCGCTTCCGGACCGACCCGCTCGACCATCTGCTCGAAGGTGATGTTCTCGTCGTGCTCCCCCACCTCCGCCTTGGCCGAGGGGGTGAAGATCGCCGGCTGCAGTCGCGAGCCGTCCACCAGTCCCGCCGGCAGCGGCAGCCCGGTGACGGTGCCGGACTCGCGGTACTCCGCCAGCCCAGAGCCGGTCAGGTACCCGCGCGCGATGCACTCCACCGGGTACATGTCCAGCGCGCGCACCACCATGGCCCGGCCAGCTACCACCTCGGGCACATCCAACGAGACCACGTGGTTGAGGATCGGCTCGCCGCCCTGCCCGGCATCGGCCAACTGCTCGAACCACCACAGCGACAGCTGCGTCAGCACCGCACCCTTGTCGGGGATCTCGGTGCTCAACACGATGTCATAGGCGCTGATCCGGTCCGAGGCGACCACTAGCAGCGTGTCGGGCTTCTCCGCGTCAGGATCAGCGCCAGACCCGGCCGGGGCGTACAGGTCACGGACCTTGCCCGAGTAGACATGACGCCAGCCCGGCAGCTCCTGTGCCTGCGTGTCCAGTCCGGCCATCAGATGGCCTCCTCGTTCTCAGCAGTCTGGCCAGCGGCATCGGTCGCCGCGCCCGCAGTCGCCGGCAGCGTGATCTGACCGCGCTCGGCCTTGAGCGCGATGTCGGTGCGGTGCTGGGAGCCCGCCATCTGGATCTGGTCCACTCCGGCGTAGGCCCGCTCGCGGGCCTCGGCCAGTGAATCACCCATCCCGACGACGGCCAACACCCGGCCGCCCGAGGCGACCACTCCGCCGTCGGGACTCACGCTTGTTCCGGCGTGCAGCACGGAGACGCCCTCGAGCGACTCGGCCTCCTGCACACCGTTCACGGCGTCACCCTTCCGCGGGGTGTCGGGGTAGCCGGCGGCGGCCACGACGACGTCCACGGCGTGCTGCGGGGACCAGTCCAGGGCGCCGACGAGGGCCAGGCACCCGGTGGCGGCGTCCATGAGCAGCTGGCCCAGCGGAGTGCGCAGTCGGGCGAGCACAGCCTGGGTCTCGGGGTCGCCGAAGCGCACATTGAACTCGATGACCTGGATGCCCCGGGCGGTGACGGCCAGGCCGCAGTAGAGCACCCCGGCGAAGGGGGTGCCGCGGTCGGCCATGGCGGCGATGACCGGGCGGGCGACCGTCTCCACGACCTCCTCGGTGAAGCCCTCGGGCAGCCAGTCCAGGGGGGTGTAGGCGCCCATGCCGCCGGTGTTCGGGCCGGAGTCGTCGTCGCCGATGCGCTTGAAGTCCTGGGCGGGCACCAGCGGGACGGCATTGGTGCCGTCGGAGATGACGAACAGCGAGACCTCGGGTCCGTCGAGGTACTCCTCGATCACCACGGTCCCACCGGCGGCGAAGCAGCTGCGCGCATGCTCCAGGGCTGCCTCGCGGTCCCCGGTCACCACCACGCCCTTGCCGGCGGCCAGACCGTCGTCCTTGACCACATAGGGTGCGCCGAACTCGTCCAGTGCGGCGGCGGCCTGCTCTTCGGTCTCGCAGCTGTGCGCGCGGGCGGTGGGCACCCCGGCCTGGGCCATGATGTCCTTGGCGAACGCCTTGGAGGCCTCCAGCTGGGCAGCCGCACGGGAGGGGCCGAACACGGTGAACCCGGCCTCGCGCAGGGCGTCCGAGACACCCGCCGCGAGCGGCGCCTCCGGCCCGACGACGGCCAGGTCCACTCCCAGCTCCCCGGCCAGTTCCGTGACACTCACCGGATCGGTGGCCTGCACGGGGTGGACCGGGACATCGCGGGCGATCCCCGCGTTGCCGGGTGCAGCGTGGACCTCGTCCACGGAGGGGTCGCGCAGCAGCGCACGGATGATGGCATGTTCGCGGCCGCCGGAGCCGAGCACGAGGATCTTCACAGTTCCCCAGCCTAGGCGGTGGCGGGGCGGAGTGCGCCTGTGCGTCTGCGGTGGCTGTGCTGCCGCGGCGCCTGCACCGACCAGCCCGGTCACCACCCCGTAGCCTGGGTGCATGAGCATGCCCCAGCCGCACGACCCCCGCCAGGACCCCCGCCTCGGTGGGATGAACCCTGAGCCGATCCGCCAGCATGAGCAGCAGCAGAACTACGGGCACCCCTACGGCAAGGCCCCCACCGCTGGGCGGAGTCCGCTCGGGAGGGTCTACACCTTCCTGATGATCTGGGTGACCACCGCCCTGATCATGTGGTTCGCCACCCGGATGTTCGGCTTCGAACGCGGGGACATCGGGGCAGCCCTCGTCTCCCTGGTGGTGTCCCTGGCGGCAGCGATCGGCATCACCGCCTGGCTGCGCCGCCGCGACGGCTGACCGCTCGCCTACAGTGGATCCCGTGACTGAGACCACTCGCACCCCCAACGCCACCTTCCCGCTGGACCGTGCCGTGGAGCTCGTCCATGTGGTCCGCAACGGATTCCTGGAGTCCCGCACCGCCGGCTCGGCCGTGGTGACCGCCCCGGACGGCTCTGTCCTGGCCCGGCTGGGCGATCCAGATGCCCTGATCTACCCGCGGTCCACGCTCAAGCCCCTGCAGGCGATCGCCTCCCTGCGGCACGGCGCCCGGCTGGTGGACGAGCAGATCGCCCTGGCCTGCGGGTCCCACCGCGGCACGTCCCGCCACCGCCAGACCGCCAGCACGGTGCTGGCCTACGCCGGGATGGACGAGTCGGACCTGCAGTGCCCGCCCGCCTGGCCGGCCGATCCGCAGGACATCGTGCGGATGGCCATGGACGCCGGCCCGGAAGGACCTCAGAAGACCCCGCTGGCCTACAACTGCTCCGGCAAGCACGCCGGATTCCTCTCCGCCTGCCGGCACGGTGGGCACGACCCGGCCACCTATCTGGACGCCGAGCACCCCGTGCAGCGTGAGGTGGTCTCGGTGATCGAGCAGTACTGCGGCGAGCCGGTGGCGCACCTGGGCGTGGACGGCTGTGGTGCCCCGGCGCCGGTGCTGTCCCTGACCGGACTGGCCCGCGGGATCGGCCGGGTGGCTGTGGCCCCTCAGCGCCGGGACGCCGAGCTGCACGCCGCCCGGGTGGCCACCGCCATGCTCGAGCACCCCTGGGCCGTGCACGGGGCGACCAACTCCAACACCGTGGTGCTGCGCGAACTCGGGCTGCTGGCCAAGCTCGGGGCGGACGGCGTGATGGTGATGGCCGCCCCGGACGGCACGGCCGTGGCGGTCAAGGCACTCGACGGCGGCACCAGGGCGGGCAATCTCGTCTCCCTGGCGCTGCTGGCCCAGTTCGCCCCGGACCACGTGGACATGGAGGTCCTGCCGGGCGTGCTGGAGCAGGTGGCCCCGAAGATCCTGGGCCGCGGCGAGCCCGTGGGCCGGGTGCAGCTGGCCCGGCCGGTCCTCGAGCTGCTGGACTGAACAGGAGCACCCCGATGGCCGTCAAACGCCGCATCCCCGTGGAGGAGGGCCGCTCCGCCCTGCGCACCTGGGCCGAGGCCGCCGCCACCGGTGCCGAGGACGCCGCCGCCCTGCCCCGCACCACTCGCGCCACAGCCGTGCGCTACACCCTGGAGGAACTGGCCACCCGCGCGGAGGGCAACTCCGTGGAGGTCCGCGTCCCCCCGTTCGGGGTGTGCCAGTGCATCGCCGGGCCACGCCACACCCGAGGGACGCCTCCGAACGTGATCGAGACCGACCCGGCGACCTGGCTGGGACTGGCCACGGGGCAGCTGAGCTGGCAGGCCGCCGTCGGGCAGGGGCGCGTCAGCGCCTCCGGAAGCCGCGCTGACCTGAGCTCGCTTCTGCCACTGGACTGACGCCGACCGGACCGACGGGTGCGCACAAGGGTGACCACCATGCAGGGCACACCCGCGGAGACGCCCTCCGACAAAATCGTTACTACTTCAAAGGCATAAAAACACATACGGATACTTCCCCAAAGGGCACAGGGGCAACTATCTCCGATAGGAGCAAATATGGTTAGCCAAGCGTTGGCTGCGGAGTTCACTCAAGCCTGGCGAGTGGGGCCCTCGGGCTTGCGGCCGCTTTTCAAGAAGTACCCCGCTGATGTCTCTGCAGAGGCAATCCAGGTCGTCTTGGACGAGGCTGGCTGGGATTCCGACTACGGACCGGTCATCGAGGCTGTGCCAGAGGGCGAGATTCTGGACCTGGCGGTGACCTACATGAGTGAGCCCCAGCTGAAGCGATTCGGCGTCATTCTGCCCGTCGAGGGAGTTGAGGACATCGGGTCCTATCTCAACCGCGACGACGAGCAGGTCGACACCAGGACGCTGCCTGACGACGACATCGGTGAAGAGTGGGTATACAACCCGACGGTCGAAGACCCGGACGATCAGTTCGCCATCAATCTGTATCGACTGGGGAGACACCTTCTGCCACAGATGCCAGAGCAGACCGAATTCTACGACGAGGGCGTCCACGCCTTCCTGGGCTCCATCGACAACTACGAAATCGCCTATAAGGCGGTTGCCCCCTGGTATCCGGTCCTCCCACATGACATCCGTCGCGCGGGACGCATCACGTTCTTCGATGAAGTTGCGCCGATCAATGCTTGGAGCCCAACCACCGCCCCGCTGATGTGGGAGCTGACACGCGAAACGCTTGCTGCGAACTTCAATCCCGAGTTCCAGCAGTGGTGGCTTTCAACAGGCCTGCGAAGCCTCACTATCGAAGGAGATTTCTACCGCGACCTCACCTACAGCGAATCACGCCTTCAGCGGTTCAGCATCAGCGGCGTGACCGCTACCGCAACGTGGCGCTGGGGACGTCTCGGAATCGAAGATGCTGACCCTGTGCAGATGGTGCGCTCCATCCACGAACAGACACTGAACCGCGTTGCGCAGAGACGCAAAGTGCCACCAGCCCCATTCCCCAGGTAAGTAATCAGGGTCGCCTCCCTGGAGTTGCCATCCTGCGCCGGCGCGGTGGACCAGTTCACTGCCAGACAGGCGTCGTTTCTGCTCCTGCCCCTCGCGGCCCTGCTGCTGGCGCTCTCCTCTCTGGTGCTCAGGGTCGTGTTCACCACGGCCGTGACCGCGGATTCCGACTCGCGCACGCTGTTCAGCCTGACGAACACCCTGGCCACCCTGATGGAGATGGTGGTGATCGGGCTCGGCATCGCCTCCCTGGTCGTCACGGCCACCGCGCTGCGCGCCAGACGCACCCCCTGGGAGCCGGCCGTCGCGGACCTGTGCACGGCGATCGCGCTGATCATCCTGAGCCTGCCGGTGACCATCCTGCCGTTCGGGTATGACCAGATGGAACCGATCTTCACCGTGGTCGCCACCCTGGGTGCCGTGGCGGCGTTCGTGGGCCTGGTGTTCTTCCTGTTCGCCGCAGCCCGCCGGCGCTACGCCTCCACGGGGCAACTGGTCAGCTCGCTGCTGGTGATCCTGACCGCGTTGATCAACGGCGCGTTCAGCACCGGGCTGCTGGACCCGGTGACCCAGGCGCTGCTGCCCTGGTTCGGCCTCACCGCCTCCGCCGTGCTGACGGTGCTGGCGCTGGTGGCGGTGGTCCTGCGGTGGATGGACCGCCGGAACGCTCCCCCGGCCTCCTCACCACTGGATCCGGCTCCGGCCTCGGCGCAGGCACCCGCCGACACCGCCCTGCGCACCCTGGCGGGCCTCCGACTGCTGGGCACCCCCGCCGCCCTGCTGCTGATCATGCTCGCGGTCATCCAGGGGACCGAGGGCTTCGTGCTGCTGCGGGTGGCCTGCCTGCTGGCCCTGGCCGCGCTGGTCGCCGCTGTCCTGGAGGCCCGACGCCGCACCCATCCGCGCCGCACTCTGGTCGCTGTGGGCGCAGTGCTGGTCCCCCTGGCCGTGCTGCTCACCCCGGCCGCCATCCTGGTGTTCAGCATCAACGACGACACCGGCGGCTGGGGCGCCCTGCTCGGGCTCGGGATCGGCGGCATCGCCTCGCTCCTGCTGGGGCTGATCGGCCTGGTCTTCACCGCCGTCACCACCTTCTCCTCCCGGTCGGCGCTGCACCGCACGTGGGCCGGTCGGGTGTCCGCCGTGGCCACTGCGGCCACACTCATCCCCGCTGGCCTGGCCCTGCCGCTGATCGCCGTGGGAGGTCAGCTCCTGCTGCCGGTGGCTCTGGCGACTGTCCTGGCCGGCCTGGTCTTCGGCTGCATGGAGAGCGCCCGGTTCTCCGCCGAGCCGGCCCGTCCCCGGTCAGACGGATCTGCGGTAAACCCCTATGCCGCGCCGCATGATCCTGGTCACGGTTCCCACCGGTAGATTCACGTTCAGGCGGTGCCGCGCGGCCCGGCCAGACGGAGGGGACCCCATGGACCAGACCCGCACCGGCCCGACGACGGCCACCACAGACCCAGCGCGACGTCGCGGTCTGGCACGGGTCCTGGTGGCCTGCAGTGTGCTGGCGGTGGTGCTGCGCCCGGTCGCCTCGGCCGTGCTGTTCCCCTCCGGTGACTTCGGCATGGTCGGCAGTCGGTTCGCGAGACTGATCTCGATCGTCAACGTGACCAACCTTCTGCTCACCCTGGTGGCTGCCGGGTTGGCTGTGGCCGTGATCGTCCTCGGGGCGATGTCCCTGAAACAGCGTGGCCCCGGTTCGAGCGGCTGGCATGAGACCACGGGGATGTCCTGCGTGGCCGCCGCCGTGCTGGTCCTCTGCCCGCCGTTCCACGTCGTGGTCGCCGAGCCCGAGGCACTCATGACCCTGCATCTCGTGACCAGCGCGGTGGCCGTGCTGGCCTCGGTCATGGGGCTGGTCTTCGTGGGCCTGGCCCTGCGCGGCAGCGGTCAGTCGCACGATCACCGCGATCACCCCACTCACCACGCTCCGGGTCGAGCACTGCTCGCCACCGTCCTGGCCGCCGGTGCCCTCATGGTCCTCACCGTGGGCAGCACCGGATTGTTCGTGCCTCTGGACGGCCCCCGCCTCCCGTGGCTCCAGCCACTGGTGCTGATCGTGGTGACGGTCATGGCCGTGCTCGGCCTGGTGCTGGCGGTGCGCGCCCGTCGTGATGACGGGGCTGTCCCCGCTGCCGAGGAGTCCGGCGCTGTCGCTGCTCCACAGGCACCGCAGGCCCCGCAGACTGTGCGTGCCCCGCAGACGGAGACCGACCGCGGGCTGCTGGCGGCGCGACTGCTGGGCACCCCGGCGGCCATGCTCCTGCTCGTGCTCAGCCTGGTCTTCGGCGAGTTCGTGGTGGGCCTGATGCTGGTCGCCGGCGTGGGAGCCGTGATCGCGGTCATCGCAGCCGTGGTCGAGGCCAGGCGCCGCACCGACGGCCGCCGCTGGCTGGACGCCATCGGCGAGATCCTGGTGCCCGGGGCCCTGCTGATCACCCCGGTCGCCGTGCTGATCATGAGCATCACCGATGAGACCGGCTGGGGCGCCCTGGCGGGACTGCTCTGGGGCGGACTGCTGAGCATCCTCGTGGGGCTGATCGGACTGGTCTTCACCGTGGTGTCCGTCATCGGCGGCCGGCATGAGAGCCCCATCAGCGCGATCTCGGCGCTGGCCACCGCAGCCACCTTCACCCCGGTGGCCCTGCTCGTCCCCCTGCTCGGCGCCGGCAGCGGAGAGCCTGTGGTGGCCGTGATCGCCGGACTCTTCCTCCTGGTCGGTCTGATCGCCAGCGGCATCGCCGTGGCCCAGCGTCACGACCGCTTCTGACCGACCCGCCGCATCGACGACCCCCACTAGACTGGAGGGCATGACTTCTTCGGCCGAGCATCCCCCGCAGGCGCCCCCGGTACAGCGTGAGTTCGTGGTGCGCCGCGCCCCCAGGATCGGTGTCTTCATGGCCTCCGGCGCTGCGCTGGGTCTGATCGCCGCCCTGCTGGTGACCACGTTCGGCCCGCAGAACCCGGAGTTCACCTTCGCCACCACGTTCGGCTTCTTCTTCGTGCTCTTCGCCGTCGTCGGTGCCGCCCTGGGCTCGCTGGTCTGGCTCGTCCTGGACCGCCGCTCCCGCAAGGAGATGTACACCGTGCATGCG
This sequence comes from Micrococcus terreus, assembly GCF_900116905.1. Taxonomy (GTDB): domain Bacteria; phylum Actinomycetota; class Actinomycetes; order Actinomycetales; family Micrococcaceae; genus Citricoccus; species Citricoccus terreus. The sequence goes on along the minus strand of NZ_FPCG01000003.1, from coordinate 286,095 downwards.
GAGTCCGTGCAGGACCCGTCGCAGGCAGATGTCGCTCTGCGTGGAACAGACGTCCAGCAGTGGCGCGATCGGTGGGAGAATGAGGACCGTGACTCACAAGCGCGGTGACGGCCAGCTCAACCATGACCTCCTCCCGAACGAGAAGGGACCGCAGGACGAATGCGGTGTCTTCGGCGTCTGGGCCCCCGGTGAAGAGGTCGCCAAACTGACCTACTACGGTCTCTACGCCCTGCAGCACCGCGGCCAGGAGTCCGCGGGCATCGCCGCCTCCAACGGCAAGCGGATCAGCGTCTACAAGGACATGGGTCTGGTCTCCCAGGTCTTCGATGAGTCCACCCTGAACACCCTGACCGGCCACATCGCCATCGGCCACTGCCGGTACTCCACCACCGGCTCCTCCCACTGGGCCAACGCCCAGCCCACGCTCGGCGCCACCGCTGAGGGCACCGTGGCCCTGGCGCACAACGGCAACCTGGTCAACTCCGCCGAGCTGCACCGCATGGTGACCGAGCGCTACGGCGTGCCCGCCCGCGGAGAGATGGCCCAGGGCAACACCACGGACACCGCCCTGGTCACCGCCCTGATGCAGGGTGAGTCCGGGACCTCCTTCGAGCAGACCGCCAAGGAGCTGCTACCCCAGATTCGCGGTGCGTTCTGCTTCGTGTTCATGAACGAGACCACCCTCTACGCAGCCCGTGACCCCCACGGCGTGCGTCCCCTGGTGCTGGGCCGGCTCGAACGCGGCTGGGTGGTCGCCTCCGAGCAGTCCGCCCTGGCCACCGTGGGCGCCTCGTTCATCCGGGAGATCGACCCGGGCGAGATGATCGCGATCGACGAGGAGGGCATCCGCACCACCCGTTTCGCCGAGCCGAAGCCCGCGCACTGCGTCTTCGAGTACGTCTACCTGGCCCGCCCGGACGCCGCTATCAACGGCCGCTCGGTGTACGAGTCCCGCGTGGAGATGGGCCGCCAGCTGGCCCGCGAGAACACCTTCGAGGCGGACGTGGTCATCCCCGTCCCCGAGTCCGGCACCCCCGCGGCGGTCGGCTTCGCCGAGGAGTCCGGCATCCCGTTCGGCCAGGGCTTCGTGAAGAACGCCTATGTGGGCCGCACCTTCATCCAGCCCTCCCAGACCCTGCGGCAGCTGGGCATCCGCCTCAAGCTCAACGTCCAGCCCGGCGTGGTGGGCGGCAAGCGCGTGGTGGTGGTGGACGACTCCATCGTGCGCGGCAACACCCAGCGCGCCATCGTGCGCATGCTCAAGGAGGCCGGCGCCCGCGAGGTCCACGTGCGCATCTCCTCCCCGCCGGTCAAGTGGCCCTGCTTCTACGGGATCGACTTCGCCTCCCGCGCGGAGCTGATCGCCAACGGCGCCGGGGTGGAGGAGATCGCCGCGTCCATCGGCGCCGACTCCCTGGAGTACATCTCCGAGGACGGCATGATCGAGGCCACCCGCCAGCCCCGCGCCACCCTCTGCACCGCCTGCTTCACCGGCGACTACCCCATCCCGCTGGCCACCGAGGACGAGCGCGGCAAGAACCTGCTCGAGCGCCCCACCTCCACCACCTCCGGCCCGACGACGGCTCCGGCACCTCAGGCGACCCCAGTCGCCTCCCCGGCGGCCTCGCCGGAGGCGAGGTCGACTGACTCGACGGACTCGACGGACTCGCGTGCTGCCGCCGAGACCCTGGAGGGCGAGACGCTCTCCCCCACCGTGGACCCGGCCGAACGGCCCGGGGCCAATGGCTGCGAGCCGGGCCCGGGCGCCGAACTGGAGAACCTGCTGAGCGAGAATGACAGGACCCCGCTGTGACCGCACCTGAGAACACCACCCCGCCGGCCGCCGTCGGGAATGCCCCTGCCCAGCCCATCACCTACGCCACCGCCGGGGTGGACGTGGAGGCCGGGGACCGCGCGGTGGAGCTGATGAAGGCCGCCGTGCAGGCCACCCACGGGCCCTCCGTGGTGGGCGGGTTCGGCGGGTTCGCCGGGATGTGGGACGCCTCGGCGCTGCTGAAGTACCAGAAGCCGCTGCTGGCGACCTCCACGGACGGCGTGGGCACCAAGGTCGCGATCGCCCAGGCCCTGGACAAGCACGACACCATCGGGTTCGACCTGGTGGGCATGGTCGTGGATGACATCGTGGTGGTCGGCGCGGAGCCGCTGTTCATGACCGACTACATCGCCTGCGGCAAGGTGGTCCCGGAGCGGATCGCCGGGATCGTGCGCGGGATCGCCGAGGCCTGCCAGGTGGCCGGCACCGCCCTGGTGGGTGGCGAGACCGCCGAGCACCCGGGCCTGCTGGGTGTGGACGAGTATGACGTGGCCGGTGCCGCCACCGGTGTGGTGGAGGCCAGCGCGGTGCTGGGTCCGGAGCGCGTGCGCCCGGGCGACGTGGTGATCGCCATGGCCTCCTCCGGCATCCACTCGAACGGCTATTCGCTGGTGCGCCGCGTGATCAACTCCGCCGGCTGGTCCCTGGACCGTGAGGTCAGCGAGCTCGGCCGGACTCTGGGCGAGGAGCTGCTCGAGCCCACCCGCGTGTACGCCGCCGACTGCCTGGACCTGATGCGCCACCTCAACGGGGACACCGTGAGCGGTGCCTCGGCTGCTGTGCAGACCGCGTCCGGGGAGGCCGCCCTGCGCGGGTTCTCCCACGTGACCGGCGGTGGCCTGGCCGCGAACCTCGCGCGCGTGCTGCCCCAGGGCGTGCTGGCCACCGTGGACCGCGGGACCTGGTCGCTGCCCCCGGTGTTTCAGCTCGTGGCCCAGCTGGGCCAGGTGCCGCTGCCGGACCTGGAGCGCACCCTGAACCTGGGTGTGGGCATGGTGGCCGTGGTGGACCCCGCCGCCGCAGACGCCGCCGGGGAACGCCTGGCCTCGCGCGGGATCACCGCCTGGGTGGCCGGACAGGTGGCCGAGGCCTCCGCCGCCGAGTCGGTCTCCGCCGTGGAGCAGGCTCCGGCCGAGGACCACGTGCAGGGCGCCAAGGGCGTGGACGGCGGCGCCGTGCTCCTCACCGGCGCCTACGCCTCCCGCTGACGAAGCTCAACAGACCGCCCATTCGAACGTGTGGCTGAGAATCTGTGGTTCCAGAGCCCGTGACCGCAGAATTCCAGCCACACGTTTCGTGGGCTGGCGCGCTCACCGGCCGGCGGCGTAGCCCTGGCCACCGCGGGGGTTCGCCGACGCGCTGAGCTGCCCGGTGGCCGGATCCTGGGTGACCACGGAGAGTCGGCCCAGCGTCCACTCCCCGGCTCGCTCCAGCACGTGACCGCGCCGTTCCAGCTCGGCCAGGACCTCTTCGCCCACGCGTGACTCCACCACAGCCCCGCCCGGGGTCCAGGTGCGCGGCCAGAAGGAGCCCGGCACGGAGGTGGTGTGGCACGCTGGGGCGTCGATCGCCTGCTGGGGCTCGTACCCACCCACGATCGTGCGCAGCAGGTACAGCAGCTGCCACTGGTCCTGCTGGTCTCCACCGGGTGATCCGAGGGCCGCCACCGCGCGTCCGTCCTTCAGCACCAGGGTGGGGGTCAGCGTGGTCCGGGGACGGCGGCCCGGGGTCAGTGTGGTGGGCGCCCCCGGCTCCAGCCAGGTCATCTGGAGGCGCGTGCCCAGGCAGAACCCCAGCCCGGGGACCGTGGGCGAGGACTGCAGCCAGCCGCCGGAGGGCGTGGCGGAGATGATGTTGCCCCACCGGTCCACCACGTCGATGTGGCAGGTGTCCCCGCGGGTCTCTCCGGTGCGGGACACCGTGGGCTCTCCCACGCCTGGAACGGACGAGTCCTGCCCGCGCAGCGCCGGTGGCGTGTAGTCGGTGCGCAGCGGCGGGACGAACGGGGTGCGCCCTTCCACCAGGCCCGGACGGAACTCGTGGGAGGCCTGCTCGCCGATCAGCTCCCGCCGTGCGGCGGCGTACTCCTGGCTGATCAGCGTCTCCAGGGGAACCTCCGTGTCCCCGTAGTACGCCTCTCGGTCGGCCAGGGCCAGCTTCTGCGCCTCCAGCACGGTGTGGATCCCGCGCGCGGTGGAGGGGTCCAGGTCTGCGTCGTCGTATCCGTCCAGGATGGCCAGTGTCTGCAGCAGTGCCGGACCCTGGCCCCAGGCCCCGGTCTTGGCGATGGTGTGCCCCCGGAACTCCAGGGTGGCGGCCGGCTCATACCCGGCGCTGAACGCGGCCACGTCCGCCCGGGAGATCACTCCGGCGTGGTCGGTCCCAGAGGAGTGCCGGTGCGGTGTGGCGGCGAACTCCACGATCGCCTCCGCCACGAATCCGGTCCGCCAGGCAGACCGCGCCGCCTCGATCCGGTCCTCTCGCGAGTCAGCCCCGGAGGATGCGCCGGCCCGGGCCAGTCGGGCGAGGACCTCGGCGTACTCCGGGTTCCGAACGACCTCCCCGGCCACCGGAACCCTCCCCTGCGGCATCCACTGTGCTGCGGAGCTGGGCCAGTGCTCGGTGAACAGCTCCTGCACGGTGGCGATCGTCGCGCAGACCCGCTCCCCCACGGCGTGGCCGTCCCGGGCGTATCCGATCGCGTAGTCCAGCACCGCGGCGAGCTCCCAGGTTCCGTGGTCCCGCAGCAGCACCAGCCAGGCGTCCACTGCTCCGGGGACGGCCGCAGCCAGCGCGCCTGATCCGGGCACCAGCTCCAGTCCCTCAGCACGGAAGTGCTTCGGGGTCGCCGCCGCGGGCGCAGGCCCCTGTCCCATCAGCACCACGGGGCGTCCGGGGTCCTCCGCCGTGGCGAAGATCCCGGTCATGTCCCCGCCGGGGCCGTTGAGGTGCGGCTCCACCAGATGCAGCACGAAGGCTCCGGCCACGGCGGCGTCGAAGGCGTTGCCTCCGCGTTCCAGCACCGACTGCGCGGAGGCCGTGGCCAGCCAGTGGGTGGAGGCACTCATCCCGAAGGACCCGCGCAGGGTGGGACGGGTGGTGAAGGACGGCGGGGCGGTGAAGGCCACGGGGGCACTCCTGACGGGTCGGCATGCACGGATCGGTGCCGCCCATGCAACCACAGGTTCAGAGCTGGGCGTCGAGCCACTCCAGAGCCGGGATGATCGAGGTGCGCCAGCGCCACTGCGCCCGGCTGTCCGCACGGGTGGGCCCGCCGTTGATCAGCCCCACCGGCCTACCGGTGCGCCCGGCGTCCAGCACGAACTTGAAGCCGCTCATCACGGCCAGTGAGGTGCCCACGGCCAGCAGCGATCCGGCTCGCTCGAACGCCTCGGCGGCCGCCTGCTTGCGCACCGCCGGCACCGACTCCCCGAAGTACACCACGTCCGGCTTCAGCTCCTCGGACCCGCAGACCAGGCAGCCCACCATGGTGAACCGCTCCACCGCGACGGCGTCCAGCTCGATGTCCCCGTCCGGGTTCACCAGGCTCGGATCCACCCGGACCGAGTCCAGGTAGCCGGGGTTGGCCTGCTCCAGCCGGGCGTCCAGGGAGCGGCGGTCCTCGGCGGCGCCGCAGTGCAGGCAGATCACCGTCTCCAGGTCACCGTGCAGCGGCACCAGCTCCGGGGTCCCGGCGGCGGCGTGCAGTCCGTCCACGTTCTGGGTGATCAGGCCGGCGGTCAGTCCGCGGCGCTGCCAGTCGGCCAGGATCCGGTGGGCGGCGTTGGGGGCGGCCACGTCCATCTGACGCCAGCCCACGTAAGAGCGCGCCCAGTACCGGTGCCGGGCACCCGGGTCGTGCCGGAACTCCTGGTAGGTCATCGGCCGGTGCCGCCGCAGGGAGCCCTCGGGACCGCGGTAGTCCGGGATGCCGGAGTCGGTGGAGACCCCGGCGCCGGTGATCACCAGCGGTCGGTGCTCGCGCAGCAGCTCCAGGATCCCCGCCCGAGCCTCGGACTCGTCCTGCAGGGGCGCGGTGTCCTCCACCACGCGGGCGATGGACCGCAGTGCGGCCCGGTGGCCGTTGGCGGCGGGGTGAAGCGCGTCGAACCCCTCGCTCCAACGGGGCGAGGGGTTCGACGGTGGTGTGGTGGGACCCTGGGTCTGACCTGCAGCTGCGGTCTCAGCGGGGTCGGACGGGTGGCTCACCGGAGATGGATCCGGTCAGCGGTCATCGCCGTCCTCAGGGACGTAGTCCGCATACTTGTCGGCGTAGTCGCTGTACTCGAACTCGTCCGAGCCGTCCCCGACGGCGGAATAGTCGCCTCCGCGGGACCCGCTTCCGCCGGCCAGCTCACGTTCAAGAGCCGACAGATCAGTGGCCGGGGAGAAGTACTTCATATCCCGGGCCTGCTTGGTTGCCTTTGCCTTTTGACGGCCGCGCCCCATGAGCGTGACCCCCTTTGTTCTCGGACTCCTGCGCCGTCAGCGTCTAGGCATGGCTGGGCGGGAGTGCGCACTGATCATGATGGTTCGTGCTCCCTAGGTTAACATGTTTCAGGCCCCCTCGCCGCCGCCCCCACCGCCCCTCCAGGCCAGGAAGGATCCCGGCACCCATGGAACCTCGCAGCACTCCGGACGAGACCCCCTCGCCCTATCTGCCTCCGCGCCCATCCGGGGACCCCGGCCCCCAGGACCGGCAGGAGGACCATCACGACGACGGCCCCGCACCTCGGCGGCGCGTGGCCGGTTGGGTGGTGGTCGCCGCGGTGGCGGCCCTGGTGCTGCTCGGCGCCCTGCTGGTGCCGTGGCTGCAGTCCTCCTCCCGGACCGCGCCCACCCCGGAGGCCTCGGTCTCCCGCAATCCCTCCCCCGGGGTGGACGGGATCGTGGCGCGCGCCGTGCCGGCCGCGCAGCAGGTGCCCGGGGACTGCCTGACGGACTTCGAGGACATCGAGTCCGCCTCCACTGTGGTCGAGTGTGAGAAGGCCCACCAGGCCCAGCTGATCGCTCGTAAGACGTGGCCGGAGTCGGCCTCCTTCCCGGAGGGCGGGATGCGCGGACCGGCCGAGGAGTTCTGCGGCCAGGTGCCCCTGACCGGGTCCCCGCAGGCCCAGGTGCGGATCGAGATCTCCCATCCCAACCAGGCCACCTGGGAGGAGGGCGACCGCCGCGTGGACTGCGTGGCCCACGCCCTGCAGGGCACCCTGACGGCGTCCCTGGTGGAGACCCCCGTGGTGGAGCCGTCCCCCACACCGTCGGCGTCAGCATCACCGACGCCGTCGGCCTCGCCCAGCCCCTCGGACGGCTGACGCCGACTCTTCACCGGGTCCGCTCTCCCGTTTAGGGTGTGTTTCACATCACTCCCCTGAAACGGAAAGCTGTGATCCCATGCGTCGTTCATCGACCTTCCTGGCCGCCAGTGTCCTGGCCGCCTCCCTGATCAGTGCCCCCACGGCGCTGGCCCAACCTGTCTCGCTCGCTGCGGCGCCCACCGCAGCAGCGGCCTCGCAGACCCCGGACCATCGGGCCGGAGGGAACCCGAACAGTCCGGAGAAGCTGGTGCGCTCCATCAGCTCCACGAACCTGGAGCAGGACATCCGGGCTCTGGCGGACATCGCCGAGGAGCACGGCAACCGTGCCGCCGGCACCCCGGGCTATGACGCCTCGGTGGACTATGCGGTGAGCGAGCTGGAGAAGGCTGGCTATGACGTCGAGCTCCAGGAGTTCGAGATCACCTACACCGAGACGCTGCGCGCCGAGCTGACCCAGCACACCCCGGTGGAGCAGGACCTGGCCCACACGGTGTTCACCTACTCCCCCTCGGCCCAGGCCAGCCAGGCGCAGGTGGCCGCTCCCAGCGATCCCCTCGGCTGCACCACCGCCTCCTGGGGCAACGCGGATCTGACGGGCAAGGTGGCCTTGGTCTCGCGCGGCGACTGCCCATTCGCTCAGAAGTCCGTGACCGCGGCCGGTCTCGGAGCTGAGGCGGTCATCATCTACAACAACGCCGAGGGGCCGCTGAACGGCACCCTGGGTGAGCCCTCGCAGGACTATGTCGGCACCATCGGCGTGACCCGCGCGGTGGGTCAGGAGCTGCTGGGCCAGCTGCAGCAGGGCCCGGTGACGCTCTCCCTGGATCTGGACCAGCTCACCGAGCAGCGTCCCACGGTGAACATCCTGGCCGAGACCCGGACCGGCCGTGAGGACAATGTGGTCATGCTCGGCGCGCACCTGGACGGCGTGCCGGAGGGGCCGGGCATCCATGACAACGCCTCGGGCTCCGTGGTGGCTCTGGAGGTGGCCCGTCAGGCCGCGAAGGCGAACAAGGTCAACAACAAGGTCCGCTTCGCCCTGTGGGGCGCTGAGGAGATCGGCCTGCTGGGCGCGGCCCACTACGTCGAGTCCCTGACCCCGGCCGAGCGTGAGGCCATCGCCATGTACGTGAACCTGGACATGGTGGCCCCGCTGGACCATCAGAACACCATGGGCGTACTGCAGGGCGACTTCTCGCTCGGCGCGGAGAGCCTGCTGCAGGATCAGCTGGAGCGGGACGGCCACGAGTACGGTCCGGCCGGCAACGGCAACAACTCGGACTATGCGCCGTTCGTGGCCTCGGGCATCCCCGCCACGGGCCTGCTGTCCTACTACGACGACAACTACCACACCCCCGAGGACGACATCGACAACGTCTCCATCACCTCGCTGACGCACTCGGCTCGAGCCACAGCCAACATCATCGGCACGTTCATGTATGACACCTCGCTGATCAACAGCAAGTGCTCCGCTGGCAAGTCCGGCACGCCGAAGTCCTGCTGATTCCGCAGGAACCACCCGTACGACGACGGCGCCGTCACCCTGGTCTGGAGTGTCCAGTCAGGGTGGCGGCGCCGTGTGCGTCACCGGTGATCGGGCTCAGCCGGCGCGGGTGACGCTCAGGGTGTCCTCCTCGCGGTCCACCAGCACGGTGTCCCCGTCCTGGATCGTCCCGGAGAGCAGAGCCCGGGCCAGCCGGTCCCCGATCTCGCGCTGCACCAGCCGGCGCAGCGGGCGGGCACCGAAGGCCGGGTCATAGCCGGTCAGGGCCAGCCACTCACGGGCGGCCGGGGTGACCTCCAGGGTCAGCCGGCGCTCGGAGAGGCGGCGGCCCAGTGACTGCACCTGCAGGTCCACGATCTCCGTCAGGTCCTCGATGCTCAGCGGGTCGAACTGGATGATGTCATCCAGCCGGTTCAGGAATTCGGGCTTGAAGGAGGCGTTGACCACCTTCATCACCGCGTCCTTCTTCTCCTGCTCGCTCAGGGTGGGGTCCACCAGGAACGGGGAGCCCAGGTTGGAGGTGAGGATCAGGATCACGTTGCGGAAGTCCACGGTGCGGCCCTGTCCATCGGTGAGGCGGCCGTCGTCGAGCACCTGGAGCAGGATGTCGAAGACCTCCGGGTGGGCCTTCTCCACCTCGTCCAGCAGCACCACCGAGTACGGACGGCGCCGCACGGCCTCGGTCAGCTGGCCGCCCTCGTCATAGCCCACGTACCCGGGAGGGGCACCGACCAGACGCGAGACGGCATGCTTCTCCGAGTACTCGGACATGTCGATCCGCACCATGGCGTGGTCGTCGTCGAAGAGGAACTCCGCCAGCGCCTTGGCCAGCTCGGTCTTGCCCACGCCCGTGGGGCCCAGGAACAGGAACGAGCCGGTGGGCCGGTCCGGATCCGAGATGCCGGCCCGCGCCCGGCGCACGGCATCGGAGACGGAGGCCACGGCGGCACGCTGGCCGATCAGCCGCTCCCCCAGGTGGTCCTCCATGGTCAGCAACTTGTCCTGCTCGGACTGCATCATCCGACCGGCGGGGATGCCGGTCCAGGCGGAGATCACCTCGGCGATGTCGTCGGCGGTGACCTCCTCGGAGACCATGGACGACTCCGACTGTGCGGTCTGGGACTGCGCGGCGTCGGCGTCCTGCAGCTGCTGCTCCAGGGCCGGGATCTCCCCGTAGAGGATGCGCGAGGCCTCGGCCAGGTCACCGTCACGCTGGGCCTTCTCGGCCGCAGAGCGCAGCTCGTCCAGCTTCACGCGCAGGTCACCGGACTGGTTCAGCGAGGCCTTCTCCTGCTCCCACTGCGCGGTGAGGCCGGCCAGCTGCTCCTTCTGGTTGGCCATCTCCTCACGCAGGGCGGCCAGACGCTCCACCGAGGCGGGGTCGGTCTCGTCCTGCAGGGCCAGCTCCTCCATGGTCAGCCGGTCCACCGAACGGCGCAGCTGGTCGATCTCCTCCGGGGCGGAGTCGATCTCCATGCGCAGCCGAGAGGCGGCCTCGTCCACCAGGTCGATCGCCTTGTCCGGCAGCTGCCGGCCGGAGATGTACCGGTGGGACAGGTTCGCCGCGGCCACCAGGGCGGAGTCGGCGATGGCCACCTTGTGGTGGGCCTCGTAGCGTTCCTTGAGTCCACGCAGGATGGCGATGGTGTCATCCACGCTGGGCTCACCCACGTAGACCTGCTGGAAGCGACGCTCCAGGGCCGGGTCCTTCTCGATGTTCTCGCGGTACTCATCCAGGGTGGTGGCCCCGATCAGCCGCAGCTCGCCGCGGGCCAGCATGGGCTTGAGCATGTTGCCGGCGTCCATGGCGCCCTCGGAGGCACCGGCGCCGACCACGGTGTGGATCTCGTCGATGAAGGTGACGATCTGGCCGTCAGAGGCCTTGATCTCCTCCAGCACGGCCTTCAGGCGCTCCTCGAACTCACCGCGGTACTTGGCCCCGGCGATCATGGCGCTCAGGTCCAGGGAGATCAGGGTCTTGCCGCGCAGGGACTCGGGCACATCGCCGGCCACCATGCGCTGGGCCAGGCCCTCGACCACGGCGGTCTTGCCCACACCGGGCTCACCGATCAGCACCGGGTTGTTCTTGGTGCGGCGGGAGAGGACCTGGATGACCCGGCGGATCTCGGCATCACGGCCGATGACCGGGTCCAGCTTGCCCGAACGGGCCACCTCGGTCAGATCCGTGCCGAACTTCTCCAGGGACTGGAAGGTGTTCTCCGGGTCCGGCGTGCTCACCCGGGTGTCCCCGCGGACCTGCTTCACCGCAGAGCTCAGCGCATCCGGGGTGGCACCGGCGTCACGCAGGGCCTCACCGGCGGCTCCGGCGTCTGCGGCCAGGCCGAGCAGCAGGTGCTCGGTGGAGACGTAGTCGTCCCCCATGGCCTCGGCCTGCTGGCGCGCGGCCTGGACCACCTGAACGCCCTGCCGAGAGAGCTGGGCCTGGGCCACGGAGGACCCGGAGGTGGAGGGCAGTGCACGGATGGCGGTGCTGGCGGCGGTGGAGACCACATCCGGGTCAGCACCGGCGGCCTTGAGCACCGCAACGGCGACCGACTCCCGCTGGTCCATCAGCGCCTTGAGCAGATGGGCGGGCTCGATCTGGGGGTTGCCTGCAGTGGAGGCGTTCATGGCCGCAGCCGAGAGAGCCTCCTGGCTCTTGGTGGTGAACTTGGCGTCCACAGCATGCTCCTTCCAGCCCGTCCGCGGGCTGATCAGTCAACGATTCACAGTGTTCCACTCAAACTTGAGTCTACTCAACTCAACCCTGAGTGAGGCTGAGATATTCCGGCTGTGGGAGGAGCAGGCGAGGTGCCGCATCCTGGAGCCGGTGGGCAGAGGCGATGCACAGCGCGGTGGTGGTGCGGAGAGGCCGTCGGCCGGAAGAGACGTTCATGGTCACAGAGAGTCCCCCTCGCTGGTCTGAGATACCGGTCACCATCCACTCTGGCCTATCATGAGGCCCTTGACACGCCCTGCCACTCCCGCGCGGGGTCACTGCCCCATGGGAAGGCAACTCCATGACCGCCACACGACCCCGGCTGACCGCCGTGGCCGCGATGGGACTGGGTGCGCTCGCGCTGAGCGGATGCGCCGTGCTCGGGCCCGCCGCCGACGGCACCGGTTCGGACACGATCGCCGAGAAGACCACCACCGTCCCACTGCTCAACCCCGACCAGCTCTCCGTCTGCGCGGACGTCCCCTACCCGCCCTTCGAGTTCTTCGAGGGCAACACCCTGGTGGGGTATGACATCGACATCGCGCAGCGGATCGCCGACGACCTCGGGGTGCGGCTGAACGTGGTGGACACCTCCTTCGAGGGGATCGAGTCCGGAGCGTCCCTCTCCGGCTGCGACCTGAACCAGTCCTCGATCTCCATCACCGAAGAACGCCAGCGTCTGATGGGCTTCAGCCTGCCCTACCTGGACGATGACCTGGTCCTGGTGTCCGGCAAGGACTCCGGGATCACCGACATCGACTCCGCCCAGGGCAAACGCGTGGGCGTGCAGGCCGCCACCACCGGTGAGGCCTACGCCGAGGAACAGGGCCTGAACACCGTGCAGTTCGAGGACGGCGGCATGCAGCTGGAGGCCCTCAAGGCCGGCACCGTGGACGCCCTGCTGGGCAACCAGTCCGTCATCCTCTACGGCCTCAAGGACGATGAGCGCTTCTCCGTGGTGGACTCCTTCGACACCGGGGAGTCTCTGGGGATCGGCGTCGGCCCCGAGAACTCCCTGCTGCTCTCGGCCGTCAACCGGTCCCTGACCGAGATGGAGGAGGACGGCACCCTGTACGAGCTGCGCACCAAGTGGTTCGGCCAGGAGGCCGCTGACGCCCACATCACCCAGTCCGGCGCCGCGGCCGGATCCGAGAGCACCGACACCGAGGAGGACGGCCAGTGAGCACCGCATCCAGCCCGAGCGCACCGGCCGAGACCAGCGCCACCCGACCCCGCCCCGGACGGGCCAAACGCCGCCGCCAGATCTCCATCGGCATCCAGGCCGCCGTGTTCGTGGCCGTGATCGCCGCGATCCTGCTGGCCATGGACTGGGAGACCCTGGGCACCTCCGTCTTCAACTTCGCCGCGATCGGCCCGATGTTCCCGGACGTGATCCTGGTCGGGCTGGGCAACACCCTGCTGTACACGGTCACCTCGTTCATCGTGGGCCTGATCGGCGGCATCGTCCTGGCCCTGATGCGGATGAGCTCCTTCGCCCCCTACCGGTGGATCGCCACCGCCTACACCGAGTTCTTCCGCGGCGTGCCCGCCCTGTTGGTGTTCATCGCCTTCGGGTACGGGGTGCCGATCGCCTTCGGCGTGCAGTGGCCCATCCCGGTGGTGGTGATGGCTGCGCTGGGCATGGTCTCGGCCGCCTACATCTCCGAGACCCTGCGCGCCGGGCTGCAGGCCGTGCCCATGGGCCAGTACGAAGCCGCACGCTCCCTGGGCATGCCCGGCTGGCGGGCCATGCTGACCATCGTCATCCCGCAGGCCTTCCGCCTGGTCCTGCCCCCGCTGACCAACGAGGTCATCCTGCTCACCAAGGACTCCTCCCTGGTCTACGTGCTGGGACTGGCCGCGCACGAGTATGAGCTGACCAAGTTCGGCCGCGACGGCATCACCGCGCTCGGCGCCGGACTGACCCCCGTGCTGGTGGCCGGCCTGATGTACCTGATCATCACCGTGCCGCTCTCCCTGCTGGCCCGCCGCTTCGAGTCCCGGTCCGCCCGGCCCTCCCGAGCCACCCGAAAGGACGCGTGAGCCATGAGCACCACTCCTGAGAGCACTCCGGGCACCCCCGGCACGCCCGAGCAGCAGGTCCCCGTCCGCCCCCAGACCGGCACCGACGCCGCCGCCTCCCCCGCTGAGGCGGAGGCCAAGGCGACCTTCGAGGCCACCGGCGTGGACGTCGTCGGGCTCAACAAGTCCTTCGGGGACAACCACGTGCTGCGCGGGATCGACCTTCAGGTGGCCCCCGGCGAGGTGGTCTGCCTGATCGGGCCGTCCGGCTCCGGCAAGTCCACCCTGCTGCGCTGCGTGAACCTGCTGGAGGTGCCCGACTCCGGCACCGTCACCGTGGGCGGGTTCGAGGTCACCGACCCGGACGTGGACCTGGACACCATGCGCCGCCACGTGGGCATGGTCTTCCAGCAGTTCAACCTGTTCCCGCACCTGACCGTGCTGGAGAACTGCACCATCGCCCAGCGCAAGGTCCTCAACCGCTCGCAGGCCGAGGCCGAACAGGTGGCCCGGACCAACCTGGAGCGCGTGGGGCTCTCCGAGATGGAGACCCGCTATCCGGACCAGCTCTCCGGCGGTCAGCAGCAGCGCGTGGCGATCGCCCGGGCGCTATCCATGGACCCGCAGCTGATGCTCTTCGACGAGCCGACCTCAGCTCTGGACCCCGAGACCGTGGGCGAGGTGCTCTCCGTGATGCGCCGCCTGGCCAAGGTGGGCATGACCATGCTGGTGGTCACCCACGAGATGGGCTTCGCCCGCGAGGTGGCCGACCGCGTGGTCTTCATGGACGGCGGCGTGGTGGTGGAGGAGGGCCCGGCCGCTCAGGTGATCGGCGATCCCCAGCAGGAGCGGACCCAGGACTTCCTGGCGCGGGTGCTGCACCCCACGGACATCGACCTCTGAACAGGCCCTTCCCGACGACGGCCCCTCGCCTGACCGGTTCATCACCGGCCAGGCGCGGGGCCGTCTTGGTCTCAGGAGTCCAGCTGCTCCAGGGCCTGGTCGAACCGCTCCCCCTGAGCGGTCAGGATGGACTGGGCGTCCTCCAGATCTGCCACGGACAGCACCGCATACAGGTGGTTGCGTCCCTCGGAGCGTCCACCGATCACGATGGTCTGCTCCTGTCCGTCGGGGGCCTCGATGCGCAGCTCCATGGCGTGCACGTCCTCGGCGCCGGAGCCGAGCTCCACGGGTGAGAACGTGGCGGTGGCGCCGGTGCCCTCATCGCCCTGCAGGGTGCCGCAGGCCTCGGGGATCTCCGAGTAGACGGACATGGCGTCCATGGCGCTCTGGGTGGTCACGGCCATGAACTGCACGGTGGCCGCCTCGGAGTCGCCGCTCGGCTGCAGGTCCGTGGTGTAGGTCGAGGCCACAGCGGAGGACTTCGGGGCCTCGAACGTGTTGACCTTCTCCAGGGCGGTGGCGCACTCCCCCTCCGGCGTGAACCCGTTGAGGTTGACGTACATGGTGAACGGCGCCGACTCCACCCGGGTGTCCTCACGGGTCACCGAGTCCGCCACCGGGAAGCTCTCCTCGTCCAGCAGGGCCTCGCCGAGCTGGTCCAGGCTCATCACACCGGCCGCCTGACCGGATCCGGTGGAGGACTCCGAGGGCGAGGCCGACGCGGACGGTGACTCGGAGGCGGAGGTCGGGGACGTCGAGGACTCGCTGGGCGAGCCGCTGGGGGAGGTGCCCTCCGCGGCCGAGGTGGTGGCCGTCGTCGGGCTCTGCGAGGACTCCTCTCCGGAGGTGACCGTGCAGGCGGTCAGGCCCCAGGCAGCGAGCGCGGCGACCAGTCCCAGGGAGGCGGTCCTTCCGATGCGGGCGGAGCGGGTGCGGTGGCTGGTGCGGATGGACATGTGTTCCCCTTCGACTGGTCCGTTCTCGTCCGTCCATCCTGGCACTTCGATCACGGTGCCGCACGCAGGACCCGGCTACCCTCGAAGCATGCCCAGCCGCCTGTTCCGCCGCGAGCGCCCCGCCCGCACCTACCGCGAACCTCGGGTGTCCCAGGCCTACGTGATCCGGCGGACCGTCATGCGCCTGGTGGACCTGCAGGTGTGGGACGTGGCGGCGTCGATGACCTTCTACTCCATGCTCTCCCTGCTGCCGGCCCTGGTGGCGATGGTGTCCATGGTCTCCCTGGTGGGCATGGCCGACGAGACCGTCCACACCGGCGCGCAGCTGATCCACGAGCTGATCCCCGGCGTGGACCCGCAGGTGGCAGCCGGTGCGCTGCTCGCCCTGGCCAACACCTCCGGCGGCGTGCTCGGCGTGGTGCTGGGCCTGGTGGGCGCACTGATCTCCGCGTCCAACGCCGTGGCCTCGTTCCACCGGGCCATGCACCGCATCCACGACACCCGCGAGGGACGGCAGTTCCTGTGGTTCCGCACCGTGGTGGCGCTGGAGACCCTGGTGCTGATGCTCGGGATGATCGCCACCCTGACGCTGGTGGTGATCGGCGGCGAGTTCTCCGAACGGCTCGGGCGGGTGCTCGGGTTCACCGCCGAGTCCGTGGCCACGTGGAACGCGCTGAAGTGGCCGGTGATCCTGGCGATCCTGATCTTCACCGTCTCCCTGGCGTACTACCGGGGCCCGAACGTGAAGCTGCCGCACTACCGGCTGATGTCCGCCGGGGGCGTGGTGACCGTGGTGCTGCTGTTCGCCGCCACGGTCATCCTGGGCTGGCTCGCGGAGTCCTTCGGGGCATTTGACCGCGTACTGGGGACGCTGAACGGCGTGATCACGGTGCTGGTGCTCGTGTGGGCAGGGTTCATCGTGCTGGTGGCCGGCGCCGCGTTCGACGCCGAGCTGCTGCGCGCC
Source organism: Micrococcus terreus (assembly GCF_900116905.1). GTDB lineage: Bacteria > Actinomycetota > Actinomycetes > Actinomycetales > Micrococcaceae > Citricoccus > Citricoccus terreus. Next base: position 269,878 of record NZ_FPCG01000003.1, on the reverse strand, counting down.
CGTCAGCTCGCCGCCGGGCTGCCCGCCTGGGACGTGCTGCAGCTGCGGACCCGGCACACCGGGGTGCTGAAGTTCCTGGATGAGCAGACCGTGGCCGCCCGCACCACCGCCCGGACGGTGGCCGAGGCCGCCCGTGAGGACGCCCCCGTCACCCGTCCGCGCACGCCCTGGCTGGCTGAGGCGGACTCGCTGTGGGCGATCGACGCCCTGGACGACGACGTCTCCACCGGCACCCCGTTCATGCCCCGCTCCCTGCTGGGACCGGAGGACGATGCCGGGTCCACAGCGGAGGGTCAGTCGGAGGAGTCTGCCCGGCCGGGCGAGCCCACCGCGTAGTGCTCACGCTGGTGCGGCCAGTACGCCTCCCACACCACGGATTCCACATCGCGCCCGTCCAGGGACGCCGCCAGGCGGTCCAGATAGTACTCCCACCCCGGACCCACATCGGCCGCCATGCCCTCGAACCCGCCCAGTGACTGCTGGAAGGTCAGGTGAGTGCCGCCGTCGGGACGCTCTGCCAGCCCCAGGTCCAGCTGCCATGCGTTGCCCTCCGGGTCCGCCAGCGTCACCTCGAGCGCGTGCCCGCGCTCGCAGCGGCGGATGCGGCACTCGCCGGGGCTGTCCGGCGCCTCCACCATGGCCAGCTGTACGCTTCCCGACGACGGCTCTCCCGTCCAGGTGCCATACCAGCCACCCAGCAGGGTCGGGTCCGTCAGGTGGTCCCAGACCACGGTGGGCGGATGCTGCAGTTCGCGCGCCAGGTGGAGCAGGGGCCCGGCCTTCGTGGTCTCGACGCTGCCGGTCGGTGTGCGCGGCTCCGGGGCCGGTGTGCTGGCGTCTGAATCGGTGTCCGGGGTGCCGGCGACGTGGTCCGGGGTGCCATGATCGGTGTCCATCCCCGCATTCTCCCCCGCCCCAGCGTTCCGCGGCCAGATGCTCCCCCGGCGCAGACGCCTGATGCGGGTTCCTCGCCCCACGTCCACCGTGTGGCTTGACATCACAGGTCCTTCGGTCTGCAACCGCGGATTTCAAGCCACACTCTCCACGAGGATGCCCTGGAGACCTCCCGTCGTTCCTCCACAGGTGCTCCAGAGCAGCCGCCTCTCCACAGCTGCCCCCTGCAGGTCGTCCCGGCGAACCTCCACCCGGCACGGTGAGTCCATGACTGCTCGCAGACCTCTGCCTCCCATCATCCGGCGCGCCCACCTCACGCGTGCCGCGGCCCGAGCCGCTGACGTCTCGGATGAACGCCTCCAGAGGTCGGATCTGCGGCGCGTCTCTCACGGCCTGTATCGGTCCTCCCTGTTCCCGGAGATGCCGTGGTCCTATCTGCGGCTCGACGAACCGCCTCACGGGCTGGACACCGCATCGCTGGCCGCCCTCACCCAGGTCTGCGGAGGCTTCGTCTCCCACACCACCGCCGCGCATCTCTATGGAGTGCCCTTGCCCCCAGCCCTGGCCGGCGACCCGCGAGTTCATCTCACCGGCCCAGACCAGCGTCGCCGGGCCCAGCGCGCGGGAGTCGTCGGCCACCGCCGTCCACTGCCTGAGCGACATCGCAGCGTCCGCTTCGACGTTCCCGCGGTCACACCGGAGCGGGCGTGGTTGGATCTGGCGGCGATGATGGACGACGGGCAGCTGATCGATCTGGTGGCGGCCGGTGACCATCTTGTGCATTCCCCCTGGGTCAACGGAATCAGGCACTCCCCTCTGACCACACCGGCACGACTCGACCAGGAGCTCTCGACCATCGGCACCTTCAAGGGCGTCCGGCTGGCCCGAGCGGCACTGGGCCTGATCCCAGTCGGCGCCGATTCATCCCCGGAGACGGCGCTGCGGCTCGCTCTCGTGGGCGCGGGACTCCCAGAGCCGGAGCTGCAGGTCTCGCCCGCACCGGGGGCGCCGTTCACCGCAGACCTCGCCTATCCACAATGGAGAATCGCGTTGCAGTACGACGGCGGCCACCACCTGACTCGCGCACAGCAGGCCATTGACGCTCGACGGGACGCGTGGTTCCAGAGCCACGGGTGGCGGGTGATCCGTGTGACGCATGAGGACTTGAACAACGGGTTCGTCAGAGTCATCGCACTGGTCCAGCAGCTGTTCTCGTGACCGCCGAGGACAACGTGTGGCTGAGAATCCGTGGTGACGGTGGTCCTCGACCGCGGAATCCCAGCCACACGCTGTGAACGAGGCCCGAACGCTCCGTAGGGTGGGACCATGAGCCCCCTGACTGGCACCGACGCCGCCGGCACACCCCCCACCCCCACGAACCCCTACCGTCCCAATGGCCGGTCCATGCGTGAGCGGATGGAGGCCGGAGAGGCGTACATCGCCCTGGATCCGGAGCTCGGTGAGCTCTCCACGCGCGCCCAGCTGCTGACCGAGCGGTACAACGCCAGCTCCATCACGGACCGTGCCGAGCGCCGCCGCATCCTCCAGGAGCTGCTCGGCCACGCCGGCGAGGGCATCGAGATCCGTCCCCCGTTCCACGTGGACTACGGCCGGTACATCAGCATTGGCGCGCGCACCTTCGCCAACTTCGGCTTCACGGTGCTGGACATCGCCCCGGTGCGGATCGGCGCGGACTGCCAGTTCGGCCCGCACGTGCAGCTGCTCACCGCCACCCACCCGCTCGAGGCCGGCCCCCGCCGGGACAAGTGGGAGGGCAGCGCCCCCATCACCATCGAGGACAACGTCTGGCTCGGCGGCGGGGTGATCGTCGGCCCTGGCGTCACCATCGGTGAGAATTCCGTGATCGGCGCGGGGGCCGTCGTCGTGAAGGACATCCCGGCCGACAGCGTGGCCGCTGGCGTGCCCGCGAAGGTGCTCAAGGACCTTCCGGCAGATCCCGACGACGGCTGGTCCACGCCCGCAGAGATCGGCGGCTGAGCGCCGCCTCGGGTCAGGGAACGTGGACGATCTGCCCGTTGCGCGGCACTGACCCCTGGAGGGTGAACGGCACGGCCGCAGCCGCGGCAGGGTCAGGGGCGTCCTGGGCCTGCAGGTGCAGGTGCGGCTCGGTGCTGTTGCCGGAGTTCCCGCAGGCACCCACCGGCTGACCGGTCCGGACGATCTCCCCCACCGACACCCGGACGCTGCCCCGCTGCAGGTGGCACAGTGCCACGAACGTGCCGCGCTCGGACACCCGGATGATCACGTGGTTCCCGGCCAGCCCGGCCCAGCCGTCAGCCAGTCGGCGTCGCTGGGTCAGGGCGTAGCTCAGGGAGGGCAGCCCGCGGTGGGCATGGTGGTCCGGCACGGAGTCATGCGCGGAGACCACTGTCCCGGCAACCGGGGCCAGGATCGGCGCGCCGAAGCCCGGGAAGGACTCCGGCGGTTCGGTGCGGACCAGAGACCGCAGCCGCACCGAAGCCGTGCGGCCCTGCTCATCCACCGGGACGAAGTCGATGGCATGTGCCGTGGCGAACAGCTCCGTGCCGTGGCTGGGAACCCGGTTCGCCGGACTGTTCTGCACCAGCCAGCGGCCCGTGAAGGGGTAGTGGATCTCCAGAGCGGTGCTCACGCGGCTCAGCGTAACGGAAGAATGGACCCATGGTCTGCCCTCCATCTCCTCCGCCGCCCGCCGCCCCCTCACCCTCCGGCCGCACCGTGCAGCTCAGCGTGTCCGGACAGCAGGCGCGGATCGTCCCGGATGAGCATGACGACGGCTGGGTGCTGGAGATCGGGGGGATGATCCAGTCCCACGTGGACCTGGCCGAGCCCACCCGGATCCGGTACGAGTACCTGGCTCGGATGGCGGCGCTGCTCGACCACTCGTTCCCGCTGGGCGAGCCGATCAGCGTCCTGCACCTGGGGGCCGGGGCGCTCACGCTTCCCCGGTATGTGCAGGCCACGCGACCGGGGTCGGACCAGGTGACGGTGGAGCTGGAACGCGAGCTGCCGTCCCTGGTGATCACCGAGCTGCCGCTGCCGGAGGGGACGGAGTTGGAGGTGGTGATCGGGGACGCGCGTGTCGAACTCGCCGCTTTGAGCCCCCGTCTGTTCGACGCCGTGGTGCTGGACATCTACACCGGCGAGGGTGAGGTGGAGCATCTGACCGGGACGGACTTCTACGCCGTGCTGCTGGGTGCCCTGACCGAGCGAGGGCTGCTGCTGGTCAACGTGGGTGACGACAACGGCCACCGGTTCTACGCCAGGCAGGCCGCCGGCCTGGACCAGGCTGCCGCGGGTGCGGGGCTCAGCGGCGCGTGGACGCTGGCCGACGCGAACCTGATCGAGCGGCGCGAGGCCGGGAACCTGGTGCTCGCCGCCGGCCCCGCGCTGGCGCCCGCACACACCGAGCAGCTGAACGACCTGCGCGCGGACCTGCTGGGCGCTGGCCCCCACCCCGCAGCGGTGCTGACCCCGGACCAGACCGCACGGCTGGCCTCCCGGATCTCCGGCTGACAGGCTCCCCGCCTCCCGCTCCCCGCCCCGCGCTCCACACGGTTCCGAGCCCCCGCGCACCGCTCGGCTCCCCCGCTCCCCCGGGCCCGTCTGCGGGGACGACTGAGGCCACGCGGCAGGAGCACCTGCGGCGTGGCCTCAGTGGGTGTCAGGCGGTCAGTGCCTGAGCGGGATCAGATCTGCTTGCGCAGCTCCGCCAGGTCGTGACGAGCGGCACGCAGGGCCTCGATCTGCTCGTCGCGGGCCTTGTTGATGGCCTCGACCTTGGAGTCCTTGGCCTTGCCGATGCGCTTGGCACGGCGGGCGGCGGCGGCGTTCTTGCGGGCGGTGCGGTTCACGGCGCCGTCGGCCATCAGGGCCAGGCCCATGCCGGCCATCCAGACGTCCTTGGCCACGGCGGTGCCCTCCTGGGTGGGACGGATGCCGTCCTCCTGGGTCATGCCCTCAGTGTTCTTGTACATCGCCAGCAGTCCGCCGGAGAAGGCGGTCAGGGCGGCGCCGGCCAGCCAGCCGGGAACGAACGGAGCCAGCAGGGCCGCACCCACACCGATCTCCGAGGCCACGATGAACTGCTTGAACTGGGCCGGGCTCAGGTCCTTCAGCATGGGGATGCCGTTGGCGGCCATGTCCCGCATGCCCTCAGCCTGCTCCTCGGAGATCTTGGTCTTGCCGATGCCGGAGTTCAGGATGAAGGCGCCTGAGGTCAGGCGCAGGGGGATCTGGACAATGCTCATGGGGGTGTCCTTCCGATGGGTCGGTGTGGTTCCGCCCTTCAGCCTATCGCCAATCTCGTGCGGCGTGTCACGGCTGGATCAGAGCGTCAGCCCACGCACCACAGTCAGAGTGGCACCGGCTCCGGCCAGGATCACGGCCACCCATCGGGCCCGCACGGCACTGACCCTCTTCGAGAGCACGGAGCCGGCCAGCACCCCGAGCACGATCCCGGCGGCGAGCAGCCCGAAGAACCACAGCGGCGGCAGCTGCTCCACCGAGGCGGTCCCCATGCCCAGCTTGGTGGCCACGGACAGTGCGCCGAAGGTGAGGAACACCGGCTGCAGGGTGGCCGCGAACCGCGCCTGCTCCCAGCGCGAGACGGTGGCGTAGATGACCATGGCCGGCATCGCCACCCCCGCCACGGTGTTCAGGAACCCGCCCACGGTCCCAGCGGCCACTCCCGGCGCGGGCCCGGTCAGATGGGGCACGCGCGGCAGGGCGAAGGTCATCACCAGGGCCACCAGCACGACGACGCCCACCACCACCTGCAGGACGGCTGCGGGCAGTGCCCCCACCAGCAGCGCTCCGGCCACGGAGCCGAGCAGCCCGATGGGTGCGATCTGCCGGAAGCGGTGCCAGTCGATGTTCCGCCAGACCACGGACATGATCAGGGCGGCGGAGACGATGGTGGTCGCGTTGGTGAGCAGCACCCCGGAGACGGGGCCGAAGATCAGCACCATCACGGGGGTCACCACGAGTCCGACGCCGGCTCCGGACACACGCTGCAGGCACGCCCCGACCATGCAGGCGGCGAGCGCGGCGAGGGCCATCCAGGGTTCCATGAGCCCTCAGCGTACGCCGGGGCAGGATCCCCTGAGGTACTGCGTCAGCCGCGCGCGGCGGCCTCCAGGGGCGCCAGGTCCAGCTTGACCATGGACATCATCTGCCGCTGCACCCGCCCGGCCGCCTCACGGTCGGCACCGGACATCAGCTTCATCAGCAGCCGGGGCACCACCTGCCAGCTCACGCCGAACCGGTCCTTCAGCCAACCGCACATGACCTCCTCGCCGCCCGCGGTGAGCCGATCCCAGAAGTGGTCCACCTCGGCCTGATCCTCACAGATCACCTGGAAGGAGGTGGCATCGGTGAAGGTCCGCCCGGAGCGGTTGTCGTCCATCGCGATGAACGGGCGGCCGTCCAGGGTGAACTCGACCATCAGCACCCGCCCCTGCTCGACGTGGACGTCGTCGCCCTCCCGGCGGATCTCAGCTCGGAACTCTCCGTCCCGGTCCACCAGGTCCAGAGGCGCCCGAGTGACAGTGCCCAGGGCGGTGTCCCGTCGGAAGGGCGCGAAGGTGTCCACGTAGTGGGTCGCAGCCGCCTCTGCCTGTTCACCGGGAAACCAGAGACAGGTCAGAAGTCGGTCCTCGGTGTTCATGGGGTGCTCCGATCAGTCGCGTCAGTCATGTCAGTCACGCGGGGAGAGTAGACAGAACTCGTTGCCCTCGGGGTCGGCCAGCACGGTCCAGGTGACGGCGTCCGGCCCGGATTCGATCTGGCCCACATCCACGTGGCGCGCACCGAGGTCAACCAGCCGCTGGACCTCGGCGGCGTGGTCCGAGTCCCGGTCCGGTGCCAGGTCCAGGTGGATCCGGTTCTTCACGGTCTTGCCCTCCGGGACGGGCACGAACACCCACCCCTGAGCACGGTCGGCGAACGGGGTGGAGGACGGGTCCTGTTCCTGCTGGACGGCGATCGGCGGCACGATCACCACCTCGTCGTCTGATTCGTAGACGATCTCCCAGGAGAGCACCTGAGCCCACCATCGAGCCTGGGCGGCCACGTCCTGGGAGTCGATCACCACGGAGTACCAGCGGATAGCCATGCGGCGAAGCTACGCCTGGCGACCCCGCCGGGCAAGACATCCGGTTCGCCAGTGGGTGAGACCCGGCGCTCACCCCTCGCTGGGCACGATCAGTCGACGGATCGCCTGCATGATACTCGAGCGGTCCTCCAGCGGATCCAGCCCCAGCACCGCGGCCCAGTAGGAGACCATCTCCTCCAGATATCGATGACCGTGTCCACCAGGGACGGTGGCTGATCGCGGCATGTCCGAGGCGACCTGCCAGAACGTCACCCAGGGCATCCACCGCACCGACCGGGAGACGTCGGATCCGGCCTGCTCGCGCGCCCACTCCGGCTCCCGCCACATCAGCTCCGGGCTCCACCACACCACGGGGTCGGAGGGGTGCTGGGCCACCACCACGCGCGGGTGGTGCCATTCCCCGTAGTCCACCCCAGTGATGTCGGTGACCAGGTCGCGGGGGCGAGAGACGAACCGGACGTGCCGGCCGTCGTCGACCACGGGGAGGATCTCCGGGGTACCCAGGCGCCGCCGGGACACCAGCTGCCGCCAGAACGCGGAGATCCGCGGCATCCCCGTCCAGACAGCACCGTCTACCCGCTCGAGCATGTCCTGCAGCCCGTCGAACGCGGACGTCCCACCCAGCGCCCCCAGGGACTCCCCGCCCACCAGGAGCATCGGGCGACGGTCGGCCGGACGTGTGGCCAGCTCGGCCTCCACCGCGTGCAGCAGCGCCTCCCCCGCAGCCGTGGGTGTGGCGCGGTCCACCACCATGGCCACGCCCGAGGGCAGATAGGTGTATTGCATGGCCGCGAGCGCGCAGTCCCCACCGGTGAGGAACTCCACCGCCGAGGCCGACCACTCCTGCAGCCACCCGGTCCCGGTGGTGTTGATGACCAGCAGCACCTTCCGTTCGAACCCGCCGGTGCGCCGCAGCTCGGCCACCACGGCCTGGGCGGTGGCCTCCAGGTCTCGGTCTTCGCGCCAGCCGGCGTAGGCGCGGATCGGCGTCAGCCCGGGCTCCCCGGTGGCGGCCTCGATGTCCACCGCGCGCGGGCCGTCCGAGACCACGGCCTGCCCTTTGGACCCCAGCGTGTCCCACGGCTCCAGGGACGCCGGCGATCCGGATCGCTCCGGCTCGGTGGGCTGGAAGCGCCCGGGCAGCAGCAGGTCATTGGTCTCGTGGGCGGCCCGGGAGACGCGCTCCAGCAGGCGCCGGTAGACCACCTTGTCCAGCACCAGGGTGGTGGCAGCACCCGCGACGACGGCTCCAGCCAGTGCCGCTGCCGGTTCCGGGAGCGCGGGCCGCAGGACGCGAGAGACAGCCTGACCGCCTGCCGTGAGCGCGCGGCCAGCCTGGATCAGCGAGGCGCCCAGGGCCGCACCCATGACGGTGCCGTAGGCGTGCTCCTTCAACGGGATGGGTCGGGTCTCCATCAGTCCGCAGATCTCTGCCTGGCGGTTCACCGACCGCAGCCAGGCCACGGCGCTGATGCCGGCCATCGCCCAGGGGACCCGTTCGCGCACCGGCTGCAGTCTCGCCGGGTCCACGGCGATCTCCGCACCGGTCAGCCGTACGGCGGATCGGGCCAGTCCATGCCCGGCCGCGCCCACCAGGTACCCGAACGCCTGCGAGAAGCCCGTGGAGACCGCCGTCATCCACCAGGTCCGCGGGATGAAGCTCGGGGACAGGGACACCCAGCTCATCACGTGCGCGCCGACCAGTTCGGCGGTGGACGGCTTGAGCCTCATGTCCTCCACTATGCCCGTACCCTGTGCAGCTTTCCACAGGGCAGCAGCCCAGGACACCCGCTCCTGACCTGCCACGGCTGCCCCACGCCGGCGGGCCCGTCCAGTTGGTTCCTCCCCGTGAGGTTCGGCACCCGCCTGCGCGCCCGGGACCTCCCACCCCAGGTCATGCGGAACAATGGGGGCCATGTCTTCCTCTGTCTCCCCGCTGTCCGCCCTGCCCGCCCCCGCTGAGGTGAGTGCCGTCGTCGGGAATCTCCCGGTGGCCACCGCCGCCCAGGACGGGGGCGAGGTCTCCTACGGCTGGCTCGGCGACATCGTGGTGCAGGTGATGGAGGCGATCGGTCCGATCGGCGTGGCGCTGGCGGTGTTCCTGGAGAACATCTTCCCGCCCATCCCCTCGGAGCTGATCCTGCCGCTGGCCGGGTTCACCGCCGCGAACGGCTCGTTCGGCCCGTGGGAGGCCGTGATCTGGGCGACCATCGGCTCCGTGGTGGGCGCCGTGGCGCTGTACGGCATCGGCGCGGCCCTGGGACGGCGGCGGATGTACCGGATCGCCGACTGGTTGCCGCTGGTGGACTTCGAGGACGTAGAGAAGACCGAGCGCTGGTTCCACAAGCACGGCTACTGGACCGTATTCCTGGGCCGCATGGTGCCGATCTTCCGCTCGCTGATCTCCATCCCGGCGGGCATCGAGCGCATGCACTTGGGCCTGTTCACCCTACTGACTCTGCTGGGCTCGGCCCTCTGGAACACGATCTTCGTCTGGGGCGGCTACCTGCTCGGCGAGTCCTGGCACCTGGTCTCGGACTACGCGGACGTGTTCTCCAATGTGGTGCTGGCCGCCGTGCTGCTGTTCCTGGCGTGGTGGATCATCGCTCGCGTGCTGCGCAACCGCCGCCGTGCCCACGACCCGAACTACGTGGCCCCGTCCGCCGATGAGGCCGCGGCCCGTGTGGACGCCCTGCTCAACGACGAGTCGCTGGACCTGCGCTCCAAGGGCAAGGGCAGCAAGGGGTCTCAGGGCGGGGCTGGCCAGTCCGGCGGCTCCACCCGCGCCTGAGGTCCGGGCTCAGGCCGGGTCCGACATCGGCATCAGTCTCAGCCCCGGTACGGTGCCACCGGGTAGCGGTGACCGTGTCCGGCGGGGGCGTACTGCGGCAGGGAGCCGGCCGAGCCGGAGTCCACGATCCGCTTGCCCAGCGGCATCAGGGACACCGGGATCATCTTCAGGTTGGCGATGGCCAGCGGGATGCCCACAATGCTCAGGAACATGGGGATGGCGGTCAGCACGTGGCCGATCGCGATCCAGATCCCGGCCACGATGAACCAGATGACGTTGCCCAGCACGGTGAACGGACCGGTGACCGGGCGCGCGTCCACCACCATGCGGCCGAACGGCCACAGCGCGTATCCGGCGATCCGGAAGGACGCGATGCCGAACGGGATGGTCACGATCAGCAGGCAGCACACCACCCCGGCCAGCATGTAGCCCAGCGCGAGCCAGAGCCCGCCGAAGAGCAGCCAGATGATGTTCAGGATCAGGCTCAGGACACTGTTCGCACCGTTCATGTCTCCATGCTCGCAGGCGCGGGTCAACCGGACCAGCCTCGCGGGTGTGGCTCCGCTCAGGGCGCAGGTCTCAGAACGGTACCGATCTGGTGACGATTGCCTGAACATCCCGACGACGGCCCCTCGCCCAGTGTTGTCAGGCGCACCATGGAGTTCGTGCCACCTGCCGTGCCCCGCCTGCTCAGCCCGGCCCACCCGGTCCAGGTCGACCACCAGGGTCCGCGCCGGTGGACCCGTACGCTGACACCACGCAGCACCATCCCCACCAGAGGACAGACATGGCGCCCACAACTCCCCCACAGCCCACCCGCAGCCAGGTCCTGCGGCGTGCCGCCACCGGGGTGCTGCTGTCCGGCGTCCTCGCCCTGACGGCCTGCCAGACGGACACCCGCCCGGATCCGCGTCTGACCGCCGAGCGGCTCGCCACCGCCATCGACACCCGCGAGTTCTCGGACCTGCCACTGACCGACGGTTCCGCTCCCGTGGCAGAAGAACTGCCCACCGTCCTCGAGCCCCTGGGCGAGGCGCGCGGCCATGTTACGGTCAACGACGTCGCGGTGGACCGTGATGATGCGAACCGGGCCACCGCCGACCTCGACGTCGCCTGGGACCTCACAGAGCTGGGCGCCGAGGGCTCGGCCTGGACCTACCCCACCACCGCTGACCTGATCTGGGATGAGGACGCCCAGGCCTGGGAGTTGGATCTGCGCCCGGACGACGTCGTGGCAGGGCTCGCCCCGGGTGGCACCCTGGAAGTGGAGACCACGGTCGCCGATCGCGGGCGCATCCTGGACGGCGCCGGCGACCCGCTGATGATGGAGCGGGATGTGGTCCGGCTGGGTCTGGACAAGTCCCACATCACCCCGGACGAGGTCGAGTCCTCCGCGCGAGCTCTGGCGGCCATGGCCGAGATCGACCCCGACGCCTTCGCCGCCCGTGCGGCCTCTGCCGGCGAGCAGGCGTTCGTGGAGGCGATCACCCTGCGCGCGGACGGCTCGGTGAACCTGCCCACCTCCGCGGTCCAGCAGGTCCCGGGCGGCCGACTGATCGAGGACACCGCCGTGCTCGCTCCCACGCGCGCCTTCGCCCGCGGCGTGCTCGGCACCTACGGCGAGCCCACCGCCGAGCAGGTGGAGAACTCGGACGGACGGCTCACCGCCGGTCAGCCCGCCGGGCTCTCCGGACTGCAGGCCACCTGGGACGAGTACCTCGTCGGGACGCCTGGTCTGGACATCACGGTCCAGAACCCGGACGGCACCGCGCTTCCCGACGGCGGCTCCTCGCCCCAGACTTCCGGCAGCGCCTCCCCAGGGGCCTCGCCCAGCGCACCGGGCACTTCCGGTGAGCAGACCACAGACGGTGACGGGCCGTCGTCGGGAAGCCCTGGATTCACGGTGGATCCCGTGCCTGGCCAGGACCTGACCACCACTCTGGACCGCAGACTGCAGGAGCTGGCCGAGCGGACCCTGGCCGATTCCGGAGTCCCCTCGGCTCTGGTTGCGGTGCGCCCCTCGGACGGGCATGTGCTGGCAGCTGCGGCCGGTCCGGAGGGGATGAGCACGCCGATCGGGACGTCCGGGAGGTATGCCCCAGGCTCCGTGTTCAAGGTGGTGACCGGCCTGGCCATGCTGCGCAACGGGATGACCCCGGAGACCGCGGTGCAGTGCCCGCCGACCATCAATGTGGGCGGCATGGAGATCAAGAACTTCGACGGCTACCCGGCCGCCTCGCTCGGAGCGATTCCTTTGAAGGAGGCGATGGCGCAGTCCTGCAACACGGTGTTCGTGGGGCAGTGGCAGGACATCTCCCCCGAGGATGAAGCCGCTGCCGGACGTGCCCTGGGGCTGACGCCGGAGCCGGTGGTGGGTCTGAACGGCGCGTTCCTGGCCTCGATCCCGGAGGACTCCGAGGGCACGGAGCACGCCGCGAACCTGTTCGGCCAGGGCGTGGTGCAGGCCTCGCCTCTGGGCATGGCCACGATGGCAGCGTCCGTGGCGGCCGGTCACACCGTCCAGCCAGTGGTGGTCAGTCACCCGGAGATCGACCTCCCCACCGCGGCGGCCCCAGGGGACGGTGGCCTGACCGAGGAGGAGGCGGTCCAGCTGCGCGAGATGATGACCGGGACCGTCACCCACGGCACCGTGCCGATCCTGCAGGAGGTCCCGGGCGCCCCCGTGCTGGCCAAGACCGGCACCGCCCAGTTCGTCTCTGAGGGCGAGACCCTGGCACACACCTGGCTGGTGGCGATCCACGGCGACCTGGCTGTGGCCCTGTTCTTCAACGAGGGCTTCGGCGGCGCCCAGACCAATGGTCCGGTGATGCGCGACTTCCTCACCGCCGCAGAGGAGATCTTCCCCTCTGAACCGGCTCCAGAGTCCCGTTGACCCAGAACCAGTGGTGGGCATGCATGCTGATGCCCGCCACTGCTTCTGGCTCGGCGGCGAATCTGAACGCACGCTGCATCCACGTAGGCTGGACGCCTGATGAGCGAGCACGAACACGGTCACAACCCGAACCCCGATCCTGCCCTGTACCGCCGCGAGCCGGTGTCCTTCGTCCGCCGAGGCGATCGGATGACCACCCGCCGGCAGCTGAGCTGGGACCGCAGCCGCGCGGCATACATCCTGGACGTGCCCCGGCACCGTGCGGACACCTCGGTGGCCCCGGACGCCACGCTCACCCCGGACGATCTCGAGCGCATCTACGGCCGCACCGCTCCCCTGGTGGTGGACGTCGGTCCGGGGCTCGGAGAGTCGACCGTAGCTGGCGCCACCGCACACCCGGACTGGAACTTCCTGGCCGTGGAGGTCTACACCCCGGGCCTGGGCGCCCTGCTGGTGGAGATCGAGGACCAGGAGCTCTCCAACATCCGCGGCGTGCAGGCCAACGCTCCTGAGGTGCTGGAGCGGCTTCTGCCGCCGGCCTCCGTGCAGGAGATCTGGGTGTTCTTCCCGGATCCGTGGCACAAGACCAAGCACCACAAACGCCGGCTCATCTCCCCGGCCTTCGCCGACCGCGCCGCCCAGGCCCTGGTGCCCGGCGGCATCCTGCGGCTGGCCACGGACTGGTCGGGTTACGCGGTCCACATGCGCCAGGTCATGGAGGCCCACCCCGAGTTCACCAACCTGCACCCCGGACGAGCGGCCGGCGAGGAGTCGCCCCTGACCCGAGTCCGGCTCGAGGAACGTGAACTGGAGGTCGGAGCCCAACCGCTGCGGAAGGCGAAGCCGAGCGCCGTCTCCCCGGACGGCACGCCCCTGCCGGCCCAGCCGCGCGCCGGCCTCCGCGAGGCAGCGCAGGCCTCCACCCTGGAAGACCCGGTGGACCACGAGGGCGGCTGGGCACCTCGATTCGCCACCCGCCCGTTGACCAGCTTCGAGTCCAAAGCGGAACGGGCAGGGCGCCTGATCTTCGATCTCGCCTACCAGCGGAGCTGACCTCTCAGCCTCTCGCGTTCTCGACACAGCTGTCCCCTGGTTCATTGGTCGTGCCAGTGCAGGTTGCGTTCGGGGACGGGTTGGTGTTCCTGGGTCTGCTGTGACGCGCTGGTGTCCTGGACCAGCGGGATGCCGTTGTTCATCTGGATGGTGAGTTGGTCGTGGTGCAGGGCTTGGTGGTGGTGGGAGCACAGCAGGACCCCGTTCTCCACGGAGGTGGGCCCTTCGTGTTTCTTCCAGAACCGGATGTGGTGGATCTGGCACCAGGCCGCTGGGCTCCAGCACCCTGGGGCGGCGCAGCCTTGGTCGCGGGCGATGATGGCCTTGCGGATCCCGGGCGGGAAGGGTCTTTGGGCTCGTCCGATGTCCAACGCTTCACCGGCACCTCCGAGCACGACGGGTATCAGGTCTGCATCACAGGCCCAGGCTCGGATGGCCCGGGGGTCGATCGGCCCGGTGAACGTCCCGGCCGAGACGACCGGTCCGCGCAGCACCCCGGGTGGGTGTTGATCAGCCAGGTGCTCCGGTATCGGTGGGGGTGGGGGCAGATTCGGGTGGGCGGCCAGTTCTCCGGTGAGGGTCTGGTAGTCGATGTGGACCATCACCTGGGGTCGGGCTCCGCCGGTGTTGGAGAGCGCGTCGGCCTCGGTCATCTGCAGGGCTGCGCCCAGGGCGGCGATGATCGCATCGACCTGCTGGCGCTGACGCTCTTCGGCCCGCAGCATCCCCGGGTGGAAGAACCCGGCATCCACTGGGTCGTCTTCACCCTCTGCGCCCTGACCTGCTTGATCCCCCGCTCCGGTGGGGGCGGTGAGGTCGAACAGGCCCTGGCTGTCCTCTGATTCGGGGCAGGAACCATCGGATCGAGTTCCCGGGGCCCCGGTTCCGTGATCGCGCTGCCGGTTCTTGGGGGCGCGGGGGTTGGTGCCAGCGCTGGTGACGGTCTGGATGATCTCGTGTTGGGCCTGGGTGAGCCAGAGCTGCCAGAGGAACAGTCCGTTCTCTTCGCGCACGTACTTCGCTGACCGGCCCTGATGCACCACCGCTTGGGTGGCTCGGGCACCGGATTCGGTGATGAGCTGGTCGAACTCGGTCCGCCACCGGGCGCAGGCCCGGCTCACCGCCGACGGGGCAGCACCCCGGGCCTGGCCCATCAGCCGGGCTTGGCCCTGGGTGATCAGCCGATCTACCAGGGTCCGGTCTGCTCCGGCCCGCACCGCGGCAGCACGCGCGGAGGTCAGTGTCCTGGTGATCGCATCCACCACGGCCGGGTCCAAGGACGTATCACGCAGGGCCCCGGTTACCTGTGGCAGTGAGGCCGGGACGGCAGTGCCGTCTGGGGACTCTCCCTGGGGTGGGGTCAGGTGGTGGGCGGCTCGGTCCACGCGCTGGTGAGTCTCCCGCCGAGGGGTCTGCTGGGTCTTCTCCAGGAACTCGGCGGCATTGCGGTACCTGGTCTTGCCCTGCGGCAGTCCCAGCAGCCGGTGCCGAGCCTTCGGGTCCTGCAGCACCCGGTCGGTCACCCCGGCCACCGCGGTCTGGGCCAGCTCCACCACCCGGGCCAGACGCCCCACCCCGGACTGCACCTGGGCCAACGTCACGAGCCAGGGTCCCGATGCCAGACCCGCGGTGGGGCCACCGGCAGTGCTCAGGGCTGTTCCGGCGGGAACGCTGACGGAAGCCCCGCAGGCCGAGCCCTCGGCGAGGGAGGCTGAACCCGTGGAGAAGTCTTCAGTCACCGGCGCCAGCTGCTCGGTCAGGTCTGCAGCGCACAACCGGCCAGCCAGGTCCTGGGCAACCGTCTGTGCCAGCTCGATCAGCTCACCCAACCCCAGCCCCGAGGTGTCCACCGGCACATCCGAAGGGCCTGACCCCGAAACCCGACCCGGACCAGCAGGCTGGCCCGCGACCAGCCCCGGGCCGGCAGATCGCACTGCTCCCGCCTCGGCCGTGCCGCCGGCGCCAGCCTCGTCCACGGTGACTGCCATCCGATCCACCTCCTCCCCGGTGACTCACTGCTGATCTCCCAAGAACCCCGCCGTCCTCGTACATATATTCGACCACGCAACACGGACACGATAAGGACCACATCACGGGAACGGGGAGAAGAACATCCAACCGGCCACCTGTGCAGGACAGGGCACCCTGCAGCCCGGCGCATCCCCAGCCGCCCACCCATCACCCCCACTCGCGCTGGAACCCAGACGGCCGCCGTCGGGAATCTGAGCCCTCCCCCACCCCGCAACCCCGTGAGAATGGCCACGGAACCGGCCTCAGGCTTTGCCCTGGCCCGCGGAACTGGGAATACTGGACCGTTGAACCACCCACCACCAGCCCGTCCGGCCCGTGTGCGCGCGCCCTGAGGCGGGTGAGCACCGGGCCGGGACCTGACCGGAAGGGACCTCGTGTCCTCCACTCCTGCATCACGCACCGAGTCCACCGAGAGCTCGCCGCAG
Organism: Micrococcus terreus; assembly: GCF_900116905.1. Taxonomy (GTDB): domain Bacteria; phylum Actinomycetota; class Actinomycetes; order Actinomycetales; family Micrococcaceae; genus Citricoccus; species Citricoccus terreus. The sequence goes on along the minus strand of NZ_FPCG01000003.1, from coordinate 253,676 downwards.
GGCTCGACGGCAGCCACTCAGAGCACGCCCGAATACCCGCATGACATCCACCCCGGCCTGGTCCCGGGCATCAGCGTGGAGGAGTCCCGGCACCGCTTCGGCCTGGACAAGATCGTCTTCGGCATCACCGCCGTGCTGATCGTCGCGTTCGTGACGTGGGGCGTGTCCAACCCGGGCTCGGTCGGTGAGGTCTCCTCCACGGCGTTCAGCTGGGCGATGACCAACATGGGCTGGCTGCTCAACGCGGCGGCGATCGTGTCCCTGGGCGTGATGGTCTACATCGGCTTCAGCCGGTTCGGACGGATCCGTCTGGGCAAGGACGACGAGCAGCCCGAGTTCTCCCGGTTCTCCTGGGTGGCCATGATGTTCGGCGCGGGGATCGGCGTGGGCATCTTCTTCTTCGGACCCTCCGAACCGCTCTCGCACTACCTCTCTCCCCCGCCGCACACCGTGGAGGCGGCCTCCACGCCTGCGCTGCACATGGCGATGGCGCAGTCGCACTACCACTGGGGTCTGCACGCCTGGGCCATGTACGCCCTGGTCGGCGGCTCGATCGCGTACGCCTCCTACCGTCGTGGCCGCGTCCCGCTGCTCAGCTCGGTGTTCCGCACCCTGTTCGGCCAGCGCCAGACCGAGGGCTTCGCCGGTCGCCTGGTGGACATCTTCGCCATCATCGCCACCCTGTTCGGCACGGCGGCGTCTCTGGGCCTGGCCGCCATCCAGATCGGTCAGGGCGTGGAGATCATCTCCGGCGCCGGGCCGCTGGGCAACCAGGGTCTGATCATCATCCTGGCCGTGCTCACCGCGGCGTTCATCGTCAGCGCCGTCTCCGGGGTGGCCCGCGGCATCCGGTACCTCTCCACCACGAACATCGTGCTGACCCTGGGCCTGATCCTGTTCGTGTTCATCGCCGGACCCACCCTGTTCCTGCTGAACCTGATCCCCTCGGGCGTGATGGAGTACGCGGACGAGTTCTTCTCGATGATGGGCAAGTCCCTGTCCTGGGGTGCCGGGACCGTGGAGTTCCAGTCCTGGTGGACCGCGTTCTACTGGGCCTGGTGGATCGCCTGGACCCCGTTCGTGGGCATCTTCCTGGCCCGCATCTCCCGCGGCCGCACCCTGCGCGAGTTCGTGCTGGTGGTCATGGCCGTGCCCACGGCCATCCTGATCTTCGCCTTCACCGTGCTGGGCGGCGCCGCGATCTGGATGAACCGTCAGGGCGTGCCGGGCACCGAGGGCAAGGCCACCGCTGAGTCGCTGCTGTTCACGGTGTTCGAGAACCTGCCGCTGGCCCAGTTCACCCCGTTCGTGGTGATCGTGGTGCTCTCCATCTTCTTCATCACCTCCGCCGACTCCGCCTCCGTGGTCATGGGCACCCTGTCCTCCAAGGGCGATCCCTCCCCGAAGAAGCTCGTGGTGGTCTTCTGGGGTCTGTGCATGATGGGCATCGCCGTGGTGATGCTGCTGACCGGCGGCGAGACCGCGCTCACCGGACTGCAGAACCTGACCATCCTGATCGCCCTGCCCTTCGCCATCATCCTGCTGCTAATGGCGGTGGCGTTCCTGCAGGACCTGCGCACCGACCCGGCCGCGATCCGCAATGACTATGCCGAGTCCGCCGTGCAGAACGCGGTCCGCCGTGGCATCGAGGAGCACGGGGACGAATTCGAGCTCGCCGTCCAGCAGGCCCCTGAGGGTCGTGGCGCCGGCGCGGACTTCGACTCCACCGCGGAGGAGGTCACAGAGTGGTACCAGCGCACCGACGAGGAGGGCCAGCCGGTCGACTACGACTATGAGACCGGCACCTACGCGGACGGTTGGACCCCGGACACCGAGTCCGGCGCGGAGTCGTCAAAGACAGACCAGGCATTTCCCGACGACGGCCGGTCCGGTCCCGCAGACGTCGCACCCGGGCGTGTGCCCGGGGATCAGGCCCCGCGGGCCTGAGGTCAGGCGGCCTGGCGGGCTCGCCAGGTCCAGGATCGAGCCAGGTCCAGGCGGGCCAACGCCGTCGCCTGTTCGGCACCGGAGACCAGGCTGAGCAGGAGACCGTGCACCCGGGTGCGGAAGGCACCCGGGTGCACGGTCTGTTCGAAGGCCCGTGCCCAGGTGTCGGCCACCTCGGCCCCGCGGGGGTAGTGCTGCGGGGAGAAGTCCTGAAGCACGGCCAGGTGAGCCACCATGCATGCCAGGTCGTCCTCCCGGCGGCCGGGACCCACGGTGTCTACATCGATCAGCCGCTGGGGACGCCCGTCCGCACAGAACACATTGGCCTCGTAGAAGTCTCCGTGGGTGGGGACGAGCGGGCCCACTGGCAGCCGCTCGGCCAGGTCCTGGATCTCCTGGGCGATCGCACGGATCTCCTCGGCGCACTGGGGCAGCGTGGTGGCCGCACTCGCACCGTGCAGGTCCACCCGGTCCGTCCAGGAAGGCCGGGCGGGGAACTCGAGTGCCTCGGTGGGCAGCCGGTCCAAGAGGGCCAGGGCATCGGCCGGGTTCGGGCGGACGTCGGTCTCCCCGAGCTGCCAGGCGGCAAGCGCCACGGCCAGGGTCTCCACGGGGACCTCGGCGGTGACCAGGACTCCCGGGACGGGGGTGGCCGCCACGTCCGGGCCCAGGCCAGAGAGCAGCTCATGACGCCGGAACAGCGCCTCGGCGCGGTCAGGGCGGACCACTTTGGTGAAGAAGGTCTCGCCGGCCCGCCGGGTGCGCAGGACAGCCCGTCTCAGGGGGCGGTAGACGAGCATCTCGGTGGTCTCGGCGTGCTCCCCGGCGAGCGCCTGCGGATCGGGCGGCGTGGGCAGCCAGCTGCTGATCACCCCCGCGGTGCAGGCCTCGGCCAGCCCTGTCAACAGGGGGTCCGACGGGTGGCGCCAGACCCGCACGGTGGTCTCTCCGGCCTGCACCTCTGCAGCTGAAGGCACCTGTGCGGTGGTGGCCACCAGGTAGTCCTGCTCTTCCTGTCCCGGCAGCCCGTAGTGGACGTCGTACCCCACGGACGTCTCGGCACCGGGGCGGTCATGCACCTGGTCCACCACGCAGCGGAACCCGGGGACAGCACCGCCGGGTAGTCCCTTCAGCGCCGTCTTCGGCAACGTCGCGGCCTCTGGTCCGGTCAGCAGTTCGAGGGGGTTGCTCATGAGTTCACTCCATCAAAGTTCGACCCCCAGCGCCACAGGGCACCGGGGGTCGATGGGGTGGGGGTCAGTCAGCCGAGGGAGCCGACGGTGCGGAGGCCGCGGACGCCGGGCTGGCCGGGCTCGTGGCTGAGACCGGCGACTTCGGGCTGATGGGGCTCTGCGTGGACACGGGAGTCACGGGAGAGACAACCGACTTGGCGGAAACCACGGACACTGCGGTGGGCGCCGAAGTGGCCGAGACGGTCTGGACTGTGCTCTGCTGAGTGGCCTTCACGGCTGCGGGACTGGCAGTCGGGCTCGCAGCGGGAGCGGAGACCGAGGCGGACAGGGTGCTCGGCTGCTGGACGCTGTCGGCCGACGCCGCGACTCCGAAACCGCCCAGGGCCAGCAGGCCCACCGCGCCGGTCACGATCCACTTGGTGCTCTTCGTCGTCGTCATTGTCCTGCTCCTCATGGCCGCTGGTGTTCTTCTGATAACCCCTACTTCACCAGTCGGAGGTGAGCTGTCCGTGAGACCAGAATGAGGGCCTTCTCATCTTCCGCTGATCCCAGCGCACCCGCCGATTCTGGCTGCCAGTGTCACTGACGCAGGGCGTCGGCCACGGGCAGTCGGGTGGCCTTCCACGCGGGGAACACTGACCCGAGGACGGCGGTGGCGGCAGATGCCGCCAAGCCGACCACAAGTGCCTCCCAGGGTACGGACGGGGCGGTCACCGGCGAGTGCTCAGGCAACCAGTGCGGCACACCCCAGTAGATGGCCGCCAAGCAGATGGCTGTGGCCACGGCGGCCACCCACACGGCCAGGATCAGCGACGAACCGATCACCTGGACGAACGTGTGGATGCGACGGGCACCCAGTGCTCGCCGGATGACCAGCTCGCGTGCGCGTTCAGCGAGTGAGGCGAGCCCGATGTTCAGCAGCCCCAAGGCAGATACGGCCAACGAGGTGATGGCCACTCCCACGAAGACCGTCTGGAGCGTGGCCAGGTTGTCCTGCAACTCGCCGACCTCATCGACACGTTGGAGTGGCTCAGGAAGCTCGGACAGACCCGCGCCTGTCAGACCAGCCCGGTGGTCGCCCGGGCGATTCGGTAGAGGGAGGCCGAGCCCGGGTCCCGGTAGCCGTGGCCGCGGTGCAGGAACCCGCCCTCAGGCAGGTGCCGGGAGGTGTTGTGCCCCACCACGCCGGCCAGGTTCAGGGCCTCGTCGGCCAGCACGGGCAGACGGGTGTAGTGCTTCCACGGCTTGCGCCCGGACAGCCGGAAGCCGATTGCCGAGAGCCAGTCGGTGTCTGAGAGTGCGAAGAACACCTTCTCCGCCGGCAGACCCATGGCCTCCGGGTCCTCAGCCAGGTCCCGCGGCAGGCCCACCGGGCCAGAGACCACCAGGGCATCCACCTGGCGTGGCGGGATCCCCCGGTTCAGGATCTGCAGCCCCCGCGCGGCCACCAGCGTCCCGTAGGAGTGCGACTCCACCGCGGTGTGAGCCTGCGGCAGACAGCCCCGCCCCACGGCGTCGAACCAGCCGTGCAGGTGCTGAGCCAGACGGGCACCACCCTGCAGCGCAGCGGCACCGGAGAGCACCCCCCACGGCCCCGGCGGCGCATAGCCCAGCCAGGTCACCACGCACGGACTCCGCGCCCCGGCCTCGCGCTGAGAGACGCACAGTTGCGCGGCCTCCCGCACGGTCCCCCACATGGCGGTGTGCACGAACACCCCCATCCCTGAGACCTGCCAGGTGACGTGGCTGGCCTGATCAGGATTCCCGACGGCGACCACGGCCGTGGGTGGGCGGGTGGGGGTACCCAGGTCATAGGCCAGCAGGATCCGCCCAGGGTAGGACCGATCCATGGAGTCCCGGCGCAGGGCGTGGACGATCCCGTCCAGCGCGGACTTCTGCCGGGGTCCCAGCTCCTCGCGGCGGTCCATGTCCTCACGGAGCCGGGCCAGCGTGGCCGCTCGCTCCTGGCGATCCCAGATGTCCCGGCGGGAGACCTGCTCCACGTGCGGGGAGGAGGGTGCGCCTGGCAGGTGCTCGGCCACAGCGTGCGCGGCTCCGATCACCCCGCCGACAGCACCGTTGACGGAGACCATGACGGCATCAGCAGCCACCCCGACCACGGGGCTGAGCCGATCCTTGAGGCCGATCGCGGTCTCTGCGGCACGCTCGCGCAGCCGCGCGGCCCAGCCGGGGTGGCGCTGTTCGGTGCCCTGAGGAGTCGAGTGCCCTGCCGACTGCCCGGAGGGCACGGTCAGTCCTGTCCGTCGGCAGTCCGGCGGGAGCGACGCCCGGCCACGCCCAGCGGTGAGGTGCCCGCGGTCAGCGCGGCAGCCGGCCACCGCCGGACCGGTGATGTCCTGCGTGCCCGCGTCCCGTCGTCGGGCTGGGTCCTGTTCCGGGAGCCGAAGGTGGTGGTGACGTCTCCCGCGGCGCCGGCGGTGAAGACCCGCTCGTAGCGGGCGTAGGTGTGGAAGGCCTGGATCTGGCCGGCCAGCTCGGTGATGGTGCCCTGGAGCTGCTCGACCTCACGCTCGAGCTGGACGATCCGGCGGATCCCCTCCAGGGATACCCCGTCCCGGCTCAGGCGCTGGATGGTGCGCAGCTGGTCCACGTCCTGGCGGGAGTAGCGGCGCTGGCGACCGCCCTGACGCTGCGGGACCACCAGGCCCAGACGGTCGTACTGGCGCAGGGTCTGGGGGTGCATGTCCGCCAGCTCGGCGGCCACCGAGATGACGTAGATGGGCGCACTCCACTCGCCCCGGCGGTCACGACGACCGCGGGACGAGCGGGTGCTGGGGTCGGGCAGGGGGGTCACAGCCGGGCCTTGTCCGCCAGTCCTGCCCTCGGGTTGTGACCGGCCGAGGCGGCGGCGTAGGCCTCCACGGCGGCGCGAGCATCGTCGGACAGGCTCGAGGGAACAGCGATCTCCAGCTCGACCAGCAGGTCACCGGTCTCCTTGGCGGTCTTCACCCCGCGGCCCTTCACCCGCAGGACCTTGCCGGAACCGGTTCCCGCGGGGACCTTGACCTTGACGTTCCCGTCCAGGGTGGGGACCTCCACGGTGGCGCCCAGGGCAGCCTCATCGAACGTGACCGGCACGTGGATGCGCAGGTTCATGCCCTCTCGATGGAAGAATGGGTGATCCTTGACCTTGACCGTGACGAGCAGATCGCCCGGCCCAGCCGATCCGGGAGCGCCCTTGCCCTTGGCCCGGACCTTCTGGCCATCCTTGATCCCGGCCGGGACTCGGACCTCGATGACATCCCCGTCCGGTTCACGCAGCGAGACCGTGGTCCCGCGTATGGCACCGGCGAAGGAGATGGTGGTGGTGGCGGTGCGATCTGCGCCCTTGGTGGGTGCACCGTAACCGCTCCGGCCGCCGCCGAAACCGCCTCCCCCACCGAAACCGCCGCCGAACAGATCGGCGAACTCCGGGGGCAGATCGTTCGTGGAATAGCTGGTCCGGCCACGGCCACCACCGCCGCCGGGGTTGAAAAGCCCGCCGAAGATGTCCTCGAAGCCACCGCCTCCGGAGCCTGCACCAGCCCCGGCGCCGCCGGGTGCCTGGAAGCGGGCACCTGAGCCCATCGCTCGGATGGCGTCGTACTGCTGACGGTCCTCCGGGTCGGAGAGCACCGCATTGGCCTCGGTGATCTCCTTGAACTTCTTCTCCGCTGCGGCGTCACCGGGGTTCTGGTCCGGATGGTACTTGCGGGCCAGCTTGCGGTAGGCCTTCTTGATGTCGGCTTCCGAGGCGTCCTTGGAGACACCCAGAGTGGCGTAGAAGTCCTTGTCCACCCAGTCCTGCGAGGCCATGGCGCCTCCTTCCTGTTACCTCTGACGTTTGCTGTCTGCTGTGCTGCTGCCGGGGCGGCTGATGGTCAGCCCTTGCCGGCGGAGACCATCACCTGGGCGGCGCGCAGCACACGCTCGCCCCGTACGTAGCCGTTGCGGAAGACCTGCACGATGTGCTCGGCGGGGACCTCCTCGCTGGGCTGACGCAGCATGGCCTCGTGCTGGGCGGGGTTGAACTCCTGCCCGGCCAGGGACTCCTGGTCCTGTCGCTCCAGGCCGAAACCGGCCAGGATCTGGTCCAGCTTGGCCGCGATCGAGGCCATGGGTCCCTCGGTGAGGTCACCGGCGGCCCGGGCGGCGTCCAGATCGTCCAGGACCGGCAGCAGCGCGGTCAGCATGGACTGGATGGCGGTGTCCCTGGCGACGTTGCGGTCCCGGTCCACGCGGCGCTTGTAGTTCACGAACTCGGCCTGCAGGCGCCGCAGGTCGGTGCGCAGCTCCTCCTCGCGGGCGGAGCCGGCGCCAGCCTCAGCGTCGCTGACCGTCCCGGCCAGGGCGGCCTCCTCCTCGGAGAGCCCTTCAGCATCGGCGGCGTCACGCAGGATCTGCTCGGCCTGTGACACGGCGTCCTCGCCCTGGTCAGCTGCGCCGGCGGACTCTGCGCCCTTCGCGTCCTGCGGGGACCCCTCGGTGCCCTGGTCTGTGGACGGTGCGGTGCCGCCGTCGCGCACTTTGCCGGTGTCCGGGTCGATCCGGCGCTTGTCTTGGAAGCTCACCGGCTCCTGCTCGTTCTGGTGCTCGTCCTCGTTGCCGTGATGCGGCATGTGTCTCACTCCTGGTCTGTGTGGTGGGTGCGGACGGGGTGTGGACCGGTGCTCCGAGGCCGGCCGACCCTGCCGTCAGGGCAGGACCGGCCGGCCCGGAACCGGTCAGATGCGGTGGAGCATCGGGGTCACTTCTTGTCCCCGGGCTCCTCCTCGTCCACGACCTCGGCGTCCACGATGTCCTCGTCGGCGGAGGCATCCGCACCGGATGCGCTGGCCTGGTCAGCGCCCTCTGCACCGGCGTCAGCCGCCTGGGAGGCGTACAGGGCCTCGCCGATCTTGACCTGGGAGGTCTGCAGCTTCTCGAACGCGGCCTGGACCTCGTCGTCGTTGTCCTGCTTCTCCAGGGCGGCCTTCAGGGCGTCGACGTCGGCCTGGACCTCGGTCTTGACCGAGTCGTCCAGCTTGTCCGCGTTGTCCTTGAGCAGCTTGTCCACGGAGTAGGCGGACTGCTCGGCGGCGTTGCGCCGCTCGGCGGCCTCGCGGCGCTTCTTGTCCTCCTCGGCGTGGGCCTCGGCGTCCTTGACCATGCGGTCGATGTCCTCATCCGAGAGCGAGGTGCCGCCGGTGATGGTCATGGACTGCTCCACACCGGTGCCCTTGTCCTTGGCGGAGACGTGCACGATGCCGTTGGCGTCGATGTCGAAGGTGACCTCGACCTGCGGCATGCCGCGCGGAGCCGGAGCGATGCCGGTCAGCTCGAAGGTCCCCAGCGGCTTGTTGTCCCGGGTGAACTCGCGCTCGCCCTGGAAGACCTGGATGGACACCGAGGGCTGGTTGTCCTCAGCGGTGGTGAAGGTCTCGGACCGCTTGGTGGGGATGGCCGTGTTGCGCTCGATCAGCTTGGTCATCACACCACCCTTGGTCTCGATGCCCAGGGACAGCGGGGTGACGTCGATCAGCAGCACATCCTTGCGCTCGCCCTTGAGGACACCGGCCTGCAGAGCAGCACCCACGGCCACGACCTCATCCGGGTTCACGCCCTTGTTCGGCTCCTTGCCGGCCAGCTCCTTGACCAGCTCGGCCACGGCCGGCATACGGGTGGAACCGCCCACCAGGACCACGTGGTCAATCTCGGAGACGCTGACACCGGCCTCCTTGATGACGTCCTGGAACGGCTTGCGGGTGCGCTCGAGCAGGTCGTTGGTCATCTCCTGGAACTTGGCGCGAGACAGGTGCTCGTCCAGGTGCACCGGGCCCTCCGCGGTGACGGAGAGGTACTGCAGGGAGATGTTGGTGGAGGTCGCGGAGGACAGCTCCTTCTTGGCCTGCTCGGCAGCCTCCTTCAGACGCTGCAGGGCGATCTTGTCCTTGGAGAGGTCAGCGCCCTTGGACTTGGCCTGCTGGAGCAGCCAGTCCACGATCCGCTGGTCCCAGTCGTCGCCCCCCAGGCGGTTGTCACCGGCAGTGGCGCGGACCTGGATGGTGGAGAAGGCGTCCTCGTCCTTGCCCACCTCGAGCAGGGAGACGTCGAACGTGCCGCCACCGAGGTCGAAGACCAGGATGAGCTCGTCCTCCTTGCCCTTCTCCAGGCCGTAGGCCAGAGCGGCCGCGGTGGGCTCGTTGATGATGCGCATCACGTTCAGACCGGCGATCTCACCGGCCTCCTTGGTGGCCTGGCGCTCGGCGTCGTTGAAGTACGCGGGCACGGTGATCACCGCGTCGGTGACCTTCTCGCCCAGGTAGTCCTCGGCGTCGTGCTTGAGCTTCATCAGGGTACGGGCGGAGATCTCCTGAGCGGTGTACTCCTTCCCATCGATCTCCACCTTCCAGTCCGTGCCCATGTGGCGCTTGACGGAAGCCAGGGTGCGCTCCGGGTTGTTCACGGCCTGGCGCTTGGCGATCTCGCCGACCAGGACCTCTCCGGACTTGGAGAAGGCGACCACCGACGGGGTGGTGCGGGAGCCTTCAGCGTTGGCGATGACCACCGGCTCGCCGCCCTCCAGGACGGAGACGACGGAGTTAGTGGTACCGAGGTCGATTCCCACTGCACGGGACATGCGCGGTTCCTTTCATCAGGACTACAGGTCTGTTGCTGGTACGAAGCCAGTCACGCCCTTGAGCGTTCGACACACAAGGTGTCACGTCCGCCCCGCCGCTGTCAATCAGACTTGAGTGGAGCGGACTCAACTTCGTTCACCGGGTACAACCGGGCATCCCGCGGATTCATTCCCGGGCCCGGGGATCCGCGCTCGAACTGCTCGCGCACGGCGAACGCCAGTGGCGAACAACGCTGGCCCTGAGGGACCCCCGGTGCTTGGATGAGGGCAACGGCACGTCCACCCCGGCGTGCCCCGTTCCGCCCCGGACCTCCGGGCGGACCTCAGACGAGCAGGAAGGTGTCATCCATGGCAGCCAAGAAGACCAAGAGCTCCACGACGAAGAAGTCGACCGCACGCAAGTCCGCCGTCACCACCAGCAAGCCGGCCAACTACACCGTGCCCGGGCTGGACCTGAAGGACGGTCACCACGTGGCTGACATCCTCCAGGAGCGCCTGCACGCCCTGAACGACCTGCAGCTGACCCTCAAGCACGCCCACTGGAACGTGGTGGGCCGCTCCTTCATCGGCGTCCACGAGATGCTGGACCCGCAGATCGACACCGTGCGTGCCTTCGTGGATGTGGTGGCCGAGCGCATCGCCACCCTGGGCGTCTCCCCCAAGGGCACCCCCGGAGCGATCGTGGCCGACCGCAGCTGGGACGACTACTCCCTGGGCCGGGCCGGCACCCTGGAGCACCTGGCCGCCCTGGACCAGGTCTACGACGGCGTCATCTCCGACCACCGGGACGCCATCGACGAGGTCGGCGAGCTGGACCCGGTGTCCGAGGACATGCTGATCGGCCAGGTCGCCGAGCTGGAGCTGTTCCAGTGGTTCATGCGCTCCTTCCTCACCGACGCCGACGGCACCCTGGCCACCGGCGAGGCCAGCACCGAGCTGGGCGCGGCCAGCAAGGCCGCCGCCAAGAAGGCCTGACGCCTCCTCCGCTGCGCCACCGTCACGACGACGGCCCCTCACCTTTCCTGCGAAAGGTGAGGGGCCGTCGTCGTACCGGGCCTGTGCCGTGCCCGAGGGCGCTCGATTGTCGCGAAGCTGTCGGAATGGCACCGCTCAGGGCGCCTCAGAGCGACAGCTTCGCGACAATTCGCTCAACTCAGCCCACCTCAGCTCGGACTCAGACGTTCTGCAGCTCGCGGCGCTGCTCGGCGTCCAAGTCCTCACTGGCGAACTGCCGCGGCTCCTCCGCACGCGAGAGCTTGGAGGGCCACCAGACCTTCGGTCCGATGTCGTAGGTCAGCGCCGGGACCACCAGCGAGCGCACCAGGAAGGTGTCCAGCAGCACGCCGAAGGCCACGATGAACGCCAGCTGCAGCATGAACATCAGCGGGATCACGGCCAGCGCCGCGAAGGTCGCGGCCAGCACGATCCCCGCCGAGGTGATCACCCCGCCGGTCACCGTCAGCGCGTGCAGCACGCCCGGGCGGGTGCCGATCTGCACGGCCTCCTGGCGGGCGCGCGTCATCAGGAAGATGGTGTAGTCCACGCCCAGCGCCACCAGGAACACGAACCCGTACAGCGGCACGGACGGATCCGCCCCCGGGAACTTGAACAGGTGGTTGAACACCAGGGCGGAGATGCCCATGGCGGTGCCGAAGCTGACCACGGTGGCCAGCACCAGCAGCACCGGGGCGAGCACCGAGCGCAGCAGGATCATCAGGATGCCCAGCACCACCAGGAGCACGAGCGGGATGATCAGGCGCAGATCGGCCTGGGCGGTGGTGTTGGAGTCCAGCGCGGTGGCGGTGGTGCCACCCACCAGGATGGAGTCGTCGATCCCGTGCAGGGTCTGACGCAGCTCCACCACGGTCTGCTCGGCCTCGGCGGAGTCGGCCTGGTTCTCCAGGGTGGCCTGCAGGTAGACCTTGCCGTCCACCTCCTGAGGCTCCAGGGTGGGAATGTCCTCCATGGAGATTCCCGACGGCGGCCCGGCACCTTCCGCAGGAGCCTCACCGTCTCCACCGGTCACCCCGGGAGGAGGTCCGGCACCCTCGGCGGGAGCGCCCTGGCCGGCCTCGGCGGCGGCGCGCGCCTCCTCCTGCAGCTGCTCGATCGCCTCCGGGTCCGGGGTGCCGGCGGGGGCACCGCCCTCGGCGGTCAGGTAGGCGCTGGCCACGCCGTCGGTCTCCTCGACCGCGGACAGGACCTCGTCGGCACGCTCAGCGGGGGCGACCACCGTGGCGGGAGCACCGGTGCCGGCGTCGAAGTGCTCGGCGATCAGCTCCTGTCCAGACTTGGCGTCAGACTCACCCAGCAGCACATCGGTCTGGGCCACGCCGCTGGCCTGCAGCTGCGTGATGCCCACCGCGCCGGCCAGCAGCACAGCGGCGGTGATGGTCCAGACGGCGCGGGGCCGGCGAGCCACCAGCGCGCCGATCTTGGTCCACACGCCGTGGTCCTGCTCCAGTCCGGCGATCTTCCGGCCGTCGGCGAACTCGGGCTGGGTGTAGGTCTTGCCCTTCTTGGTGCGGGACTTGCCCGGGCGCGGGATGGAGGGCCAGAACGCGGCCCGGCGCGACACGTAGAGCAGTGCGGGCAGGAAGGTCAGCGAGGACAGCCAGGCCAGCACGATCCCGGTCGCGGCGATCGGGCCGAGCGAACGGTTCGAGTTCAGGTCGGAGAAGAGCAGGCACAGCAGGGCGACCGCCACGGTGGCCGCTGAGGCGGTGATCGCCTCGAACGAGCCCTTCCAGGCATGGCGCAGTGCCTCCCAGACGTCCTCGCGGACCATCAGCTCCTCGCGGTACCGCGCCACCATCAGCAGCGAGTAGTCCGTGGCGGCGCCGATCACCAGGATGGACAGGATGCCCTGGGACTGACCGTTCAGGGCGATCCACTCCCACTTGGCCATCCAGTAGACCACCAGTACGGCCACGCAGAGCGCGCCCACCGAGTTCAGCAGCACCAGGATGGGCAGCAGCACGGAGCGGTAGACCAGCACCAGGATCACGAACACCACGGACAGGGCCACGATCAGCAGGATGCCGTCGATCCCGGCGAACGCCCCGGCGAGGTCGGCGGCCAGGCCTGCAGGTCCGGCCACGTGCACGGACTCGGCGTCCAGCGCGGCCACGTCGCCGGCGGAGGCGGTCACCACCTCACGCAGGGACTCGACGGTGTCCTCCGGGGAGGCGTTCTCGGCGTCCAGCAGCAGGATGTACTCCACGGCCTGCTCGTCTTCAGAGACCTGCGGGCCGATCAGCTGGTCCACGCCCTCCACGCCGGTCAGCTCCTCACCGAAGGCGGAGAGCTGCTCGGTGACGGCGTCATCGTCCTCGGCCAGCGTCTGCCCGTCGGCGGCGCTGGCCACCACGATCGCGGGGATCTGCTCGGACTCGGTGAACCTGCTCACCCAGTCCCCAGCCTGCGTGGACTCCGCGGAGGCCGGCAGGAAGGTGGACTGGTCATTGGAGGAGACCTCGCTGAGGTTGCCGAAGGTCGGTCCGCCCACAGCGGAGCCGGCCAGCCAGGCCAGCACCAGCACGACGGCCGCCACCACCCGGAGCGCGATGCCTCGCCCGCGCTGGGGTCGGGAGGTTCCGGAGGATGTGCCGGCGCCAGAGTCGTTGCGGGCGCTGCGGTCAGCGTCGGCGGTGGCCACGCTGGAGCCGGAAGTCTCCGGGATGCCGCTGTCCGGAGTGGAGGGATCGCCAGGGGCGCGATGGCGCCCAGAACCAGAGGAGGGTGGGGTCATGCTGGACATCCTACGGTAATCCCTCGATGATCGAGATAGTTCCGTCGGAGAGATCCCTCACCGTCTCCGCCACAGGCTGAGCAGTAGAATCAGCCGTTGACCCACGGCAGAAGGAGGCGCAGTGACCCGCGAGAGCGCCGTTCACCCTGCCCCCCATGCCCCCCAGGGCCCACCGTCTGCCGCAGCCCCGTCCCCGCGCGACGTCAGCGCGTTCCGGCTGATCCAGGCCCTGCGCCGCTATTCCGAGTCCGCCGACCGCGCCACGGACATGGCCGGCAGCGTGGGCGGCCATCACCGCACCGATCTGCGAGCGCTCACGGTGCTGATGCAGCGTCACGCCGAGGGACTGGAGACCACCCCCACGGACCTGGCCCGGCTCCTGCACCTGACCTCGGCCTCCACCACCGCGCTCGTGGACCGCCTGGTGGCCAATGGCCATGCCGAACGCGAGCGCTCCAGCACGGACCGCCGCCGGGTGTTGGTCCGGCACACCGACTCGGCCACCCAGGACGGCCGGGCCATCTTCGCCCCGTTGGCCCAGCACCTGATGCGCCACCTCTCCGAGTTCACCGAGCAGGAGATGCAGACCGCCGCAGCCGTCCTGGAAGCCGCCACCGCCGGCATGCTGGACGCCGAAGAGCAAATCCGCGGGACCGAACCGCCCCGCGCGGAGCCGAGCACCCGGTGAACCGGCCCCTCCCGATGCTGCTGGGCATCGACGGACGCTCCGGCGCGGGCAAGACCTCCCTGGCCCTGGAACTGGCCGCCCTGCTGCGTCCCCATCTCAGCATCTCGGTGTTCCATCTGGACTCGATCTACCCCGGCTGGGACGGGCTGTCCCACACCGTCGAGGAGCTCGCCGACCTCATCCTCGAGCCCCTCGCCCAGGGCCGCACCGCACACTGGAGGTGGTGGGACTGGACCACCGACCAGCCGGGCCGTGCCGCCAGCACCGAACCGGCCGACGTCGTGATCATCGAAGGCGTGGGCGCCGGGAACCGGAGCGCCCGGACCCTGCTGGACACCGTGGTGTGGGTGGAGCTGGACCAGACCGAGCGCCGGCGCCGGGCCCTGGACCGGGACGGGGAGACCTTCGAGCGGCACTGGGAGCAGTGGGCGCGGCAGGAGCGGGCCTACCTGGCGCAGGACCCGGTGGCCGAGGAGGCTGAACTGATCCTGCGGGTCGGTGAGCAGACCCCGCACGCCCCTCCCGCCGCCGCACAGGTGCTGGAGGCGCTGCGGCTGCTGCCCGCGTGGGAGCCCGCACTGCGCCTGGTGCCCGGTCCGCCACAGCGCCGGCACTCCTGGCGCACAGTGCATCTCGAGGGCTCGTCCACCACCGTCCAGGAGCTCTTCGCCGCCGCGGGCGGTCCGGACGCCGAGCTGGCCGTGCTGCTGGAGAGTTCCGACCACGCCGTTACCCCGGATCCGCACCGCAGCGGGCATTCGATCTTCGGGCTGGGTTCGGCCTCGGCGGGCCCGGTGATGCAGCACCGGGACGGCGTGACCACGGTGCGCCAGGGCGCGGTCACCGTCCGCCGCGAGCAGGGCTTCTTCAGCTGGCTGGCCTCGGCCTGGCCCACGCCCCGGATTCCCGACGACGCCGCCTCCTCCCCCGAAGGCGTCCCCTTCCAGCCGGGCTGGCTGGGCTGGATGGGCCACGAGCTCAAGCGCGAGACCGGATCCCCGGACGGGGCCGCCACCGGCCGTGCCGCACGCGATCTGCCGGACGCGCTGTTCTTCCAGCCGGATCGCGGCGGGGTGCTGGACCACCGCACCGGCACCGTCTGTCTGTTCTGGTCTGCCGAGGACCGCGCAGGCGAGGCCTGGGCGAAGAAGGTGCTGGCCGTCGTCGGGACGGAGGTGGAGCCGAGCACTGCGGAGGGTGAGAAGATCGCCGGGCCCATGTTCCGACTGCGCGACGAGCGCGCGAGCTACCTGGGGACGGTGCGCGCGGCGCAGGAGCAGATCCGGCAGGGCAACTCCTATGAGGTGTGTTTGACCACGCAGCTGCAGGCCGAGCTGTTCGGTGATGTGAGGTTCGACGGGTGGTCGGTGTACCGCCGGCTGGTGGCGGCGAACCCGGCGCCGTTCACGCTGTACGCACGCGTGCGGCTGGAGGGCTCGGGTGTGACCGGCGCTGGGGCCGACGGGCTGGACGCCGAGGTGGTCTCGAGCAGCCCGGAGCGGTTCCTGCGGATCGGGGCGGACGGGACCCTGGTGACCGAGCCGATCAAGGGCACCCGGCCGCGCGGGGCGGACCCGGAGACGGATGCGGCGCTGGCGCGGGAGCTGGCCGAGTCCGTGAAGGACCGCGCCGAGAACATCATGATCACGGATCTGGCCCGCAACGACCTCTCCCGGTTCGCCGTGCCCGGGACCCTGGCCACCACGCGACTGTGCGCCATCGAGTCCTACCCCACCGTGCACCAGATGGTGTCCACGGTGACCGCCCGGCTGCAGCCCGGGGTGCCGCGCGCCGACGCCGTCGCTGCCGCGTTCCCGCCCGGCTCGATGACCGGGGCACCGAAGATCTCCACCATGGACATCCTCGAGGAGCTGGAGTCGGGACCGCGCGGTGTCTACTCCGGCGTGGCGGGGTACCTGTCTGCGGACGGGGCGGCCGACCTGAACGTGCTGATCCGCACGTTGGTGGTGGTGCACGGGGTGAGACGTGAGGACAGGGGCGGGAACCCGGACGGCGGGGAACCGGCCACCCGGCTCTCGCTCGGGGTCGGGGGGGCGATCACCTCGGACTCGGTCCCGGAGGAGGAGTGGGACGAGGTGCGCACCAAGGCCCGCGGCGTGCTGGGCGTGCTGGGGTCGGACTTCCCGGAGTGATCTGAGCCAACCCGGACAAATCGGGGCTGATCAGTGCGTCCACCCCCTTCCCGGGACACGCTGACCCCCGCGAACACCTCCAGATGTCCCGAGAAGGGGGTGAGGAGCCGAGAACCGTCCGCTCCGAGGCTCACCAACCCCCACCAACCCCTACACGCTTCAACCTGCACCTACTGCAGGGCCGAGGTCAGCCGGAACACGTTGTCCACCCAGCGGTGGGAGCGCGGCCGGGCCAGCCACTCGTCCAGGGTGAGCTCCTCAGAGACCTCGCGGTACTGCTGCACCACCTGGGTCAGCGCGTCCACGGACTCGGCACCCACCAGCATGACCGAGACTTCCATGTTCAACGAGAACGAGCGCATGTCCATGTTGGAGGAGCCGAACACGGCCACGTCGTCGTCCACGGTGAACAGCTTGGAGTGCAGCACATCCGGGTCCGGGTAGCGGTGGATCCGCACGCCGGAGCGCAGCAGAGCCTCATAGTAGGACTGCTGGGCGTGCTGCACCATGAACTGATCGGCCTTGCGGCACACGAACAGCTCCACCTCCACGCCCCGCTGCGCCGCCGTGGTGATCGCGTAGAGCATGGAGTCGTCCGGGACCAGGTAGGGGCTGACCACGGTGAGGCGGTGCTTGGCGGCGTAGAAGAGGTGGTTGAACAGGCGCAGGTTGTTCTCGGTGACGAATCCGGGGCCGGAGGGGATGACCTGGGCGATCGTGCCCTCGGTGCGCCGGTACTCCTCGTCCGTGGGCATGCGCAGCTCTCCGAGCAGGTGGCGCCCGGTCTCGGCGAACCAGTCGGTGGCGAACACCACGTCCAGGGAGGTGACGGTCACGCCGGTCACCCGGGCCATCAGGTCCACCCACTCGCGTCCCATGGCGTGCGCGGAGCGGCGCTTGTACCCGGGCTCGATCAAGTTCTGCGAGCCGGTGTAGCCGATCTCCCCGTCGATCACCAGGATCTTGCGGTGGTTGCGCAGGTCAGGGCGCTGGTACTGACCACGCAGCGGCCGCACCGGCATGGTCA
The DNA here is from genome assembly GCF_900116905.1 of Micrococcus terreus. Lineage (GTDB taxonomy): Bacteria > Actinomycetota > Actinomycetes > Actinomycetales > Micrococcaceae > Citricoccus > Citricoccus terreus. The sequence goes on along the minus strand of NZ_FPCG01000003.1, from coordinate 236,298 downwards.
CATGGAACTCGATCCCGGCCTCGCGCAGGCGCCGTTTGAGCGAGAAGTACCCGGTGACGCGCAACGTGGCGATGTGGTCAAACAGCACCCGCACCTTCACTCCGCGAGCTTGCGCGCGCTCCAGGGCCTGGAGTACCTCGGAGACGTAGCCCTGCCGGTCCTTGGGGTCCTCGGAGAAGATGTAGAAGATCAGGTTGACGTACTTCTGGGCGCCGTCGATGTCCTGGGCCATCCGGTGCAGCGACTGGCGGTAGTCCGTGATGAACTCGAAGTGGCTGCCGTCCAGCATGGGGAACCCGGTGAGGTGACGGGTCAGCGCGGCGGCCGAGCGCACGTACTCCGGGGCGTGGCCCACCTCGTTGGGAAGCTCAAGGTGCTCGGTGGCCTCGCGCAGCTCCTCGTTGACGGCTTCCTGCCGGGACCGGCGCTGCCCGCCCAGGCGGAAGGAGCCGACCAACAGGAACAGCACCAGCCCGGGCAGGGGCAGGAAGAAGATGATGAGCAGCCAGGCCATGGCTGTGGCGGGGCGCCGGTTGCCGGGGACGATGCCCAGCAGCAGCAGACGGATGGCCACGTCGGCGATCCACATGAGGATGGTGAGCCACTGCGGGAACATGCCGAACTCGGCGACGGGCCAGAGCATCAGTCCAGCCTACTGCCCGCCGGCGCCACCAGGTCCAGCAGCTGCTGCATCCACTGCTGCTCGAGCGGATCGCCCAGCATGATGTGCAGCAGCACGCTGGCGCCCACGGTGTCCGCCAGGAACCCGGGATCCGAGGGCAGGGCACCGGGCCGGCGCTGCGCCTCGAGCACGAACCGCTCGCGCAGCCCCTCCTGGATGGGTTCGATCAGCGCGGCGTTGATGGCCGCGGCGGTCTCCGAGGCGGAGGCCAGGGCCGCCAGCAGGGCCCGGACGAGTCGTGAGGTGTCCCCGAGCTCCACGGCGCCGAAGATCTCCTCGAGCCAGGCCCGCACATCGGCACGCAGGTCCCCCGTGTCCTCAGGTCCCTCCACGGGCGTGGGCAGGTGTCCGTCGGCGATCGTCTCCACCACCACATCGGCCTTGGAGCCCCACCAGCGGTAGACGGTCTGCTTGGCCACTCCGGCCTCAGCGGCGATCCCCTCCACGGTGAGGTGCTCGAATCCGCCCTCCACCATCAGCCGCGCGGCAGCGGTGAGCACCTTCAGTCGTGAGGCCTCACTGCGCGGCCGTCCGCGGCGCGCGGGCTCCTCAGCGGGGTCCGGGCTCTGCTCAGCGCTCACCGAAGGCTCCTTCAGACAGGTCTGCCCGGGGAGACGAGTGTGACCCAGGGCGCATTTTGAATACGAGACGTTGCGTCTACTATAGATCAGGGCGCATGTACGACGGCGGCTCCGTCGCCGTGTCTGTCGACCTCACCTGAACTTTCCCTCACCATCCTCCCCGGACCCGAAGGAGTGGCCTGCTCATGGCCGAACTGCTCTATCGCCTCGGCTTCTCATCCTCAACGAAGCCGTGGGCCGCGATCGTCGCCTGGATCGTGGCACTGGCCCTGTCGGTGGGCGCCTTCCTGGCGTTCTCCGGCACGCTGACCACGTCCATCACCATCCCGGGCACCCCCACCACGGAGGTGACCGACCGCCTGCAGAAGGAGTTCCCGGAGGCGGCCAACGGCTCCGGCCAGGTGGTGTTCCGCAGCGAGTCCGGCGGCGAGCTGACGCAGGACCAGCGCACCGAGATCGCCGATCTGCTCACTGAGGTGGAGGGCCTCTCCGGCGTGGACTCGGTGGTAGACCCCTTCGAGACCGACCAGATGATCGAGGACCAGCGCCAGGAGCTGGAGGACGGCAAGACCCAGCTGGCGGACGGTCAGGCCCAGATCGAGGACGGCCGGGCCCAGATCGCCGAGGCCGAGGAGCAGCTCCAGGCCTCCGAGGACCAGTTGAACTCCGGCCAGGAGCAGCTGGACGCCGGTCAGGCGCAGCTGGACGAGGCCCGCGCCCAGGCCGAGGCCGCCGGAGCACCTGCTGCCATGCTGGGTCAGCTCAATGCCCAGCAGCAGCAGCTCGACGCACAGCAGGCCCAGCTGGACCAGGGACGTGCGCAGCTCGAGGAGGGGCGCGCTCAGTTGGAGGAGCAGAAGGCCGAGTTCGAGCAGGGCGTGGCCGAGGCCGAGTCCGGCACGCAGGACTTGGAGCGCGGCGAGTCGCTGTTGACCCTTACCGAGGACTTCCGCAGCGTCTCGGAGGACGGAAGCGCCGCCGTCGGGACCATCCTGTTCACCACCCCCATGCTGGACGTGGACGCCGCTGACCAGACTGCCGTGGTGGACACCCTGGAGACCGCGGAGATCGAGGGCGTGGAGGTGCTGCCCACGCAGGGCCTGTCCCAGACCATCCCGAGCATCGTGGGCCCGGCCGAGGTGGTCGGCCTGATCGTGGCGGCCATCGTGCTGCTGATCATGCTGGGCACCTTCGTGGCCGCCGGCCTGCCGATCCTGACCGCGCTGATCGGCGTGGGCATCGGCGCCACCGCCACCCTGGCCTTCTCCGGTGTGGTGGAGATGCTCTCGGTGACCCCGGTGCTGGGCATCATGCTCGGCCTGGCCGTGGGCATCGACTACGCGCTGTTCATCATCAACCGTCACCGTCGTCAGCTCAAGGACGGCATGCCCCTGCACGAGTCGATCGGCCTGGCCAACGGCACCTCCGGCAACGCCGTGGTGTTCGCCGGCCTGACCGTGATCATCGCGCTGGCCGCCCTGAACGTCACCGGCATCCCGTTCCTGGGCCTGATGGGCACCGTGGGCGCGGTCTGCGTGGCCGTGGCCGTGCTGATCGCCACCACCCTGACCCCGGCCCTGCTGGGCCTGATCGGGCACCGCGTGCTGAGCAGGAAGGAGCGCTCGGCACTGGCCGCGGCACATCCGCAGGCAGGCCTTCCCGACGACGGCTCCCTCGCCTCCCGCTCCACCCAGGCCTCCGGTGCCCTCACCGGTGCAGGTGCGGCGGCCACGGCCGAGGAGGCCGAGCTGGTGGAGCGTGGACTGCGCCACCAGGAGCAGGCTGGTCGCGAGTCCGCCGGGTCCGCCACCCTGGCCACCGATGCCGGCCGCTCCGCTGCCGCTTCGGTGCGGGATGAGTCCGGTTCGAAGCCGGCCTCCCGTCAGCCGATGTCCACCGCCCGTGCAGTGCTGACCTCGGTGCTGGCGATCGGCATCCTCGTGGTGCTGGCCATCCCGTTCTTCTCCATGCGCCTGGGCCTGCCGGACGGCGGCTCGGAGCCCGTGGAGTCCGCCGCGCACCAGTCCTACATGACCATCGGCGAGGAGTTCGGCGAGGGCCGCAACGGTCCGCTCGTGGTCACCGCAGACCTGCCCTCCGGTCTGGACGAGGGCGAGGTCATGGACCAGCAGATCGCCGTGGGCGAGCAGCTGGCCGGCATGGACCACGTGGTCTCCGCCGTGCCTGCCGCCGTCAACGAGGACCAGTCCGTGATGATGTTCCAGGTGATTCCGGAAGAGGGCCCCAACGCCGTCTCCACCGAGGAGCTGGTCAAGACCCTGCGCGGCACTGAGGCCGCCGGCGAGGCCACCAACCTGTCCGTGGCCGGCATGACCTCCGGGTTCATCGATGTCTCGGACAAGCTCTCTGACGCCCTGCCGCTCTACCTGGGGGTCGTCGTCGGGCTCTCGCTGATCATCATGATCCTGGTGTTCCGCTCCCTCCTGGTGCCCGTGATCGCCACCGGTGGGTTCATCCTCTCGGTGTTCGCCGCCATGGGCGGAGTGGTCGCGATCTATCAGTGGGGCTGGCTCTCGGAGCTGTTCGGGGTGCACAACCCGGGCCCGATCCTCTCCTTCCTGCCGACCATCATGATCGGCGTGCTGTTCGGGCTGGCCATGGACTATCAGCTGTTCGTGGCCTCCGGGATGCGCGAGGCCTATGCGCATGGCTCGAAGGCGCGCGTGGCCGTGATGGAGGGTCTGCATGCCGGCCGGGCGGTGGTGACCGCTGCTGCGATCATCATGATCTCGGTGTTCGGCGGATTCGTGTTCGCCGAGTCGGCGATGATCCGTCCGATCGGCTTCGGCCTGGCGTTTGGCGTGCTGGTAGACGCGTTCCTGGTCCGCCTGCTGCTGATGCCGGCCCTGATGCACCTCTTCGGCGATGCCGCCTGGTGGCTGCCGAAGTGGCTGGACAGGATCATGCCGAACGTGGACGTGGAGGGCTCCGCACTGGAGCGCAGCCACGGCTTCGAGCACGTGGGCGACCACGAGGGTGCGGACACGGCGGCCGAGCAGCCGGCCCCGTCCGGACGCCACGCCGCCCACTGACCCTGGCGGTGGGAGCACGCTGGGCAGCTGTCCAGCTGAAGCGCTGACCAACTCAAGACACAGAGCGGGCCGACGGTGATCCACCGTCGGCCCGCTCTGCTGTCCGGAACGTTCCGGCCGGTCAGCTCCCGGACTGGTCTTTGGTGAAGCGCTCCCAGGCGGACTGCCGGGTCACCTCCAGCGCCTGACCGATTCCCGAGCCTCTGCCCACCGCACACCGCAGATACTCGCCACCGTCCTGGGCGTTCAACGGACCCTGGTCGTCGGGATCATGCCGATCAGGGCACTGCTCGCCGGCCTGGTGGGTGCCGCTATGGGCACTCCGGCCACCACGTGGCTCTGGGTGGGCTGCGCGGCCGCGGCCCTGATCCCCCGGCTCCGGCGCAGCCGCTAGGCTCAGTGCAGGTCGACGACATCGACCGACTGCCCAGCGCAGCTCCTCCACCTCAGGACCAGGACGTGTTCTTCAGAGCCCGCAGCGACTCCAACTGAGTCATCTGACGCCCCACGGCCCCGCACACCGATGTGCACGGGTCAGTGTCGACATGCTCTGATTCCTTCCACAGCTGTCCTGAGGTGACTCATGTCTTCCATTCCATCCGCCCCTGGCCCCCGCGCGCCCGACGAACCTGGCAATCGACCACGTCGCGGTCTGCCATTGCTCCTCTCCAATGCCGTCGATGCGTCAGGACGCCAGGGTGCGGATCTGGCTCTCGACGTCTTGGCCGTCACCATCTTAGGAGCCACCGCGGCCCAGATGGGTCTGCTCAATGCCCTGGGAACGCTGGCCTTCCTGGTGCTCGGCATTCCCATCGGCGTCCTGGTCGACCGCTCTCCCACCACTCGTCTGATCCTGAACGCCGGTCTCACGCGCGCCGGGTTGCTTTCCACCGTGGTCCTTGTCGGACTACTGGATGCGCTGTCTTTGCCCCATCTCTACGTGGTCGCCGCCCTGGCGGGCACCGCTGGGGTGGTGACCGAGACCGCGCAGACCGCCGTCGTCCCTCGCGCGGTCGGAACGGACAGGGTCGCTTCCCTGGTGGCACGCCTGCAGTCAGCCGAGTCGGTGATCGGACTGGTGGTCCCCGCAGCCGCAGGCGCACTCGTCGCCGTCCTGGGCGCAGGCCCCACCCTGGGCCTGTCCACGGCCTTCATAGCACTCGGCGCCGTCATCGTGCTGAAGCTGACGGTTCTCCCGCCGGTTCAGACGCACCAGACGGACCAGGACTCTCGCGACGAGGCCGCCACACCTGCACGTGCATTCAGACGCTTCTTCGGTGAGGCGCGCGAGGGCTGGACCACGCTGCGTGAGATCCGCCCCCTGTGGCGCATGACGTGGGGTGTCATGGCCATCAACCTGGGCCTGGCCTCCTACTCCGCCATCGAGGTGGTGCTGATCCTCCGAGTGCTGGACCTGGGGCCCGCGGTCTTCGGCGCCCTCGTCACGGCTGGAGCGCTGGGCGGACTGACCGGCTCACTCGTGGCAGTGCCCTCGGGGACCCGGCTCGGAGTTCCGGCCGTGCTCAGAGCGTCAGTCTTGATGCTGCCTCCCGTTGCTGCCCTGACACTGGTAGCCCTGGCAGATCCAGGTCGAGCGGTCCTCTGGCTGGGTGCCGGCACCTTCCTGTGGGGCGTGGTGATGGTGACGTACAACGTGCTGCTCGCTGGCCTGGCCGCCGAGCTCACACCGGGCGCTCTGATGGGGCGGGTCTCAGCCACTCGGCGGACCCTGTCCATGGGAGTGGTGCCCCTAGGAAGCATCGGCGGCGGCCTCCTGGCCGACCAGGCGGGAAGCGCCCCGGCAGTGATCGCGTGGGTTGCACTCAACGCGGTGGGGGCGGTTCTGATCCTCACGGCCCTGTCCCGTCCACGGGCGGCTGAACACTAGGCTGAGACCATGTTCTCTCGCCGTCTCGTCAAGCACGTTCAGCCTGACCAGCTCCTGCCGCGCCCCCAGCAGTCGTCCACCGAGCACACCGCACCCACCACGCAGTCCTTCGTGCCGGAAGCGGGCGGCTCCGTGCTGGTCATGCTCACCCCCGACCGGGCATCCGGCACCGTCACCGCGCAGGTCCAGGACCCCCGGCTGCCGGCGTTGACCGTGACCGACCAGGGCGTCACGCGCGGCGACGGCATCTTCGAGACCCTGATGGCCACCCCCGGCCAGGGTCAGGACGGCGCTGGGTTCCACCTGCGCAAGTCTGCCGCGCACCTGGCCCGGCTCGCCGCTTCCGCCGAGGCCACCCAGATCCCGGTCCCGTCCGAGCAGGACTGGCGTGACGGGATCGCCGCGGGGCTGGGAGTCTTCGCCGCCGGTAATCCTGGCCGGGCCGCCGTCGTGAAGCTGGTGGCCACCCGCGGTCCGGAGGCCGCTCCGGGAGGCGGCCACTATGGAGGAGGGCTCGACGCCGGCGGGCTGGATTCCAGCGCGCCGTCCGGTCCCGCGCGGGTGGAGCAGCTGACGGGCACGTACTGGGCGCTGGTCTCGCCGGTGTCCGAGGCCTCGAGCCATGCCCGTGAGACCGGATTGAAGGTGCTGCTGCTGGACCGCGGCTACGAGTCCGGTGTACAGGAGCGGGCACCGTGGCTGCTGCTGGGCGCCAAGACGCTGAGCTATGCGGTGAACATGGCCGCCATGCGTCACGCCAAGTCCCAGGGAGCGGATGATGTCATCTTCACCTCCTCGGACGGCAAGGTTTTGGAGGGCCCCACCTCCACCGTGCTGATGGCCCGGCGCGTGCCGCGAGCGGACGGCACCCAAGGCGTGGAGCTGATCACCCCGTTGCGGCGCAACGGCATCCTGCCCGGCACCAGCCAGGGCGTGATCTTCGCCGCGGCCGAGCGCGCCGGCTGGGAGCTGGGCTACGGGCCGCTGGTGCCGGACGACCTGATGGACGCGGACGGACTGTGGCTGGTGTCCTCGGTCCGACTGGTGGCCCCGGTGACCCACCTGGACGGAGTGGAGCTGACCGTGGACCACGAACTCACCGAGCAGCTCTCCGCGTTCCTCGCCGAGGACCTGGACCCGGGCTCGCACGGCCCCGTGGACTGAGCGGAGACCGCTGGGTCAGGCCCAGACCAGGTTCCAGGAGCCGGTGGCCACGGAGAGTCCGGCGGCCAGGACGGCGAGCGCGATCCCGCCCAGGATCACCCAGGCGTCCAGGGCGGTGAACCGGGACTCCCGTGCCCAGGTCCGCTCCCCTGCCCCGAACCCGCGGGCCTCCATGGTCACGGCGAGCCGGGTGGCGCGGCGGATGGCCTGCACCAGCAGTGCGAAGGCCTGCCCCAGCCAGGACCCGGTCCGGTGGACCAGGTTGCCGTCCGTCCCCACCCCGCGGGCCCGCCGGGCGTAGCCCACGGTCCGCCATTCCTCGGTCAGCACGGCCAGCAGCCGGAACGCTGCCAGGGAGCCCAGCACGAACCGCGCCGGCAGCTTGGCCTTCTGGGAGAGGGCGTCGGCCAGGTCGGTGGGGTCGGTGGTGATGAACACCATCACGCCCGGCAGGGCCACCGCCAGAATGCGCAGGCCCGTGGCCAGGCCGGCCATGACCGACCCCTCGGAGAGCGTCACCGGTCCGGCCGCGACCAGCGTGGCACCGGAGTCCTCCCCCACCAGGGCCGTCCCCCAGGCGGAGACCAGAGCGGCCAGCACCAGGATCCAGGCTCGGCGCAGGAACTCCAGCGGACGGATCCCGGACACCGGCAGCAGCGCCACCGCGGCCAGCAGCACGATCCCGGAGGACACCCAGTCCATGGACGCCACCAGCACACCCGTGACCGGCAACAGCGCCAGCAGCTTGGCCAACGGATTGGCCCGCTCCAGCAGGGACGCCCGCTGGGGGCGGGACGGCGCGGCGGGGTCGAACGGCACACCCTGGTCCGAGCGCATGGCCCCGGCGGGGAACACGGCGGTCATCTCAGCGCCACCACCCTCGCGTCCAGCACGTCGATGAAGTCCCGATCGTGCGTCACCGCCACCACGGACCGTCCCTCCGCCACCAGCCGCCGCAGCAGCCCGGTCAGCACCGCCCAGGTGTTCGCGTCCTGCCCGAAGGTGGGCTCGTCCAGGAACACCAGGTCCGGCCCGGCGGCCAGGACGGTGGCCACCGAGAGCCGCCGCTTCTCCCCGCCGGAGAGGGTGAACGGGTTCATCTCCCCCAGGTGGGTCAGCCCCAGCAGCTCCAGCAGGTCATCGGCCATCTGCTCGGCCTCCTCGTCGGTGAACAGGCGCTCCCCGGACCGCGGATCCCGTGCGTGCTGCGGCCCGTAGAGGACCTCCTTGCGCACGGTGGTGGTCACGAACTGGTGCTCCGGCTCCTGGAACACCGTCCCCACGCGGCTGACCAGATCGGCGGCCTTCCACCGGAACGGGTCATCCGGCAGATCCGCTCCCCGCGGGCCCTTCAGGGCAGCCCCAGCGGCCAGCATCCCGGCATGGACAGGGATCAGCCCGGCCAGGCTCAGCAGCAGCGTGGACTTCCCTGCCCCATTGGGACCGGTCACCACGACGGCGCTGCCTCCGTCCAGCTCCACATCCAGGTCGGTCTGCGCGGGGGCGGGCGGCGCGGAGAAGCGTCGACGCCATCCGGGCGTGCGCGGCTCACGGGAGACGGACAGCCCGGTCCCGGTGAGCAGCACGGCGCTGTTCGATGCGTCGGAGACCGACGATGAGCGGGGGTCGTGCTCGTCAGAGTGCTCCACCACGCGGCGCAGGGCACGGGACTCCAGCTCCACGGGTTCGGGCACATACCCCGGGACCCAGATCCCGGCCGCGGCCAGCTCGTCCCGCACGGGCCCGGGGGCCAGCAGCTCCGCGGGGGCGGCATCATGGCTGATCCCGCCGGCCGGCTCCAACACCAGCATCCGGTCCACGTGCTCGGCCCAGACGTCCAGCCGGTGCTCGACCACCACCAGGGTGGCCCCGGTGCGCTCGACCAGTCGCATCACGGCGTCCCGCACCTCCAGGACCCCCTCGGGGTCGAGGTTGGCCGTGGGCTCGTCCAACAGGACCAGCGGCGGGCGCATGGCCAGGATCCCGGCCAGGGCCATCCGCTGCTTCTGTCCGCCGGAGAGCCGGGAGGTGTCCCGGTCCAGGGTGATGCCCTCCTCCGGGCCGAGGCCGACCTCCTGCAGGGCGCCCCGCACACGGTCCCAGATCTCCGCCCGGGGCACGCACAGGTTCTCCGCCCCGAACGCGACGTCGTCTCCCACCCGGGAGAGGATCACCTGGGACTCGGGGTCCTGCTGGACCAGTCCGGCCACCCCGCGCTGCTGACCAGCGGGGATGTCCTCGATCAGCAGCGTCCCGGTCTGCTCGGATTCCTCGTCCCCACCGTCCAGCACCCCGGCCAGGGCATGCAGCACGGTGGACTTGCCCGCACCGGAGGGACCCACCAGCAGCACACGCTGCCCGGCGGGGATGTCCATCTCCAGTCCGGCCACCGCCGGACGGTCCCGCCCGGCGTGCTTCCAGCCCCATCCCTGGGCCTGCACCCGCGCCCCGCGCGGAACCGCCGCCGGGGCGCAGTGGTGAGGGGCCGTCGTCGGGAAGCCGGGGGTCTGTTCGGCACCGATGATGGCCACCGATCAGACCACAGGTTCCTGATGTGCCCGGCGCGAGGCCAGCGCAGAGAGGGCACCGGTGGCGGCCAGTCCGCGCGTGGCCAGCCAGGAGAGCAGGCCGGCGATGATCACGCCCGAGACAGCCATGAACGCCACGTAGATCAGCTTCCACTCGAAGGTGTACTCGGGGAACCAGTTGAAGATCAGGGCGTCGTTGATGCCGCCCAGGATCCCGGTCAGCAGACCCGCCAGCAGGGCGACGGGCAGGGTGAAGCGGCGATAGAGGAACAGCAGCAGGATGATCTCCGCGCCCAGGCCCTGGACGAATCCGGAGGCCAGCACCGTCAGGCCGAACTGGGAGCCCAGCAGGGCCGAGACCGCGGCGGCGACCATCTCGGTGAACAGAGCCGCACCGGGTTTGCGGATCAGCAGCCCGCCCAGGACCGCGGGGAACAGCCACATCCCGGCGACCAGGCCGGAGGAGGGCGGGAAGGCCACGAACAGTCCGCCGATGCCGGCGTAGGCCAGGTTCCAGGCCCAGAAGATGACGCCGCAGGCCACGGCGACGACGGCCGCGACCACGATGTCCACCACGCGCCAGGAGCGCTGGGCCGGGCGGGCGGTGGTGCTGGTGGTTGTGGTGCTCGTGGGCGACGCGGTGCGGTCGCGGGGTGCGCTCGGTGCGCTCATGGTGGTCCTCCTCAGGATCAAGGAGGGGATGGGCTGGTCACCCGTGCGGTGACAGCTCAGTGAGAACTCGACTTCCTCCACCGGTCCTAACCGGGTCAGGTTCGAGGGTCTGCGCCGGGCGCACTCTCAGCGCCGGTGTGGCGCTCCCCTGTCGTTGTCCAGACAGCATAGGCCACCGGACCGGTCTGGGCGATCCGGATGACGACACAGCACGGTGACCCGGCGGTAGGCTGATCCTCGGACAAGGCACGTGCCCACGACCAGCCAGGAGGACACCCCATGAACAACGTTCTGCAGAAGCTCATCGCCACCGGCATCACCATCGGCGGCGGCATCATCGGTACCAAGCTGGTGGAGTTCGGCTGGAAGGCCATCACCGGCCACGACGCCCCCAAGGACCTGGACGACACCGAGGCCAACATGTGGAGTGCGATCACCTTCGCCACCATTTCGGCAGGCATCTCCGCGATGATCCGCGTGGCCTCCAAGCGCGGCGCGGCCTCGGCCATGGACAAGCTGGCCGCTCAGTCCACCTCGGCCAAGCGGCTGGGCCGCGGCGAGGTCTGATCCGCACCGCACCCACCAGGTGCCGGACCCACAGGGTCCACGACTCAGGGCCAGCCCGGCTCAGAGAGTCTCTCAGTAGCCGTCGTTGCGGTCCTGCCGCGGCACGGACTGCTGGTCTGAGGCCTTCTCCGCGGGCTGGCCTTCGTCGTCCTGACGGGTGACCACATCGGACAGCTCATCCACGTAGAGCAGGTCCCTGTTCAGGTGCTTGGTGCGGTAGCTGGCCCGTCCCACCAGGTGGGCGGACACCGGGGCGGTGAGCATCTGCAGCACCCAGGCCAGCAGCAGCACCGGGATCCACACCCAGGCGCGCCAGGCGAAGGCCAGCGCCAGCAGCATCAGCAGCAGGCCGAGCACCTGGGGCTTGGTGCCCGCATGCATTCGGCTCAGCTGATCCGGGAAGCGCAGCAGGCCGATGCCGGCGATGGTGGACAGGCTCGCGCCGAGGATCAGCAGCACGGCGGCGATGCTGTCGGTCAGGACCACCCAGGCATTCGAGTCGAGCTCAAGCATCAGCTGGTCTCCTTCCGACGGTCAGCCACGAAGCGGGACACCGTCACCGAACCCACGAAGCCGATCACCGAGGCCACCACCACGAACACGATGTTGCTGGTGTGGTGGTTCAGGGCCATCTCCACGCACAGGGCGGAGGAGACGATGATCAACAGCACGTCGGTGGCGACCACGCGGTCCAGGATGGACGGTCCCTTGGCGATCCGATAGATGGCTCCGGCCGCTCCGGCGGTGAGCAGCACCAGGCATACCACGGCGGCGATCTGCATCAGGCTCATGCGGACTCCTCCTCGGTTTGCCGATTCCGCCGGGTGTCTGCGCCGCGCTCGCCCTCACGCACCAGCTCCAGGTCCTCCCGGGAGCCGATGGCCCGGATGATGGCGGCCTCGGTGGCCAGCGCCTCCTCGCGGAAGTGCTCGACCTCCTCCTCGTTGGTCACGTCCAGGCAGTGCAGGTACAGGGTGGAGGAGGGCCGGTCCACGTCGATCACCAGGGACCCGGGGATCAGGGCCAGTGCGTGCCCGGTGAGAGTGACGATCAGGTCGTCATGGGAGCGCAGGTGCACCGCCACCACGGAGTTGACGATCTTCGGTCCCAGCGAGATGGCATCCCAGGCCACGGCGATCGAGGCGGTGATGATCCGGCCGATGAACCGGGCGGTGAACACCAGCACGTACCAGAGGTTGATCCGACCGCTGAACTTCACCCGGGGAAGCCGGTAGAACCAGAGGATCACCAGCGAGTAGAGCGCGCCCATCAGGAGCACCCCGGGACTGAAGTCCTGCCAGAGTGCACCCCAGACCAGGGCCAGCCCGATCAGCAGGGGCCACTGGCTCCAGACGGACAGGCGCTCGTCCTCGCTGTCCTGATCCTGGTGGGCGGAGGCCTCCGCCGCGGTAGGACGTGTCTGGTCGGTCATGGCTGCACCCCCTCGTCGGTGTCGTTCTCGGTGTCCACCGGTTCACCGGAGCTGTCATCGTCTCCGCCAGACTCGCCGGGACGCGTGCCGGTGTCCTGGCCGTCGCTGTCCACGGGAGCTTCCAGGCCCTGGCCGTTGCCCGGGCCCACGCTGCCGTCGTCGGTCCGGTTGATGCCCTGCTCGTCCAGAAGCTCCAGATCGCGTTCGGCCTTGGCGGCGGCCTCCGGGCCGAGGACGGCCTCGATGTACGGGGTGCGGGCCAGCATGTCCCGGGCGGCCTGGTCCGAGAGGTTGTAGAGCGGTCCGGCGACGACCGTGAATGCCACGCCCAAGGACACCAGACCGACGGTGGGAACCAGCATGCCGGCCGCGACCCGGCGGCGGCCGGTGCGCTCCTCCCGGTCCTGATTGGCGGCGTTGGTCAGCTTGGCCGGAGGGTGCTCGACGTCCTCCACCTTGCGCCAGAACGCGCGCGCCCAGACGCGGACCATGACCAGCAGGGTCAGCAGGGAGGTCAGCACGGAGGCTCCCACCAGCACCCAGGCCAGCGGGGTGCCCAGGCCCACGCCGGCGGTCATCAGGCCGATCTTGCCCAAGAAGCCGGAGAACGGCGGGATGCCCGCCAGGTTCATGGCCGGGATGAAGAACAGGACCGCGATGATCGGGGAGATGCGCGCCAGGCCGCCGAGCCGGTCCATGTTGGCGGTGCCGGCCCGCTGTTCGATCAGTCCGGTCACCAGGAACAGTGAGGTCTGCACGGTGATGTGGTGGACCACATAGAAGACGGTGGCGCCCAACCCCAGCACCGAGGAGACCGCCAGACCGAAGATCATGAAGCCGATGTGCGAGACCAGGGTGAAGGAGAGCACACGTTTGATGTCGTTCTGCGCCAGCGCACCCAGGATGCCCACGATCATCGTCAGGGCGGCGACCACCATGAGCAGGTTGTTCACCCGGTCCCCCGGGAAGAGCAGGGTCTCGGTCCGGACGATCGCGTACACACCGACCTTGGTCAGCAGTCCGGCGAACACGGCGGTGACCGGCGCCGGCGCGGTGGGGTAGGAGTCCGGCAGCCAGAACGAGAGCGGGAAGACCGCCGCCTTGATGCCGAAGCCGACCAGCAGCATCAGGTGCAGCACCATCTGCAGGTCCGGGTCCAGATCGGCCAGCTTGACGGCCAGGTCAGCCATGTTCACGGTTCCGGTGGCGCCGTAGATCATGGCGATGGCGATCAGGAAGATGACCGAGGAGATCACCGAGACCACCACGTACGTCACACCCGCGCGAACACGCGGACCGGTGCCGCCCAGCGTGAGCAGCACATAGGACGCGGTCAGCAGGATCTCGAAGCCGACGTAGAGGTTGAACAGGTCGCCGGCCAGGAACGCGTTGGAGACACCGGCCACCAGGATCAGGTAGGTGGGGTGGAAGATCGAGACGGGCCCGCCCTGGTCGGTGTCCGTCACGCCCTGGGCGGAGGCGTAGACCAGCACCGCCAGCACGATGGCCGAGGAGACCACCAGCATCAGCGCAGAGAACCGGTCCACAACCATCGAGATGCCCCACGGGGACTCCCAGCCGCCGATGAACACGGCGGTGGCCCCGGTGTCCCAGGTGTAGGCCAGCAGCAGGCACTCCAGGATCAGCGTCACGGTCATGGTGACCACGGTGACGGTGATCTGCACGCGCGGCTTGCGCACCATCATGAAGGCGGCAGCCGCACCCAGGATGGGCAGCAGCACCGCCAGCGGCGCCAGGGAGACGAGGTTCATGGTCACGTCCGGTCTCCCTTCTGGTCGTCGGTGGTGTCATAGCCAGGCCCGCTCACACCGTGGACTCCCGGACGGGCCCCGGGGCTGCCGGGCCGTTCGTCCTCCTCGGGGTGATGGTCGTCGTCGTGCCCCTCCTCCTGCCGGCCGGGCCGGGAGGTGACGGACACGGTGCCATCGGCTTGGTGTTTGACAGTCAGGGCGCCGGTGGCCGGGTTCAGGGCCGTGGCGTGCTCGTAGTCGGCGTTGGGGTCCTCGTCCTCGTCCAGGAACTCGGAGGTCTCCTCCTGCAGCTCGGCGTCATCCTCGGCGTCGAAGGAGGGCTGCTCGGCGACCTTGACGTCCTCGGTGTCCACCTGGACCTCGTCGCGGCGGCCCAGCTTCCAGGAGCGGTAGATCATGCCGAGCATGAAGGCCGTGACGGCGAAGGAGATGACGATGGCCGTCAGGGTCAGCGCCTGCGGCAGCGGATCCGAGTACTCGGAGGGGTCCACCCCGTCCACCACGATCGGGGGCCGGCCGGGAGGGCCGGACATGACCAGGATCAGCACGTTGGTGGCATTGGTGATCAGCATCATCCCCAGCAGCACACGGGTCAGGGTGCGCTCCAGGAGCAGATAGATCCCTCCGGCGTACATCACGCCCATCACGAGCAGCAGCAGGAAGTTCACGGTCATGACTGGGACCTCCCGGCGGTCTCGCTGGAGACGGCGCCCTGAGGCTTGCTGGAGGCCCGACGACGACGGTCGGCTTCAGCGCGGGCGCTGGCATCGGCTTCGGAGCGGCGGTCGACCTCGGAGCCCAACGAGCGCAGGACGTCGATCACCAGGCCGATGACCACCAGGTAGACGCCGATGTCGAAGATGGTCGCGCTGACCAGCTTCACGTCACCCAGGATGGGCAGCCAGAACTCGACGATGGCGGACTGGAAGACCTGTCCTCCGAAGAACAGCGGGGCCACTCCGGACAGGGCGGCGACCGCCAGGCCGGAGCCCAGCAGCACGCCGGCCGGGATCGGCATGGCCTGCTCCAGCTCGTACCGGCCACCTGCCAGATAGCGGATGGCCAGGGCCAGACCGGCCAGCAGGCCGCCGGCGAAGCCTCCACCGGGGGTGTTGTGTCCGGCCAGCAGCAGGTAGAGCGAGAGCAGGATGATCACGTGGAACAGCAGTCGGGTGATGACCTCGAAGATGATCGAGCGACGCTCGGGCGCCAGGGTGCGGCCGGCCACCAGCCACTGGTCCCGGTCCACGATGGCAAACCGGCGCACGGTCTCCAGTTCCTCGGGCTCCAGGGGGCCGTCAGCGGTGTAGCGCCCGACCGAACCGGTCTTGACCTCAGTCAGCTCACGGCGGCGACGATCGCGCTGCTGGATGAAGATCAGCGAAGCCACACCGGTGGCGGCAGCGGCCAGCACAGTGAGCTCACCGAAGGTGTCCCAGGCACGGATGTCCACCAGGAGCACGTTGACGATGTTGGTGCCCCCTCCGCCCTCGTAGGCCATCTCCGCCATGTCCAGGGAGATCGGGGCGGCCACGCGGGAGCTCAGCGCCGTGGCGCCGACCCAGATCATGACCAGGCCGAAGGCGACGCCGAGCAGGGCACGGGCCCACCGGTAGTCCTGGCGGTTGCGGGTGTACCACCCCGCGGGCAGCACCCGCAGACCCAGCACCAGCGCCACCAGCACGATGGACTCCACCAGCAGTTGGGTCAGGGCCAGATCCGGTGCGCCGGCCAGGGCGAAGATCCCGGCCAGGCCGTAGCCGACCACGGAGATCAGCAACACCGCCATGAAGCGCTTGCGGGCGCGGATGGCGGCGATCACCGCGACCATCATGGCGATGCCGATCACCAGCTGACCGCCGTGCTGGGCCCAGACCCAGTCGGCCGAGAAGGCCACCTGGGTCAGCGGAATGGTGTCCCCGTCCTTCTCCTGGGGGAAGAGCAGGGCGATCAGCGGGGCCAGGACGGCCACCGAGAGGATGATGAACAGGTAGAAGCCCAGGGAGCCTCGCTGGGTGCGTCCGGTCACCCACACGGCGACGTCGTCCACGCGGCGCAGGATGGTCCGGTAGCCGCGCTGGGCGTCCAGCCAGCCGGGGACTGCGGCCTGGAACTGGGCGACCGGGTTCTTGGCCCAGAACAGGACCAGGCCGAGGACGATGATGGCCATCGACAGGCCCAGCACCGGGGTCAGACCGTGCCAGATGGCCAGGTAGAGCGGCTTGTCCGCGTCCGGCAGCGGTGCCGCAGAGGCAGCGAAGGAGTCCAGCAGGGGCGCGACCAGACCGGGCACGAAGGCCAGCAGGATGCCGGCCACGGCCAGCACGATCGACGGGCTGAGCTGACCGGCACTGACCGGGGTGTGGAAGGCGGTGTCCTGGACGGCCCGCACACCCTGATCGGTCTGCACCCGCTTGGTGGCGAAGGCGCCCCACATGAACCGGGCGGTGTAGGCGACGGTCAGGACCGAGCCCAGGGCCACGCCGATCAGCGGCAGCCAGGCCCACAGGCTCATCCAGACATCTCCACCGGCACCGTGTTCGCCCCACAGCACCAGCGAGTCCAGGACGGACTCCTTGGCCACGAAGCCCAGCAGCGGAGGCAGGCCTGCCATGGAGGCGGAGCAGATCAGGGCGGTGAGGAAGAGCCAGCGGTGGGTGCGGTGCAGCCCGGAGAGCTTGGCCAGATCACGGGTGCCGGTCTCGTGGTCGATCACGCCGACGATCATGAACAGCGGCGCCTTGAACAAGGAGTGGGCCAGCAGCATGGCCAGTCCGGCCATGGCCGCATCCCGGTTGCCCAGACCGTTGGCCAGCAGCAGGAAGCCCAGCTGGGAGACGGTGCCGTAAGCCAGGATCAGCTTGATGTCGGTCTGCCGCAGGGCCCGCCAGCCACCGACGAGCATGGTCCAGAGGCCGATGGCGATCACGATGACCTGCCAGGTGCCCGACTCGGCGAAGCCGGGGGCCATCCGGGCCACCAGGTAGATGCCGGCCTTGACCATGGCGGCAGCGTGCAGATAGGCCGAGACCGGCGTGGGGGCGGCCATGGCGGCAGGCAGCCAGAAGTGGAAGGGCACCTGGGCGGACTTGGTCAGTGCCCCGATCAGCACCAGGACCAGGGCCCACTCCATGAACGCACCGGCGCGCTCTCCCGTGAGCAGGTCCGGTCCGGCGGCCACGATCTGGGAGAGGCGGTAGGTGCCGGCCGCCTGGCCCAGCATGATCAGGCCCACCAGCATGGCCAATCCGCCGAAGGTGGTGACGATCAGCGCCTGGATGGCCGAGCGACGGGCGAAGATGCGGTGACCGGCGTAGCCGATCAGCAGGAAGGAGAGCACCGAGGTGATCTCCCAGAACGTGTAGAGGATCATCAGGTCATCGGTGGTGACCAGACCCCACATGGCGCCAGCGAAGGCCAGCAACTGGGCGCCGAAGGTGGCGTTGCGCGGCTCGTGGTGGATGAAGTACCGGGCACAGTAGGCCAGCACCAGGGCGCCCACGCCGAGCACAATCAGTCCCATGAAGGCCGAGAGCGCATCCAGCCGGAAGGTCAGGGAGATGCCCAGGTCCGGGATCCACGCGAAGGACTCGACCAGTCCTGCACTCTCCGGGGGCGCGGCACCGGAGTTGACCCGATGCTGGGCCTCGATGACAGCCGGGAGCTGGAACAGCAGCCACACGAACCCTGCAGCGGGAACCGCGGCCAGGACATAGAATCCGTTGCGCTCAGTCCGGCGGAAGATCAGCGGTGCCACCAGTGCCACGGCGAAGAGCGCGATGAGCACAGTCAGCACAGGGCGTCCTCCGAACGTTGCGGGTCGTGGGGGGCTCGTGCCAGTCTAGCGGCCACGCCCGACCGCGTGGACCGAAGCCCTCAGATCAGGGCCCACTTCCGCATTCTGCGAAATGGTCGCATCCGGCCATCGAGTGTGCACGTCAGAGCGAGGCGCCGCGCGGCCCGTGCGCTGCCCGTGCGCTGACCGGGCAGTCACCGGTCAGTCGCCGGGCACCTGCTCCGGCTGCGGATCGCGCACCCGCAGGAGCAGCAGCAGGCCCAGGAACATGACCACCAGAATGGCCGGGACCATGAACCGCGCGTCCCCGGTCAGCGCCACGGCGATCGAGATCAGCGCCGGGGCCAGGAAGGACACCGCACGCCCCGTGGTGGCGTAGAGCCCGTACAGCTCCCCCGCCCGTTCGGGAGTGCTCAGCCGCCCCAGGAAGGACCGCGCCGAGGACTGCACCGGCCCCACGAAGAAGCACAGGGTCAACCCGAAGATCCAGAACGCGGTGGTGCCGTCCAAGAAGAAGACGATGCCGCCGGTGACGATCAGCCCCACCAGGGATGCCAAGATCACCCGCTTGGGCCCCACGCGGTCGTCGATCCAGCCGCCCAGGAAAGACCCGACCGCCGCCACCACATTGGCCACGATCCCGAAGATCAGCACATCCCCCTGCGCCACCCCGTACACGGTCACGCCCAGGATGGCCCCGTAGGTGAAGATCGCCCCGACCCCGTCCCGGAACACGGCCTGAGCCACCAGGAACCAGAAGGTGTTGCGGTCGGTGCGCCACAGGCCCCTGATGGTGCGCCACAGCCGCCGGTAGGACTCGAGGATGCTGACCTGCCTGCCGTCCCCGACGGCACGGTTCTCCGGCACGGTGAAGAACACCGGCAGCGCGAAGATCAGGAACCAGACGGCCGCGAAGACCGCCACCACCCGGACGTTCAGGGCCTCGTCCTCGGTGATGCCGAACCAGTGGGTGTCCCCGCCGATGAACCCCACGTAGAGGATCAGCAGCAGGAAGATCCCGCCCGCGTAGCCGGCGCCCCAGCCGATCCCGGAGATCCGTCCGATGGTCTGCTTGGTGGAGATCTGCAGGAGCATGGCGTTGTAGTTCACATTGGCGAACTCGAAGACCACATTGCCTGCGGCCAGCAGCACCACGCCCAGCAGCAGGTAGGACTCCTGCGGCTTGACGAAGAAGCACATCGCGGTGAGCACCAGCACCACACCCGTGTAGATCCCCAGCCACAGCTTGCGCCGTCCTCCGGCATCCGCCCGCTGGCCGATCACCGGGGCGGTCAGGGCGATGATCACGCCGCCGATCGCGTTCGCCGCAGTGAGCCACTGAGTGCCGCGGTCATCCGGTCCGAAGGCACCGGAGGCCAGGTAGGTGCCGAACACGAACGTGACCATCACGGCGTTGAAGGACGCCGAGCCCCAGTCCCACAGCGCCCACGCGGTCACATGCTTCCGGTTCACCCGGCGCCGTTCAGGACCCTTCGCGCGGTCCGCCCTCTCTCCCAGCCCCGCTGGGAGGTTCCCGACGACGGCCGGGTGCGTGGCGTCGTCGGGCAGGCTTTCCGAGGGGGTCAGGTCAGCACGGGACGGGTCCGCGGAGCTGTGGGGGCGCGAGGGGCTCATGCCGGGCATGCTACTGGGACCAGGGCACCCACAGGTGAACTGGGTCACCGTCAGCGGGGTGAGTCGGTCAGGAGGAGATGTCCGTGCGGTGGAAGTTCAGGTGCGAGCGGGAGGCCGTGGGGCCGCGCTGGCCCTGGTACCGGTTGCTGTAGGGACCGGATCCATAGGAGTGCTCGGCCGGCGAGGTGAGCCGGAAGAAGCAGAGCTGGCCGATCTTGGACCCGGGCCAGAGCTTGATCGGCAGGGTGGCCATGTTGGACAGCTCCAGGGTCACGTGGCCGGAGAAGCCGGGGTCGATGAACCCGGCGGTGGAGTGCGTGAGCAGGCCCAGCCGCCCCAGGGAGGACTTGCCCTCCAGTCGGGCGGCGATGTCCTCCGGCAGGGTGACCTGCTCGTAGGTGGCGCCGAGGACGAACTCTCCGGGGTGCAGGATGAACGGCTCGTCCGGGGCCACCTCCACCAGTCGCGTCAGCTCCTCCTGCGGTTCGGCAGGGTCGATGTGCGCGTAGCGGTGGTTGTCGAACAGCCGGAAGTAGCGGTCCAGGCGCACGTCCACGCTGGCGGGCTGGACCATGGAGCGGTCCAGCGGGTCCAGCTGCACGCGGCCGGAGTCCAGTTCGGCCCTGATGTCGCGGTCGGAGAGAAGCACGGCACCACGCTAGCCGAATCGTTATGGGATGCGTGCGGTCGTGACTTGTCGGCTCCCCCGCGCAGGCAGACACTGAGAGTGCCCGGGGAGTGCCTCCACCCCTCGGCCTCAGGGGGAAGCAGAGGAACCGCCATGACCGAACAGCACGCAGCACCGCGTCCGCACCGGACCCTGCGCCGGGTCATCACCGCCCTGATGGCGGCGGCCTTGACGCTGACCATGGCCGGACCGGCACCCGGAGCACTCCCATCCGTCCCGGTCCAGACCGCGCTGATCAATCGGACCGCGTCCAGCCTCACGGTCCTGGTGAACAAGACCTACCCGCTGAGCCCGCTGACCTACGTGCCGGCACAGCTCACCACGGTGGACGGATTCCAGATGCGCCCGGAGACCGCCACCGCCTGGTCCCGGCTGAAGAAGGACGCCGCCGCCCGCGGGTACAGCCTGCGGATGGTCAGCGCGTACCGGTCCTACAGCTATCAGCGCGACCTCCTGCTTCGGGGACACCGCCGCCGGGAAGTGGGTGGCCGCCAACGCCTGGCGGTACGGGCTGATCCTGCGCTACCCGCAGGGCACCGAGTCCATCACCGGCTACATGTACGAGCCCTGGCATTTCCGCTACGTCGGTCCGTCCCTGGCCGCGGAGCTGAAGACCCGGAGCATCACCCTGCTCGAGCGGTACTACGACGGCCGGAACCCCTCCGTCACCACCGATGCCAGCCTGGCGTACGCGATCGCGGGCCAGGGGGCCACCCGGAACGCCACCTTCCGCGGCGGGTACCGCGGTGCCCGGTCGATCCCCCTGGGCGTGCCCTCGGACGTGGTGGCGGCGTTCACCGCGGACTGGGACGTGGACGGGCTGCAGGACGTGCTGATGCAGCGCCGCGACGGAACACTGGTGCTGCGGCTGGGCCGGCGGGGCGGCGGCTTCGGCGGTGGCGTGGTGGTGGCGCGTGGCCTGACCGGGCGTCAGCTGACGGTGGGTCGTTGGGCCTCCGAGGGACGTGATCGTCTGATCAGCGTGAGCTCCACCGGGACGGTCTATCGCCACACGCACTCCACCGGTCCGGTGACCGGCTCCACCGTGATCGGACGAGTGGCCGCGCCGCGAGAGGTCTTCCTGGCCCGGCTGGACGGCAACTCCTCCATGGACCTGGGCATCGTGGACCGCAACGGCACGCTGCGCGCCTACCCGAGCAGCAGCACGCGGACCCTGACCGGCACCTCACGGGTGATGGCCACCGGATGGAACTCGTCCACAGCCCTGCACGTGGTCCAGGGATTCGACGGACCCGGCACCCAGACACTGTTGGCACGCCGTCCCAGCAACGGACTGCTGCACGCCCGCACGCTCTCCTCCACCGGCACCCTCGGTGCCGAGCGTGGCCTGGTCCAGGGCCTGGCCTCGGCGCTCATCTTCCGCTAGGGGCACCGGCCGGGGATTCCCGACGACGCCGCCTGACGTCGTCGGGATCTCTCGTCATCCGCTGGCCTCGCCGCGTCAGAGGAGTCGACGACGTCCGAAACTGGTATATGGTGGAGGGCGCTGCGGGTGTAGCTCAATGGTAGAGCGCCAGCTTCCCAAGCTGGATACGCGGGTTCGATTCCCGTCACCCGCTCTCTTCATGCCCGGATGCGGAGGTGGCCATGCTCGAGGTGCTCTCCGGATTCACCGTGGTCTGGGTGATCATCCTGGTCGGTTACATCACCGGCCGGACCGGCGTCCTGGGCCCGCACGCCCAGATGGTCCTCTCCCGCACGGCGTTCTTCGTGGCCAGCCCCGCCCTGCTGTTCGACACCCTCAGCGCCGCCGACGTCCGCGCCGTGCTCGGGCCCCAGCTCTGGGTGGCCACCCTCTCCGCGTTCCTGGTGGCCCTGCTGTACCTGGCGCTCGCTCGGCTGGTCCTGGCCCGCCGGACCGGGTCGGAGACCGTGATCGGGGCATTGAGCTCCTCCATGGTGAACTCGGCGAACCTGGGCATCCCGATCGCCGCCTACGTGCTGGGCGATGCCGCCCTGGCCGCCCCCGTGCTGATCTTCCAGCTGGCCATCTACACCCCGATCTACGTGGCGGCCATGGACACCCTGACGGCACGCGAGGCGCGTCTGCCCGCAGTGACCGGCGCTGAGCATGAAGCCGGTCAGCGCACGGTCCGGGTGCGAGCGCGCAGCCGGTGGGTGGCGTTCTGGCGGCAGCTGGGCGCGGTGGCCCGCAACCCCATGGTGATCGGCTCCGTGGCCGGACTGGTCTTCTCCGCCACGGGCTGGTCGCTGCCGGGGCCGGTGGCCGAGTCGATCCACCTGATCGGCGGGGCGTCGATCCCCGCCATGCTGCTCGCCTTCGGCATGTCCCTGGTGGGGGCGAGGCCGCTGGAGAAGTCCTCCGGCCGTCGTCGGGATGTCACGGTGGCCTCGGTGCTGAAGCTGCTGGTCCACCCGGCGCTGGCCTATGTGCTGGCGGTCTTCGTGTTCGGCCTGGAGGGCCGTGATCTGCTGATCGCCGTGGTGCTGGGCTCGCTGCCCACCGCGCAGAACGTGTTCGTGGCCGCCTCGCGGTACGAGTCCGGCACCACCGTGGCCAAGGACACCATCCTGGTCACCACAGTGGTGGCCATCCCGGCGATGATCGCCGTCGCGCTGCTGCTGGCCTGACCCCGGCCGGCCCGCAGAACTCCTACACTGCTGACATGGCCGATCAGAACGCTGCTCCCACCTCCGCCGCCGACTCCGCACTGCTGACCACGCTGCGGGAGGGGTACTCCTTCACCGAGCCCGCCATCACCCTGGGCGCGGCGATCACCGAGGACACCGTCCACGCGGACGTCCCCGTGCGCCTGCCGCTGGGCATGATGAACCGCCACGGACTGGTGGCCGGCGCCACGGGAACCGGCAAGACGGTGACCCTGCAGGTGATGGCCGAGCAGCTCTCCCAGGCCGGGGTCCCGGTGTTCCTGGCGGACATCAAGGGCGACCTCTCCGGACTGGCCACCGCCGCCACCCCGAACGAGAAGCTGACCGCACGCACCCAGCAGACCGGCATGCCCTGGGAGGCCACCGCGTACCCGGTGGAGTTCCTGGCGCTCGGCGGGGACGGCACCGGCATTCCCGTCCGGGCCACCGTGGACTCGTTCGGGCCGCTGCTGCTCTCCCGGGTGATGGACCTGAACGACACCCAGGAGTCCAGCCTGCAGCTGATGTTCCACTGGGCCGACGAGCGCGAGCTGCCTCTGGACGACCTCAAGGACCTGCGCGCCGTGGTCATGCACCTGACCTCGGACGAGGGCAAGGAGGACCTGAAGGGCCTGGGCGGGGTGGCCAAGTCCACCGCCAACGTCATCCTGCGCGAGATCACCGCACTGCAGGCCGGCGGCATGGACCGCTTCTTCGGCGTGCCGGAGTTCGAGACCGCCGAGCTGCTGCGCCAGGCCCCGGACGGGCGCGGGGTCATCTCCTGCCTGGAGCTGCCCACCCTGCAGCAGAAGCCGGTGCTGTTCTCCACCTTCATGATCTGGCTGCTCGCCGACCTGTTCGCCGAGCTCCCGGAGGTGGGGGACGCGGAGAAGCCCAAGCTGGTCTTCTTCCTGGACGAGGCACACCTGCTCTTCAAGGATGCGTCCAAGGCGTTCCTGCAGACCATCACCACCACGGTCCGGCTGATCCGGTCCAAGGGCGTGGGCATCTTCTTCGTCACCCAGACCCCGCAGGACGTCCCGGCGGATGTGCTGGGCCAGCTGGCCAACCGCGTCCAGCACGCCTTGCGCGCTTTCACCCCGGATGACGCCAAGGCCCTGAAGAAGACCGTCTCCACCTTCCCGCACACCGACTACGACCTCGAGAAGGTCCTGACCTCCGCCGGCACCGGTGAGGCCGTGGTGACCGTGATGGACGAGGACGGCTCCCCCACCCCGGTGGCACTGACCCGCATGTGGTCCCCGCAGTCGGTGATGGGCCCCTCCGAGCCGTCCGTGATGGACGGGATCGTCCAGGGCTCCGCGCTGTTCGCGGCCTACGGGACCGAGCAGGACCGCGTCTCCGCGGCGGAGCGGCTGGCAGGAGTTCCCGACGGCGGCGCACCGGCAGGTGCCCCCGCGCCGGCGGGCACGGTGAGCACGGGCGGATCGGTGGGGGCTCAGCAGCCCGGAGCGGGACAGTCCCAGGCGGACATCGACGCCGAGGCACGGCGGATCGAGGCCGAGATCCTGGGGCACGGGATCCCCTCCGCACCGGCCCCGCCGCAGGCCGAGCGTCCTGCGGCACGTCAGAAGGCGGATCCCGCCCCGCAGGCCGAGCGCCCCGCACCGCGGAAGAAGGCCGAGCCGAACCCGGCGGCGGACATCGCCAAGGACATCGCCACCGCCGCGGCCACCGCGTTCGGACGTCAGGTGGTGCGCTCGATCTTCGGCACCAAGCGCCGCGGCCGCCGCACGGGCGGCCTGTTCGGCTGATCCCCGCATGAGCGAGGCTCCCCGTCGGTCCCACCGCCGCTCACCGCTGCCCCTGGTGCTCGGTGGGCTCGGTGCCGTGCTGGTGGGGGCGGCCGGGGCGGCGGGCATCACCTGGGCGAACCAGGAGGTCCGCTCCCCCACCGCACCCGTGGAGCAGTACCTGGCGGCGCTCCAGGACGGGGACGGGGCTGCGGCGCTGGGCCTGTCCGGTGCCGTCCTGCCGGAGGGCACCGAGGCCGGAACCCAGCTGCTGGACGGTGAGCCGCTGACCGCAGCGGTCGCGCACCTGCAGGACCTGGAGGTCCAGGACGCCGGCCACGCCACCGGCGCTGTCACGGGCTCGACCGCGCCCGCCCCTGACACCGAGCGACGGCAGATCGAGGTGACGGGAACCGCCGGCGGCACCCCGTTCCGCACCGCGTTCACGGTGAGCCATCAGGGCCGGGACTGGCTCTTCTTCGACCGCTGGGCCATGGATCCTCTCCGGCTGCCCACCGTGACGGTGGAGCCTCGCGGCCTGACCACGGATGTGGGCGCTGCGGGATCCACTCAGGACACGGACGGCGATCCCCTCTCCGCCACCCTGAACGGGGCGCAGCTGCCGTTGACCCGGACAGACGGCTCCCTGGTGGCCCCGCGCCTGGCGGTCTTCCCACCGGCGCACCTGCAGGCCCAGTTCCAGAGCAGCCACCTGGCGTCCGAGCCGGCCCATCTGACCGTGGCGCGGGCCGGACAGGATGAGGTGCTCCCGTTGACGGTGACTGCCACGGAGCTGGCCGTCGAACGGGTGCAGGAGCAGGTGGAGCAGTACCTGGACCAGTGCACCGAGCAGCAGGTCCTGCACCCCACCGGCTGTCCGCTGGACTACCAGTCGGCCCAGAGGGTGGACCCGTCCTCGATCCGGTGGGAGATGGTCCAGATGCCGCAGTTCGCTCAGGCTCAGCTGATCTCAGCCGGACCCCTCACCGAGGCCACCCTGGAGGGCACGGCACGGATCACCGTCACGGAGAGGGACCTGATGACCGGGGCCCAGCAGCGCGTGCAGGAGGATCTGCCGGTGACCTTCACGGGCACCGTGCTGGTGACCCCGGAGTCGGTGCGGTTCACCCCTGAGGTGAGGTGACGCCGTCGGGAAGGGCTGTTCAGCTGGCGCCGCGGTGGGCCAGGGACTTGCCCCAGGCCTCGATGGCGGACCAGTCACGGAAGTCGCCGTACTGTCCCTTGGCCATCCGGATCTGCAGCTTCTCCAGGAAACCCAGCTTCTCCTCCACCAGGGCGCCCCGGAAGTAGCCGATCTCCTTGGGGTGGTAGGACTCCAGGACCAGCCGCAGCTTCGGGTCCAGCTCAGGCCCGCCACCGGAGGCCAGGATGAACAGGGGCTTTCCGGTCAGCTCGGCCCGGTTCGCGTCCAGGAACTTCTTGCCCTCCGAGTCCAGGCTGCCGCGGTAGACGGGCAGGGCGACGAGCACGGCGTTAGCGCCTTGGACCCACTTCTGGGCGTGCGCCGGGTCCTGGACCTCCACGCCCACGCCCTTGTTCTTCCGCAGGACCTCCGCCACGCGCTCGGCGATCTCGCGGGTGGATCCGTGCTGGGATGAGGCAACGACGAGGGTGGTCATCAGGACAGCCGCCTTCGGGTCGGGGTGCGTGTGGTCAGTGGTGCGGCGCGACCAGCAGGCCCACCGGCACTCGTTGTCAGTGTATCCCGCGCAGGTCCAGGTCCAACCGGGTCTCCGGAGTGACGCCGCCGTCAGCCGCCGCATCCTCGCCGTGGACCGTGACCGGAATGCCCCAGTCCTGCTGGTACAGGTGGCAGGCGGCGTGGTCCGGGATGGGCTGGCCGGGTTCGCCGTCGCAGGAGGCCGCACGGGCGGTGATGTGCAGGACGCCCTCAGGGATCTCCGGGTTGATCCGCAGGGTGCGGGCCAGACCGGTGGAGGTCCCGGCCCCGTCCAGCAGCAGCTCCTCCGGGGAGGCGGAGATCTTCAGCTGCGTGGGGTCACCCCAGCGGTCATCCAGCTTCTGGCCGGTGGGGGCACTGAAGGCCACGGTCAGCTCGAGGTCGCCGGCGGCCACCGGGGTGCGCGGCCGCTGGGTCTGCTGCGCGCCCTCATCCACCTGCAGGAACTCCTCCGGGACGGACAGGCGCACCAGCTGGTGGGCGTTGGTCTCCACCACCACGATGCTCGCCGCGGCACCGTCCGGACCCGGCTCCACCAGGATGTCCGAGGGCTCCTTCAGCCCCCGCGCCACCGTGGACACGCTGGCCGGGGTGGGACGCCCGTCCGCGGCCACCCCCTCCGGGGCGTACCGGCGGATGGCGCCGTTGTAGGTGTCCGCCACCAGCACGGAGCCGTCCGGCAGGGCGGTCACCCCCAGCGGGTGCTGCAGCCGCGCCTGATCCGGGGCGCCGTCCCGGAAGCCGAAGTCGAACAGGCCGGTCCCGACGACGGAGCGCACCTGGCGCTGGACGTCACCTGCCGCCGCGGCCGAGTCGGCAGAGCGCGCCGGGGTGATGGCCCGCAGGGCGGAGGTCTCGGAGTCGGCCACCCAGACGGTGCCGTCAGCGGACTCAGCCAGACCCGAGGACTGGGCGAACCAGGCCGCGTCCGCCGGACCGTCCAGCAGTCCCTCCAGGCCGGTTCCGGCGTACACGGCGAGGTCACCGGTGCGCGGGTCGAAGGAGAAGAGCTGATGGGTGCCGGCCATGGCGATCACCAGGGTGTCCTCTGCGGTGGACCACAGCACGTCCCACGGGCTGGACAGCGAGGTCTGCAGCGGATCGGAGCCGAAGGGCGCCAGGGAGACGGTCACCCCGTCCTGTCCTGCTGACGATCTGGCGGCGGACTCTGCCTCGGCGGAGAGCTCGGCGTCGGTGGCATCCGCCGCGTGGGTGGAACGGTGCGCGGCCTTGGCCAGCTCGGAGTCGATCAGCCGCTGCACGCCGTTGCCGGCCAGGGTGGTCACGGTGCCGTCGGACAGCCGGACCCCACGCAGGCGGTGGTTGACCGAATCCGCGACGATCACGTCATAGCCGACCTGCTCCGCCACCTCGACGGGCGGCAGGGCCAGACCCTGAGGCTCGTTGAACAGCGCGGCCTCGGGGCAGCCGTCGTGATGTCCTTTCGTCCCCTCGCCGCCGGACTCACCGGCGCCGCCGATGGTGCGCAGGACGGTGCTCAGGTCCGTGGCGATCTCCACGAGCCGGTGGTGGCCGGTGTCTGCCACCAGGAACGAGCCGGTCTCGGTGCCGCGCTCGCCCAGGGCGATGGCCTTACCGGGGAACTTGAGGTCGCGGGCCACGGGCTCGGGCGGGACATAGGGGCCGGAGCCACGGTGCAGGGTGCCCTTGGCCTCATGCTCGGCGGCCAGCTCCTCCACCAGGGAGGTCAGGCCGGCCACGTGGCCCTCGCCGGAAAGGTGCGCGGCGATGTAGCCCTCCGGGTCCACCACCACGAGCGTGGGCCAGGCTCGGGCGGAATACGCCTGCCAGGTGGTCAGGTTCGGGTCGTCCAGGACGGGGTGCTGGATGTCGTAGCGCTCCACGGCGGCGGCCAGCGCATCCGGATCGGCCTCATGCTCGAACTTCGGGGAGTGCACGCCCACGGTGACCAGGACGTCATGGAAGCGCTCCTCCAGCGGACGCAGCTCGTCCAGCACGTGGAGGCAGTTGATGCAGCAGAAGGTCCAGAAGTCCAGGATGACGATCTTGCCGCGCAGGTCCTCGAGGGTGACCTGCTGGTCCCCGGTGTTGAGCCAGCCGCGTCCGATCAGCTCGGAGGCGCGGACCCGGCTGGTGGCACGGGGGGCTGGTGCGGCGGGATTAGTGCGGTCGGTGTTCTGGGACGTTGCGGCTGCATCTGTCATGTCCACCATTGTCCCGGATCCGGGCAGTCCGTGTGTCCGTGCGGCCTCATGAGGACACACGCGGGGTGAGATGGCGGGCCGGTGGGGCCGGCGGGCGAAACGGCGTCGTCTCTGCGACATGTCGTACCGGCAGTCGGTACGACATGTCGCAGAGACGACGCAGAACCGTCGGGGGACCCCGGTCAGGGCCAGCAATTCGGCCTGCCCGGTCCGGCCCGCCCCGGACCGTCAGTGGTGGCGGTCGTCCTGCTCGGTGTTCTGGTCCATGCTCATCTGGTCCTCGGCGGGCGGGGTCTCTCCCGGAGGCACGCCGCCGCCGGGCTCCAGGCCGGTGACGTTGCCCTCCTCCGGGTCCGGGTTGGCCGAGCGGGCGGCGGTCTCCGCGTCCTGGCGGATCTGCTGCTCCGTCTCGCCGGTGCCGGTGTTGGCGTCCAGCTCCGGGTCCCTGGTCTGGTCTGCATGTCCGATGTCGGGATTCTCAGTCATGGACCCATGCTTCCAGCCGGACCCGGGGCTCGTGAAGACCTCCGCTTCCGGCACCGGGGACTACAGCTCGGCCAGCGCGGCGTCCAGCATGGCCTGCGCCATGGCGGTGAACTCGGCATCGGCCACCTGGCTGGACCCGATGAACGAGACCATCACCGCATGCTCGCCCTGCCGACCCACCAGCACCTGGGCGGTGGCCGGGGCACCGTCCCCACTGACCGGGCTGCGCGTCCACAGCAGGGCCGACTCCACGGCCTGCGAGGTCTCCGCCTCCGGCACCGAGCTGGCCAGCTCGAACGTGGCGGCTCCGCCCTCGCCGGAGAACGTGCCGTCCACGGTGAAGCTCAGCTCGCCGCAGTCCTGCACCAGTCGGTCCACATTCTGCACGTGCTGGTCCACCACGCCGATGTCCTCCAGCGCGGCCACCTCCACGGTCCCGGTCCCCCGGAAGGTCGCCGATCCCACGTCGATCCGCGAGGCCGCACTGCCCGGGGCCAGCAGCGGCGACCAGTCCACGGCCGTCAGCGCCGACTTGCACTCGGACGGGTCCACGCGGGTGCCGGTGGTGTTGGACTGCCGCAGCCGCACGTCCTCGCGCAGACCGGACACCTGCTCCTCGGTGGCCACGGCCTGCTCGGTGAAGCCGAAGCTGGCCGCCCGTTCCGCCGCTGCCGCTGCCGCACGCTGATCAGGACGGTCAGCCTCAGCGCCCTCAGCGGCTTCGCCGCCCTCTCCCGACGACGTCCCCTCGCCCTCCGCAGGCGCGCTGGGCTGGGAGGTGCCGGAGCCGACGTCGGGATGGCCTGCCGGGGTGGAGGCCGAGGTGGCCTCCTCCGGCGACTCGTACGCACCGCACCCGGCCAGCAGACCGGCGGTCAGCGGCAGCACGGCCAGAGGAGCGAGGGCGGCCAGGCTCCGACGACGGGGCCGGACAGAGGGTGCAGGGCGGGTCACGGGCGGGGTCCTTCGGTCTCGTCGTCACCGAGGCGGGCGTACATGGCGTTCCACGCCTTCAGCTCTGCCTCGTCGTTCAGGTCGGCCTTGCGGTCCAGCCGCTTGGTCTCCTTCTGGTCGTTGCGCCACCACTGGTAGGCCGCGATCACCGCCATGATCACCGTGGGCACCTCGCCGATCCCCCACATGATGGCGCCGCCGATCTGCTGGTCGGCGATCGCTGAGGGGCCCCAGTCCCGGCCCATGGAGCCGAACCAGGAGGCCTGCAGCAGGGAGTCGGACCCGGTCATGGCCACGCCGATGAACGCGTGGAAGGCCATGGTGGCCAGCAGCAGGACCAGACGCAGCGGGTACATGGTGCGCCGCGGCAGCGGGTCGATCCCCACCATCACCGAGGCGAACAGGAACCCGGTGAGCAGGAAGTGCACGTTCATGAACTCGTGGCCCACGTGCTCGTTCAGGGCGAAGCCGAACACTGGGGTGTAGTAGAAGATCAGGATCGAGCCGGCGAAGTTCATCCCCGCCACCACCGGGTGGGTGATGAACCGCCCCCACCAGGAGTGCACGATCCACAGGATCCACTCGCGCGGGCCCCGGGTGCCGTCCGAGCGGGCCGGCAGGGCGCGCAGGGCCAGGGTGATCGGGGCGCCCAGCACCAGGAACAGCGGGGAGATCATGGTCAGGGTCATGTGCGCCACCATGTGCGCGCTGAACAGCACCTGACCGTAGACGGCCGGCGCACCGGAGGTGACCCAGAACAGCACGATCAGGCCCAGGGTCCAGGAGACCGTGCGCAGGATGGGCCAGGAGTCCCCGCGCTGCCGCAGGCGGATGGTGGAACGGATGTACCAGGCCAGCAGGAAGACGATGATCGCCACCCAGAGCCAGTCCGGCCGCCACACCGTCAACCAGCGCTCGGGCGTGAGCTCCGGCGGGAGATCGTAGCCGGTGAGGATGCGCGCCGGGGAGGCGTCCGGGGCCAGCTCCTCCGGGACCGGGGGTGAGGTGCGGCCCAGCACGGTGGCCAGGCCCAGGATCGCGCCCATCAGCACCGCCTCCACGGCGATCAGCTGCCACAGCAGTCGCCGCGCGGCCGCCGGAGGCTGCTCGGTGCCGGTGGCCAGGCGCGGGATGATCCAGAGCCGGTGCATCAGGCCGATCGCGCCCAGCAGCAGTGTGCCCACGAACTTGGCGAGCACGATCAGCCCGTAGGGGCTGGTCAGCTGCTCCCACTGGTCCATGCGGATGCCGGCGTTGACCACACCGGAGATCGCCACGGTGGCCAGTCCCAGCCCGGCCAGCAGCGAGTAGCGCGAGACCACCGTGTGGATCAGCGGCTCCGGACCCTGGCGGTGCGCCGAGCCCCGGCCCGTGGCACCGTCCGGACCGGTCAGCCGCCCTGAGATCAGCGCGAGCACCAGCAGGCCTCCGATCCACACCACCACGCCGAGCAGGTGCAGGCCGATCGAGTTCACCGCGGCGTTGTGGTCGTCCCCGGAGGCCGAGTGGCCGATCAGCGCCAGCGGGACGATCCCCACCATTCCCAGCAGTGCGGTCCAGGCCAGACCGGTCACCGAGCGCACCGCGATCACCAGGGAGGTCACCACGGCGGCGATCACCGTCACCCAGAACCAGGCCTGACCCACCGAGATCGACTCGATGTACCCCACCAGTCCGGAGGTGAATCCCGGGCCCGGGTCCAGCGGCATGCCCGCCAGGTCCGAGTAGCTCAGCACCACCATGGCGAGTGCCGCCACCGTCCAGACGGCGGCGGCCACCGCGGCCACGCGCATGAGCAGCGCGAACGCCGGATGCTCCGGAGCTGCGACCTCATCGGCCCGCTGCTGCTCGCGGTCCTTGGCCGTCCGGCCTCGGCCGGCCCGCCCCCCGGCGGCGTGCGGCGGCAGGATCCCCACGGCAAAGACCAGTGCGGCCAGGGTCACCGGCATCGCGATGTTGTGCACCAGCTTGGCCAGGGGCAGACCCCACCGGGTGACCGAGCCCGGGTCCGAGAGCTCCCGGACCGCGGTGATCCCGGTCAGGCTCGCCGCGATCGCCAGGGCCACGGCGGCTGCCACGGCCACCCCGATCCACACCCAGCGGGGCACTGCGGCCACGGTCCCGACGACGTCACGCCCCCGGGGCGCACCGGAGCCACGCCCCGAGGGGGTCTGCTGGGCAGACCGGGGTGCTGGGGTCGAGTCACGGCGGGGTCGGGTGGAGCGGGGGGAAGGCACGAGGTCCATTCTCTCAGGGTTCGAGGGGGCGGTGTGTGGGCGGGCTGCGGGGTCAGGTGCTGAAGAGTCCCTCCCCCACGTAGCCGCCCTCCTGGCAGCCCGGGGGGATGGCGAACACGGCCGAGCCCACCGGGACGGTCCACAGGTTCAGGTGGTCGGACTCGGCCAGACGCCGCTGGACGGGCAGGTACTGCTGGTCCACATCGCACTGGTAGGCGGCGAACAGCAGTCCCGAGTCCGAGACCGAGTCCGCACCGGAGGGCCCGTCGTCGTAGTTGTAGGCCCGGCGGAGCATGGACTGCTCCGGGATGTCCGTGCGGGAACGGCGCAGGTGGGAGATGTCCGAGATCACCGGGAACCCGCGCTCGTTCATCGCCCCCAGGTCCGGCTCGTCATGCTCCTCCCGGCCGGTCAACGGCGCACCGGTGTCCAGCCGCCTCCCGATCACCTGCTCCTTGGCCGGCCGGTCCAGCTCGTCCCAGGTGTCCAGCTGCATGGCGATCCGCCGCAGCACCAGGGACGTGCCGCCCTCCAGCCACGGCGTCAGCGGCAGCGGCCCCTCCCCCTGGCCCCACACCACCCGCTCCAGGTGCGCGGTGTCCGGGGAGGGATTCGAGGTGCCGTCCACCTGGCCGAACAGGTTGCGCATGGTGGTCCCGCCGGGGTGGGATCCGCGCGCGGAGCGGAACCCGGTCTGCACCCAGCGCAGCGTGGTGAACGCCCGGGTGTCCTTGAGCAGCATCCGCCGGGCGTGCGCCAGGGAGACGGGGTCGTCGCCGCAGAGCTGCAGCAGCAGGTCTCCGTGGCTGTACTCGTCCTGCAGCCGGTCGATCCCGAACGCCGGCAGCGGCCGCAGCCAGTCCGGCATCCGGGCAGGGTCCACGCGCCGGACCAGTTCCGGCCCGAACCCGAACGTCACGGTCAGCCGGGCCGGCGCGGCGGCCAGCTCCGGTTCGGTGTCCGCCAGGGTCGCCCGGCCCTGCGTGAGCCGGGCGGCGTCGTCCGTGAGCAGGCGCAGCATCCGCTGGATCCGCTCACGGTCCGCGTCCGGCTTCAGGTCCAGCGCCAGGAACACGGCGTGCGTCTGCGCCGGGGTGTCCACACCGGCCTGCCGTGGGCCGTAGAAGGGCACGGTGTCCGTCCCCACCGGCGAGCTCACGGCCACGCGCCCGGCCTCGCCTCCCGGCTCGGCCCAGGTGGGATTCCCGACGTCGGCCCCCGCGGCGGGTGCCCCGGCCTCACTCGGTCCGCTGGTCGCCTGCCCCGAGGCGGGGACGCTGGCTCCTGCAGTGGTGGATCCGGAGCCGTGCCCGGCCACGTAGCCCAGAGCGGTGCCGATCATGCCGCCGCCCAGCAGACCGGTCCCCAGGACGAAGGCTCGCCGGGAGGTGGTCCGCGGCTCGGGGTCCTGGACCGGTGCCGGGCCGGTGGACTCGGGATGGGGGTCAGTGGTCGCCATGGCCGTCCTCGTCCCCGTCACCTGACTCGGCCTCGGACTCATCGGTGTCGTCCGCCTCGTAGACCTCGTTGGCCCCGGCGTACTCCTTGGCCACGGCCTCCAGCGGCAGCGTGGTGCCGTCGGCGAACTCGAGGGTGACCAGCACCTGCTGGCCCGGCTCGATCGGCTCGGTCAGCTGCATTAGCATGATGTGGTCACCGCCGGGGACCAGCTCCAGGCTCTGACCCGGCTCGATCATGAAACCGCCCTCCTTCTCCTGCATCAGGGTGGAGCCGGTGCCGTCGTCGGCGGTCTCATGCAGTTCGGCCCGCTGGGCGGCCTCGCTCTGGGCGCCGACCAGGTGCAGCTGCCGGTCGGAGTCATTGGCGATGACCCCGAAGACGCCGGTCATGTGCTCGTCCGCGGCCTTGGCCCAGGGGTCCGTCACCGAGATCTGCCCGGAGGGAACCGTGGTGCTGGCACTGGAGGTTCCTGTGGCGCCACCGTCGGCGGGCGCGGGGTCGGAGGCGGCGCTGCAGCCAGTCAGCAGCAGGGCGGTCACGCCGGCTCCAGCGCTCAGGGCCCTCAGGCGCCGGGACAGCGCGGTCCGGGTCGGCTGGGTGTTCTGGGGGCTCTGGGTGTTCTGGATGTTCATCAGGGGAGTCCTCGTCGTTGAGGCGCGGCAGCGCGCGCAGAGAAGAAAGCAGGATCAGGAAAGGTGTGCGGATGCGGCCCGAGGGCACGCAGAGGAGGATGCGGCCGATGCCGCATCTCAGCACGGGGACGGCAGGTGCCGGTCAGCCCAGACTCTTGGCCTTGCGGGCGGCCACCACCAGGCCCAGCACCACCACGGCGACGCCGCCGAAGCCCACGGCCCAGACCCAGGCCGGCAGCGGAGCCGACTCCTGCGAGGAGTCCTCCACCACGGTGTCCTCGGCCGGTGCCGTCTCGCCAGCGCCAGGCGCAGTGCTCTCTGCACCGGACGGAGCCGTCGTCGTGCCCTGGTCCTGGGTGGGCTCGGTGCCGGCCGGGGAGGACGGCGAAGCGCCCGCGGCCAGGACGCCGCACCCGTCAGCGGGTGCACCGGTGTCCGGCCCGTTCGGGTCCTGCACGGTGAAGGCGTACTGCTTCTCCTCCGAATGGCCGTCCGAGTAGACCACACGGTAGGAGACGTCATAGTCCCCGTTGGGCATGCCGTCGCAGAGGGCGGCGCTGAGGGTCGGCCCGGTGACGGTGGCCGCGCCGTCCTGCCACTGGTGGCCGTCCTGGTCCCGGACCTGGACGAGGTTCTGGATGCCCTGTCCGGTGATCAGGTTGCCGGAGAAGCTCAGCAGCAGCTCCTCAGGAGCGGTCTGCAGGGTGGCGCCGTCGCCAGGTTCGGCGGAGAGCAGCTGGTCGTGGGCCAGGGCCGGAGCGGCGGCCCAGAGTCCGCTGGCGAGCAGTCCGGTGGCTGCGGCGGCGGCCAGCAGGCGGCGGGGATGAGGGTGGTGCCGTGTCATGGTGTCCTTCGGGGCGCGGGGTCAGACCGGCGCGCCGGGTCGAGTGTCAGCGTCGAGGGGTCAGGGTGCCAACGACCACGACGGCGGACCCCGCCACTGCAGCCCTGTCACCACGTCCCGGAACGGCTGCAGGATCGGAGGGCGATGCCAGGCCGCGCGGCCCTGGCCGAAGACGGAGGGCAGGACCACGGGCACCAGTGTCAGGACAGGGCGGCGCAGCAGCACCCACTCCGCGGCGGTCAGAACCGCCTGCTCGCCCTGACGCAGCAGCAGCACGGTGACCACCGCGGCGACCAGATGCGCGGCCGCCATGGACACGCCGGCCTCGGACACAGGAAGGGGCTCGGCAGCGGCCACGGTGAGGTGCTGCACGTGATGCTCATGTCCGGGCGTGATCCCGGCCGGACTCGGTGCGACCCCGGGACCCAGGGAGTACAGACCGTGGAACAGGCCCTGGCTGAGCAGAACGCCTGCCGAGAGGCGGGTCCACGAGAGGACCCGGCCGGCCAGCGCGGTGCAGAGCGGACCGGCCAAGGCCAGGGTGAGGATGAAGACCAGAGATGAGGGGGTGTCGGCGTGATGGCCTGGGCCGGCCAGCGAATGGGACCCGGCGGCCACCAGGGTGGCGATCAGGGCGGCGCCCCAGCCGCGCGCGAGGCGGCCGGGCCCGGAGCCGAGGTGAGGACGCGGCACGGGGTCCTCCTCTGGCTCTGACGGGCGTGCGGTGCTGATCCAGCAGTCTACGGGAGTTCTACATGACGTAGAAGTCAGCACCTCGAGTCAGGCGGCACGTGCCCAGAGACGGATCAGGGCGCCCCACCGGTGGTGGAGCGCCCTGAGGCCGAACTGAGGATCACTTGCCGGTGGCGGCAGCCTTCAGCTTGGAGCCAGCGGAGATCTTGACCGAGTGGCCGGCCGGGATCTGGATGGTCTCACCGGTCTGGGGGTTGCGGCCGGTGCGAGCGGCACGGTCAGTGCGCTCCACAGACAGCCAGCCCGGGATGGTGACCTTCTCGCCCTTGGAGATCTGAGAGGTGAACACCTCGAAGACGGCATCGAGAACGCCGTTGACGGCGGCCTGCGAGTTGCCGGACTTCTCTGCGACGGCGGCGACAAGTTCACTGCGGTTCATAGCCATAGGTCCTCCTGGACTGGATGGTTGTTTCCATGGGCCCGAGGGGTTCTCTCCGGGCTTCCGTCTCGCAAACTACCACCCAGAGCGCCGGGACGCGCGGTTTCAAGCCGATTTTCCGCGGATTCTGGCCTTTTTCCACGGTTTTTCGCGGTCAGCGTCCCCTCTGGCCGCCCGGAGAGGCCACCTGCGAGGAGGCTGACAACGTCCCATGTGGGAGCGGAAACGCCTCGGGGCGGCCCGCTCGACTCCCGCAGGAATCGACGGCGGACCGCCCCGAGGACTGGACAGCGTCAGCTGATCAGCGGATCACCAGGAGGACTTGGTGACGCCGGGCAGCTCGCCGCGGTGCGCCATGTCACGCAGGCGCACGCGGGAGATGCCGAACTTCTGGAAGGTGCCGCGCGGACGGCCGTCGATGGCGTCGCGGTTGCGCACGCGCACCGGGGAGGCGTTGCGGGGCAGCTTCTGCAGACCCACGCGCGCGGCCTCGCGGGCCTCGTCAGAGGCGTTGGGGTCCACCAGGGTCTTCTTGAGCTCGAGACGCTTCTCCGCGTAGCGGGCGACGATGACCTTGCGCTCTTCGTTCTTGGCGATCTTGGACTTCTTGGCCATGTCTCAGCGCTCCTCTCGGAATTCGACGTGCTTGCGGACGACCGGATCGTACTTCTTCAGCACGATGCGGTCGGGGTCGTTCCGGCGGTTCTTGCGGGTCACGTAGGTGTACCCGGTGCCGGCGGTCGACTTCAGCTTGATGATGGGACGTACGTCCTTGTCCTTGGCCATGTCAGAGCTTCACTCCCTTGGCGATGAGATCGGCGACCACGGCGTCGATGCCACGGACATCGATGGTCTTGATGCCCTTGGCCGACAGCGTCAGGGTGACGTTGCGGCGCAGGGACGGGACCCAGTAGGTCTTCTTCTGGATGTTGGGGTCGAACCGACGCTTGGTGCGACGGTGCGAGTGGGAGATGCTGTGGCCGAAGTTCGGCCCAGCCCCGGTTACCTGGCAGTGAGCTGCCATGATCACTCCTCGTTGCAAGTAGTAGTAAAAGTACGGGCGGAACCCGCTGGTGGACGTGCAGTGCCGCCTGCTCAGCTGAACCGAGCCTGCGGCGGTCGCGCGTCCAGGAGCCCCGCCACCAGTTGTGACACCGCGCTCTTACTGCGACTTTCCGAAGGTGTACCAGGCTGGGTGAGAACCAACCGAAGTGCCCTTGATCGCTGGGGAAGACGGTGAGCCCTGAGCCGACCGCACAGTGTGGACCGCACGGTGATGGTTCAGGATCCGGTTTACGGGAAGCACGTTGTTTTCCGACGCTCCTCCGTCACCTGCATTCGGCAGGGCACAGAGAAGCCCAACGTGGCTTAGCGCCGTCCTATCCTACGACGTTCCACCGACTCGTTCAATTCGAGTCAGGCTCCTGGAGCTGGGGGCAGACCTCGGTGAGCGCCGGGTCACGGAACACCCAGTGGTCCGGCTTGAGATGGCCGATCAGCTTGCCGCCGATCCGACCGATGTCCTCCAGGTCCCGGGCGTCCAGCACGTCCAGCAGCCGACGGCGGACACTGCGCACGTGCACCGGCGCCAGACGCATGACCTCCTGCATCCCCACCTCGGTCATCTGAGCCAGGGTGACACGGGCATCCACCGGAGAGGTGCTGCGCTGGATCCATCCGCGCTTCTCCAGCTTGCGCGCCGCGTGGGAGAGCCGGGAGAGCGAGGAGTTGGTCCTACTGGCCAGCTCGCTCATGGGCAGCGGATCCCCGTGCTCGGAGAGCATGGCCAGCACCTGATACTCGAAGATGCTGACGGCGCCGTGCTCCTGCAGGTCCGCCTCCAGCGCTGGCATCAGCTGCATGTGGGTGGCCACCATGGAGAGCCAGGCGCGCCGTTCCACCGGATCCAGCCACCGCACCTCAGGGGCGTCCGTTCCCGCCGCCTGATCTGTTAGATCGTCTACCGGTCCCTCATCCATGGGGACCAGTATTCCATCAGGGCGCCGTGATAAGGGAAGACCTGAACCGAGACTTTCGCCGCATTCGTGCCTCAGCGCGCAGACATCAGTCGCCGACGCCGCTGCCAGGACACGATCTGCATCACCACGACCACCAGCAGTGCGATGAGGAACATCGCTGAACCGATGACATTGGCCTCCGCGGGAATGCCTCTGGCCGCCGCCACGTAGACGAACTTGGGGAAGGTCTCCAAGGTGCCGGAGTTGAAATTGGTGATGATGAAGTCATCGAAGCTCATGGCGAAGGAGAGCAGACCGGCGGCCAGGATCCCCGGGACCAACTGGGGCAGGGTCACCCGCAGGAACACCTGGAACGGCGATCCGTACAGGTCCCGGCCGGCCTCCTCCAGCCGCGGGTCCAGGGTGGCCACCCGGGAGCGGATGGTGACCACCACGAAGGACATGCAGAACATCACATGGGCCAGCACCACGCTCCAGAAGCCCAGCTGCATGCCCACGTTCAGGAACAGGGCCAGCAGCGAGGCGCCCAGCACCACCTCGGGGGTGGCCAGGGGCAGGAAGATCAGGAACCCGGCGGCGTCCCGGAACCGGAAGGCGTAGCGGGCCAGTCCGTACGCCAGCAGGGTGCCCAGCACCAGGGCGATCGCCGTGGCGGTCAGGCCGATCTGCAGCGAGCGCTGGACGGACTCGCAGACGCCGGGCGCACCGCACGGGTTCTGCCAGTTCTCCCAGGTGAAGCCGCGCCAGGTCAGGTTCGTGCGGGCGGGCTGGTTGAAGGAGAACACGAAGATGTAGACGATCGGCACCAGCAGGTAGACGAAGGCCAGTCCGCCGAGCACGGGGATGGCCCAGCGGCCCAGGATCCGGCCGAACCGGGCGCCTCCGGAGTCCGGCCGCACGCTCGTGGACGGACTCGTCTGGCTCCGCTGCCGGGTTTGGCTGCTCATGGTCTCTGCTCCTGAGGTCGAGGCGGGCATCGGACTCACACCAGGTCCCGTGTGCCGAAGCGGCGGACGTACAGGGTGACCAGGATCAGGATGGCCACCATGAGGATGAAGGACAGGGCCGCGGCGCCGGGGTAGTCCAGCACCCGCATGAACTTGGACTCGATGACCTGTCCGATCATCGTGGTGTTGCGGTTGTTGCCCAGGATCGCGGCGTTGACGAAGTCGCCTGAGGCGGGGATGAAGGTCAGCAGCGTCCCGGCGAGCACGCCCGGCATGGACATCGGGAAGGTGACCGTGCGGAAGGTGGTGACCCCGTTGGCGTACAGGTCCTGCCCGGCCTCGAGCAGGCGGCTGTCCAGCCCCTGCAGGTTGGCGTAGATCGGCAGCACCATGAAGGGCAGGAAGTTGTACGTCAGACCGGCCACCACGGCCACCGAGGTGGTGGTCAGCGAGGCCCCGTCCGGCATCAGGTTCAGCGTCTTGAGCGTCTGCACCACGAATCCCTGGTCTGCCAGGATCTGCTTCCACGCCTGGGTGCGCAGCACGAAGGAGGTGAAGAACGGGGCGATCAGCAGCACCAGCAGCAGACCCTGCAGGAAGGCATGCCCCCGCAGGCGGACCGCGATCAGGTAGGCCATGGGATAGCCGATCACCAGGCACAGGACCGTGGCCAGCAGCGCGAACCAGAAGGAGCGCAGCAGCTCCGTCCAGTAGCCGCCCAGCACCACCGCGTAGTTGCCGAACTCCAGTGCCGGGGCGAACTGGCCCACATCGGCTCCGGGCGGCTTCACGTACAGGGACGTGGCCAGCAGGGTGAAGACCGGGAGGATGAAGAACAGCAGCAGGTAGATCAGTCCGGGACTGACCAGACCGTAGCCGGCCTTGCCGCGCCGCCCTTCAGGCTCGGTGACTGCGTTGGTCTTCCGCCGCCGTCGGGAACCGCCTTCGCCTGGCTGCGGCGAGGCGGCCTGGGCCTGGGCTACGCGCGCCAAGGCGCGGGTCTCGGTGCCCGCACTCATGCCGCACCCTCACCGGCGGCGGCATCCTCCGCGCCGTCCAGTCCGAAGGCACGCGCCGGGTCCCAGGTCAGCTCCACCGGATCGCCCGGGCGGATGCGGGTGCCGTCGCGGTTCTGGGCGAAGACGCCCAGCTCGCCCAGTCCCGGCACATCCACGCGGTATTCGGTGGAGACGCCGGTGAAGGAGACGTCGGTGACCGTCCCGTCCACCTCATTGACCACCCCGGAGGTCCCGACGACGACCGGCTGGCCCCCGGCACGGGTGCCGGCCGGACGCAGGGCGATCTTCTCCGGACGGACCCCCAGCAGGACATCGCCCGTGGTGGAGACCGCGCGGGAGGCGTCCAGCAGCAGCCGATGCCCGGAGGTCTCGACCTCCAGCAGCCCATCCGCGCCCGATCCGGTCCCGGTGACCGTGCCGGACATCAGGTTGGACCGGCCCAGGAAGTTGGCCACGAACGCCGTGCGCGGCAGGTCGTACAGGTCCTCGGGGGCGCCCATCTGCTCGATCCGTCCGGCGTTCATCACGGCCACGGTGTCGGCCATGGTCATGGCCTCCTCCTGATCGTGGGTGACGTGGATGAAGGTCAGCCCGACCTCGGTCTGGATCCGTTTGAGCTCGGACTGCATCTGACGGCGCAGCTTCATGTCCAGGGCTCCGAGCGGCTCATCCAGCAGCAGGATCTCCGGCTGGTTCACCAGCGCCCGGGCCAGGGCCACGCGCTGCTGCTGGCCGCCGGAGAGCTGGGCAGGCTTGCGGTCCGCCAGGTGTCCGAGTTCGACCAGGTCCAGGAACTCATCGGCCTGGGCCTTCCAGTTGCGCACCTTGCGGCGGCGCAGGCCGAAGGCCACGTTCTCCTTCACGGACATGTGCGGGAAGAGCGCGTAGGACTGGAAGACGGTGTTGACCGGCCGCTTGAACGGCGGCAGGGCGGTGACCTCGGTCCCGCCGATCCGGATGTGCCCGCCGGTGGGCTTCTCCAGCCCGGCGACCATCCGCAGCGTGGTGGTCTTGCCGCAGCCGGAGGGCCCCAACAGGGCGAAGAACTCACCGGCCGGGACGGTCAGGTCCAGGGGCTTGACGGCGTGGAAGTCCCCGAAGCTCTTGCTGACCTGGTCCAGGGTCAGCTCGGAGCCGCGGGACTCCTCCTCGCGGGCGGGAGTGGAATCCAGGGTGTCCTGTGCGGTGTCGGTGCTCATGGATCAGTTGCCGATCGCCTGCTGGAAGGCCTGGTTGTACTTGGTGTCCTCCTCGGGGGTCAGCGAGCGCATGACCCGGGCCTTGGAGAGGTACTCGTCCGTGGGGAAGATCATGGGGTTCTCGGCCAGCTCGGGGTCGGTCTTCTCCATCTCCTCGCGGGCGCCCTCCACCGGGCAGATGTAGTTGACGTAGGCGGCCACCTCGGCGGCCACGGCGGGGTCGTAGTAGTGGTCGAAGAGCGTCTCGGCGTTCTTCTTGTGGGTGGCCCCCATGGGCACCATCAGGTTGTCCGCCCACAGGGTGCCGCCGGAGTCCGGCAGCGCGAAGTCCCACCGGTCCCCGTTCTCGAAGTTCAGCTGGGTGATGTCCCCGGACCAGCCGATCACGGCCAGGGCGTCCCCGGAGATCAGGTCCTCCTTGTAGGCGTTGCCCTTGACCTGGCGGATCTGTCCGCTGGCGATGTGCTTCTTCAGGGTCTCCAGGGCGGTGTCGAACTCGTCATCGCCCCAGTCCCCGGAGATGTCCACGCCGTCGGCCATCATCAGCAGGCCCACGGTGTCCAGCATCTCGTCCAGCACCACCACGCGGCCCTTGAGCTGCGGATCCCAGAGGTCGTCCAGGGTGCGCAGGCCCTGAGGGACATCCGCCTTGGTCCAGGCCAGACCGGTGAAGCCGCCCTGCCAGGTCAGGGAGTGCTTCCGACCGGCATCCCATTCCACGTCGCGGTAGTTCGCCAGCAGGTTCTTCGCGTTCGGCATGTTCGCACTGTCCAGCTCCTGGACGTAACCCAGACGGATCAGCCGCGCGGCCATCCAGTCGGTCAGGGTGATGATGTCCGCCCCGATGTCCTGTCCACCGGCCAGCTGGTTCTGGTACTTGCCGAAGTAGGAGTCGTTGGAGTCGATGTCCTCGGTGTAGGAGACATCGATCCCGCTCTCCTCCTGGAAGGCCTCGAGCGTGGGGTAGCTCCCGGCGGAGTCGTTGTAGTCCAGGTACAGGGTCCAGTTGGACCAGCGCACCGTCTTCTCGGTGTCGGAGACGTCGGTGGCCGCGGTCAGCGCCGCCGAGGAGGTGGCTGCACCGCTGGGCGTAGTCCCGCCGCCGGTGCCGCAGGCCGCCAGCAGGGAGGCCACGCCCATGCCACCGGCGCCGGCCAGCAGCGAACGGCGGCTCAGCCGTGAGCCCGAGGCTGTGCGGGAGAGCCGGACCAGGGCCTGGACGGCCGGATCCTGCGGCCCTGGCCGCAGCGCTGCGGAGTTCTGACGGGGATCGGTGTGACGACGGGACATGACGGCTCCTCGAGACGGATGGGGACGACGGTCCGTGGCCGAGGGCGGCACACGGGGTGTCGGTGCGAATCCAGCATTCGTGTGGACACGAGTGTGTCAGAGGGCATATCAGGGCACAAGGGTTTTCGTTGTTACATTCTTGTTTCACCTCGAAATCCGTCTCTTGCAATCCCCTCTGGCTCAGGATTCAATGGGGACACCCGCGAAGGGTGACGGAGATCGCATTCCGTTGCGTCGTCGTCGGGATGTCCTGGAGCCGGCCCGCCTGCTCACCGCCGCTGAAGAACCTTCGGAGGTCCGATGACCGATCCGGCACGTAGCCTGGCCGTTGCAGGTCAGGAATCCCACGAGCCCACGCATCTGGACGAGCGGGCCAAGGCGATCATCGAGCAGCTGCAGCAGGACGGGCGGCGCTCGTACTCCGCGATCGGCCGGGCCGTGGGCCTCTCCGAGGCGGCGGTCCGCCAGCGGATGACCCGCCTGCTCAACGACCAGGTGGTCAAGATCGTGGCCGTCACCAACCCCATGCAGCTGGGGTTCCCGCGTCAGGCCATGGTCCATGTCAAGACCGGACCGGACCTGACTGAGACCGCCGACCGCCTCGCCGCCATCCCCGAAGTGGACTACTGCGTGGTGGTGGCCGGGCGCTGGGACGTGCTGCTGGAGGTCGTCTGCGAGGACGACCAGCACCTGCTCGACGTCCTCACCACGATCCGCGCCACCGACGGCGTGGTCGAGACCGACACACTGACCTATCTCTCACTGCGCAAACAGGAATACGACTGGGGAACACGATGACCGAGAACAGCTACGCCACCACGCCCGCCGGCACCTCCCGCCAGGACGCCGCCCGTGACCACCTGTGGATGCACATGACCGCCATGGGGCCGATCCAGCGCGGCGCGAACGTGCCGATGATCGTGCGCGGTGAGGGCCACATGATCTACGACGACGCCGGAAAGGGGTACATCGACGGCCTCGCCGGGCTCTTCACCACACAGGTGGGACACGGCCGGGAGGAGCTGGCCGAGGCCGCCGCACGGCAGATGCGCGAGCTGGCCTTCATGCCCCTGTGGTCCTACTCCCACGCACCGGCGATCGACCTGGCCGAACGGCTGGCCGCCTACGCGCCGGGCGACCTGAACCGGGTGTTCTTCACCACCGGCGGCGGCGAGGCCGTGGAGTCGGCGTGGAAGCTGGCGAAGAACTACTTCAAGGAGGTGGGCAAGCCGATGAAGCACAAGGTCATCTCCCGCGCGGTGGCCTACCACGGCACGCCGCAGGGCGCCCTGTCCATCACCGGCATCCCCGATCTGAAGCAGCAGTTCGAACCGCTGACCCCGGGCGGGTTCCGGGTGCCCAACACCAACTTCTACCGGGCACCGGAGTTCTGCGCGGACAACGAGAAGGACTTCGGTCTCTGGGCTGCGGAACGGATCCGGGAGGCGATCGAGTTCGAGGGTCCGGAGACCGTGGCGGCCGTGTTCCTCGAGCCGGTCCAGAACGCCGGCGGCTGCTTCCCGCCGCCCGAGGGGTACTTCCAGCGGGTGCGCGAGATCTGCGACGAGTACGACGTGCTGCTGGTCTCCGACGAGGTGATCTGTGCGTTCGGGCGCGTGGGCGAGATGTTCGCCTGCAACGACTTCGGCTACGTGCCGGACATCATCACCTGCGCCAAGGGCATGACCTCCGGCTACGCCCCGATCGGCGCGATGATCGCCTCCGAGCGCCTGTTCGAGCCCTTCGGCAAGGACGCCACGTTCTACCACGGCTACACCTTCGGCGGACATCCGGTCTCGGCCGCGGTGGCCATGGCCAACCTGGACCTGATGGAGCGCGAGGGACTGAACCAGCGCGTGCACGAGAACACCGACGCGTTCCGGGCCACCCTGGAGAAGCTGCTGGATCTGCCGATCGTGGGCGATGTGCGCGGCGCCGGCTACTTCTTCGGGATCGAGCTGGTCAAGGACAAGGTCACCAAGGAGACCTTCGAGGGCGAGGAGGCCGACAGCCTGCTGCGCGACTTCGTCACCCCCAAGCTGTGGGACGCC
The DNA here is from genome assembly GCF_900116905.1 of Micrococcus terreus. Classification (GTDB taxonomy): domain Bacteria; phylum Actinomycetota; class Actinomycetes; order Actinomycetales; family Micrococcaceae; genus Citricoccus; species Citricoccus terreus. The sequence goes on along the minus strand of NZ_FPCG01000003.1, from coordinate 191,336 downwards.
GGACTGTACTGCCGCGCCGACGACCGCGGCGACCCGGTCATCCAGCTCTCCCCCGCGCTGACCATCGGCCAGGGCGAGTTCGACGAGATCGAGCAGATCCTGCGCGGGGTGCTCACCGAAGCCTCGAACCGGCTCTGATCGAGGCTGCTGTCCACCGGCGGCACGCGGACGGACCGGGTCAGTCCGCGTGCAGCCGGTGCACCAGCAGGGCCACCTGCAGCGAGGCCAGCGACTCAGGGTCCTCCAGGGACACCCCGAGCCTGCGCTGGAGCCGCGCCAGCCGGGCATAGAGGGCCGGGCGGGACACGTTCAGGCTCTGCGCCAGGGCGCTCTTGTTGCCGCCGCTGGCGAGCAGTCGCTCGAGCAGCTCGAGGTCCGTGGCCCGATCCGGTCCCAGCACCGGCTCCAGTTCGGCCGCGGCGAACCGACGCACCCGTTCATCCCCGCGCAACGAGGCCAACAGTCCGCGCAGTCGGACATCCCGTGCCCGGTAGTAGGTCCGCCGCGCACCGGCCCTGGCATCGTCTCCGCCCACCGGCCCGAGGCCCGGCGCGGACCCGAGCGCCTCCGCCGCCTCGGCCACCATGGCCGCCTCGTCCAGTCGCGCCGCCGCGGTCAGCAGCAGTGGCTCGGCAGGTCCGGCGCCGGCCACCGACCCCGCCTCCGCGCCGAGACGTCGACGCACTCCGCCCAGCACCCGTTCCAGGACCGATCCCTCCAGGGCCCGTGCGGCCACCGGGATCAGCAGGGCCAGTCCGGCGGCGTTCAGCCGGCCGGCCAGCGCCGTGGTCCGCGCCTGGCGCAGCGACCAGGTCATCGCGTCCAGCACCTCCCGGTCCGTGCGCCGTCCGGCATCCCACCGCAGCACCACCGGGACCCACGCCGCCGGGACCGGACCGTCCTCCGGCCGGCCGCGCACCACCCCGATCCCCAGAGCCCGCGCCCGCCGCAGGGCCTCGTCCTCCTCCAGATGCCAGGGCCGGCGCAGCTCGTGCAGCAGGGTGGACTCGGCCTGCCGCGCCTGGTCCTGGCGGCTGCGCTCGGTCAGCAGGCCCAGGGCCACCGCCTGGGCGGCGCGCTCCAACACGGTGGAGCACAGCTCCCGCGGCGGCACCGGCCCCCGTTCCGGCACCTCCACGGCCAGCACTCCCGCAGGCTCGCCGGCCACCATCACCGGCACCTGCGGGACCGCCGGTCCCCCGTCTCGGATTCCCGACGACGGCCCCCCGGCGTCTCGATGCCAGTGCACCCGGGTGCCCAACAGCTTCCCCGCCTCCTCCACGATGCGCGGAGCCGGTGCGGCTTCCAGGGAGAGGTCGGTGAAGACGTCATGAATGCGCCGGTCGGTGGTGAGCTGTTCGAGCTGACGCTCGGAGATCCGGCGGTGCACCTCCTGGGTGATGGCCACGAACCTGACCTGACGGCTGAGCCGATAGACGGGCAGGCTCCGGTGTGCGGCCGCCTGCGCCAGCGCCCGAGCCACCTCCTCACGTTCAGGCAGGACCTCCACCGCCACGGCGGCCACCTGCGCGGCCTCCAGCTCGTCCAGCATCCGCTCGGCCTCGCGCACCCCCTCCTCGGCGGAGGCCGGTCCGTCCAGCAGTCGCCCGGTGGACAGCACGAACTCCCCGCCCTCCAGCAGGGTGGTGGCCTCCAGGGTCTCGGCCACGTGGATCCACCGCACGGGGACGGGGTCCGAGCGCTCCGCCACAGGCCGCGCTGCGGAGATCAGTTCGGGGGCGCCGGCCTGGAACGCCTCCATGGTGAGGATCTCGTCCAGGATCAGGGCCGCACGGGGCATCGGTTCAGGCGCACGGGGAGCGGTCACGGCGCCAGTGTAGCTCTGATCTGACACTGTGTCAGAGATCAGCCAGCCGAACGTGACACTGTGTCTCTGGCCGTCGTCGTGGTCTGCCTCCAGCATGGAGGAAGAACGCCTACGCACCCGAGGCGCAGTGCCCCCAGCCCTGCCGACGAGAGGACACACTCCGTGGAGACCATCCGCCACTGGATCGACAACGCACCCGCTGCCGGAGCGGACTCCGATCCCACCGCCGACGTCACCAATCCCGCCACCGGTGAGGTGACCGGCCAGGTCACGCTGGCCTCCGCCCAGACGGTGGATCAGGCCGTGGCAGCGGCGAAGAAGGCCTTCCCCGGCTGGCGGGACACGTCCCTGTCCAAGCGCGTCCAGGTGCTCTTCCGCTACCGCGAACTGCTCAACCAGCGCAAGGAGGAGCTGGCCGCGCTCATCACCGCCGAGCACGGCAAGGTCCTGGACGATGCCCTGGGCGAGGTGAACCGTGGCCTGGAGGTCGTGGAGTTCGCCTGCGGCATCCCACATCTGCTCAAGGGGGCCTACACCGAGAACGCCTCCACCCAGGTGGACGTCCACTCCGTGCGCCAGCCCCTGGGGCCGGTGGCCATCATCTCCCCGTTCAACTTCCCCGCCATGGTGCCGATGTGGTTCTTCCCCATCGCCATCGCCACCGGCAACACCGTGGTGCTCAAGCCCTCGGAGAAGGTGCCCTCGGCCGCCAACTGGGAGGCCGAGCTGTGGAAGGAGGCCGGCCTGCCGGACGGCGTGTTCAATGTGGTGCACGGCGGCAAGGAGTCCGTGGACCGGCTGCTGGAGCACCCGGACATCGCCTCGGTCTCCTTCGTGGGCTCCACCCCGATCGCCCAGCACGTCTACCGGACCGGCACCGCGCACGGCAAGCGCGTGCAGGCGCTCGGCGGGGCAAAGAACCACATGCTCGTGCTGCCCGACGCCGATCTGGACCTGGCCGCGGACAATGCCATCAACGCCGGCTTCGGCTCGGCCGGTGAACGCTGCATGGCCATCTCCGCCCTGGTGGCCGTGGGCGAGATCGCCGACGAGCTCGTGGAGAAGATCGCCGAACGGGCCCGCGCCCTGCGCACCGGCGATGGGCTGCGCGGCTGCGACATGGGCCCGCTCGTCACCTCCCAGCACCGGGAGAAGGTGGCCGGCTACGTGGACGCCGGCGAGCGGGAGGGTGCCACCGTGGTGGTGGACGGCCGCACCGGCGAGTTCGACGCCGACGGCTCGGGCTTCTTCCTCGGCCCCACCCTGTTCGACCATGTCACCCCGGAGATGAGCATCTACACCGATGAGATCTTCGGTCCGGTGCTCTCGGTGATCCGGGTGGATTCCTACGACGAGGGCCTGGAGCTGATCAACGCCAACCCGTACGGCAACGGCACCGCGATCTTCACCAACGACGGCGGCGCGGCCCGGCGGTTCCAGAACGAGGTCACCGTGGGCATGATCGGCGTGAACGTGCCGATCCCGGTGCCGATGGCCTACTACTCCTTCGGCGGATGGAAGAACTCCCTGTTCGGGAACTCCCACGCCCACGGCGTGGAGGGCGTGCAGTTCTTCACCCGAGGCAAGGTGGTCACCACCCGCTGGGCCAATCCCTCGCACGGGGGCATCAATCTGGGCTTCCCGCAGAACGACTGACCCCACGCTGCACCTGCACCATCCCGTCCCTGTCCGTCCGCGTGCCGGTCTGGCACAGTGGTCAGCAACGACCGCCAAGGAGAGATCATGAGCATCGAGCCCATCACCCCTGACCCCGAGATCGGCGAGGAGCTGCTCTCCGCCGGACGCAAGGCCCGCGACCTGGACCGTGCGCACGTCTTCCACTCGTGGAGCGCGCAGGCCAGCCTGGATCCGATGACCGTGGTCAAGACCGAGGGGCCGCACGTCTGGGACGGCGAGGGGCGGAAGCTGATCGACTTCTCCTCCCAGATGGTCAACACGAACATCGGGCACGGCCACCCGGCGGTGGTGGCGGCCATCCAGGAGCAGGCCGCGCGGATCGCCACCATCGCCCCGGCGCACGTCAACGACGCCCGGTCGGAGGCGGCCCGGCTGATCAGCGACCTGACGCCCGGGGATCTGAACCACGTCTTCTTCACCAACGGCGGCGCGGACGCGGTGGAGCACGCCGTGCGCATGGCCCGCGTGCACACCGGCAAGACCAAGATCCTCTCCGCGTACCGCTCCTACCACGGCGGGACCGACCTGGCGATCAACATCACCGGCGGTGCCCGCCGCATCCCGGTGGACCGGGCGGCCGCAGGCACTGCACACTTCCTGCCGCCGTTCACCTACCGCAGCAGCTTCCATGCGGAGGATGACGCGCAGGAGGGCCAGCGCGCGCTCGAGCACCTGGAGCAGGTCATCACCCTGGAGGGTCCGTCCACGATCGCCGCCGTGATCCTGGAGTCAGTCCCCGGCACCGCTGGCATCTTCGTCCCCCCGGCGGGGTACCTGGAGGGCGTGCGGGAGCTGACCCGCCGGCACGGGATCCTGTTCATCGCCGACGAGGTCATGGCCGGCTTCGGCCGGACCGGCCGCTGGTTCGGCGTGGACCACTGGGGTGTGGAGCCGGACCTGCTCACCTTCGCCAAGGGCGTGAACTCCGGCTACGTCCCGCTGGGCGGCGTGGCGATCTCGGACGAGGTCTACCAGACCTTCGCCGAGACCCCCTACCCCGGCGGACTGACCTACTCCGGCCACCCGCTGGCCTGTGCGGCGGCCGTGGCCACCATCACCGCCATGCAGGAGGAGGGGATGGTGGAGAACGCGGCCCGGCTGGGCACCGAGATCTTCGGCCCCCGCCTGCAGGAGCTCAAGGACCGTCACCCCTCGGTGGGGGATGTGCGCGGTCTGGGCGCCTTCTGGGCGGTGGAACTGGTCCAGGACCGCACCACCAAGGAGCCCCTGGACATCGGCGAGCTGGTGGCCGAGTGCAAGAAGCTGGGGCTGCTGCCGTTCGTGGCCGAGAACCGCCTGCACCTGACTCCGCCGCTGAACACCCCGGACGAGGTGGTCCGCCAGGGACTGGACATCCTGGACCAGGCTCTGGAGGTCGCTGACCGCGCGGTGCAGGGCTGAGCGGCAGGGTCACCGTCGCGTCAGGTCACCCGGCCAGAGATTCCCGACGACGGCCCCTCACCGCCCGCTGATCAGGTCGGCCAGGGTGGCCAGCGGGTGGGTGCTGGGCCGTCCCGCTGACTCGCGCGCGTCCGCCAGGTGGTAGGCGCGGTACAGCCCGTGGACGCCGGCGTAGCGCAGGGGTTCGGGCTCCCACCGGCGCACGGTGTGGCACACCCAGGGGTGCCGCGTCCGGGCGGTGTCCTGTCCCAGGACCAGGTCGGCCAGCGTGCGTCCGGCCAGGTTCGTGGCGGTCACTCCTGTGCCCACATAGCCCCCGGCGTGGCCGTGCCCCGTGGTGGGGTCATAGTTGACGGTGGGCCGCCAGTCCCGCGGGACGCCGAGCACCCCTGACCAGGCGTGCGCCACCGGGACGCGGCCGTCGTCGTGCCTCACCGCCGGGAAGAACTCGGCGAGGATCCTGCTCAGCGCGGCCACCGTCTCCGGAGCGGTGCGGCCGTCGGCGTCCACCCTGGAGCCGTAGCGGTACGGGACTCCGCGCCCGCCCAGGGCGATCCGCCCGTCCGCGGTGCGCTGCAGGTACACGTAGGCGTGGGCCAGGTCTTCCACGGTCTCCATGCCGTCCCACCCGATCCGGTCCCACACGTGGCGCGGCAGCGGATCGGTGATGATCATCGAGGAGTTCATCGGGATCCAGTCACGCCGGTGCCCGGGTAGCAGCGCGGTGAAACCCTCCGTGCAGCGCAGGAGGTGGCGCGCACGCACGGTGCCGTGGTCGGTGACCAGCCGGTCCCCCTCGATCCGCCGGACGGGGGTCTGCTCGTGGATGCGCACGCCCAGCCGGCGCACGGTCTCGGCCAGTCCGCGCACCAGTTTGGCGGGGTTGAGCCGGGCGCACTGGGGCAGATGGATGCCGCCGAGCGCACCGGCCACCCGGATGCGGTCGGCGAGCTCATCGGCGTCCAGCACGCGGTGCCGTTCGGAGGGCCAGTCCTGCAGCTGCGCGTCCAGGGCGCGCAGACGGGAGAGCTGCGCGAGATTCCGGGCCACCAGCAGCTCGCCGCCCTTGACGATGTCCGCCTCGATCCCCTCCGCTGCGGCCACCGCGATCACCTCATCCACCGCCGCGTCCAGATCATGCTGGAAGGCCTCCGTGGCCGCCCGCCCGTGGGCCTTCACGCACCGCTCGGTGCCGCCGGTCATAGAGTTGGCCAGCCAGCCGCCATTGCGTCCGGAGGCACCGTAGCCGGGGAACCGCGCCTCCAGGACCTCGACCCGCAGGTCCGGGCGGGCCTGGGCCAGGTAGTAGGCGGTCCACAGTCCGGTGTACCCCGCACCGATGATCGCCACGTCCGCGTTCCGGTCTCCCTCCAGCGGCGGGCCGGGCTCGGGCTGACCGAGCTGGGCATGCCAGAAGGAGACCTGTCCGTTGGCGGGGCCCGGGAGAGGGGTCTGGTCAGAGTCGCGTGTCACGGTGCGCTCTCCAGTTCGGTGGCCAGTCCAGCCAACTGCAGCTGAAGGGCGGTGGCGAAGGCCTCCTCCAGCTCCACGGCGGTCATCGGGCCGGCGTGGGCGGCGGAGAAGGGGTGGGTGTGTGGATCAGCGGCACGGTAGGTCTGCTCCCACTTGCGCTGATCCGCCTCGGCCTCCGGGTGCAGGTCCACGGCGGCGCGGAATCCGGTCCAGGCCAGCACGGTGTCCTCCAGCGCGCGGTAGACCAGCACGGCACGGGGCTCGTCCAGACCGGCGCGGATGAGGATGCGCAGGAGGGTCTCGGTCAGGTCCATCTCTGCCGGCAGCCGGGTCACGCGGGGGGTGGCGGCCACGGCGACCTGCGGATGGTCCAGATACGCCCGGTGCACCCGGTGCAGCAGCTCGGTCAGGTCCGCCCGCCAGTCCCCCGTCTCGGCGAACCCGCTCATCGCCTCGCCGATGATCCCGTCCGCCACCGCCAGCAGCAGCTCGTCCTTGGACGCCACGTACCGGTACAGCGCCGAGGGGTCCACCCCCAGGCGCGCCCCCAGGGCACGGAAGGTGAGCGGCTCGCCCTCCGCGGTGGAGGTCATCCCGACGGCGGCCCGCACCACGCGCTCTCGGTCCAGGGGCGCGGCCCCGGACTTGGCAGGGCGCCCCCGGCGTCCGGCGCCGGCTGGCACCGGCCCCGGTGCGGTGTGCGGCGGGGTCGGGTGGATGGTCATGCAGGCAGTCTGACGCCGGAGGGGTCGATAGTCAACACCGTTGACAACGCCTTGGAGGGACCGAGAGAATGAGGCCATGACCGACTCCCTGCTGCTGCACTCCGGCTACGTCTTCACCGGCACGGAGCTGCATCCCACGGCCACGGCCGTGCTGGTGCAGGACGGACAGATCGCCGCCCTGGGCACGGACGCGGAGCTTGAGGACACCTGTCCCCAGGCCGTCCGCCGCATCGACCTCCAGGGCGGCCTGATCACGCCCGGGTTCGTGGATGCACACGTGCACATGGTGATGGGCGGCATGGAGCGCAACGCCTGCGACCTCACGGCGGCCGACGGGCAGGAGGAGGTCCTGGACACCATCCGCGCCTACGTCGAGGAGCATCCAGCCACCGACCGTCCCGGTTCCGAGTGGATCGTCGGCGGCGGCTGGTACAAGGGTGACTTCCCGCCGGGCGCGGCCACCGCTGAGCTGTTGGACACCGTCACCGGGGACCGTCCCGCCTACCTTATCAACGCCGATCACCACGGTGCCTGGGTGAACACCGCGGCCCTGCAGCGGGCCGGTGTCACGGCGGACACCCCCGATCCGGCGGACGGGGTGATCGAGCATGCCCCGGACGGTTCCCCCTGCGGCATCCTGCACGAGGGCGCCATGAACCTGGTGGGCGACCTCCTGCCCGAGCACACCCCGGAGGAACTTGCAGCAGGACTGTCCGCAGGCGTGGAGTATCTGCATTCGGTCGGCGTGACCGGTTGGCAGGAGGCCATCCTGGGCGACTACGCCGGCTACTCGGACGTCTCCGCCGCCTACCGGCGGGCACGGGAGCAGGGCGTGGTGACCGAGACCGCCACGGGAGCCCTCTGGGTTCCGCGGGACATCACGGTGGAGTCCGTCCCCGCCCTGGTGGAGGACTTCGTGCGGAGGCGCGAGGAGAACGCCCGCGCCGGATTCACCAGCCGCGCGGCCAAGATCATGGTGGACGGCGTTCCGGAGAACCGCACCGCGGCCATGCTGGAGGCCTACTGCAGCTGCGAGCGCCTGACCGGGGGCTCCAGCAACGCCGGACCGGACGGACGCGGCCTGGCCTACCTGGACCATGAGGTCCTGCTGGCCGTGGGCACCGCCCTGGACGCCGCCGGCTTCGACCTGCACTTCCACGCGATCGGCGACCGCGCCGTCCGCTGGGCCCTGGACACGGTGGAGGCGGTGCACGCCGTGAATCCGGACACCACCGCTCGGCATCACATCGCCCACATCCAGATCGTCCACCCGGATGATGTGCCCCGCTTCGCCAGCACCGGCGCCGCCGCCAATCTGCAGGCACTGTGGGCGTGCAACGACGCCCAGATGCAGGACCAGACCGTCCCGCTGATCGGGCAGGAGCGCGCCGGGTGGCAGTATCCGTTCCACTCCATCCAGGCCGCCGGCGCCCGGCTCTGCATGGGCTCGGACTGGCCGGTGAGCACCCCGGATCCCTGGCAGGCCCTGCATGTGGCCGTGAACCGGACCTATCCGCCCACCCTGGACGCCGCCGTCGGGAAGAATCCGCCGCTGGAGCCGGGCGAGGCGCTGGAGCTGACCACCGCGCTGGCCGCCTACACCGCCGGCTCCGCCTGGCAGCTGCACCTGGAGGACCGCGGCCGGATCGAGCCGGGGATGGTGGCCGACCTCGCGGTGGCCGACCGCAACCCGCTGGCGCCGGACGTCGACCCTCTGGAGATCTGCCAGACCCGCACCGTCCTGACCCTGAGCAACGGAGAGGTGGTCCATGATGGCCGCTGACCAGACCGACACAGACCGAGCAGACCGCGCCGACCAGCAGACCGTCTACGAACGGGCCGAGCAGCAGGTCCCCACTGCGGTGGTGGACGCCGCCCTGGCCGGGGCTCGTGACACGTCCTACTGGCTGGACTCTCCTGACCGGCCCAGCCCCGAGCCCCCGCTCACCCAGGACACCACCACAGACCTGCTGGTGGTCGGCGGCGGCTACACGGGGCTGTGGACCGCCCTGATCGCCAAGGAGCGCGACCCTGCCCGGGACGTGCTGCTGCTGGAGGGCAACGAGGTCGGTTGGGCCGCCTCCGGACGCAACGGCGGGTTCGTCTCCACCTCCCTCACCCACGGGCGCTCCAACGGCCTGCAGCATGTCCCGGACGAGGTGGACCGGTTGGATGAGCTGGGCCGGCAGAACGTGGAGGAGATGCGCCAGACTCTCGAGCGCCACGGGATCGACTGCGACTTCGAGTGGAACGGCACCCTGACCGTGGCGATCGAGGACCACCACGTCCAGCAGCTGCGGGCCGCGCACGCCGAGGACCCGGACACCACCTACTTCGACCAGGAGCAGATCCAGGCCGAGATCGCCTCCCCGCTCTACCGCGCGGGGCTCTGGGACCACCACGAGTCCGCCCTGGTGGACCCGGCCCGCCTGGCCTGGGGCCTGAAGCGCGCGTGCCTGAAGCTGGGTGTGCGGATCCACGAGCACACCACGGTCAGCGGACTCCAGCGCACCGGCTCCGGTTCGGCCGCCCGCATGGTCGCCACCACCGGGGGCACGGTGGAGGGCATCCCCGCTCCCCCGGCCCCGCTGCCGGAGGAGACCTACGACGGCGGCCACCAGACCCCGCAGGGCGCCGCGCCGGACGCGGTGGTCACCGCGCGCCGGGTGGTGCTGGCCACCAACGTGTTCCGTTCACTGCTGCCCACCACCGGACTGTTCACGGTGCCCGTCTACGACTACGCGCTGGTGACCGAACCGCTCACCGAGGAGCAGGAACGGGCGATCGGGTGGGACCGCCGGCAGGGACTGGATGACCCCGACTCGCGGTTCCACTACTACCGGCTCACCACGGACCGGGAGACCGGCCGGCAGCGCATCCTGTTCGGCGGATACGACGCCGTCTACCACTATGGTCGGCGGGTGCTGCCCGAGTACGACCAGCGCCCGGAGACCTTCCGCCGGCTCGCCGCGCACTTTTTGGCCACGTTCCCGCAGCTGGAAGGCATCCGCTTCACCCACCAGTGGGGCGGGGCGATCGACACCTGCTCTCGGTTCTTCTCCTTCTTCGACACCGCCCACGGCGGACTGACCGCCCGGGCCGCCGGGTTCACCGGACTGGGCGTGGGAGCCAGCCGCTTCGCCGCCCAGGTGCTGCTGGATCTGGTCTCCGGGGAGAAGACGGAGCTGACCGAGCTGCAGATAGTGCGCAAGCGTCCCCTGCCCTTCCCCCCGGACCCCATCGCCTGGGCCGGGATCGAGCTGACCAAGCGGGAGATGATCCGGGCGGATCGCCAGGGTGGCAAGCAGGGGCTGTGGCTGAGGTTCACCAGCGCCCTGGGGATGGGCTTCGACTCATGACCGGGTGGAAGGCACTGGCTCCGGGCGTGCCCGTGGACCTGAGCGCCCTGCCCCTGGACCAGGACCACGAGGCCGTGCCGGATGGTCAGCTGGGGTCCCCCGGGACCACCACGGCAGCCCGTCCACTCGGCTCAGCCGCCGGACTGGACGAAGCCGGCGTGTGGGAGATGTCCGTGGGCGTGATGACGGACACCGAGGCCGATGAGCTGTTCCTGGTGGTGGCCGGCGAGGGCACCGTGGAGTTCCTGGACCCAGACCTGCCTGCGGCCGAACTCCGTCCAGGGACCCTGATGCGACTGGCCCAGGGCATGCAGACCCGGTGGACCGTGCGCAGACCGCTGCGCAAGCTCTACCTGGCCTGAGCATCGAGCGATTCCGTCCACCCCAGACCACCACTGACCCAGCCATCTATCCCGGAGGACACCACGATGACCGAGCAGACCGGATTCCAGTACATCGACGGCGAGCGCCGCACCGGACGCGGTGGAACGCTGGAGCGCCGAGACCCCGCCACCGGAGACACCGGATTCACCGTGGACCTGGCCTCGGCGGAGGACGTGGCCGAGGCGGTGGCGGCGGCACAGCGTGCGTTCGTTGGCTGGTCGCGCACCACCCCGGTGGAGCGCTCGGAGCTGATGCTCGCCTGGGCCGGTGAGCTGGAGCAGGTGGCCGAGGAGCTGGCCGCGCTGGAGTCGGCCCAGACCGGGAAGTCGCTGCGCCTGGCCACCGAGTTCGACGTCCCCGGCTCGATCGACAACGTCCGCTTCTTCGCCGGGCAGGCCCGCAGTCTGCAGGCCGTCTCTGCCGGCAGCTACATCGAAGGGACCACCTCCATGGTCCGGCGCGAGCCGATCGGCGTGGTGGGCTCGATCTCCCCGTGGAACTACCCGCTGCAGATGGCCGCCTGGAAAATCCTGCCCGCGGTGGCCGCCGGCAACACGATCGTGCTCAAGCCCTCGGAGATGACCCCGGGGACCTCGGTGATGTTCGCTGAGGCGGCCACCCGGGCCGGGATCCCGGCCGGGGTGATCAACATCGTGACCGGCACCGGCCCGGTGGCGGGTGAGGCCCTGGTGCGTCACCCCCAGGTGCGGATGACCTCCTTCACCGGGTCCACGGCCGTGGGCCGGCACATCATGGGGATCGCCGCGGAGCAGGGCAAGCGAGTGCACCTGGAGCTGGGCGGCAAGGCCCCCTTCGTGGTGTTCGACGACGCCGACCTCGAGGCCGCCGCTCGCGGTGCGGTGGCCGGCTCCCTCATCAACGGCGGTCAGGACTGCACCGCGGCCACCCGCGCCTACGTGCAGGGCGATCTCTACGAGCCGTTCGTGGCCCGTGTGGCCGAGCTGATGGCCGGTGTGCGTATGGGAGTCCCCTCCGACCCGGAGACGGACCTGGGCGCCTTGATCAGCCACGAGCACCGGGACCGGGTGCATGGCATGGTGACCCGCGCCGTGGAGGCCGGCGCCACCGTGGTGACCGGAGGGATGCTCCCCGGAGCCGACCAGGCTGGGTCCGCACCCGGACAGCCGGGTGAGGTGCCGTCGTCGGGGGCGTTCTACCCGCCCACCCTGGTGACCGGGGCCGCTCAGGACTCGGAGATCGTCCAGGACGAGGTCTTCGGTCCGGTGCTGGTGGTGCTGCCGTTCCAGACGGACGACGAGGGCATCGAGCTGGCCAATGACACCCCCTATGGTCTGGCCGCAAGCGCGTGGTCGAAGGATGTGAATCGCTGCTTCCGCGCTTCAGCGGAGATCCAGGCCGGCTGTGTGTGGCTCAACGACCACATCTCGATCACCTCGGAGATGCCGCACGGCGGGTACAAGGCCTCCGGGTTCGGCAAGGACATGAGCGTGTTCTCCCTGGAGGAGTACACCCAGGTCAAGCACGTGCTGGCGAACCACGACCCCCACCCCACCCGGTTCTGGCACGAGGCCGTGTTCCGGGGCTGAGGCGGCTGATCTGCGCCTGCGGTCAGGCGGTGAGGTCCCGGGCCCGGGTCTCGGGGAGGGTGAGGGCGACCCCCGTGGAGATCAGCAGCAACACGATCACGTACACGGAGAAGGCGGTGACCGAGTAGGTGATGCTGATCCAGTTCTGCAGGTACGGGGCTGTCCCGCCGAATACCGCCACCGCCACCGCATAGGGCAGGACGAGCATGACGGCGGCAGGCAGGAACAGGGACAGGAAGCTGGAGCCCACCAGGGCGTTCATCGGCAGGAACAGCACAGCCGGGGCGAGATTGCCGATCGCCAGGACCGGGCGGCGGCCGACCCGATCAGACAGGGCCCCCAGAGCGGCAGGGTGAAGATCAGGATCAGGTTCGAGACCAGGCTGGCCTGCAGGGCGGTTCCCTGACTCATCCCGTGCACCACCACCGCCTGCTGGATGGCCGAGACCGACCAGACGTAGAAGCAGACCGTTCCGCCCACCACGAGGCCGACCACCTGCACTGACTCACGCCAGTGCCCGGCGAGCATCGGACGCAGGGCGGACGGACGGCGGCCGGCGCTTCTCCTGGTCCTCCGTTCGTCCTGGTAGTGGGGCGACTCTGCCAGCAGGACCCGGCTGATCAGGGCCCAGACGCCCAACACGGCACCCGCGAGGAAGGGGATGCGCCAGTCCCACGCGGACATGTCCTGGTCGCTGAGCATCAGGTCCAGGATCACTCCCATCAGCACGCCTGCCAGGACGCCGGAGGTGCCGGAGACGTAGATCAGCGAGGCCCACCGACCGCGGCGCTCCCGCGGGGCCATCTCTGCCAGGTAGGTCTGAGCGGTGGGCATCTCCCCGCCATGCGCCAGCCCCTGCAGCACGCGGGCCAGCAGCAGGAGCACCGGCGCCCCCACACCGGCCGCCGCATAGGAGGGGACCAGGGCGATCATCAGCGACCCGAGGGAGGCCAACCCCACGGTGAGGAGCATCGAGGTGCGGCGGCCGCGGCGATCGGCCAGCCAGCCGAACACCAGTCCTCCCAGCGGCCTGACCACGAGCCCCACGGCGAAGACGGCCATGGCCCCCAGGATGGCCGCCACCGGATCGTGCGGAGCGAAGATCTCCGTGGCGAAGTAGATCGAGAACGTGGCGTAGATGCCCCAGTCGTACCACTCCAGGGCATTGCCCACCCCCGTGGTGACCAGCGTGCGGTGTGTGGACGGCGGAACCTCGGCAGCGCGCGAGGACGTCGGCTCCTCCAGCGATGCTGTGTCCATCGTTGCCGTCTTGCGCATTCCGGTCGTGACAAGCAGTGATGCACTCTCCACTATGGCCGAAGACGGCAGTGCGTGTCTGCACTGCCGCCACCGTCACAGTGCGGTCACTATGCTCATCAACGAACATCGATCGTCTCGAAGGAGTCTCCATGCCCGATCCGGCCGCCCACCTGCCGGAGCTGAGCCCTCTGGACCTCTCCTTGATCAACCTCCTCCAGTTCGCACCGCGCATCACCTGGGGAGAGGCCGGCGAGATCCTGGGCACGCACCCCACCACGCTGGCCGTGCGCTGGGACCGGCTGCGCGAGTCCGGCGCGGCCTGGATGACCGCCCAGATCCAGATCGAGCCCGGTCCGGCGGGACTGGCGTTCATCGAGCTGGAGAGCCGATCGGATCTGATCCCGGAGACCCTGGCGGCCCTGGTGGCCATGCCCGAGGTGGTCTCGGTGGAGTCCTTCTCCGGTGAGCGCAATCTGGGCCTGACGGTGACGGCCTGCAACCTGGCGGAGCTCAGCACCCTGGCGGAGGAGAAGATCTCACGAGTCCCGGGGGTGAAGGGCCTGCGCGTGCTGCTCGCCTCGCAGCTGCACGCCACCGGGGACAGCTGGCGTCTGAAGGTGCTCTCTCCCGAGCAGGTCGAACGGGCTCAGGCCGCCGCCGCTGCCGAGGCCAAGTCCCTTCCGCGCCGGTCCTCGCTGACCGAGGAGCACTGGGCGGTGGCCCAGGTGCTGATGCGTGACGGCCGCGCCTCGGCCGCGGAGATAGCCCGCTCCACGGGACTGCACCCGGCCACGGCCCGCCGTCACCTGCAGAAGGTGCTGGCCAGCGGGGCGATCCGTCTGCGGTGCGACCTGGCCCAATCACTCTCCGGGCATCCCCTGACCGTGCAGTGGTTCACCCGGCTCAGCGCCGCCGATCACGCCGCAGCGGCGGCCCGGCTCTCCGAGGACTCCCGCACCCGAGTGGTCGCCTCGATCACCGGTGACGCCAACTTCCTGGTGGTGATGTGGCTCAAGAACGTCGCCGAGATCATGGAGGCCGAGCAGTTCATCCAGTCCTGCGCGCCGGAGATCTCCATCCAGCAGTCCGTGGTCTCGCTCCGTCCGGTCAAGCGCATGGGATGGGTCCTGGACCAGCAGGGACTGAACAGCGGCGAGTTCGTCCTGCCGCAGCTGCCGCTGGACTGAGTCCGACACCTCGTGAGGACACCAGGGGTTCCCGACGACGGCCCGTCACCTTCTCAGCGCCCCGCGCCATCGCGTGGGGTGGGCAGACGGGTCGGGCTGGCCTTGGCCGCAGTGGTGACGATCGCACTGGGGCTGGGCATCCGCACGCTCGTGGATGCCGCGTGGGCGGGGCCGGCCGGGGATGTGCTGTATGCCGTGATGGTCTACCTGGCCGTGGCGTTCCTGCTGCCCAGACGGCCGCGGTGGGTGGCCGTCGTCGTGGCATTCTGCCTGTGCGCGGCCATCGAGCTGTTCCAGGCCACCGGGATCCCCGCCGAACTGGCCCAGCAGTGGCCGCTCGTCCGCCTGGTCCTGGGCACCACGTTCGTGCCTGTTGACCTGCTGGCCTACGCCGCCGGAGTGGTGCTGGCGGCGCTGGCGGACGCGGTGCTCAGCCGAACCCGGCCGGCTGGTCAGCCGCCGAGGAGCTGACGCAGCTCGGTGGGAGGCTCAGTGCCCTGTTCGCGGTAGCCGTCCATCAGCCGGCGGGCCCGTTCCTGGCGCAGTTGGCTGCGGGGGTCCAGTGTGCCCTGGCGGTCGGCGGAGCCGTAGATGGACGTGGCGATGTAGGACAGCCGCCACCCGATCCGGTATCCGAGCCCGAGTCCGGTCCGGTCGCTGGTCACGCTGTACGCCTTCTGACTCATCTCACTCCTCACTCCTGCACCGGAACGCTGCTGCGCGGGGGCAGCAGGGTCATCACCGCGATGATCACCACGGCCGTGGCGCCGGCCACGATCCACCCGATCACGTCCGGCAGCACCAGGTGGGTGATGAAGGCGATGCAGCCGATCAGCAACAACGCCAGTCCGGCCAGGCAGATCTTCACGAACAGGTTGCCCCAGGCCACCGTCTGGTTCTTGATCTGCCGCCCGAAGTAGCGCCGGTGAGCCACCACAGGCATCAGCATCAGCACCGTGAGCAGCACGGCGCTGATCAGCAGGGCCACATACCAGCCCTCCAGTCCGCCCACCAGCTCCTCGAACCGGGACTGGAACGGCAGGATGATCAGGAACGCGGTGACGATCTGTGTGCCGGTCTGCATCACGCGCAGCTCCTGCAGCAGGTCGCCCCAGTTGCGGTCCAGCTTCTCGAACGCGGTCTCGTTCCGCCGGGCCTCCGGATGCCCTTGGACCGTCTCGATCACGCCGGTGTCCGGCACGTCGGCCTCGCCGGCCAGGACCTTCTTCAGTTCTCCCACGTCACGTCCTCCACGCTCAGGTCCGGGCGCCAGCCGCGCCAGACCGCCTGCCGCAATCGTCCCTCACGAGTGCGCCCGGCCAGGGACACCTCGCCGACCAGCTGCGGTCTGACCCACCAGGCATCGGCATTGTCCTCCACCGGGGCATCCTCCACGGGCGGGGTCTTCCGTTCCAGCCTCCGCAGCTCCTTCTCGATCTGCTTCAGCTGCGCGGCACTGAATCCGGTGCCCACGCGACCGGCGTACCGCAGCTCACCGTCGTCCCCGGGAACGGCGGTGAGCAGGGACCCGATCCCGCCGGCCCGCCCGCCCTTGCCTTCCCGCGCCCCGATCACCACCACGGACTGGTGCGCCTGGGTCTTGAGCTTCACCCACGCGCTCCCCCGCCGCCCGGGCAGGTAGACGGCGTCCATCCGCTTGGCCACCACACCTTCCAGCCCCAGCTCGCGGCTGGCCCGCTCCGCATGGGCGAGGGTCCCGGTGTGGGCCGGCGGCACGGCCACGGTCCCGTCTCCAGCCCCGTCCTCCACCGCCTTCCCGACGACGTCACGCAGGATCTCCCGACGCTCGCCGTAGGGGGTGCGCAGCAGGGATCGGCGGGCACCGTCCGTGGCACCGGGAGGTCCCAGGTGCAGGATGTCGAAGACCATGTAGCGCAGCTCGGTCTCCTCGCGGAGGCGGTCGAGTTCGGCCTTCTCGGCGGCAGTGCGTCGGGCGCGGGACGGGGTGCGGCCTCCCGGCCCGTTGCGAAAGCTGTCCCCGAGGACGGCCTGCAGCAGTCCGAAGTCCGGCCGGCCCTGCTCGTCCAACGCCACCAGCTCCCCGTCCAGCACGGCTCCGCCCAGTTCGCGCGCCTCCCCGGTCAACACCTCGGCCAGCCCGCCGGGGCCGGTGAGTGACGGGAGGCGGTCGGTGAGGTCCTGGCCGTTGCGGCTGGAGAGCACCACGGTGCCATCCGAGTCCGGGCCCAGGCCGATCCCGGCGATCACCCGGTAACCGTCCCACTTCATCTCGAACGCCCAGTCCTCACCGTCGCGCACGGCGTGCTGGACCTGCGCGGGTGTCCCTGCGGTGGTGAGCATGGGTGCGGGGAGGTCGTCCACGGTGAACACGGCGGGGGTCTTCGCTGCCGACGTGTCCTTCCGCTGCTTCTGCTTCCCCCGCGTCCGCTGGGAGGTTTCCTGGGGCACCGGTGGCGAGGGGCCGTCGTCGGGCTCTGGCTGGTCCTTCATCAGGTGGAGCAGCCAGTTCTTCTCTCCGCCCATCCCGGGGGCGTTGATCAGCGCGTAGCGACGCGGGACGCCGCCCAGGCCACCGTCCGGACGGCCGTGCAGGACGCCGATGACCTCCTTGCCCTCGCGCCACTTCTCCCGCTCGTAGACCCCGGAGTCCCAGACGGTGACCTCGCCGGCACCGTACTCGCCCTTCGCGATGGTGCCCTCGAACGTGCCGTACTCCAGGGGGTGGTCCTCGGTCATCACCGCCAGGCGGTTGGTGTCCGGGTCCAGCGGTGGGCCTTTGGGAACTGCCCAGGAGACGAGCACGCCGGAGTGCTCCAGGCGGAAGTCCCAGTGCAGCCGCCGGGCGTGATGCTCCTGGATGACGAAGGTGGGCAGCTCCCCCTCGGCGTATTCGCGGGGTGCGGGCGGATCGGCGGGGACGGGCTCGGCGGTCTTGGCCGGGTCGCGCATGGAGCGGTAGGTGGCCAGGCGGTCCAAGGTCTGGGCGGGGACGGCGTCCGGGGCGTCTGCGTCAGAGTCGGCGTCCGCATCATCGTCCGGCGACCAGCCCAGCGGGGCGATGGGGTCCAGTCCGTCGGCCACCCGATCGAGCACCTGGTCCAGCTCCAGCTGGGTCAGGTCCGGGTCCTCCAGCTCCTCCCAGGTGCGCGGGGCGGCCACCCAGGGGCGGGATCGGCCGCGCAGGGAATAGGGGCTGACGGTGGTCTTGGCGCCGTTGTTCTGGCTCCAATCCAGGAACACCTTGCCGGCGCGGTCGGCCTTCTTCATGCTGGAGATGACCAGGTCCGGGTGGTCGGTCTCCAGGGCGCGGGCCAGTTCGTGGGCGACCTTCGAGATCGCCTCCGCGTTGTGCTTCCCGTCCAGGGCGGCATAGAGGTGGATGCCCTTGGAGCCGGAGGTCACCGGGAAGGACTCCATGCCCATCCCGTCCAGCACCTCCCGGCACCATCGGGCCACCTCGGCGCACTCAGCCAGGCCCACCCCCTCCCCGGGGTCCAGGTCCAGCACCAGCCGATCCGGGTTGCGGGGCTGTCCGTTGCGGCCGAACCGCCACTGCGGGGTGTGCAGCTCCAGGGCGGCCACCTGGGCGAACCAGGCCAGCACGGCAGGCTCCTGGGCCAGCGGGTACGTGTTGGTGCGCTCGGAGTGCTGAATCCGCCCGGTGGAGATCCAGTCCGGCGCGGAGTCCTCCAGGTCCTTGCGGAAGAACACCTCCCCGGGCCGGTCCTCGGTCCCCACGCCGTCCACCCACCGCTTCCGGGTGACCGGCCGCCGTGCGACCTGCGGGATCAGCACCTCGGCCACGGCCAGGAAGTAGTGCATGACATCGGCCTTGGTGGTCCCCGTCTCCGGGTAGAGCACCTTGTCCAGGCTGGACACGGACAGCGTGCGCTCCCCCACCTGGAACCGCTGCCTACCGGACCTGTCTGCGCGCGCCATGCTCGGAACACTAGCCCCGCACGCCTGCGTGGTCAGCCCCGTCTGCGGTGCGCGTCCCCACACCGTCCGCCCCAGCCTCTCCCACCGCTGGCTCCCGGGGCCTAGGCTGAGCGCCATGCGCGCAGTGTGGTCAGGATCCATCTCCTTCGGTCTCGTCAACGTCCCCGTGAAGGCCTACAGCGCCGTGGAGGACCATGACATCCACTTCCATCAGGTCCACAACGCCGACGGAGGCCGGATCCGGTATGAGCGACGCTGCGAGGTGTGCAACAAGAAGGTCGAGTACGAGGACATCGACAAGGCCTTCGAAGAGGACGGGGACACGGTCGTGATGACCGACGAGGACTTCGAGGCCCTCCCCGAGTCCGACAACGATGAGATCGAGGTGGTCCAGTTCGTCCCCTCGGAGCAGGTGGACCCGATCATGCTCGAGCGCAGCTACTACCTGGAGCCCGAGGGCAAGTCCCCCAAGTCCTACCTGCTGCTGCGTCAGACCCTGCAGGACACCGACCGCACCGCGATCGTCACCTTCGCCCTGCGCCAGAAGACCCGACTGGGAGCCCTGCGGGTGTGCGGCAAGGTCCTGCTGCTGCAGGCCATGCTCTGGCCGGACGAGGTGCGGGACGTGGACTTCCCCGGGACCAAGTCCCGCGCGAAGATCGGCGAGAAGGAGCTCAAGCTCTCGGCCGCGCTGGTGGAGCAGTACGCCTCGGACTTCACCCCGGAGGCGTTCGAGGACGAGTACCAGGTGGAGCTGCGCAAGCTGATCGACGCCAAGCTCGAGGCCGGCGACACTCTGGACACCGCCGCCACCTTCGGCGAGACCGTCGACGCCAAGGACGGCTCCGGCGACGGGGACGGCGAGGACGCCGATGTCATCGACCTGATGGAGGCGCTCAAGGCCTCCCTGGACCGCAAGCGCGGGAAGAGCGAGAAGTCCAGCGAGAAGACCGAGGTGGGGGCGTCGTCGGGAACCAAGAAGCCGGCGGCCAAGAAGTCCGGAACCTCCGCCAAGAAGCCCGCCAAGAAGAAGAGTGCCTGATGCCCCGCAGCGTGGGCCTGGTCTCGGTCACCCCCGGTGAGGGCGGGTACACGCGGCGCCGCGCGGGGAAGGGCTTCACGTACAAGGGCGCGAACGGGCGGCGCATCACCGACGAAAAGATCCTGGAGCGGATCCGTGCGCTGGTGATCCCGCCGGCCTGGAGTGATGTGTGGATCGCGCGGGAGGAGAAGGCGCACATCCAGGCCACCGGCGTGGACGAGGCCGGGCGCACCCAGTACCTCTACCACCCCGACTGGCGGCGCAAGCAGGATGAGGCCAAGTTCGAGAAGTCGCTGGCGTTCGCCGCCACCCTGCCCGCGCTGCGTAGTGCCGTGACCAAGGACCTCAAGGCCCCCACCGGCAAGCGAAAGCACGACGACGGCCCTCGCCGGCGCGCGCTGGCGGCGGCGGTCCGGTTGATGGACAAGGGCTCCCTGCGCGTGGGCGGATCCGAGCAGAAGGGGCAGCTGGAGGCGTTCGGGGCCTCCACCCTGCAGCGGCGCCACGTGGAGGTGGACGCCCCGCACGTGCATCTGAGCTTCCGAGGCAAGTCGGCCAGCGAATGGGACCTGGTGCTCAAGGACGCGGCCCTGGCGCAGTTCTTCTCCGAGGCGCCCCAGACCCCGCGCACGGCCCCGGCAGTCTGCTACCCGGTGCAGAACGGACGGCGGCGGGAGTGGAAGGGCGTCTCCGCGCAGGACATCAACGACTACCTCACCGAGATCGCCGGGCTGGAGTTCACCGCCAAGGACTTCCGCACCTGGCAGGGCACCCTGGCCGCCGCCCGGTCACTGGCCCGCGCCCACCAGAGCGGGAGTTCCTCGCCCGAGGCCGTGAAAGTGGCGATGGAGGCCGCCGCCGAGCTGCTGCACAACACCCCCACGGTGGCGCGGGAGGCGTACGTCAACCCGCGCGTGATCGACCTGTTCGAACAGGGCAAGGTGGTGGAGCTGCGCGGGCAGCCGGACCAGGCACTGCTGAAGCTGCTCGGCGGGGACTGAGCGGGTTCGGGCGTTCGCGACCGTTCCCCGTTCCCCGTCCCACCCCACACACACGCCGAGCCAGAAGCAGTGGTGACCATCAGGGCCGATGCTCACCACTGCTTCTGGCTCGGCGTTGAACCGGAGTGCGCCGCCAGGGCGTCAGTGGTTGCGCAGCTTCTCGATCAGCTCGTCCTTCGTCAGATCGGAGTAGCCGGTCAGGTCCAGCTCCTTGGCCCGGTCCTTCAACTCCTCGACCGTCCAGTCCTCATAGGACTCGGACTCACCCCCGCGTTCGCCGACCTTCGTGCGCCCGTCGCGCGCGGCGGCATTGGCGATCCGGGCCGCCTTCTCCTTGCTCGCACCGTCTTTGCGCACCGCCTCGTAGACCTCCGGGTCCTTGATCTGCGGGGCGTCGGAGTCCTTGCTCGATGAGCTCTTCTTCTCAGCCATGGGGTCAGTCTTCTCGCGCGCCGGCGGGCCTGGCAAGGGGTCGGGGCGGAGGGGTCAGTCGACCAGGCTCAGCACGCCGTTGATCAGGAACCCAGCCCCGATCAGCACGAACGCCCACGAGGTCAGCTGCTCGATCATGCTCCAGTGCCGCCCCAGCCAGCGTTCGGCCGCGGCACTGGTCACCAACAGGGCGAACCCGCAGAACCAGGCCACCCCGATCACCATCAGCACGCCCAGCAGCAGCGCGACCTCACCGAGCGGCCAGCCCGCACTCATGAACGGGGCGAACAGGGCGGTGAAGAAGATCAGCGCCTTGGGGTTGGCCAGGTTCGTGGCGACTCCGGTGGCGTAGGCGGCCCCGAGGCCTGCTCCGCTCCCGGTCAGAACACCCACTCGGTGTCTGTCAGCATCTCTGCGACTCGTCATCACGGTGTCCGGTCTGACGGGTCGCAGCAGGTCTGACGGGCCGCTGCCCCCGCCGGAGGCGGCCTGCGCAGCTGACGTCCGCATCGCCCCGCGCAGCCCGGACACGCCCATCCACACCAGGAACGCCCCGCCCAAGATCTTCAGGACGGGCAGCGCCGCCGGGAACAGTGCCACCACGGCTCCCAGGCCCAAGGCGGCACCGGTCATCCACAGCAGGTTGCCGGTCATGATCCCCAGCGCGGCGGCCAGTCCGCGAGCGCGTGCGGCCGCTCCAGCATCCTCGCTCCCGCCACCGTTCCGCACGGAGGTCAGCCGCAGGATCATCAGCAGGTCCGGCCCCGGGGAGGCGATCGCCACGATCCAGGCGGCCACGATCGGCAGCACCGCTGTGAGCGTCATGGTCCTCCTCCCGGGGCATCGATGATGGGTGCTCGCCCATGATGCCACCGTCGCAGGGGTGTCCGCGCACTCGTCCCCTGCGTTGAGTCAGAAGCAGTGGCGGGCATCAGGGGTCATGGTCGCCACTGGTTCTGGATCAACGATGGGGGGTGAACCGCACGCGCGCACCGGGCGGCAGCTGCGCGGCCAACGGCAGGTCCTCCGGCACCACCACCGCGATCACGGGGTAGCCGCCGGTCACCGGATGGTCGGCCAGGAACAGCACCGGCTCCCCGGACGGAGGCACCTGCAACGCCCCGAGCACCATTCCCTCGCTGGCCAGCTCGCCGCCCCGCGAGCGCTCCAGCACCGTCCCGCCCTCCACCGGGATCAGCCGCACGCCCACCCTGTTCGAGGCACTGGACACCTCCCATTCCTGCCCCACGAACGCCTCCCGGCTCCGTTCCGTGAACCAGTCCTCCCGCGGCCCCAGCACCACGCGCAGCTCCGTGATCTCCCCGGCCGCCGGCAGGTCCGGCATCGGCTCGGGATGCCCGACGGCGGCTCCCTCACCGAGGGTGCCCACCGGCAGGCGGGTGCCCCGCATCAGGGGTGACGGGCCGATGCCGGAGAGCACGTCCGTGGACCGGGAGCCGAGCACGGGCGCAGCCTCCACTCCCCCGCGCACGGCGAGGTACGTGCGCAGCCCGGCAGCGGGCACCTCCAGCACCAGGCGCTGCCCGTCGGCCAGGACGAACGGCTCACCGTGCGGGGCCCACTGGTCCGGCGACTCCTCCGCTGAGACCACGGCGGCGGCAGCGGGCGCACCGGTCAGCGCCACGATCTGCTCCCCCACCGCCTGCACCTGTAGTCCGCCCAGCGTGCACTCGATCAGCGCCGCACCGGAGGGGTTGCCCACCAGGCGGTTGGCCAGCGCGGCCGAGCGGGAGTCTGCCGCACCGGAGGCCCCCACGCCCAGGTCGGCCAGGCCGGGCCGCCCGCGGTCCTGGACCAGCGACTGCAGCCCCGGGTCCTCGACCACCAGCGCTGCTGCAACCGACGCACCTGCTGAGGTGGCCGTCGTCGGGACGTGGGGGGTCTGAGGCGGGGAGCTGATCTCCACACGCTCGCGGATGGCCGTGTACCGCACGAGATCGCCGGGACGGATGAGGGCGGGCGGGTCGCGGTGCAGGTCCCAGAGCACGGCATCCGTGTGTCCGATCAGCTGCCATCCGCCAGGCGAACGGCTGGGGTAGACCGCGGAGAAGCCGCCGGCCACGGCCACGGACCCGGCGGGCACGGCGGTGCGCGGGCTGGACCGGCGGGGCACGTCGATCCCGTCCCACGGGCTGCCCGGCTCCGGCGTCAGGTAGGCGAACCCGGGTGCGAAGCCGCCGAACGCCGCACGCCAGATGGTGCCACTGTGGGCGGCGATCAGCTCCTCGCCGCTGCGGCCGGTCAGGTGGGTCAGCTCGGCGAGGTCCTCACCGTCGTAGACCACCGGAATCTCCACGGCACGGGCGTCCTGGTCGCGGGCGGCGTCCGGGGTCAGCTCGCGCAGCGTCCCGACGGCGGCCCTGGCACGTTCTACGGACTCGAAGGTGACCAGCACGGTCCCCGCGGCGCCGGTGGCCTCGAGCTGACCGCGCCGGGGGTGGGCCGCGAGATGGGCGTGCAGGGCGAGGACGTCGGGCAGGCCTGCGCACTCGACGAGCAGGGCGCGGGTTCCCGCCCAGCGGACGCTACGCGGCTCGGGCCCACTCACGGGACGAACGAGCGGACGGCCACCCCGGCGTCCTCCAGCCCGGATCTCACCGCTTCCGCCAGGGACACGGCTCCAGGGGTGTCCCCGTGCAGGCAGATGCTCTCGGCCTCCACGCGGACCTCGGACCCGTCCACCGCGGTCAGCGTCCCCCCGGACACCCAGCGGACCATGCGCCGCACCACCTCGGACTCGTCCTGCAGGAGCGCTCCGGGATCACGCCGAGGGACCAGGGTGCCCTCCGGGGTGTAGCCGCGATCGGCGAAGACCTCGCCCACCGCTCGCAGCCCGGCGGACCGGGCACGCTCGGCGGCCACCGAGCCGGGCAGCACCAGCAGGGGCAGGTCCCCGCCGAAGGCCTTGACCCCGTCCACCACGGTCTGAGCCTGTGCCTCATGGTGGACGATCGCGTTGTACAGGGCACCGTGCGGCTTGACGTAGGAGACCTGTCCTCCGGCGGCCCGGGCCAGGGCGTCCAGGGCGCCGATCTGATAGAGCACCTCATCGGCCAGCTCGACCGGGTCCACGTCCAGGAACCGCCGCCCGAACCCGGCCAGGTCCCGGTATCCCACATGCGCCCCGATGCCCACCCCGGCGGTCACGGCTTCCCGGCAGGTTCGGGCCATTCCGTGGGGGTCACCGGCGTGGAACCCGCAGGCGATGTTCGCACTCGAGATGGAGCGCATCACGGCGGCATCATCGCCCAGGGTCCACGTGCCGAAGGACTCACCCAGGTCCGCGTTCAGGTCGATCTGCTGGGCCATGTGCTCCTCCTGGGCGCTGTGACGACGCCTCTGAGCGTAGTCTGCGGTGCCAAGCCTCACTGATGTGCGTCATGCCTGAGATAACAGTGACTGAGGCCCGCGCCCGCCTGTGGGAGGTGAGCGGCCGTCGTCGGGCCCCTCACCTCCCTCACCTCAGCCTGCCTCAGGAATGAGGGACGACGACGGCCCGGCCGGAGATCTTCCCGTCCACCAGTGCCTGGTAGGCCTCCAGGGCCTGGTCCATGGTGTAACGGGTGACCTGCGGGACGATCTGGCCGTTGCGGTACATCTGAGCGACCTCGTGCAGCTCCTCGATGGTGCCCCAGTAAGTGCTGGTCAGCTCCACCTCGTAGGGGGCGGTGTAGAAGGACCAGGAGTGCGGCTGACCGGCGATGCCCACCACGGTCAGGCGACCCTGCATGGCCATCGCGCCCATGGCGGCACCGATGGTGGGGGTGACGCCCACGAAGTCGAAGGCGGCGTCCACGCCACGGCCCCCGGTGATCTCACGGATCTTGGCCACCTGGTCCTCGCCTCCGGGGACGGTGATGGCACCGAGCTTCTCGGCCTCGGCCATCGCCTCCTCCTTCATGTCGGTGGCGATGATGGTGGCGCCGGTGAGGGCTTTGAGGATCTGGACCGCGATCAGACCCAGACCGCCCAGGCCGATCACCAGGGCGAACTTCCCGCCGCCGTCCAGGTGTCCGAGAGAGAGCTTGATGGCGTGGTACGGGGTCAGCGCAGCGTCCGAGAGCGGAGCGGCGTTGATGGGGTCGGCCTCGCCCAGGGGCACCAGGTTGCGCGCGGGCACGGTCATGTACTCGGCCATGCCGCCGTCCCGGCCCAGGCCCGTGGCCAGATAGGGGTTGGTGGCGGCGTTCTCGCAGTAGGTGTCCTGACCGCGCGAGCAGGCCTTGCAGCGGCCACAGCCGATCGGACCGTAGACCAGGTAGGCATCACCCTTCTCGAACCCGGTGACGCCCTCGCCGACCTCCTCGACCCAGCCGGAGTTCTCATGGCCGAGGGTGAACTCGGGCTTCAGGCCGGCGGGGTTGTTCTCGTCGAAGTCCTCGAAGATGGCCACATCCGAGTGGCAGGCACCGGCGCCGGCGACCTTGAGCAGGACCTCGCCGGGTCCGGGGGTGGGCTTCTCCACGTCCTTCAGGGAGGGGAAGGTCTTGAAGTTCTCGAAGACGACAGCGCGCATGGTCTCGGTCATGATCAGCTCCTTGCGAGGGGATGACTGTGCCCGGCCGAACCGACCCGGCACAGTGACCCGCACCGTTCCGTGAGGGTCACTGTCTTCTCTACAGGCCGGGGCGGACACGCACAAGGACGGGGCTCACAGCGGCTGCTCTCAGCCCGGTTCCTGCCCGTCAGGAGCCGGGTCAGACCACCCCGGAGGCGCCGAGCCAGGCACCCACGCCGAACGTCACGGCCAGTGCCAGTGCACCGCCCACCACCACACGGAGGGTGGCCGGCAGCACCCTGGCCTGCCCCAGCCACGCGCCCACGGCACCGGTGAGGGCCAGCGCCACGAGGGTGATGCCGAAGGTGACCGGGATGCGGATCGGCTCGGGGGTCAGGATGATCGCCAGGAACGGCAGCAGCGCTCCGATCAGGAAGGAGATGAACGAGGCTCCGGCTGCGGCCCACGCGCTGAGCACCTCGTCCTCGTGCAGGTTCATCTCGGCCCGCAGATGCGCACCCAGGGCGTCCTTCTCGGTCATCTCCTCTGCGGCCGCACGGGCGGTCGGCGCGCTCAGACCCATGTCCTGGTACATCTGCACCAGCTCTTCGAGCTCACCCTCAGGGTCCTCGGCCAGCTCCTGGCGTTCCTTGGCGATCAGCGCCTGCTGGCTGTCCGAGGAGGAGGACACCGAGACATATTCGCCCAGCGCCATGGAGATCGCCCCGCCGATCACCGCCGCCGCACCGGCCACCATGACCGGTCCGTTGCCGGTGGTCGCCCCGGCCACGCCCACCACGGTGGCGGCCACGGAGACGATCCCGTCGTTGGCCCCGAGCACCCCGGCGCGCAGCCAGTTCAGCTTCTGGGCCAGGTTCCTGCCGCCGTCGCCGTTGCTGTGCGGTTCGGACCGCTCTGCGTGGTCGGCTGAGGCGGGAGTGGAGGTCTGTGCGCTGCTCATGGCGATCAGTGTCCTCCCGCCGCACCAGGTCGCGCCAGCAAGGTCAGGCTGTCCTCACTTCACGGCGTCCCGACGACGGCCGGCACCTCCCAGCCGACCAGCGGATCAGGCCAGATACATCGGGTTGTGGCCGGCCTCAACACGCTCGTCCTCGCGGACCGGGTCCGGGGCGGTGCCGTCGCCGAACGGCGAGCCGCCCAGCTCCTCACGCCGATGCTCGGAGAGCCACCCGGACAGGTCCGGCCCCTGCGGGACGATCCCGGTGGGATTGATGTCCCGGTGGACCTCGTAGTAGTGGCTCTTGATCTGCTCGAAGTCGATGGTGTCCCCGAACCCGGGAGTCTGGAACAGGTCCCGGGCATAGCCCCAGAGGGCCGGCATCTGGTCGAGCTTGGTGCGGTTGCACTTGAAGTGCCCGTGGTAGACCGGATCGAACCGGGCCAGGGTGGTGAACAGACGGACGTCGGCCTCGGTGATGGTCTCGCCCATCAGGTACCGCTGGCCGCTCAGGCGCTCCTCGAGCCAGTCCATGGCGGTCCACAGTCGCTCGTACGCGGCGTCATACGCCTCCTGGGAGCCGGCGAATCCGCAGCGGTAGACCCCGTTGTTGACCTCGGTGAAGATCCGGGTGATGACCTCGTGCATCTCATCCAGCTTCTCCTCCGGCAGCAGGTCCGGGGCGCCGTCGCGGTGGAACTGCGTCCACTGGGTGGAGAAGTCCAGGGTGATCTGCGGGTAGTCGTTGGTGACCACACCGCCGGTGGGGATGTCCACGATCGCCGGCACGGTGATGCCGCGCGGGTAGTCCGGGAAGCGGGTGAAGTAGTTCTCCTGGAGACGCTCGGTGCCCAGCACGGGGTCCGTGCCGCCCTCGTCCAGGTCGAAGGTCCAGGACCGCTCGTCATGGGTGGGTCCGGGGGTGCCCAGGGAGATGGCGTCCTCCAGGCCCAGCAGGCGGCGCACGATGATCGTGCGGTTGGCCCAGGGGCAGGCGCGGGCGGCCACGAGGCGGTACCGGCCGGCCTCCACGGGCCAGGCCTGGGCGTCCTCGGTCAGCCCGCCGTGCACGCGCCCGACCTTGTCCACCTCCTCGCGGGGCATCGCCTCCACGGCCGCCGGATCAGCCACGATCCGGTCCATGATGTAGTTCGTGTCCCGGGAGAACTCCTGGCCGTCCATCACGTAGACGCCCTGCTTCTGCGGCTGATCCTTCTGCTGCTCATCCATACACTGAGCCTATGACCTCTGCCGCCTCCACCCCAGAGCCCACCGATCTGACCCGCTGTGTCCTGGCGGACAACCCCTCCGGGATGACCCTGGCCGGGACCAACACCTACCTGCTGTCCGCACTCGAGTCCGGGACCGTGACCGTGGTGGATCCAGGCCCGGTGGAGGACTCCGAGCGGCATTGGGACGCGGTGCAGGAGGCGGCGGCCGGCAGGCGGGTGGAGTTGATCCTGGTCACCCACCACCACGGTGACCACACCGGCGCGGTGGACGTGTTCCACGAGCGCAGCGGCGCCCCGGTCCGGGCTCACAGCCCTGAGTGGTGCCGCCAGGCCGAGCCGCTCTCCCCCGGCGAGCAGATCGAGGCGGCAGGCGTGCGCGTGCAGGTCCTGCACACCCCCGGCCACACCTCGGACTCGGTGTGCTTCCACCTTCCCGACGACGGCCCGGCCGGCTCGGTCCTGACAGGAGACACCATCCTGGGGCAGGGCACCACCATGCTGGACCATCCGGACGGCACCCTGGCCGACTATCTGGACTCCCTGGACCGCCTCGAGGCGCTCGGCCAGGCTCTCGTTCTGCCGGCCCATGGCCCGGCCCTGGACTCGGTGGCGCAGGTGGCCGCCCACTACCGGGCGCACCGCCAGGAGCGGCTGGAGCAGGTCAGTGCTCTGCTGCAGTCCCGCCCGGAGGCCGAACGGAACGCGGTCACCGCCGAGGAACTGGCCGCCGAGGTCTACCCAGGCCTGTCCGGCACGGTGCAGCGCGTGGCCACCCAGACCATGGCCGCCCATCTGCGCCACCTGCGGGAGGCCCCTGCCACCGGGCACTCCGGCGCGCCGAGCGCCTGAGGTGAGTGACGTCGTCGGGGCCTCGGAGCCGGTCCTGCCGGACTTCTCGCTCAAGCCCACGCTGCGCGGCGAACGCGTGGTGCTGCGGCCGATCCGTGCCGAGGATGCCCCGCTGCTGGCGGTGATCTTCCAGGACCCGGAGGTCGCCGAGCTGACCGGGTCGGTGCACCGCAGCGGGGAGCGAGACGAGCCGTACGCCCCGGAGCGGCTGCGTCAGATCTACGCGGACTGGGCCCAGGCCACGGACCGGATGGTGTTCGCCGTGGAGGACCCGGACACCGGTCAGGTGGTGGGCGAGACCGTGCTGAACGAGCTGGACGGACCGAACCTCTCCTGCGGGTTCCGGATCCTGATCGGACCGGAGGGGCGCGGACGCGGGATGGGCACCGAGGCCACCCGGCTGACCGTGGAACACGCCCTGCACACGGTGGGACTCCACCGGGTGAGCCTGGAGGTGTACGCGTTCAACCCGCGGGCCCGGCATGTGTATGAGTCGGTGGGCTTCCGCCATGAGGGGACCGGCCGTGACGCCCTGCGGTTCGACGACTCCTGGGTGGATGTGGAGTACATGGCGGCGCTGGCCACCGATCCTGCGTGGTCCGTGTCCAGACCGTGACCTTTCCCACCCTCAGTGCGTCCGTGCCTCGACCTAGCATGGAGGGGCATCATTCGATTCGCCGTCAGGCTGCTGCGTCAGGATCACCGCGTGCCCCAGAACGACCTTCCCCAGTCCCCCACTCCTGCTCCGCGCCAGCAGGCCCCCGTGCGTGCCCGGCGGACCGGGCAGACGGTGATGATCACGGGCGCCACCTCCGGGATCGGCGCCGAGTTCGCCCGGCAGCTGGCCGGACAGGGCCATGACCTGGTGATCGTCTCGCGCCACCGGGAGCTGCTGGCCGGGAAGGTGCAGGCGCTGGAGGCCCAGTACGGAGTCAGCGTGGAGGCCATCACCGCGGACCTCTCCACGCAGGAGGGCATCCAGTCGACGGCCGACCGCCTCACGCAGGCCGAGCGGCCTGTCAGCATGCTGATCAACAATGCCGGCTCCGGCCTGGCCACGGACTTCCACGCCTCGGACCTGCAGGACGAGCTGGCCATGATGCGGCTGCTGATCGAGGCGCCGCTGGCCCTCTCGCACGCCGCCATCAACGCCTTCCTGTCCCGCGGGGGAGGACGCGTGCTGAACGTGGCCTCGGTGGCCGGACTGATCCCGGACGGGTCCTACGGGGCGGCCAAGGCGTGGGCGGTGAGCTTCAGCCGGTGGGCCAATGTGCGCTACCGCGCGGACGGCGTCACGGTGACCGCGCTGTGCCCGGGACTGGTGCGCACCGAATTCCATCAGCGCGCCGGGATCAAGACCGCCTCGCACCCCAAGTGGATGTGGATGGACGTGGATGATGTGGTCCGCGAGGGACTCACCGCCGCCGCCCAGGGGCAGAGCGTCTGCATCCCCTCGCGCCGTTACCGCTCCCTGATGCGCGCCGCCCGGTTCAGCCCGGACGCCGTGCTCGAGTGGTTCTCCCGGCACGAGGCCAAAGAGATGAAGGACTCGAAGGAATCCAAAGACCCTCAGGCGTCCACCGTGTCCACGGTGAGCGCGCAGCAGTCCGCCCCCGCCCGCCCTGCCGATCGCACCGGAGAGAAGTCCCGCTCATGACCATCCTCGTCGCCTACGCCCCATTCGAGGAGAGCCGGGCCGCCCTGGACGAGGCCATCCGTCTGGCCCACCTCTCCCACGAGGACCTGGTGGTGGTCAATGCCACGCCCGGCGGAGACCACAAGCACGACGCCGCGGTGGACGAGACCGAGGCCGAGCGCCTGCAGCAGGTGCTGGACGCCTCCGGACTGCGCACGGAGTTCCGTCAGTTCGCCCGCGGCCGTTCCACGGTGGAGGAGATCCGGGACGTGGCCGCCGAACTGGACCCGTCCCTGGTGGTGGTCGGCATCCGCCGCCGCGGCTCCTTCGGCAAGTTCCTGATGGGCTCGGTCACCGACGACGTCCTCAAGGAGATCGACCAGCCGGTGCTCTGCGTCAAGGAGCCGCTGAAAGGCGCCCGCAGGGACTGACCCCGCCGCGGTCGGCCCGGCACCTCCGCGAGTCAGCGCGTCAGCCGGCTCGGCCCTCGGACTCCGGCTGATGCTCCGGCCTGGCCTGCACCGGCAGCTGCCCGGTGTCCTTGCGGTCCTGCCGCTCCTGCCGCTCCTTGCGCTCCTGGTAGGCCGCCTCGCCCGGCCCGGCGAACTCCCGGTTGCGCTCCACGGCGGTGATGGATCCGGTGAACATCGAGGAGTCCTCGCTCACCTGCGCCAACGGGGAGGTCTGCGAGATCGGCCCGGGCACGGTGTCCCCGGTCCGGTCGGCACGGGTTCCGGCTCCGGCCTGTCCCGACGACGTCCCCTCACCGGGCACGCTCGGCTGCGGCTGCTGCGAATCCTCACCGGGTGCAGCTCCCGTCCTGCCCTGCCCGCCCTGGCCGTGGGCCTGCCCGCGGGCCAGCCCGGGGACGGCCTCGAGCATCCGCTGGGCGTAGATGCCCTCCGGGTGGTCAGCGCGCAAGAAGGTCACGAAGTCCTCGCGGACCAGGCAGCGCAGGTCCCAGAGGTCACCGGAGTTGCGGGCCGAGACCACCGCGCGGATCTGGACCATGCCGCCCACGGCGTCGGTGATCTGCATGGAGCACTCGCGCCCGTCCCAGAGCTCCGTGGACTCCACCAGGGCCCGCAGCCGTTCCCGCATGGCGTCCAGGGGCACATTCCAGTCCACGTCCATCAGCACGGTCCCGGACAGCGCTGAGCCGGTGCGCGTCCAGTTCTCGAACGGGGTGGTGGTGAAGTGGCTGGAGGGGTAGATCATCCGGCGGCCGTCCCAGATCTTGACCACCACCGAGGACAGGGTGATCTCCTCGATCGTGCCGAAGGTGTCCTCCATGTCCACCACATCGCCCACGCGGATGGCGTCGGTGAAGGCCAGCTGCACGCCGGCGAAGACGTTGGTCAGGGTGGACTGCACGGCCAGGCCGGCCACCACGGAGAGCACACCGGCTGAGGCCAGCAGGCCGGCGCCGACCGCCCGCACGGAGGGGATGGCCAGCAGGATGGCGGCCACCGCGATCACGATGATCACCGCGTTGAGGATCCGGCGCAGCAGCATGGTCTGGGTGCGGATCTTGCGGTCCCGGCGGTCGTCCACTCCGGCCGCCTGGTACTTGACCAGCAGCCGTTCCTCCACGATCCGCACCACGCGCAGGGCCAGCCACCCCAGGGCAGCCACCACCCCGGCCAACAGCAGGAACCGCACAGCGTCGAACCAGGGCTCACCCTCGGCCGTCAGTCCCAGGGCCACCCGGGCGGCCAGCAGTGCCAGGGCCGTCATCACGGGGATCCGCACCCGCCGGATCTGCTGGCGCAGTTCGGGCCGGCGGCGCAGCACCACGTTGAGCACCAGGGCCACCACGGCCACCAGGGCGATGGCCGCGGCCACCCCGATCAGCATGTTGACCAGGATCCCCAGCACGGGGCCCATCGCCTCCACGGTGCCCTCAGCGGACTCCTGCACCGGGTCAGGGACGGCCTCCTCCACGGGACCGGTGGGATCGGGCCCGGGTTCGGCGAGGGCCACCGGGGCCAGGAGGGACTGAACAGGTGGGGTCAGCAGGGGCATGACCCCAGTCTGACACCGTTCACTCACCGCTCCCTGGACAGGTGGAGAATGGAGACTGAGTCACTCTCACCCGTCTCAGCACCGTCTCCGGAAGGACCCCATGCTCTCCCTCACCGATCTGCGCGGCCAGGACGTCGATCCCCTCTCCGTGCTGCCCCGGGCCGAACTGGATGTGAGCTCCGCGGTGGAGACCGTCCGCCCGATCCTGGACCAGGTCCGTGACGGCGGCGTCCAGGCGGTGCTGGACCTGGGCGAGCGTTTCGACGGTGTCCGCCCTCCCTCCCTGCGGGTGCCGGCTGAGGCGCTGGAGCGTGCGCTGGAGCAGCTGGACCCCACGGTCCGTGCGGCCCTGGAGGAGTCCATCAGCCGTGCCCGCCGCGTGCACAGCGCCCAGATGCCGGAGGACTCCACGGTCGAGCTGGGCGAGGGGGCCGTCGTGGTGAACCGCTGGGTGCCGGTGAACCGCGTGGGCCTCTATGTCCCCGGAGGCCGCGCCGTGTACCCCTCCTCGGTGGTGATGAATGTGGTGCCGGCCCAGGCCGCTGGTGTGGCCTCGCTGGCGGTGGCCTCTCCCCCGCAGGCCGAGCACGGCGGGCTGCCGCACCCGGTCATCCTGGCCGCCTGTGCCCTGCTGGGTGTGGACGAGGTGTACGCGGCCGGCGGCGCCCAGGCGGTGGCCATGTTCGCGTACGGCGTGAGGGACGACGACGGCACGCAGGTCTGCGCCCCGGTGGACCTGGTGACAGGGCCGGGCAATGTGTATGTGGCCGCGGCCAAGAGGGCGCTGCTGGGGACCATCGGGATCGACGCCGAGGCCGGGCCCACGGAGATCGCCGTGCTGGCTGATGCCACCGCGGACGCCGCCTGGGTGGCCGCGGACCTGATCAGCCAGGCTGAGCACGACCCCCTGGCCGCCTCCGTGCTGATCACCACCTCCCCGGAGCTGGCGGCGGACGTGGTCCGGCAGATCGAGCAGCAGGTGCCCGGCGCGGCCCAGGAGGAGCGGATCCGCCAGGCCCTGGGTGGGGAGCAGTCCGGGATCCTGGTGGTCTCGGACCTGGACACCGCGATCACCGTGGCGGACGCCTACGCCGCCGAGCACCTGGAGGTGCACACCGAGAACGCCGCTGAGGTGGCGGACCGGATCTCCAACGCCGGCGCGGTGTTCGTGGGCGGGCACTCCCCCGTCCCGCTGGGCGACTACTCCTCCGGGTCCAACCACGTGCTGCCCACCGGCGGCTCAGCACGGTTCTCCTCCGGACTGAACACGGTGACGTTCCTGCGCCTGCAGCAGCAGATCCGCTATGCGGAGACCGGACTGAAGGAGCTCGCGGACAACATCTCCGCCCTGGCCCACTCCGAGGGCCTGCCCGCCCACGGCGCGGCCGTGCGGCTGCGGTTCAGCTGAGTGTGACGTTCTGTGGCGTGAAGGCGGCCCCCGTTTCCGGCACCGCGTTCCGGCATGTGGACGGGGCTTTGACCTGCCCCGGGCCGCTGTCCTAGCGTCATACCCAGAATCACGAGTCCCCGCCGATGCAGCCCTGGCTGGCGGGACGGCAACCCTCTCACGCAGTAGTGGGGTGCTCCAGGTGATGATTCGGTCGCTCGGACCACCCCGGGTGACAAGTACAGCGTCACTGAGTCCAACGGTCCCGTCCGGGCCGCCGGACAGCCCGGACGGGACCGCTCAGCTGAGCAGGATCTCCCTGGCACAGCCGCGCACGTTCAGGAAGGCCTGATTATGACCGCCTTGGCCACTCACGAGTCCACCGCACTGGAGACGGACACCGTCCTCTGCACCGACCTCTCCGCGCTCTCCCTGCGCAACGCGTTCTCCCACTTCCCCTCCGGCGTTGCCGCCCTGGCCGGCTATGCCGACGGCGTCAAGGAGGGGCTCGTGGCCTCCTCCTTCACCGTGGGCGTCTCCCTCGACCCGCCGCTGGTCTCCTTCGCCGTCCAGAACTCCTCACGCACCTGGCCTCGGCTGCGCCGCGCCGAACGGATCGGCGTCTCCGTGCTGGCCGAGGGGCATGACCAGGTCTGCCGCCAGATGGCCAGCAAGGACGGAGACCGGTTCGCCGGACTCGGCCTGCAGGTCACCGAGGACGGCGCCGTGCTGCTGGAGGGGGCCGCCCTCTGGCTGGAGACCTCCGTCTACGCCGAGCTGCCGGCCGGGGACCACCAGATGGTGCTGCTGCAGGTCCACGGCGTCTCGGACCAGTCCGGCGAGCACGAGCCGCTGGTGTTCCACCGCTCGGCCTTCCGCAACCTGCGCACGGCCGAAGGCAACCAGTGACGAATCAGTAGGACGTCCTGCATCTTTCCCAGCGACCTCCCAGCTGGCTCCAGGCCCACTCCCACACCCGACTCCTACAGTGGTGACTACCTCATCAAGGTGCGAGTGATGACATAGAGGCCCCGGGCCCGGCGAGAATGCGTTCCCCTCACGCAGCCGGCCCGGGGTCTCTCTCTGTCTGCCGCCAGGGCACCGAGACACCTGTGCCTGGCCGCTGACTACGATGTCGGAGATGACTCCTCCACCTCCTGCTTCCAGAACCCCGTCCGGCCCCGTCCGCCTGGACGCCTGGCTGTGGGGCGTGCGCATGTACAAGACACGCTCTGCCGCCACCGCCGCGGTCCGTGCCGGCCACGTCCGAGTCAACGGCGCCCCGGTCAAGGCCGCACAGTCTGTGACGGTGGGAGACACCATCCGCCTGCGCCAACCCGGCCGGGAACGGATCCTGGAGGTGACCGGACTGCTCTCCAAACGGGTGGGAGCACCGGAGGCGGTCCGGCACTACATCGACCACTCACCACCGCCTGCCCCCCGGGAGATGATGGCCGTCCCGGTGCGGGAGCGCGGGGCGGGGCGTCCCACCAAACGCGACCGTCGGCAGATGGATCGGCTGCGCGGACGGGACTCCGAACCACCCCTGTGAGAGCAGACGGGTGAACTCTGGGCGAACTCCGTGTCTGCTCTTTTCGGACGGTGTCCAATCACTGAGGAAGCCAGTACCATCGATCTCGAAGTTGTAGTAGCTGTCCGTCTTGAAGCGGTCCACCAGCCGGCCCCCCGGGCCTGTCGGAGTCGTGCAAGCGGTGCAACACATCGCTTCATCCCGCCGGAACACCGGTGGGCGACACCGAATGAAAGGGGCCATCATGGCTACCGGTACCGTCAAGTGGTTCAACGCTGAGAAGGGCTACGGCTTCATCTCTCCGGACGACAACTCCGCTGACATCTTCGTGCACTTCTCCGCCATCGAGGGCTCCGGCTTCAAGGAGCTGCAGGAGGATCAGAAGGTCGAGTTCGAGTCGCAGCAGGGCCCCAAGGGCCTGCAGGCCGCCTCGGTCCGCCCTCTCTGATCTGACTCGACCGCCCGGCTCACTCTGAGCCGGCACCGGCACACCACGGCCGCTCACCCACCCGGGTGAGCGGCCGTCGTCGTAGTATCCCTGTGCGCCAGAGCACATTAGGGTGGATCCATGGAATTCAGGTATCTCGGCAACAGCGGACTGAAGATCTCAGAGATCATCTACGGCAACTGGCTCACCCACGCCTCCCAGGTGGAGAACGAGATCGCCCACCAGTGCGTGACCACCGCCCTGGAGCAGGGCATCACCACCTTCGACACGGCGGACACCTACGCCAACACCCAGGCCGAAGTGGTGCTGGGCGAGGCCTTGAAGGGTCAGCGCCGCGAGT
This sequence comes from Micrococcus terreus, assembly GCF_900116905.1. Taxonomy (GTDB): domain Bacteria; phylum Actinomycetota; class Actinomycetes; order Actinomycetales; family Micrococcaceae; genus Citricoccus; species Citricoccus terreus. The sequence goes on along the minus strand of NZ_FPCG01000003.1, from coordinate 155,132 downwards.
CCCTGGAGGTGTTCACCAAGGTCTACTTCCCCACCGGCCCCAAGGGCCCCAATGACACGGGGCTGTCCCGCAAGCACATCATGGAGTCGATCAACGGCTCGCTGCAGCGCCTGCAGATGGACTACGTGGACCTCTACCAGGCCCACCGCTATGACGTGGAGACCCCGCTGGAGGAGACCATGCAGGCCTTCGCCGATGTGGTGCGTGCCGGCAAGGCCCTGTACATCGGCGTCTCCGAATGGCCGGCGGACAAGATCCGGGAGGCCCATGGGATGGCCCGGCAGCTGGGCATCCAGCTGATCTCGAACCAGCCCCAGTACTCCATGCTCTGGCGGGTGATCGAGCCCGAGGTGGTGCCGACCTGTGAGGACCTGGGCGTCTCCCAGATCGTGTGGTCGCCCATGGCCGAAGGCGTGCTGACCGGCAAGTACCTGCCCGGCCAGGAGCCGCCGGCCGGATCCCGCGCCACCGACGAGAAGGGCGGCGGGAAGAAGATGATCGCCGGCTGGATGCGCGACGAGGTCCTCACCGCCGTGCAGAAGCTCAAGCCCGTGGCGGACAACGTGGGCTGCACCATGGGTCAGCTGGCCATCGCCTGGGTGCTGAAGAACCCCAATGTGGCCGGCGCGCTGGTGGGCGCCTCGCGTCCGGAGCAGCTGGTGGAGAACGTCAAGGCCTCCGGCCTGTACCTGGACGACTCGACCATGGCGGCCGTGGATGCCGCCGTGGGCCACATCGTCACCGACGATCCGACCAAGGTGGCCGTGCCGGAGGGGCGTCTGACCTGAGGTCCTGGTCACATTCGCTCACATGAGACCTTGCCGAGACGCCAGATCACAGTACGATAACTCTTACGCCGGTGCTGCCCGTTCCGCTGGACGGAGCGGGCAGCACGGGGCCAACCCTGCAGAGGGACTTCGGCTGATCAGGGGGAGATCATGCCACGCGTCGACTCGACCGTGTCACCCAGCCCCAGCCGAGCGAACCCGATTCGAGCGCAGTCATCCCCCAGGACCTCTCCTCGCCGCACCGCCTCCGCCCTGACCGGTGCCGCCCTGCTCTGCTCCGCCCTGGTCACCGGCGCCCTCCCGGCCGCGGCCGACACCCTGCCTGAGCCCTCCCCCTCACCGTCCGAGAGCATCACCCCCACCACGGCCCCGCCCCTGGTGAGCTGCCCGGGTCTGCTGGTGATCAGCGGCCGCACCGAATCCGCGCGAGTGGAGGTCAGCGACGCCTCAGTGACCATCACCGCCGGACGCTCCACCGCCGGCGGACAGGTGAGCGTGTCCGGGCTGACCGTCACCTACACCGCCCCCACCGACTACGCCGGAGAGGATTACATCCCGGTCACGGCCACTGACACAGAGGGCACCACGAGCAGCTGCGAGATCACGGTCAAGGTCGAGGCGGCCCCCACCCCCACACCGGAGCCGGAACCGGAGCCGACCGTCTCTCCCACGCCGGAGCCCACCACTCCCGCCCCTGCTCCGAGCACCACTCCGGCGCCCACGTCCGCACCGCCGTCCACCGGCACGCCGTCCTCCCCGGCACCGGCGCCCACCACCACGTCTGCGCCCACCCCCACCTCGGCTCCCACGGCCACCGCCCCTGCGCCGACCACCTCACCCGGCACCCCCGGCCCCGCGCCCACCTCGGCCCCAGCCCCGTCGCCCGCGCAGCCCAGCCCCGACTCCCCTGCCGAGTCGAACCGCCAGGACGGCCCCCTGCTGCCGATCGCCTTGGGCTCAGGTCCGGGGGCCGGCTCTGCAGACGGTGGCACCGCCCCGCTGGCTCCAGGCAGCCCACCGGACAGCACCACCGCCCCGGCGGCACCCACGGTCCAGGAGCCCACGCTGGCACCGGAGACGGTGATCGTGGAGACCCCTCAGGACCAGGCTGGACCGGACGCTTCAGACACCCGTGACCTGGTCTCAGACTCCCAGAGCTCGTCCCGGGTCTGGGTGGTCCCGCTGCTGCTCCTCGCCGCCCTGGCCGTGGGTCTGATCGGCCTATGGCGCAGCCGCCGCGAGGTCTAGACTGGGCGCACACGGCCGGGGTTCGGCACCAGCGCCGCCACCCGGGCCGACTGACCCACTGGAGGTGCGTGATGTCCCGTTACGAGGATGAGCTCGACCAGCAGTTCGTGGACGAGGTCGAGGACGATCTGGAATCGCCGGAGGACGGCCGTGACGGCTCCCCCGCCGAAGGCTCCTCGGACGATCCTGACTCGTTGGACGCCATCGATCCGCTGCGCCGAGACACCTACCTGCTGGACGGGGACGAGGACTACAACCGCGTCCCGGACTATCAGGAGCGCGGCGAGTACTCCGAAGACGATGAGCCCGAGGAGGACGAGGACGATCTGGCCTTCGAGGACGACGGCTCCGAGGCGTTCCGCGACCCGGACAATCCGGACGATGACTGGACCCCGCGCGACCTCGAGGATGAGGACGAGGACGAGCGCTGAGCCCCGGGGCCGTCCCCCAGCTCACCTCACCTAGCTGCGGTCCGGACCGGTCCTGCCGCTGGTCACCCGTTCCACCCCGGAGGCGGCCAGCACGGCACAGGCGAACCACACCCCGGCCGCTGGCCCCAGGGGTGCGGCCACCAGACCGGCGAGGGCCGGCAGTGCCACCTGCCCCACCCGGTTGCCCACCAGGCGCAGTGCCAGCGCTGGTCCGCGCCAGGTGTACGGGACGGCCTGGGAGATCTGGGTCATGGTCAGCGGCTGTCCCAGTCCCAGCACGAATCCGCCCGCCGCCATGAACAGCACCGCGAGCAGCATCGACTGCCACACGGTCAGCGCCACCGGCACCAGCCCGATCCCCACGGCGGAGACCAGCAACGAGACCAGGATCAGCGAGTTCCTGGTCCACCGGCGCGAGATCCACGGCAGGAACACGCGCGAGAGCACCGAGAACCCGCCGCGCACAGCCAGCAGCACGCCCACCCAGAACGGGGCCACTCCGGCCCGCTCGCCCACCAGCGGCATGAACGCGGTGAGGATGTCCAGCATGGCCAGCAGCGCCAGGGCGGCGAACATGTGGGACGGGATCCCCGGCACCTTCAGGATGGCGAGCATCGTGGGCCTGCCTTCAGCACCGGCGGCAGACGCGGTTCCCGACGCCGTCCCCTCACCTGAGGTGCCTCGGGTCGCCTGAGGTGCCAGGCCGTCGTCGGGGTCCGTGGTGGACCTCCGGCGGGCGGAGCCGCCGTCCGGGCGCAGGGCGAGCATGACGGGGACCGCGAGCAGGGAGATGCCGGCGCCGAGCCAGAGTGAGGCGGTGATGCGGTCGTCGAATCCGGCGTCGGTGGCGGACTCGGCCAGCGTGGTGTTGCCCAGGATGAGCCCGGAGAGCAGCGGTCCAGCCATCTGGCCCACGGAGAACGCCGCCGTGAACCAGCCGAAGGCGGCGTCCATCAGGTGGGCGGGGGCGCGCCGGCCGATGGCGGCCTGGCCGGCGATGGTGAAGACCAGGTGGCCCATGCCCAGCACGGCGGAGGCGACCATGATCACCAGCACGGACTGGCCCAGCGCCAATCCGACGCCGCTGATCGCCATGACGGCCGCGCCCAGAGCGATGATGCCGCGCAGGGAGGGCAGCCGTGCGGTGGACCGACCCAGCCACATGGCGGTGAACAGCGGCAGGATGGCGTAGGCGGCGGTGGCCAGGCCGATCGCGGCCTCGTCCGCCCCGATCTCGATCAGCCGGTAGCTGGTGACCGGGCGCAGCAGGTTCAGGGAGGTCTGGGTCAGGATGGCGGCCACCACCATCACCCACAGCCAGGTCAGGTCTCCACGGGCGGGCCTGCTGCTGGCGGTGGAGCCGCTGGAGCCGGACCCGGTCACCGGTGCAGTGCCGCCGAGGACGGGGGCGCCAGCAGCGCGCGGGAGGTCAGAGCGAGCATCAGCACCAGGGCGATGATCAACAGCCCGTCCACCGCGATGTACGCGTAGTGCAGGTTCGAGCCGCCGGCGAACTCACCGGCCAGCACGGCGTCGGTGCGCTGGTTCAGGAACGGGCGGATGGCGGCGAACTTGATCAGCAGCAGCCCCCCGGAGATGAGTCCGAGCAGCCAGAGCCGGTTCGTCCCGGGTGCGGTCAGCCGGGCCCACGGAGGACGGCCGAGGCTGCGCACCAGGGCGATCAGCAGGACCAGGACCAGCACCACTTCGACGATGTTCATGGCGAAGAACACCCGGCGGCCGATGCCCAGTCCCAGCGGGATGGTGATGCCCGGCGCAGTGAACTTCAGCGGCGCCTCGATCAGCGAGATCCCGATCAGCAGTCCCAGCCAGACGGCCGGGATCACCAGCAGCAGCGCCCGCGCCCAGACCGGGCCGCCCGGCCCGGCGGGAGGGGCGGCGGCATCAGCGGCAGCCGCGGTGCGGGGAGCGGACTCGGGTGCGGGGGTCATGCCTCCAGGGTAGACCTGCGGACGGGCGTTCAGCCCTGCCGGCCGCGGGCGGCCGGATGCCGCTGGCCGTAGCCGCGCAGCACCAGGGCGGTCAGCACGCACGCCACGTACACCCCCGCCACCGTGATCCAGCCCAGGGTGAAGTCCCCCGTGCCGTCCCGCAGCGCGCCCATCACCAGCGGCCCCAGCGCGAACCCGGTGTACATGCCCATCGAGTTCACCCCGGAGGCCGTCCCGATCCGATGCGCGGGGACCACCAGCATCAGCCCGGCGTTGATCACCACGTTCGCGCCCAGCACGGTGATGCCGTGCAGCGCCGCCCCCACCCAGATCAGTGCGGGGGCGTGCCAGGCCGCCGCACCCAGGAAGGCGGCCACACCCAGGATGGCCCCGGCGGTGATCATCAGCAGCAGGGTGGAGGCCCGCCAGCCTGCCGCCATCCGCCGTCCCCACCAGATCCGGGAGATCACCCCGATCACGCCCGAGGCCGCCGCGGCCACCCCGCCCAGCACCAGGGAGAACCCCAGCTCCTCCACCGCGAACAGCGGCAGGTACACGTTGGTGGCCTGCATGCCGAACCCGGAGAGCATCCCGATCGCCGCGAAGATCCACACCGTGGTGGGCAGACGCGTCGGTGAGGTGGGAGCGTCAGGTGACGGAGCCGTCGTCGGGCCCTGCTGTGAAGGGGCGGCCCTGCCGCCTGCTTCCCGACGACGGCCGGTCACCTGAGGTGAATCCGGCACCACGCGCAGTCCCACGGCCAGCAGGATCAGGGCGACGGCCGCCGCTCCGAGCGCCGCGCCGGTCCAGCCCAGCCAGAGGGCCACCGCGGGGAAGAACAGGCCGGAGAACAGCTGGGACGCCTGCACGCCGGACTGCTTCACGCCGATCACCCCGGACCGCTTCGCCGGCGGGACCTGCTCGATGATGATGCGGTTGGTGGTGGGGTTGGAGATCGACTGGGCCGGTCCGGCCAGGATCGCGGCGATGATCAGCACCCAGTACGTGGGGGCGAACGCGCCGACCACGAGCGCGAGCGCCGTGCCCAGGAAGATCAGGATCAGCTGGGCGCGCGGGGTCATCCGGTCGGCCAGGCGGCCCAGCCACATGCTGGAGACCGCGGCGGAGGCGAACACCACGGTGACCACCAGGCCGAGCTGGCCGGCGGTGATGCCCATCTGCTCGATCACCAGCGCGGAGGAGACCGAGATGCCGTAGTTGAACAGCGGTCCCACGCCCATGGCGCACAGCAGCACGAACAGCAGCGCCCCCGAGGTGCGGGTGCGCTGGGAGTGCTGCTCGTGCGGCTGGTCTGGCTCGGCGGGGCTGGTCACGGGTTCAGAGTAACGCCGCCGGCGGACGAATCAGGGCCGGTGACCCACCCGGGACAGGATGGCGGTCAGAGCGGCCCGCGCGGCGGTCCACAGGGTGGGCTCGGGGACCGGGACGAAGCGGGGCGAGTGGTTCACCGGCATGGTGCCCGAGTCCACGGTCTGCTGATCGAACCCGCCGTAGAACCAGAACACGGACGGGACGCCGAGCGCGGTGGGCAGATGGCCGAAGTCCTCCGAGCCCATCTTCGGCTCGGTCTCCAGCACGTTCTCCTCGCCCAGGGTGCTGTGCAGGGCCTCGGTGAGCGCCTGGGTGGCCTCCGGGTCGTTGAGGTTCTTGGGAAAGGTGTAGAGCTCCTCGATCTGCGGTTCCGGGGCACCGGAGGCCTGTGCCTCGGCCAGGATGATGCGGCGGATGGCCGCCAGGACCTGCTCACGGACGTCGTCGTCCATGGTGCGCACGTTCAGGGTGAACTCCGCCCGGTCCGGGATGATGTTCTCCTTCAGGCCGGCGTGGAAGGTGCCCACGGTGACCACGGCCGAACGCAACGGGGCGACCTCACGGGAGACGATCCCCTGCAGGCGGGTGATGATGTGCGCGCCCTGGACGATGGGGTCGATCGAGTCCTGCGGCTGGGACCCGTGGGACTGCTCGCCGAACAGGGTCACCTTCCAGGAGTCGGCATAGGCCATGACCGGCCCGGAGACCAGGCTGACGGTGCCGGCCAGGCCGGGCATCACATGCTGGCCGTAGACGATCTCCGGGTGCGGGGCCTTGTCCCAGAGTCCGTCCTCCACCATGGCCGCGGCTCCGGCCCCGGTCTCCTCGCCCGGTTGGAAGATCAGCACCACGGTGCCGGACCACCGGGCGGTGTCTGCGGCCAGGACCTCGGCGGCGGTGAGCAGGGCCGTCACGTGGGTGTCATGACCGCAGCCGTGCATGACCGGGACCTCGGTGCCGTCCGGGAGGGTGCCGCGGGCCGTGCTGCGGTAGGGCACCTCCGACTCCTCCTCGATGGGGAGGGCGTCCGAGTCCGCACGGAAGCCGACCACAGGTCCGTCCCCGTTGCGCAGGATCCCGACCACGCCGGTGCCGCCGCAGCGGACGTGCTCGATCCCGAGCCGGTCCAGCTGGGTCTCGATGAACTCGGCCGTGCGGTGCTCCTGCATGGACAGTTCCGGGTGGGAGTGCAGGTGCTGGTACACCTCGAGCATCCGCTCGCGCACCTCGGCGGGGATCTCGGGGACCTGGGGGACGGAGGTCTGGGTGCTGGGTGAGGTTCCGGCAGAGGTGCTCATGGGCGCCAGCGTAGCCGTCCGTTCAGCGCACCGACCAGAGGTCGATCACCACACGGTCCGGCTCCCGGCGGCCGGATCCGATCACCACGGTGGACTCCAGCCAGGACAGCTCCGCGCCGGACACCTCGAACCGGGGCGCGCAGCGGAAGTAGATGCGCTCAGCGGGCACCTGCTCGCCCCGGACCAGCGCGGCCACGTCCTCGGCGGATCCTGTGCGATAGGCCAGGTTGGTCACGAACACCCGTTCGCCGGTGTCCGACTCGATCACGTACCGGGCGTCCAGGTCCGTCACCGTCTCGGAGCGCAGCACCTGGAAGTCCGCGCCGCCGGGCAGGATGGTGCCGGTCAGCTCCGGTCCCGTGGCGCTGCCGCCGAGGATGGGGATCATCCGGCGCAGTCCCGCGTGGGTCTGCCCGACCTCCACCGGGGTGCCCACCAGGATCTCCAGGTGGGTCAGGTACTCCAGCTCTGGGGCAGAGAGCCCGCCGCTGTGCGGATCAGCCATCAGCCGCGGCGGCCCTCGGGGCGGGTGGAGTCGTCCACGATCGGGGTGGATCCGGTGTCCGTGCGGCACGAGACCGGGTCCTGGTCCGTGCCGTGGGTGGCCGGATCCGCATCCCGGACGGGCTTGACGCCACCGGTGCGCTGCTGGCCGCCGGTTCCGGACGAGCCGCGTCCGCCACCCTCCACCGCGTCGCCGCCCTGCTCAGCGACCCCTGCTCCCCCGGCCCCCTGGCCGCGGTGAGCCGAGGCACCTGCCAGAGAGTCGTCGTCGTGGTGTCCGTTCTGACCGCCCTGGGCCAGAGCGGCGCGCAGCTCATGCAGCGGTAGCGCAGAGGTCTCGGTGGAGACCGCTCGGCGGGTGCGGGTCTGCTCGGTCTCCGGGACCAACTCGTCGCGCCACTGGGGGTTGCGGTCCAGGTAGCCGATGGGTGCGTGCTCGCCGAAGTGGTCGGCGTCGGCCTCGTCCCAGTCGGCGGCCCAGCCGCGCGGGGGCTCGTTGAGCAGCTCGTCCTCGCGCAGCCAGTGGTAGATCGAGGCGTAGGAGCGGGTGTTCAGGTGGTCCACGCGGCGGCGCAGCATGCGGGTGTTCAGCTGCGAGGGCTCGGTGACGCCCATGGACGCCATGATCTGGACCGCCTCGCGCACGGTGAGCTTGTGGTAGTTGTGCACGCGGTGGGACTTGTCGTCCACGTCCAGGGCCTTCATCAGACGCTCATCCTGCGTGGCCACACCCACCGGGCAGTGGTTGGTGTGGCACTTCTGTGCCTGGATGCAGCCGGTGGCCATCATCATGGCGCGGGCGGACATGGTGAAGTCCGCGCCCTGGATCAGCCGCTTGACGATGTCCGAGCCGGAGACCACCTTGCCGGCAGCACCGATCTTGATCATGTGGCGCAGACCGGCGCCGACCAGGGCGTTGTGCACCAGCATCAGGCCCTCGGTCAGAGGGGTGCCCACGTGGTCGGAGTACTCCAGCGGGGCCGCGCCGGTGCCGCCCTCGGAGCCGTCCACGATGATGAAGTCCGGGGCGATCCGCTCCTCCCACATGGCCTTGCACATGGCCAGCACGTCCGTGCGGGAGCCCACGCAGAACTTGATGCCCACGGGCTTGCCGCCGGAGAGCTCGCGCAGCTGGCCGATGAACCGGACCATCTCCCGGGGCGTGCGGAAAGCGGAGTGCGAGGCTGGGGAGACGCAGTCCTCGCCGACCGGGACTTCACGGGCCTCGGCGATCTGCGGGGTGACCTTGGCGCCGGGCAGCACACCGCCCAGTCCGGGCTTGGCGCCCTGGGAGATCTTGATGGTGATGCCCTTGACCTCCGGCAGGGTGGCTTTCTCGGCGAACCGCGCCGGGTTGAACTTCCCCTCCGGGGTGCGGCAGCCGAAGTAGCCCGAGCCGATCTCCCAGAACAGGTCCGCGCCGTTGCCCTGGTGGTACTTGGTCAGTCCGCCCTCGCCGGTCTCATGGATGAATCCGCCCATGCCGGCGCCCTTGTTCATGGCGAGCACGGCATTCTTGGACAGCGAGCCGAAGGACATCGAGGAGATGTTCATCAGCGAGATCTCGGCCGGCTGGGTGCAGTCCGGACCGCCGATCCGCACGGTGGGGATCTGCTCCGGCGGGTTCACGGGGGCGGTGGAGTGCAGCAGGAACTCGTAGCCGATCTCGCCGGTGTCCCGTTCGGTGCCGAAGGCCTTGTGGTCGTCCTGCCCCTTGGAGCGGGAGTAGACCAGGGAGCGGGAGTCGCGGTCGAAGGGCTTGCCGTCGAAGTTGCGCTCGATGAAGTACTGCTGGATCTCCGGCCGGATGGACTCCAGCAGGTAGCGCATGTGCCCGAGCACCGGGAAGTTGCGCAGGATCGCGTGGCGCTTCTGGGTCATGTCCCAGATCCCCAGGATCAGCAGCGCCACCACCACGGCGGCCAGGATGTACCAGCCCGCAGAACCGAGGTTCGCGGCCAGCAGCGTGGCCACGGCGAGCAGGGACAGACCAGCGATGATCAGCAGACGGTTGTTCACCCGTCCATCTTGCCCCGGTTCAGGTGATTTGTCTCACTGGGTGGACGGTGTGCTCCTGGCGGCCCCGATCAGATCAGTTCGTCGCCGTCAGGTCCAGGTACGTGGGAAGAACGGCCACCAGCACACAGGCCAACCACATGACGACGCCCCACGCCAACACTCTCCACGGCACCCAGGTGCCCCGCGCCGTCGCGCGGCTGAAGTGCACCGGCAGGACCGAGTAGAGCAGTGAGAGAGCGAACAGGCCGGCCGCAGAGAACGGGAACGCCTGGATCTGGGCAGCTGCAGCCGTAGCCTGGGCGACCGTGAGGTCCAGTCCGACCCCCGTCAGGCTCCGCATGCCTTCTGACCAGGAGTCGAACAGCCCAGTCGACGAGAACATCATGCCCACCAGCATTCCCAGCACCACTAGCCAGCCGAGCAGGCGCATGCTCATCAGCGCTCTTCGGCGTTCCGGGGACATGGGGGTCATCCGGGCGATATCGGCGCCCTGACCCGCACCCTGTGCCGCGTCCCCGAGGACCCAGGCGACGAACGCCACCGCTGCGGGGACAGAGGCCAGCAGTCCACCCAGCGTCATGGTGACCATGCTCCAGGCCGGGGCGGGACTGGCGGCGTCGGCTGGCGAGAGTCCACTGAGACCTGCCAGCATCCCCACGAACGGCACACCCCAGAGGGCGTAGGTCAGCGAGAGGACCAGCCCGATGATCAGGGATATGAATCGGCGTGCCTGCCAGGGCAGATGCATAGGTTGTGCCTTTCCGTGGCCGCCTCGGCCGAGGTCACCAGATGTGGGGCGCCGGTTTGCGAGAACCGGGCAGGGCGGCGTCCACGCGCCACTGGTGCAGCCAGTCGGGGATCTGACGGCCGTCCGGGTTGGGCTGCCCCAGTTCCTGCTCCACGGCGCGGAGGATGTCCTCGTTGGAGACCGGTCCGTCCTTGCTGACTAGTCGGGTGGCCACGTAGGCACGGACGTAGATCTCCCCGTCCACCACGAAGCGCTGCTCGAACCAGACCGACTTGTCATCGGTGCCGAGCATCTTGGTCTCCAGGGTGTACTGCTGCCACAGGTTGATCGAGCGGCGGAAGGTGATCTGCTCGGACTGCACCACCGGGGACCACTTGTTGCGGCGCATCAGGTCCCAGACGCCCGAGCGCATCATCAGGTCGAACCGGCCCAGGTCCATCAGGGAGAAGTACATCCCGTTGTTGATGTGCACGGCCACGTCCACGTCCGTGGGCAGGGCGCGCAGCGGGAGGGACGAGGTGTCCCAGATGGTGAGCTTGGACTTGCGGCGGGCGCGGATCAGCAGCAGGAGCGTGCGGAAGATCAGATGCATGCTCCCCATGGTGCCACGGTTGGTTACTGACGAGTAGCCTGCGAGGTCGGAGCGGCGATGATCGATCCTCAGGAGCCGGAGAACAGCTCGCGGAGGTCGTCGGCGGTGATGGACTGGCTGAATGCGGCGTCCTCGTCCGTCAGGGAGCTGAACAGGGCGGCCTTGCGCTGCTGCAGGGCCAGCACCTTCTCCTCGATGGTGCCCTCGGCCACGAGCCGGTAGACCATGACGTTCTTGGTCTGCCCGATCCGGTGGGCGCGGTCGATGGCCTGTGCCTCGGCTGCGGGGTTCCACCAGGGGTCCAGCAGGATCACGTAGTCCGCCTCGGTCAGGGTGAGTCCGAACCCACCGGCCTTGAGGCTGATCAGGAACACGGAGGCGTTGCCCTCGCGGAACTCATTGACCACGTCGCCGCGGTTGCGCGTGGAGCCGTCCAGGTACGAGTAGGTGACGCCCGCAGCGGAGAGCCGTTCGGCCACCCGGCCCAGGAAGGAGGTGAACTGGCTGAACAGGATGACCCGGTGCTGTTCGGCCAGGATCTCCTGGAGCCGTTCCATCAGGTCCTCGAGCTTCGAGGAGGGCACTTCGGCGTACTCCTCGTCCACGATCGCCGGGTCCAGGGCCAGCATGCGCAGCAGAGTCAGGGAGCGGAAGACGATGAACCGGTTCTTGTCCAGGTCCTGGATGAGACCGAGGACCTTCTGCCGCTCGCGCTGGAGCACCTGGTCGTAGAGACGCCGGTGCTTGGGCTGCAGGGGCACCTCGACCACCTGTTCCTGCCGTTCGGGCAGGTCGTGGGCGACCATGTCCTTGGTGCGGCGCAGCATGAACGGCCGGATCCTGCGGCGCAGCCGGGCCATCCGCTCCTGGGCGCGGCGTGCGCCGTCGTCCGAGGGGTCTGGGTCCTCGATCGGCTTGATGTACTCCTGGGAGAACACACGCGGGGAGGCGAACAGGCCCGGTGCGGTGACGTTGAGCAGGGCCCAGAGGTCGGTGAGGGAGTTCTCCATGGGGGTGCCGGTGATGGCGAGACGGAACGGTGCCCGCACGGCTTTCACGGCCCCGTGGACCTTGGAGGAACGGTTCTTGATGAACTGGGCCTCGTCGGCGATCAGTCCGGTCCACTCCAGTTCTCCGTACTCCTCTTCGTCCAGGCGGAGCACGGCGTAGGAGGTGACCACCACGTCGGCCCCGGCCCGGGCTTCGGCGAGGTCGGTCTTGCGCTTGCGGGCGGTGCTGTCCAGCACGCGCACGTCCAGTCCGGGAGCGAACCGGGCTGCCTCCTGAGCCCAGACGGAGACCACGGAGGAGGGCGCGACCACCAGGAAGGGCGGATCCTCCGGGCGCAGCTGGCGGGCGCGGACCATCAGGGCCAGGGTCTGCAGGGTCTTGCCCAGTCCCATGTCATCGGCCAGGATCCCGCCGAGGTGGTGCTCGTAGAGGAAGCTGAGCCACTGGTAGCCCTCGAGCTGGTAGGAACGCAGGGTGGCGTCCAGCCCGGTGGGGGCCGGGACCTCCGGGATCTGTTTCAGGTCCCGCAGCGCCCCGACGGTCTCCCGCCAGCTGACCGCCTCGACGGACTCCTCGGCCAGGTCCTCGAAGTCCTCCCACAGGGTCACCTGGTAGCGGCTGATCCGAGGTTTGTCCGGCTCCCACTCCCCCAACTGCTGGGCCTCGGCGATCAGGTCCCGCAGCTGGTCGAAGACGGGGTCATTGAGGTTGAAGTAGGTCCGGTCCGGCAGGATCACGGACTTCTTGCCTCCGGCGAGGGCGGAGAAGACGTCCACGAAGGGGATGAGCCGCTCACCCAGGGTGATCTCGAAGCCGAGGTCGAACCAGTCGGTGCGGGTGGTGTCCTCGGTGGTCATCTGGGTGATGCGCACGCGCGGCGCCCCGGTGAGCTCCTCGTAGTCGGGCAGCTCTCCGGTGACGTTGACCTCTACGTGCTCCACGTCCAGCAGCCGGGGCAGGATGTGCTCGGCGAAGCGGGCGGTGGCCACCCCGTCCAAGGTCTGCTCGTCCGTGGCCAGTGCGTCCGGCCAGATCAGTCGCACGGCCTCCAGCACAGTCTGCTCGTGCTGCAGCTGCCGCCCCGCGCCGACTCCCCTGCGCAGCACCGGCAGCTGCCGGTCCGGGGCGCTGTACTGCCAGAACCAGCGCAGTTCGGTGCGGTCATCCCCGGAGTAGACGGCCTGCAGCACCAGCACCGGCGGGGCGACCTCGGCCAGCTTCACGGTCTGGTCCGCACTGGTCACCTGGACCTGGGCCTGCAGACGCGGGGTGAACTCCCGCAGGAACTCACCCTGTTCCTCGCTCGGGATGATCATCTGCCCGCCCCGGTCCAGCAGCTCCCGAGCGGGGGCGGGGATCTCGTCCGCCGTGGGAATGAGCCGCAGCCGCACGGACCCCTTCGAGCTCCGGCCTGGGGACTCGGGCAGCTCCACGATGAACACGCCATAGGGGCCCACGCGGCGCGGGGTCTCCAGCTCCTCGCCTTCCGCCCCGACGACGACGCGCACGGCGATCGGTGAGGGCCCCTTCGTGACGGTGTCCAGGGAGGCGGCCGGATCCGTCTCGCTCAGGTCCAGGTGGACGGAGGCCTGATCGGTGGCGACGCTGACGTGCCCGAGGATCCCCCGGGGGTCGAACTCCACGCCGAGTGCCACGGCGCGCTGGAGCAGCAGCCAAGCGGCGGGGCTGCGGAAGCTCTCCCACTGCAGTTCGGCCTCGCTGCCATGCAGGTGCGGATTGTCGGCCTGGTAGAGCCGGTAGAGCTGGCCGAAGATGTCCGCGTGGTCCCGGCGCAGTCCGAACTGGGTGCCGGGGTACTGGAACGCACGCCAGGTCAGTCCGCCCTTGATCCAGTTGTCCTTGGCGCCGGGTTTGAGCGGGATCAGACGGAGGCTGAAGCGGTTCTCCGGGGTCGTCAGGTCCTCGAGCGTGGTGGCGGTGGCACCCCAGCGGCGCGCACCGGGCTGGGGTTCGGTGCGCAGCTCCACGCCGATCGCCAGGGGCATCTCAGCGGCAGGACTCTGGGTGAGGGGCCCGCGCGATCCCGCTCCCCCGGGGTTGCCGGAGAGCACCTGCCGCCAGGACGGCGGTGCCGGTGGCTGGGGTGCCTGGTAGGGCATCGGCGCAGCACCCGTGACACGGGACCTGGCCGAGGTCAGCGCCTCCGGTGGACGCACCTCATGGGACCCCGGCAGGCGCAGGTCTGCCGGGTTGAACGGTGCAGAGCCCGGGTCGTACTCGTCGTCCCCGTCCCGACCATTCACCTGCTCCGGTGCGTGATCTGCGAGAGGTGAGGGGCCGTCGTCGGGAAAGCCGTGGGGGTTTGCGGCCCGCAGGGCGCGGCTGGTGGACTCGTACATCAGGGCGGCCACATGCTTGCACTCCGGTGCGACGGGGCAGGTGCACGAGCTGCGGATGGGACGCCAGAGCCGGACGGAGGCGGGGCCGGTGATGGTCTGTTCGTCCGCGTCCGGCCAGAGGATGACCGCGGCACCGTAGGCGTTGTTGCCGCTGCCGGCGACCGTGCCGAACAGGGTGCCCTGGAGCTGGCGCTTGCCCTCGCGCGTGGTGCCGGTGCCGTCGATCGACCACTGCAGGCGGGTGACGGCGCCCTCTTCGGCGTAGATCCAGCCACGTTGTGCAGACTGCGGACCCACGAGCTCACGGATCTCGGCACGGCTGATCTGCGGGAAGGACGGCGCCTGGGCGTTCTGCAGCGCAGAGTTCCAGTTCGAGCGGGGTGGCTGGGAACGGCCTCCGCTGTAGTTCCGTCGCGACATCATGACTCCATGCTGTCACCTGTGGCGGACGAGGTGGGACGCGGGGGCGGATCTGAGGGGTGTGTGGGGGCGGCGGGGGCGGACCGGTCCGCTGTGGAGGAGTCGGACTGACGTGCTGTGGCCGACCAGGCCAGCCCGGTGCCCACGCCCATGACGAGACCGACGCCCACCATGCCCCAGTTGCCGGAGGCGAGGGACATCAGCACGCCGAAGAGGATGCCGGCCGGCACGGTGAGCAGCAGGCGGCGGGGCGAGGGGGTCATGGGTTCACGGTACTGAACGTCATGCTCGGCGGCGGGGAGCGCTGTGCTGGGTGAGGATGCGTTCGAGCCGTGAGGGGTTGCGCAGATCCAACCAGATCCAGCGGGCCACGTCATGCCCGGCTCGGCGGAGAGCATCCTCGCGTCGCTTCTCTGCCACGACGATCTCGCTGGGCGGTGTGGAAACGGCGAAGGTGCCGGAGTACTTCTGCAGACCGTCGAACTCGCCGACCAGGCCGGTCTGCTTCCAGAGTCCGTCCACCCGGGCGATGAGCTGGCCGGCAGCGTCCCTGATCTCCACCTGCGGTTCGGGGAGCTCGAAGCCGAGTTGGTGGATCACCACCCGGCTCAGTGACTCACCTGCACTCTCTGCACGGGCGTCTGCGAGGGCGAGGACGGAGTCGAACCGGAGCTTCTGGGCCCGGGAGGGGAGTGTGTCCCGGAGCTCGGTGACAGTGGTGAGACCGTCGGGGTGGCGGTGGAGGTAGGCATCGAGCGGCGGGACGACGAGTTCGAGGTCGCCGGTGCGCATCAGGGCCACCAGGGCGATGGGTGCTGGGTCGGCGAGGACCGTGCCGACGAAGGTCCCGTCGCTGAGGGTGACCGGGACAGTCTGCGCAGGGTAAGAGGGGTGGCTGGGCAGGTTCCAGTGGCCGTGGACGACGGGAAGATCCGGCAGACGATGCGGGACGGTGCCGGTCTTGGCGAGAGCCCGGCGCAGAGTCTCGGCGGTGGTGCGATTGCCGTAAGGGGTCTTTCGATCGCGGCGGCCGGAGGCCCCACGGGAGGGGGCTCGGAGATGAAGCATGGACGGCGTGGACGTGAGCGGAAGTCCGTGGATGGCAGCAGCGGTGGGGCCTGCGAACACCGGTGAACGGTGCGATCCCAGACTGAGAGCGACGGCATTGAGCAGGTGCCGATCCCACGGCGCAGCCTTCAGCCACACTTCCGTGGGGCAGTAGACACCGCGTGCCAGGCGGACCAGGGTTCCACGGGCGAAGTCCCTGTCGATGGAGCGAGCCACCGCGCCACCATCATGTCGGTGGGTCACGATCAGCGGTGAGAGACCGGCAGTCGTGCGGAGCTGTGAAGGTGCAGGAGGTGTCACGCCCTCAGCCTGACCTGACGGACCCGTCGCGTTCTGATCCGTAACCCGGGTTGGGGACGCCCGGGGTGGACAGGGCAGTTGTGCAGGAGGCCCCGCACAGCGGACAGGCTGCCGATCGTGGGCTGTCAGTCCCTCTGCGACTCATCAGACCGATAACCGGTATGACGAGTCGCAGAGGTTGAGACAGACGCTGGAGGGGCCGAACCGATCAGAGCAGGTGGTCGGTCAGGCCGTCCGGGGTGCCGAAGCGGTGGGCGGTGATGGCGATGGCCTGCTCGTGCAGGTACGGCAGCAGCTCCACGTCGCCGGCGGAGACCACCGGGCCCGAGTACACGGCCAGGTCCGGGGACCCGTCCACAGCCTCGAACAGTGCCTTCACCGCAGCACGGGAGCCCTCCGGGTCGCCGTCCCAGTCCAGGACCAGGCGCACACGGGGATCCCCGCCGCCGTCAGCCGAGGCCGGGACGCGAGTGCGCTGCAGGGCCCGGCCGTGGAACGCGGCGGTGTCCTCCACCACCACGGTCACGTCGCGGGCCGCCCGCAGTGCACCGAGCACTTCCTCGGGCAGCTCGGTGGGGGCGCTGACCGTCAGCGGGGCGTCCGAGCGCAGGCCGGCCGCGATCACACGCAGCAGGTGCACCAGCGGACCGGACTCCCAGCGGATCAGGGTCGGCACCGGCAGGTGGCGCAGCACGTTGCGCTCAGCGATCAGCCCGGAGATGTCCTCGGCCACGCCGAAGGTCTGCTGCCAGGCGGCCTCGTCCAGGGCTGCCGCGGCCGAGAGCCAGTTCAGCTCCTCCACCGAGGGACCCTCACCCTGGATGCGCCCGGCCGCGGCGATCAGTCGACCTGCCGCGCCGCCGTCGGTCCCTGCCGCGGAGGCGGCCGAGGGGGTCTGCAGCGTGGAGCGCAGGATCGGCTCGTCATGCCAGGTGCCCAGCCCGTGCAGGTAGTGCGGGCCACCGGCCTTGGTGCCCGCACCCACGGCGGAGCGCTTCCAGCCGCCGAAGGGCTGACGGCGCACGATCGCCCCGGTGATCCCCCGGTTGACGTAGAGGTTGCCGGCGTTGACGTGCTCCAGCCAGTACTCGATCTCCTCCGGGTCCAGGCTGTGCAGGCCGGAGGTCAGTCCGTAGTCCACGGCGTTGACCAGGCCGACGGCCTCCTCCAGGGTCTCGGCACGCATGACGCCCAGCACCGGTCCGAAGTACTCGGTCAGGTGGGCGTCCGCGCCGGGCTGCACGCCGGAGCGGATGCCCGGGGACCACAGACGGCCGGTCTCGTCCAGCTGCTTCGGCTCCAGCTCCCAGGACTCGCCCTCGCCCAGCTGGGTCAGACCGCGCTGGAGCTTCTCGCCGGGCTTCTCGATCACCGGGCCCATCTGCGAGCGCGGGTCGTCCGGATAGCCCACATGCAGGGAGGCGGCGGCGTCCAGCAGCTGGCGGTGGAACCGCTCGGAGGTGCCCACGGAGCCGACCAGGATGACCAGCGAGGACGCGGAGCACTTCTGTCCGGCGTGGCCGAACGCGGAGTTCACCACGTCCTTGGCGGCCAGGTCCAGGTCGGCGCTGGGGGTGACGATCAGCGCGTTCTTGCCGGAGGTCTCGGCCAGCAGCGGCAGGTCCTTGCGGAAGGAGCGGAACAGCTGCGCGGTCTCGTACCCGCCGGTGAGGATGACCTTCTCCACGTCCGGGTGGGCGATCAGGCTCTCGCCGATCTTCTCCTCGCCGCTGCGGTCCAGGGTCAGGAAGGAGACCAGGTGGTCGGCGTCCTGGACCTCGGCCTCGCGCAGGCCCTCGCGGATGGCCTCGAACGCCACGGCGCCGGTACGGGCCGACTGCGAGGCGGGCTTGAACACCACGGGCGAACCGGCGGCGAGCGCGGCCAGCACACCACCCACGGGGATGGCCACCGGGAAGTTCCACGGCGGGATGACCAGGGTCAGCTTGGAGGGCTGGAACGTGGCGCCGCGCACCTCGTCCAGTCCGCGGGCCAGACGGCCGTAGTAGCGCGCGAAGTCGATGGCCTCGGAGATCTCCGGGTCACCCTGGTCCAGGGTCTTGCCGGTCTCGGCGGCGGCCACCTCGAGCAGGTCGGCGCGGCGTTCCTCGAGCTTGTCCCCGATCCTCTGCAGCACGGCCTCGCGCTCGGTCCCGGAGAGGGCACCCCAGGCCTGTCCGGCCTGCACAGCCTTCCCGACGACGTCCTGCACCCCGGCGATGGTGCTCACCTTGGTCTCGCGGACCGTGTCCACCCCCAGGGTGGAGGTGGGGATCTTGGCGATGATCTGACGTCCCCATTCCCGGTTGGCCGCCAGCGAGGGGTCGGTGTCCGGGGTGTTGGCGAAGCCGTCCACCGGTGCCGGGACATCGCCCAGGTCCCCGGCCAGACGGTTCTGGTTGCGGGCCGGCGCCGGGACGGTCAGGTCCACGTCCTGCACGGAGGCCAGGAAGCGCTGCTCCTCACGGGCGAACAGGCGCTGGTCCGAGTCCAGTTCGAACACGGCGGACATGAAGTTCTCCTGGGACGCGCCCTCCTCCAGGCGGCGGACCAGGTAGGCGATGGCCACGTCGAACTCTCCGGGGTGCACCACGGGGGTGTAGAGCAGCAGCGAGCCGACGTCCTTCTTCACGGCCTCGGCCTGACCGGTGGCCATGCCCAGCAGCATCTCGAACTCCACATCCGGTGCGTGCCCGGGTGCCGACTGCTGGGCGCGGGGCACCTGGGTGCCGCTGCCTGCAGACGGCGAGGTGCCGTCGTCGGGCTGGCTGTCCTTCACGTCCTCCGGCCACGCCGTGGTGAGCCCACGCTCCCGGACCAGCAGCAGGGACAGGGCGACGTCGAAGAGGTTGTGCCCGGCCACGCCGATGCGCACGTTGCGGGTGCGCTCGGGGGTCAGGGCGTAGTTGAGCACGCGCTTGTAGTTGGCGTCGGTGGCCTGCTTGGTGGGGCAGGTGGCGACGGGCCAGCCCATCAGGGAGGCCTGCATCTGCTCCATGGGCAGGTTGGCGCCCTTGACCACGCGGACCTTGATGGGCGCGCCACCGGCCTCCACGCGGCGGGCGGCCCACTCCTGCAGGCGGATCATGGCGTCCAGCGCGTCCGGCAGGTAGGCCTGCAGCACGATCCCGGCGGGCAGATCCTTCAGCTCGGGCTGGTCCATCAGGCGCATGAACACGGCCAGCGTCATGTCCAGGTCGTGGTACTCCTCCATGTCCAGGTTGATGAACGTGGAGGTGTGGTTCTGGGCGGGGTCCTGAGCCTGGCTGGCGGCCAGCTGGTAGAGCGGCAGCAGGTGCTCGGTGACCTCGGTGACGGCCTGGTCGAACGCCCACGGGCTGTGCGGGGCGGTGGCGGCGGAGACCTTGACCGAGACGTAGTCCACGTCCGGACGCTCGATCAGCGTGCGGATCCCGTCCAGGCGGCGCTCGGCCTCCTCCTTGCCCAGGATGGCCTCGCCGAGCAGGTTGATGTTCAGACGGGTGCCGGGCTGCTTGAGCTTGGCGATCGAGGGGCCCAGCTTGGACTCGGTGGCGTCCACGATCAGGTGCGAGACCAGCTCGCGCAGCACCTTGCGGGCCACCGGGACGGCGACCTGGGGCACGAACGGGGCGACCTTGCCGCCGGCGCCCATGGCCGACTTCATGTACCAGGGCAGGAAGCCCGGGACCATGGGGGCCAGCTCGCGCAGCGCCTCGGCGGCGATCTTGGGGTCCTCCGGGCGGACCACGCGGTCCACGAAGCCCACGGTGAAGTCCAGACCGTTGGGGTCCTTGAGCACTCCGGCCAGCTGGCGCGCGGAGAAGTTCGCCGGGTACTGACGGGCATCCTGCAGCCAGGTCTTGACCTGCTCGACGGCGGCCGGGGCCAGGCGTCGCAGGTCAGCCGGGTCTGGGGTGTCGGTGAGCGAGAGCGTGGTGGCACCGGCAGTGGGCGCGGAGTCGTGCGCAGGGGTGTTGGCAGTCATGGAGCGATTGTGTCTGAGTGACACCGTGCGTGAACAGCGAATGTTTCTGCACGGTATCGTTCGGCTTAGACGAACGCTGGTGGTGGTTCAGGTGGCACCGTGATTCTGCACCCCCGGACCGGACCCTCACCCCCGTACGGCGGGGTGTGCTTCCGGGGCGGGGGTGAGGAACGGTCAGACGGGAGAGGCGATGCTGGAGGTCCGGCGACTGGTGCTGCTGCGGGAGCTGTCCATCCGGGGGTCGGTGACCGCGGTGGCGCAGTCCATGAACATGGCCCCGTCCTCAGTGTCCGCGCAGCTGGCCGTGCTGGAGCGCGAGACCCGGACCGAGCTGCTGCGCCGCTCCGGACGCGGCGTGCAGCTCACCGCTGAGGCCCAGGCGCTGGTGGCGCGGATCGACCCGATCCTGGACGCGCTCGAGGAGGCCGAGACCGCCCTGACCCGGGCGCGGAACTCGGTGACCGGGCGAGTGCAGCTGGCCCTGTTCCAGTCGGCGGCGATCGCCCTGCTGCCCCGCGCGCTGACGATCCTGCGCGAGCGGCATCCGGAACTGCGCCTGGAGGTGTTCCAGTACGAACCGGAGACCGCCCTGCATGAGACCTGGGTCCGGGACGTGGACGTGGTGGTGGCCGAGCAGTACCCCGGGCACGCCGCCCCGCACTGGCCCGGGCTGGACCGCAAGGAGCTGCTGCGGGACGACCTGCAGCTGGTGGTGCCGGCCGAGCTGAGCGTGGACGGCGCGGCCCTGCCGGAGGGTCGGGAGCTGGAGACCCTGCTGACCGCACGGCCGCTGCCGTGGGTGATGGAACCGGACGGCACGGCCACCCGGCACTGGGCCGAACAGGTCTGCCGGTCCGCCGGGTTCGAGCCGGACGTCCGGTACATCTCCTCGGACCTGCAGTCGCACGTGGGCCTGGTGGCCTCCGGCAACGCGGTGGCCCTGTTGCCCGGACTCATGCTGGTGGACACCCCTGCGGCGGTGCGGCGAATCCGGCTTCCGGGCGACCCACTGCGGACGGTGTTCACCTCCATCCGCTCCTCGTCGGCGCAGTCGCCGGCGATCACCGCTGTGCGCGGGATCCTGGAGGAGGCCGCCGCCGAACTCACCTCCGCACCCCGCCGATCATGATCACGACAACTGCCGGTTGGATCGGCGTGTCGCGGCATCAGCTGCGCACGTGATCTGGATGGTGAGGGCTCGCGGGTGTTAGTATCTGCGTATGCACGCGGATAAGAAGATTGACCTCGCGACCGTCAGCTCGGACCAGATCGACCTGGCCTCCGAGGTCCTGACCCTGCTCTCCGATCCCACCCGGATCCGGATCGTGCTGACCCTGCAGGAGAACGGCGAGCTCTCGGTCAACGCCCTGGCCGAGGCGGTGGGCAAGAAGCCCTCCGGCGTCTCCCAGCATCTGGCGCGCATGCGCATGGCCCGGATGGTCACCACCCGGCAGCAGGGCACCAGCGTGCTGTACCGGCTCGTGGACGAGCACGCCCTGACCCTGATCGTCGAGGCACTGAACCAGGCCGAGCACGCCGTGGCCCACGGGCAGCTGCCTCCCCACCACCGGGAGGGCTGAACCGACCATGCTCTCCGTCCTGCGCCACCGCACCTACGCCCAGCTGTTCAGCGCCCAGGTCATCGCCCTGCTGGGCACGGGCCTGCTCACCGTGGCCCTGGGGCTACTGGCCTTCGACATCGCCGCAGGCGATGCCGGGATCGTGCTGGGCCTGGCGATGACCATCAAGATGATCGCCTATGTGGTGGTCTCCCCCATCGCCACCGCCCTGACCGCCCGGCTGCCCCGCAAGCCCGTGCTGATCGCCGCTGACCTGATCCGCGCGGCCGTGGCCGTGGCCCTGCCGTTCGTCTCCGAGGCCTGGCAGATCTACGTGTTGATCTTCCTGCTGCAGTCCGCCTCGGCCACCTTCACCCCCACGTTCCAGGCGGTCATCCCCTCGGTGCTGCCGGACGAGGAGGAGTACACCCAGGCGCTGTCCCTGTCCCGCCTGGCCTACGACCTCGAGTCGTTGCTCTCCCCCCTGATCGCCGCCGCCCTGCTGACGGTGATCAGCTACCACAACCTCTTCGTGGGCACCGTGGTCGGCTTCATCGTCTCCGCTGTCCTGGTGGCGGCATCACGCCTGCCGCACATCCCCGCCCCACCGGTCACACCGTTCCTGGACCGGCTCACCCGCGGCACCCGGATCTTCTGGGCCGAGCGGGAGCTGCGCGGCCTGCTGGGGCTGAACCTGGTGGTGGCCACCTCCACCGCCATGGTCATCATCAACACCGTGGTCCTGGTGCAGGGGCTGCTCGAACGACCCCAACCGGACGTGGCGCTGATGCTCGGCGCCTACGGCGGCGGGTCCATGGTGGTGGCCCTGCTCATGACCCGGCTGCTCGCCCGCCGCCCGGACCGCACCGTCATGGTCGCCGGCGCCACGGCCCTGCCCGTGATGCTGCTGGCCACTGCGGCCGCCATCCACTGGACGGACGGCACGGCCCAGTGCATCATTCTGCTCGCCCTGTGGTTCGCGGCCGGTGCCGCCACCTCAGCCGTGCTGACCCCCTCGGCCCGACTGTTGCGCCGTAACAGCACCGAGGGCACCCGGCCCGCCGTGTTCGCCGCACAGTTCTCCCTCTCCCATGCCTGCTTCCTGGTGACCTATCCCCTGGCCGGAACGCTTGGAGCCGCTCTCGGCCTGGCGCCGGTGGCCGTGATCCTGGCCGGACTGGCCGTCGTCGGGCTGGTTCTGGCCCTGGTCTCCTGGCCCTCAGCGCACTCGGTCCGCACCGTGCGCTGATGACCGGCATCCACCCCCGCGCACCGCCTACCATGGAAGGTGCAGTCGCATGGGGGTGGTCCTGCGCCACGCCGGCTCTTCCCGCCGCGGCTCGTCACTGACCGCGCGCACGGTGCTGACCAGGAAGGACCCCATGACCGATCTCTCCTGGCACCTGCCCGCGGACACGGAGCCGCAGGAGCGCATGTGGCTCTCCTTCCCCCGGGCCACCGCCCTGATGGGCAGCACCCCGTGGGAGATCTCCGCCGCGCGCCGCGCCTGGGCCCGGATCGCCCACGAGGTGGCGGACTTTGAGCCGGTGACCCTGCTGGTGGATCCGGCCGACCGGACCATGGTGCACACCTATGTGGACCCGATCGTCCCGGTGATCCCGCAGCGCTTCGACAGCCCCTTCATCCGTCTGACCGGACCCGTCTTCACCACCGGCCCCGAGGCGAAGGTTGACGCGAACGGCCGCCGCGCGCTGGGCATGATGGACTTCGTCTTCAACGGCTTCGGCCGCCGCCCGGGCCTGGACTACCTCTCGGACTCGGTGGTCACCGGGACCATGGCGCAGATGACCGGGGCCACCCGGCAGCTGTCGCTGATGACCCTGGAGGGCGGCGCGTTCGTCACGGACGGTGAGGGCACGGTGATCGCCTCCGAGGCCGCGCTGTTGGACCCGGCCCGCAACCCCGGCTGGTCCCGGCGTCAGGTGGAGCTGGAATTCCACCGGTACACGGATGTGCGCAAGGTGATCTGGCTGCCCGGCGGCCTCACCCGGGACGCCGGTCCGCGCGGCACCGGCGGCATGGTGGATCAGCTGGTGAACTTCGCCTCCCCCACCGTGCTGCTGCTGCACTGGCAGGATGACCCCTCCCACCCGGACCATGCCGTCAGCCAGACCGCGCTGGAGCTGCTCCAGGGTGAGACGGATGCCCAGGGTCGCCCGCTGAACATCGCCACCATCCCGGCCCCGTCCACGCTCACCGATCGCCACGGACCCGTGGGCTGGTCCTACGTCAACGTCCTGCCGGTCAACGGAGCCGTGGTGGTCCCCTCCTTCGAGGACGAGCACGACGACGGCGCTCACCAGGTCTTGGAGGCCGCCTTCTGGGGACGCAAGGTGATCCCAGTGCCGGCCCGTCAGGTCTACGAGCGCGGCGTGGGCATCCGGCACGTGGGACTGACCCAGCCGGCCCGACCGGCCCGGCCCACGGCCTCGGCCGCATGATCCGGGACGAGACCGTCCGCGGCTACCTGGAGCGGCTGGGCTCGGGCGAACCGACCCCGGGCGGCGGCGCCACCGGTTCGGTGCAGCTGGCCCTGGCCGCCGGGCTGATCTCCATGGCGGCCCGGTTCAGCGATCGCGAGGACCTCGCGCAGCGGTGCGCCGAGCTGGCGGACACCGCGCTGAAGCTGGCCGATCAGGACGAGGCCGGGTTCGGGGCCACCGCGGAGACCTTCGAGCTGCCGGAGGACTCCGAGGACGCACGTCGAGAGCGCTCGGAACGGATCCAGTCCGCCCTGCGGGATGCGGTGAAGCCGCCCCAGCGGATGGTGGAGTGTGCCCGGGAGCTGATCGGCGTGGCCGAGGCCGTCCTCGCCGACGCCAACGGGAATGTCCTCTCTGACGTGGGCGCAGCGTTGGGTGCGGTGCGTGCGGGACTGACGGCCGCCGTCGTGACCCTGGAGACCAACCTGGGCCATCTGAAAGGCGACGAGATCCGCTCCGCCGTGGAGCAGGACGTGCGGGCGGCCGAGGAGCAGATCGACCGCGTGGACGGGCTGATCGACCAGGTCCGTCGGCTCATCAGGAGCTGATCAGTCTGAACGGACGCTGGAGCCAGCGGGGCGCTCAGTGCTCGACCGTGGGGACGCCCTGGGGCGGATCGGGCGTGGCCAGGGTCTGGTCCTCGGGGTGCACGGTCTGCTCAGTCCCGCCGAACCCGTCTTCGGCCACCTCGTACCGGGCCTGGCGGTTGAACGCCCGGGTGAAGCCGCGCTCCCGGGCCTCCATGCCCTTCAGATCCGAGGCGATCAGGGAGTTGAGCCAGCGGGACTGGGGGTCGGCGTCGATCAGGATCGCCTTGAACAGCAGCGTGGCGGGCAGGGCGAGCACGGTGCCCATCCACCCCAGCACCCAGGCCCAGAACAGCAGGGAGAGGAAGCTGACGGTGGGGATCACGCCCACGGCGTCCCCGGTGAACTTGGGCTGGATGATGGACTGGATGACGAAGTTCAGCACGCTGTAGGAGACCACCACGGCGAAGAACGCACCCCAGCCGCCCTCCACCAGACCCAGCAGTGCCGGCGGGATCATCCCCAGCACGAACCCGATGTTGGGGATGTAGTTGGTCAAGAAGCTCAGCACGCCCCAGACCCAGATCATGGGCACGCCGATGATCGCCAGGGCCACCACGTCCAGCAGGGCCACGATCAGTCCGAACACCGTGGTCACCACCCAGTAGCGGCGCACCCCCTGGGCGAAGTCGATCAGGGCCACCCCCATGTCGGTGCGGGAGGAGGTGAGCAGGGCGACGCGGCGCTCCACGGCCACGGAGTCCATGGCCAGGAAGAACACCGTCATCACCACGGTCACCACCAGGCCGATCACCGCCGAGACGTTGGAGAGCAGCGGCGTGATGAAGCTGACCGCGGTGGAGGCGACCGTGGACATGTTCAGGTTGCCCAGCTCATTGAGCACCATGTCCGGGGTGACGCCGAAGCTGCCGATCCAGGTCACCATGCCCTCGTAGATCGAGTTGAACTGCGGTCCGTACTTGGGCAGGGCGTAGATCAGCTCCGAGGCGGACCAGAAGATCAGCCCGATGAACACCAGCAGGACCACCAGCACCAGCAGGACCGTGACGGTGGCTCCCAGGAAGCGGGGAACCCCGCGGCGGTTGAGCCAGGCCTGCAGCGGGTAGGCCACGATCACCAGGTTCAGCCCCAGGAACACCGGGGCTATGATCGCCTGGAGCCCCTGGATGAACATGATGCAGACCACCAGCCCGGCCAGCGAGAGCGCGATGACCAGGAACCGCGGCCAGTTCCGGCCCTCCGGGTGCTGCGGGCCTGCTGGACGGTCGGCGGAGTCCTCCGCAGTGGTCTCGGGCGTGTTCACGTGGATCAGTCTACGGTCGGGGCCGGGCACGCTTCGGCCCCTGTGCACACCGATGGACGGAGGGCTCCCAGTAGCATCAGACAACCCCCTTCCGGACAGGAGAGAGATGGCAGTCAGCGGCACCCGGCACCCCGCCCGGCGCCTCCCCGTGCCCATACTCGCCCTCGCCACAGCCCTGATCCTGAGCTGGCAGATCGATCCGCACCCCGCCACCCTCGCCCTGTGCGTCCTGGTCGCCGTCGCGGGCTCCGCCCGCAGCCTACGGCGCTCTGACCCGTGGACCGCGGCCGATGACCTGACCTCACTCAGGTGCGCGGCC
Source organism: Micrococcus terreus (assembly GCF_900116905.1). Classification (GTDB taxonomy): domain Bacteria; phylum Actinomycetota; class Actinomycetes; order Actinomycetales; family Micrococcaceae; genus Citricoccus; species Citricoccus terreus. The sequence goes on along the minus strand of NZ_FPCG01000003.1, from coordinate 128,861 downwards.
GTCGTCGTGGTGACCGCCCTGCTGCTGGACCGGGAGACCCTCGCGTTCCCGTGGCCCGCCGTGCTGCTGGGCGCGGTGGCCCTGGCCATGGACGGTGTGGACGGGCAGGTGGCCCGGCGCCGTGGGACCACGCGGGCCGGCGCGCGGTTCGATGAGGACGTGGACGCGCTGTTCGTGCTGATCCTCTCGATCGCGCTGGTGCCGGTCTGGGGTGTGTGGTGCCTGATCCCGGGGGTGCTGCACTACGCGTTCCGGCTGACCGGCAGGGTCCGCACCGCCTGGCGCCGGCGCCTGCCCGCCCTGTTCAGCCGCAAGGTGATCGCCGCGATGCAGGGCATCCTGCTGCTGGCCGCGGGGACTTCGAGCGCGGTGGGCATCCCACCACTGGGCATCACCTGTGCGGCAGCGGCGGTGGTCTCGCTGCTGGTCTCCTTCGGACGGGACATCGCCTGGCTGGAGCGCCACGGGGCGGTGCGGGAGCGCCGATCCGCGCCGGTCCGGACCCTAGACTGAAGCGCATGAAGCAGACCGACCAGGACCACACCCACACCCTCGTCCTTGAGTCTCGGACCTCTCTGCCCACGGATCACGGCGTCTTCACCACCTGTGCCTACACGTACCAGGGCGTGACGCATGTGGCGATGCTGATGGGCGAGCCGCAGCGGGCGGAGGCGCCGATCGTGCGCCTGCACAGCGAGTGCCTCACCGGGGACGCGCTGGGCTCGCACCGGTGCGACTGCGGGGATCAGCTGGACGCCGCGCTGGCCGCGATCGCCGCCGCCGGGACGGGCATCCTGCTCTACCTGCGCGGGCATGAGGGCCGCGGGATCGGGCTGGCCGCGAAGCTGCGTGCCTACGCCCTGCAGGACCAGGGCATGGACACCGTGGACGCCAACCGGGCCCTGGGCCTGCCGGACGACGCCCGGGACTACACCGCCGCCGCCGAGATGCTGCGCGATCTGGACTGCACCACCGTCCGCCTGCTCTCCTCCAACCCGGCCAAGGCCGAGGCGCTGACCCAGCTGGGCATCACGGTGGCCGACCGCGTGGTGCTGCCGGTGCTGGACCGCCCGGAGAACTCGCACTACCTGCAGACCAAGCGAGCCCGGATGCGGCATGATCCGCTGGCCGGTGAGGCCGGGCGCGAGGGCGGTGCCGCGGCGCTGACGGTGCAGGAGGACACCTTCCCGGTCTACAGCACCCTGGCCGAGCACCCCGAGGTGGTGGCGCAGATGGCCCAGAGCGCGGACGGGTTCATCGCCGCGCGCGGAGGGGACGCCGAGTTCGTCTCCGGCGAGGCTGACCGCACGCACCTGCACCACCTGCGGGCCGCGGTGGACGCCGTGCTGGTGGGCGCCGGGACGGTCTGCGCGGACGACCCGCAGCTGACCGTGCGAGCCGTGCACGGGCAGAACCCGCTGCGCGTGGTGGTGGACCCGCACGCGCGGATCCCCGTGGACAGCCGCGTGCTGCAGTCCCCGGACGCCCCCACGCTGTGGCTGGTGAGCGCGGAGGCGGAGGTGCCCTCCGGCCTGGGTGGGCATGTGGAGACAGTGAGACTTCCCGACGGCGGCTCGGCTGGCCTGGTCGATCCGGCCGCGGTCCTGGCGGTGGTCCGGGAGCGCGTCAGTGGTTCGGTGCTGGTGGAGGGCGGCGGGAAGACCGTGTCCTCGTTCCTCTCCGCGGGGCTGCTGGACCGGCTGTTCCTGACCGTGGCCCCGGTGCTGATCGGCGACGGCGTGCCCGGGATCCGGTTCGAGGGCTCCCCCATGATGGCCGAGGCCCTGCGCACCCCGTTCCGCCGCTACACCTTCGGCGAGGACATCTGCACCGAGTTCGTGCTCAGCGATGCGGCCAAGGACCACGACTCCCCACCCCCAAGCGCACAGTGACCTCGCCCCCACCCAAGTGACCTGGTTTTGTCACTTTGCGCAGGGAGCGGGTGGAGTGGGCTGCGCGCGTGGGTTGCGCCTAGCGGGACGAGTCGGCGCGGGCGCGCAGGGCGGTCCAGGCGAGGATCACGGCGCCGGGCAGGGTGGAGACCGTGGCGAGCAGTCCGTAGCCGGTGGCCATGGTGACGGCCCAGTCGGGTTCCGCCCCGAGGGTGGGCGCCAGGGCTCCGACGCTGAACTCCCGCACGCCCCAGCCGCCGGCCCCGATCGGCAGGCTCATGGAGGCCAGCCCGATGAGCGCCACGGGGGCGTGGACCGGTCCGCCGAGCGCGGCCATGGCTACCAGGAAGAGTCCGACCAGGGCGGCCACGCTGACGGCAGAGGTGGACCAGACCAGGAGTTGACGCCGTGCACGCATGCCCCGCGTGCAGGCGACGGCGGCGGCCAGGAACACGGCCGCGGCCAGGACTGCCGGGAGGGTGAGCAGAGGTGGTGCGCCGGCGGCGGTCAGGACGGCAGCGGCGGTGGCGAAGACCCAGGTGGTAGCGCTGAGCCGTTCAGCCCCGACGGCGACCAGCGGTGACCACCACCGACGCCGCCCCTCGTTCCGGTAGACCACCAGTCGCGCGGCATCTCCCCCGAGCCCGCCGGGCAGGACCATGTTCCCGAAGCTGGAGGCGTAGCAGTCTCGCACGGCCTGGCGGAACGGTATGCGGATCCCCTGGGCAGCGGCCAGCACCCGCCAGCGCAGGGCCTGGCTGAGCGCCACCACCAGCCCGGCGGTGAGCGCGGCGAAGAAGGCCAGTGGGGTCAGCACGGCACCGGCGTCCAGCAGTGCCTGAGAGCCGACGGCCCGCACGGTCAGCCACAGCAACAGCACCGTGGTCGCCAGGGCGACGGTGCGGCGAATCCAGGGGGCCACGGTCAGCGGGCGTTGAGCAGGACGTCCACGTGGTCGACCGTGACAGCCAGACCCTCGTCCCCTCCAGCCTGACGGGTGCGCAGCCCGAGCCAGTCGGCGGCTACACGCTGCAGGTCCGGCTCGGCCTCGACCACCGCGGCCACGCGCTCGGCCAGGAACCGTTGGATGAACTCGGCATCCTGCGGCGCGTGCAGTCGCCATGGGCTCTCAGAGGTCTCCACGGTGATCCCCCGCTGACGAGCGGACTGCGCCATGGTCTGACCACCGTGGGCACCGAGCTTGTCTCCCCACCGCTGGTGGTCGGTGAAGGCCTGGGCGAGCTGCTCGTCCCGAGGGTCGGCCGGATCCAGGTGCCAGTGCTCGGTGATGCTCAACAGGAACAGCCCCAGCCCCCGGCAGCGGGTGAGGGTGTCCAACACGGCGTCCACGTCGGCCTGGGTCAGCACGTCCAGCACGGCACTGCAGGTCAGCAGCAGGCTGCCCGGGGCGGGCCGCCCGGAGGTCTCCTCCAGGTGCTCACCCAGCGCCGCTGGGAGGTCAGACATCATGCTCAGGAGGCGGCCGGCGTCGGGAAAGGCTTCTCCGGCGAGCTCAAGCGAGGGCGCGTGGCCGTCCACCAGGTGCCAGGCGATCTGGCGGTCTGGCAGCAGCGGGGTGAGGTGGCGGCGGAACCAGGCCGCGGACTTGCCGGTGCCGGCACCCAGGTCCACCACGGTGACGGTGTCTCCGGGATCGGTGCTCTCCAGCAGGGTGTGCGCAGCGGATTCGAGCAGGGGCAGGGACTGCTCGCGCGCGGCGTCGTCGAAGGGGGCACGTGCCTCGAGCCAGTCGGGAGCGGCTCCGGTCATGGGGTCCTCTCGGTGCAGTGGGAGATGGCGTGTAGGGCGCGGAAGAGGTCGTCAGCGGTGTCCTGCCAGCGGTAGAGGGTCTTGCGCGCCTGCACGGCCTGACGCTGGAGATCGTGCCGGTACGGCTGCGTGAGCCACCCCTCGAGGATGTCCGCCCACTCGGTGACCTCGGGAGCTGCAAGGGCCCCGGCCACCCGAGCGTCCTCCGCACCGGTCCCCTCGGTGACGACGGAGGGCAGTCCGGCGGCCGCCGCCTCCGTCACCACCATACCGTAAGTCTCCCGGACGGAGGGCAGCAGGAGCAGATCGGAGGTGCGGTAGAGCTCATCGACCTCGGCGGGAGTCAGCTCGCCGGTAACCGTGGTGGTCCCGGGCGGCAACTGCTCGCAGGCTCGGACCAGCCGCGCGGCGTAGTCCGGGTCCGTGTGCGGTCCGGCGAAGGTGACGTGCCAGTCGGCCAGGCCCCGGGCGGCGAGCGCGGCGAACACTTCGGTGAGGAAGAGCTGGTTCTTGTTCGGCTCCACGGCGCCCACGCAGATGAACCTGTTCCCGTCCGGGCTGCCCTCCGTCACTGGCCTGAGGTCCACCCCCGGCCTGGCCACCGACGCCCAGATCCCGGTGAGCTGCTGGAGCGTCCGCAGCGCATGCGGGCTGGTGGTGACCACGGCGTCCGCGGCGTGCATGTTGGCCCGTTCGCGGTCTAGGGCGGCGGGATCGGATTCGGCGAGGATCGCGTGGATCAGCTGGATCACCGGGACGTCCAGGTCCAACGGGGCGCTCAGCGATGACCCGATCAGCCCGTCCACCACCACAGGGGCGTCCAGCGTGGCGGCGAGCTCGTGCACGGCGGCCTCATCCTCGGCGGACGGGTGCGGCCAGGCCCCGGGGACCGAGTGCCGCTGGATGACGCCGGTCTGGTGCAGCAGCTCGTCAGCCCCCGCGGCCAGGGACTCGTTGTACCGCAACCCGCCGGAGACTCGCCCCAAGTCCGGCTCGATCAGGTGAAGTGCAGGCCGATCTCCACGCGCCCGGAGGGGCTCCAGGTGCGCCACGTCGTTCGGGTCACGGCGAATGTGCCGGCCGCAGTCGCTCATGGGCGGCCCGGCACCGTGTAGGACACCTTCGCCCGGGGATTCTCGGTCAGGGTCACGGTGATGCCCACGTCCGGCTGGTCGGCCAGCGCGTCCTCCAGGCGACTGCCGATGTACTCGGCGGTGGCCTCCGTGGTGGAGAGCCGGCCGGCGAAGTCGGGGTGCTCGTCCAGGTTGGCGTAGCGCAATGGGGACAGTGCCTCGTCCAGCATCTCCGTGGCGGCCCCGATGTCCAGGACCACGGCGTGCTCGTCCAGTTCGGCCCGGGAGAACGTGGCCTCCACGGCCAGGGTGGCGCCGTGCATGCCCTGGGCGGGGCCGAAGAACTCGTTCGGCAGGCTGTGCGCGATCATCACATGGTCGTTGACGGTGAGGCTGTACATGTCTCTCCTGCTCGGATCGGGGTGTGGTGGTGTGGAAGGTCAGTGGTTCCGGTGAATCAGTACGTCAGCACGTGGCACAGCGTGGTCCGCGCCAGCTCGGTGTCCGAGGTGATCTGGTCCATCACGGCGGGCAGCTCCTCGCGCGGGGACTGCCCGGTCAGCAGGGCCTCGAACCGTTCGTCCCGCAGCAGGCGCAGGGCGGTCTGCAGCCGTTCGGCCCGGGTCCGGCGAGCGCGGCGCCCCTCAGCCACCTGCCCCACCTGGCTGGCCACGATCTTCAGCCGCCGGGCGTGGAAGTCAGCGCCGAGCGGCACCCGGGGAGCCTGCGAGCCGAACCAGGAGGCCTCCACCACGGTGCCGTCGTCCCCGGCGATCTCCAGGGCGCGCGCCAGCCCGGGCTCGGAGCCGGAGGTGTGGATGACGATGTCGCAGTCGCCCGCGGCCTGCTCCGGGTGCACGGCGGTCAGCCCCAGCCCGGCCAGCAGCTCCCGCCGATCCTCATTGGTCTCGAGCACCTCCAGCCGGTCCAGCCCCATGCCGGAGGCCAGCAGCGCGGCGGCCGTCCCGATCATCCCGGCCCCGATGATCGCCACCCGGTCCGCCAGCCGCGGCGGCTCCTGCCACAGGATGTTCAGCCCTGTCTCCACCGCTCCGGCGAGGAGGGCGCGGTGGTGAGGGACGTCGTCGGGAATCCGCTGGAGGTCCGCCGCGGACACGATGTGGTGACTGTGGTGCGGGAGCAGACCGAACACGCGCGCGCCCAGCCACTCCTGCGGCCCCTCATCCACCTCGCCCACGCCGAGGTACCCGTAGGAGACGGGGAAAGTGAACTCGCCGAGCTGGTGGGGCGCCTTCATCAGGGTCCCGACGGCGGCCGGCACCTTCCCGGTGTGGACGAGGGTCTCGGTGCCGCGAGACACGGCAGTGGCCGTGGTGCGCACGCGCAGCTGGCCCGCGCTCACGTCGGCGTGGGGCTCGGGCACCTCGCGCCAGGCCCCGTGTCCTGCGGTCTCTGTCCAGTACTGGAACGCCATGCTTCCCACTGTACGGCGGCGCCTGCGGGGTGGGGCGGGGTGCGGATACGCTCGTGGGCGAACCGGCGGAACAGGTCCGCTGTGCAGGAGGGGATGAGGCGCGTGTCATCGGAGACGCTGGGCTGGCTGCTGTGGAGCATCATGATCGGGCTGGGAGTCGCAGGAGTGGTGGCTGCCGTGCTCGCACTCTCCGGGCGGTGGCGCCGCTGGGTGTTCTTCCCGCGCATGCTGCTCAGCGTGGTCCCGTTCACCACCTTCCCCCTGGTCGGCGGGTTCATGGGACTGGGCCTGGTGTTCCTGGCGCTGGGCTTCGTGGCCGGACCGGAGGGGATCCCCGGGGACACCGAGGTGTACGACCTGCTCGGCACCGTGTTCCTGGGCCTGGGCCTGGTCAGCTTTGTGTGGTGGCCGCGGCAGTGGATGCCCGCGTGGCACCGGGACTGGATGCGCAGGGGCGGGGACGATCTGACGGACCCGTGGGCGGACGAGCCGGGGCGTGGCTGACCTGTACCACTGATCGCACCCCAGCGTTCTGCGTCGCCACTGCGACATATCGCACCGGCAGTCGGTACGCAAAGTCGCAGAGGGTACGACAGTTGACCCGCCGCCCCTCACGCCGCCCCCACCCCACCCACACCACGAAGTTACCGGCGGGTATTGCATTTCGGCCGCGCGGTTGGCACCCTCGGGAGGACACCTCAGCACCGCCCCCACACCACCGAGAGGACCCCCATGCGCCGCCGCATCTTCGAGACCGACCACGAGGACTTCCGCGAATCCGTCGCCGAGTTCGTCAAGCGCCACGTCACCCCGAACCTGGAGCAGTGGATCGAGGACAAGGCGCTGCCGCGCGAGTTCTGGACCGCGGCCGGCGAGCAGGGGCTGCTGGGGCTGGAGGTGCCGGAGGAGTTCGGCGGGGGCTACCCGGAGGACTACCGGTTCAACACCGTCCTGTTCGAGGAGCTCTCCAAGGCCAGCTTCGCCATCTCCTCCTGCGTGGGCATCCATGCGGACATCGTGCCGCCGTACATCGTGAAGCTGGGCACCCCGGAGCAGCATCAGCGCTGGCTGCCGGGCATCGCGGACGGCTCCATCATCACCGCGATCGCCATGACCGAGCCCTCCGGTGGGTCTGACCTGGCCAACCTGCGCACCACCGCGGTCAAGGACGGGGACCACTGGGTGCTCAACGGCTCCAAGACCTTCATCACCAACGGCTACTCGGCGGACCTGGTGGTGGTGGCTGCGCGAACCAGCCCGGAGAAGAAGGCCAAGGGCATCACGCTGTTCGGGGTGGAGGCCGGCATGGAGGGCTTCGAGCGCGGCCGGAAGCTGGACAAGGTGGGCCAGCCCGAGTCGGACACCGCGGAGCTGTTCTTCAACAACGTGCGCGTGCCGGAGGCCAACATCATCGGCGAGCTGGACACCGGCTTCATCCAGATGATGGTCAACCTGCCCCAGGAGCGTCTGGGCGCCGCGGTCTACGGACTCTCCCACGCGCGGGCCATCCTGGACGAGACCATCGAGTACGCCAAGGAGCGCATGGCGTTCGGGCAGCCGATCGGCCACTTCCAGCACACCAAGTTCCTGCTGGCCGAGCTCGTCACCAAGGCAGAGGTCACCCAGGCGTTCCTGGACGACGCCGTGATGGCGCACTCCGCCGGCGAGCTCTCCGCAGTGGACGCCGCCAAGGCCAAGTACTGGGCTTCGGACGTGCAGGGCGAGATCCTGGACCATTGTGTTCAGATCTACGGCGGCTACGGCTACATGAACGAGTACCGCGTGGCCAAGGCCTGGAAGGACGCCCGCGTGAACCGGATCTGGGCCGGCTCCAACGAGATCATGAAGGAGCTGATCGGGCGCGACCTCGGCCTTTGAGCCCACCTCCCGCGCCTCTCACCTCTCCAGCACTTCCCGACGACGGCCCGGCACCTTCACGTGCCGGGTCGCCGTGTGTGTGGGGTCAGGTCATATGCCCGGGGAGCCACTCTCGGGGACGAACCGCTCAGCCGCGGGTGGACGGGGCCGGGACAAGCTCCGCGAGGGCATTCGTCACACCGTCGATGTGGGAGAGGCTGATCTGCCACGAGCCGTCATTGGGCAGCCGGATCCCGGGGTCCCCCGTGGGGACGGTGAAGCTGTCCTGGATCGTGTCCACCGGGCAGGAGACCCGTCCGGAGGCGATCACCTGCTCGTCGGAGAATGCCTCTACCTCCTCGGGTGCACGGACCTCGTACTCGAGTTCGCCGGCGTCGCAGACCACGCGCACTCCATAATCCTGGCCGGGGGTGACCTGGTCCTTCAGGCCGACATACTGCTCTCCGTCGATCAGAGTCGTGTAGGCCACGGCGTCCATGGACGGCTCGTCCGGAACCTCTGGGACGGGCTGACTCTCCGCCGGCGCGGGCTGCGCGGCCGGGGGCTCAGTGGTGCCCGGGTCGGGGACCTCGGCCGTCCCGGTGCAGCCTGCGATCCACAGCCCGCTGAGCAGCAGCACCGCCGCCCCGGACATCCGCGCGCCTCTGCGCCCCATGCGCCGCTCCCCCTGTTCCCCTCTGACCAGGCACATCCCCGGTGTCTGAGCTGATCCTATACCTGGCACGCCCCCCCACAAGACACGATTCAGCCACGCCCCGCTCTCTGTTCCTTCCCCCGCCATGCCTTGGAGCCGCGCAGATGGTTTTCGCAGTCGCTAGCCTGTTCCCATGCAATCTTTCATGGACTCCCTCGCGGAGCAGATCCTCTGGGTGAATGACAAGTACTGGTACATCGTCATCGCCCTGTTGGTGATCGCTGGTGTGTACTTCTCCGCACGGACCTTTCTGGTCCAGGTGCGCTTCCTGCCGGACATGCTCCGGACCATCACCGAGAAGCCGGGCGGGCACGATGCCGACCACGGCGTCTCGGCCTTCCGCGCGTTCACGGTCTCAGCGGCCTCCCGCGTGGGCACCGGCAACGTGGCCGGCGTGGCCCTCGCGATCAGCATCGGCGGACCCGGAGCGGTGTTCTGGATGTGGCTCCTGGCGCTGATGGGCGGCGCCACGGCGTTCGTGGAGTCCTCGCTGGCACAGCTGTACAAGGTGCGCGGCAAGGAGGGCTTCGTCGGCGGCCCGGCGTACTACATCAAGAACGGTCTGCGTCAGCCCTGGCTGGCGGCGGTGTTTGCCGTGGTCATCACGGTGACCTACGGCTTCGTGTTCAACGCCGTGCAGTCCAACTCGATCAGCGACTCGGTCCAGGCCAATGTGGGCGGCTCCCCCACGGTCGCGATCATCACCGGCGCGGTGATCGCCCTGCTGACCGGCGTGGTGATCTTCGGTGGCATCCGTCGTCTGTCCTCGGTGACGAACGTGATCGTGCCGGTCATGGCGACCGCGTACATCGTGCTCGCCCTGGTCGTGGTGTTCATCAACATCACCGAGGTGCCGGCCATGATCGCACTGATCGTCGGCCACGCGCTGGGCTTCGAACAGATCACCGGTGCCGCGTTCGGTGCCGCCCTGATGCAGGGCATGCGCCGCGGACTGTTCTCCAACGAGGCCGGCATGGGCTCGGTCCCCAATGCCGCGGCCACCGCCTCGGTGTCCCACCCGGTCAAGCAGGGGCTGACCCAGTCCCTGGGCGTCTATTTCGACACGATCATCGTCTGCTCGGCCACCGCGTTCATCATCCTGCTCTCCAACCCGTCCTTCGGGACCGATGAGGTGGCCGGCATCGCCCTGACTCAGTCCGCTCTGCAGGAGCAGGTCGGCGCCTGGGCGGGTCCGTTCCTGACCACGGTGATCTTCTTCCTGGCGTGGTCCTCGATCCTGGGCAACTACTACTACGGTCAGGCCAACATCGAGTTCCTGGCCGGCGAGGCCAAGGCCCGTCCCTGGGTGCTGTCCTACCGCGTGCTGGTGATGCTGTGCGTGTTCGGCGGAGCCTTGGGCTCGGTGTCCCTGATCTGGAACATGGCGGACCTGTTCATGGGGTTGATGGCCACGATCAACCTGATCGCGATCATTCCGCTGGGTGGTCTGGCGGTGAAGCTGCTCCAGGACTACAGCCGTCAGCGCGCCGCCGGCCAGGACCCCGTGTTCCGCGCCTCCAGCCTGCCGGAGGCCAAGGGCGTCACCATCTGGCGCGACGGCGAGACCACGGCCATGACCCAGGTCCCCGTCCGAGACTGACCCTCAGCACCCCTCACGGGATCCTGCCCGACGACGGCCCTGCTCACCTGAGTGCCCACCGGCACCAGGCGAGCAGGGCCGTTCCGCTTCGGTCCGTCCCACCCGGCGATCGGATGCCTTGCGGCCGATCTACTCTCAGACCTACTCGCAGCTACTCTAAATTGTTTAGAGTAGCTGCGAGTAGACCTCCAGCGGACCGTCGTCCCCGGGGCGCTTCTTCGGCCAGCGTGGGCCATTCTTGCGCTTCGGCCGTTCTGGCACGGTCTCGTCGAACCAACGGTGGTCCTCCGCCACCGGTCCCAGGTCAGGATCGAGCGCAATGGCCTTGCGGATCTGTGTCTGCAGGGCACGGGGCAGAGGCGGTTCGATGTCGAGGTAGAAGACAACCCCCAGCATATGACTGGACTCCCATTCGTTCTCGGCACCTCGAAGCAGTTCGAAGATCAGGAAGTCCCTGTCGTTCTTGGATCCCAGAGCTATGATCTCGTACGCCTCATTGTCGGCCTGTTCATAGAACGGGCTGTTCGTCAGCTCCTCGCTGCGACGCTCTTCCTCGTCCGTGGTCCAGTTGCCACCTTGCACCCACCGGTCGTGGACGGCTTTCCTCATCCGGTGGTAAGGGCGTTGTGCGCGCAGATAGTTCTGGGCGACCCGGGTGATGACCTCGCGCGGGAACTCAGTGGTCAGCTCCTCGGGGAACCCGTACTCCGCCTCGGGCGCCTCCGGTCTGGCGACCGACCGTCCCTTCGCCTTCTTCTTGCTCACTCCTCCTCGTTCCGGCGCACGATCTCTCGGATCCAGATCGGCGCGTACGGGGAGGTGCAGTTCGGCGGGGTCGGGTAGTCCTTGAGCACCTCGAGCCGCTCGCCGATCCCGATTGCCCGGTCCCGATGCTCCGGGAACCGGATCCCGATCTCGGCCAGGCAGTTGTTCATGCCCCACTGCAGACGATCCGGCGCCTCCTTCATCTGCACCTCGATCGTGTCCAGCAGCCCGTCCAAGTCCATGCCCTCGGGCTTCTTCTTCACGCGTTCGGTGATCAGCGCCCAGCCCGCACTGGCCACCACGGGGTCGGCGTCGCCGGTCCACTGTTCCCGCAGCTGCTCGGCGTGCTGGGACTTCTTGACCACGTAGTTGACCAGCCAGTCGAACACCTTGGGCGCGCGCGACTCCCGCAGCATCGCATCCAGCTGTTCCGCCGTGAATTCCTTGGGCCGCACGATCAGCAGTGCCAGCAGCCGGGCCGCCGTGTCCCCGGTCCCCCACAGCTCCACGCCCAGCCCATGGTTGGTCTTGACCCGTTTGGCCACCGCCCGCAGCTTCGTCAGGTTCACCCCGTGGTCATCACCGTGCCGCTCGTTCACCGCCCGCGACCGGTGATCCTCCAGCGCCGCAAGCTCGTCCATCAGCTCCCGCACCATGGGAGTGCCTGCAGCGGAGTCCTTCGTCGTCGTCATGTCTTCATCCTGCCTCTGTTCACGCCGTTCCGGCAGCAATCCGGCCGAAACGCTCGGCCAGCAGTCGCGAGGTCTGCGCCATCGCGTCCCACCGTTCGTCGGCCTCCCGAAGGATCCGCTCGAGGTTCTCCTCGCTGGGGTCTGCATGCTGCCCGATGTCGTTCCGAGCCCACCACCGGAAGGTCTCCCGGTCCACCTCGGGGTGGAACTGCACACCCCACGCACAGGTCCCCGCGCGGAAGGCCTGCCAGTACCGGTCCGACTCGGCCAGCAGCTGGGCGTGCTCCGGCAACCGGCGGAAGCCGTCACTGTGGGCGGACAGTGCCTGGAACCGCTCCGGCATCCCGCTGAACAGCGGATCCTTCGCGGCGGCCTCGGTCAGCTGAATGTCCGTCACCCCCAGCTCCAGACCGGCGGGGTCACCCACCACCACATCACCGCCGGTCGCCACCGCCAGCATCTGTGCTCCCAGGCAGATCCCCAGCACCGGGATCTCACGGTCCACCGCGTCGGCCATCAGGTCGCGCACCGGGGCCAGCCACGGATGCTCAGCGTCCGCGACCGCATTCATGGTCCCGCCCAGCACCACGAGAGGCTCCTGCGCACGGTCCGGCAACGGATCACCCTGGCTGGGCCGCAGGACGGTGTGCGGCGGCAACCAGGCACCGTACTCCCCCACCGGAACCTGCGCCTCATGCTCGATCACGATCATCCCGGTCTCCTCATCCTCGGTGTCGAGCTGATCCTAAGGCTCGCTCCGGACCGATGGCCGCAGTTCGCCCGGTCCCGGCGACGATCGGCTGCTGCGCTTCGGCGAGTGAGCCCCCGGTAGCGTTGCTGGCATGCCCATGAGCAATCCGTTCCTCGCCGTGATGCGCAGCCGGTTCATGCTGACGATCGGTGCGCTGGTGCTGGCCGTGCTGTGGACCGTGTTCTTCTGGCCGGCGATCGTCCCGCTGCTCGGTGCCCTGGTCGGCGAGCCGGCAGGACCCACCCACCAGACCACGTTGATGGAGCACGGCGCTGGCACGGTGGTGCGAGTCAGCCTCACCGCCGCACTGCTGATGGTGATCCCGGCAGTCGCCTACCTCTGCGGCATCGCACTGTTCCGGCTGCGCAGCTCAGACACCGCCGTGAACCTGCAGATCACCGGCGCGCCGGGGGCCGGGCTGATCACCCTCGGGACCTTCGCCCCGGGCGCGCTGTCCGGTCTGCTGTTCAGCGACACCCCGCAAGGCGCCTTCCACCAGATCGCCAGCGACCACCTGGACTCCTCAGGAACGGACAGCCTGGTGGCGCAGGCCCTGCTCAGCGCGGGAACGGCAGCAGCGGTACTGGTCGCGGCCCTGGTGATCGGGATGTTCACCGCACCCAAGCCGGACCAGAAGCCCGACGGGAAAGCCAGCCCCACCGTGAAGGTGTGGATGGTGCTTCCGGTGGTGGCCGCCGTCGTGGTGGGCCTTGCTGTGGGTCTGCTGGTGCCGCTGCACCCCTGACTCAGATGAAGTCGAGCGGGTTGAACTCGTCGATCTCGATGATGCGGATGCGCGGCAGGGTGCTGGTGAAGGCGTGGACGTCGTACTCGAGGTCATGGAACTCGATCCCGGGGACAGCGCGCAGGCTGGAGGCCATGAACTCCTGGAACCCGATCACACCGGTGCGGCGGCCCTCGGTCTCGGCCAGGGCGGTCATCTGCGGGGTGAAGTCGGCGTCGTGACTGACCAGGAGGACGTCATCCTCGCGATCCAGCAGGGCTTCGGCGGTGCGCTGGATGGCCAGATCCACCACCTTGCCCTCGCCGCGCAGGGGCACCGCGCGGTACCCCATGGCCAGCAGCGCCTGCACGAACGGCATGGGCATGCCGTCATTGGCGGCCAGGAAGAACAGGCCGTTGACGGGCTGATCCCACATCTCCTCGGCGTGCTCGATCAGCCGGTTCCAGCGCGGACGCTCCTCCGGGTGCGGGCGGCGGCCGAGGACCGAGCCTCCCAGGGTGGCATCGATGTTCTCTCCGTCCACCAGCAGGTGGGTGGTGCGTTCGCTCATGACCTCGAGCCTACGCGGCCGGGCGGGGTGGCGCGGCGGGGCACGTTGCTACGCTGAAGTCTCCGAGTCCCCGGGGTAGGTGGGTGGCTCGAGAGGTCGGTCCTCGAACGAGGACACACACAGAACGGGGACACACTCATGGGATCCACCGCCGCAGCCGCTGAACGCCGCCGCCGGCCATTCCTGTGGCCGTTCATCATCTGCCTGGTGGCACTGCTCGCACTTGGCGGGGTCCTCGCAGCACAGCTCGCCTCCACCAACGCCGATGACGACGACGCCACCACCCGCAACTCTCAGGTGGTCCAGTCCATCACGCGTGAGCAGCAGGTGGTGCTGCTGAGCCTGGGCATCCAGGGGATCGTGGAGCGCACGCAGGACAGCCATCTCTTCGGCCGGGAGAACCTGCCGATCCCGTGGTCCGAGCGGGCCTCGTTCATCCAATATGAGTTCACCGCCAAGCTCGGCTTCGACGGAGCCGGCGTGGAGATCGAGCAGACCGGGGAGAATCGGTTCCGGATCACCGTGCCGGAGTTCGAGTTCATCGGGCATGACGGCGAGCAGTTCAAGGTGGCCGCCGAGGACAACGGCGCGCTGAGCTGGATCACTCCCCCGATCGACCCCGTGGAGATGGTCAACGAGGTCCTCAGCGACTCCGCCAAGACCGAGTACGTGGAGCAGCATCAGGACCTGCTGCAGGATCAGGCCGAGTCGTTCTACAACGGCATCCTGCAGGGCATCGACCCGCAGATCACGGCCGAGTACGTCCACCGCTGACCCAGAACCAGATTCCCGACGACGGCCGGCCAGCGAGCCTTCCGGCTCACCGGGGGATCAGCGCGGGTCCATGTCCGTCCACCCGTGGTCGAGCCAGGTGCTGAACCCGGGTTCCAGCACGGCGGGGACTCAGGCGAACGTCTAAAAGCCGTGGACGATCAGGCGGTCCCATGTGATTCAGACTCAGGCTGTGCGCGCCAGGACAATGGGCAGAACTCGCAGACCTCTGGTGCTGAGATGATGGTGGCAGGAGGCACGACATGAACTTTTGGGGCGTCCACAACGACACTCTCACCACTGAACTGGTCGACGACGGATTCATCAGCATTGGCTGGGATGAACTCCGTGATCTCACCACCATCCCCGGCGGGCGGGAGGGGCTCAAGGAACGGCTCACCCAGGAGTTCCCTGACAAGAAGCCTCAAGCGATCGCGAGTTGGGCCGGGACGCTGATTCGGTTCCGTGACGAGATGCAGACCGGAGACGTGGTAGTGGCCCCTTACCGCCCGGATAGCACCGTAAACATCGGGGTCATCACCAGTGACTACTACTACGAAGCCGGAGCTGAGACGCAGCCCCACCGGCGCAGAGTCGAATGGAAGCGTCTCGGCCTGTCCCGAACGGTGTTCTCTCAATCGGCGCTATACGAATTGGGATCGCTCCTGACCGTGTTCCGGGTCCGGAAACACGTCAGCGAGTTCAGGGCTGCACTGGAGGCCACGCATCTGACTAACGCCCCGATAGACAACGAGCAGATCGCAGTCAGTGACGCAGTAGACCGAGTCATCGAGCAGGACCTCGAAGATGACTCTCCCGATGAGCCTCGGGCGTCTCGCATCGAGCGGCATACGCGTGACTACGTCCTCAACGCCATCCACCGGTCGATCACGCACGCCCAGTTCGAAGAGTTCACCGCCGATCTGCTGCGCACGCTCGGATACCAGGCCCGGGTCACCGCGTACAGCCAAGACGGTGGCGTAGACGTCATCGCCCACAAAGATCCTCTTGGTGTGGAACCGCCGCTCATCAAGGTGCAGTGCAAGCACATCACCAGCTCGGTCAGCGCTCCTGAGGTCCAGCAGCTGGCGGGAACCCTCGGACAGAACGACCTGGGCCTGTTCGTCACCCTGGGTGGATACACCAGAGACGCCATGAACATCGAGCGTCAGCGTTCGGGGCTTCGGCTGCTCACGGGTGAGGACATCGTCACGATGACGCTGGAGAATTACGACAGGCTGCCGCAGCGTTGGCGGTCGGTCATCCCCCTGACCACTCTTCTGGTGGTGGCGGATACTGCCGAATGAGCCGGCCCACTCACCTGATATTCCGGACAACGCAAGAGCGGCCGCCCTCCCCGTGGGGAGAGCGGCCGCTCTAGATGTCTACGAGAAGTAGATCAGAGGGGGCGAACAGACGAAGCCTGCATGCCCTTCTGGCCCTGAGTGGCCTCGAACTCGACCTTCTGGTCCTCCTGCAGCTCCTTGAAGCCGTTGCCCTCAATGGCGGAGAAGTGAACGAAGATGTCAGCGGAGTTGTCGTCCGGCGCGATGAAGCCGAAGCCCTTTTCAGCGTTGAACCACTTGACGGTACCGGTAGCCATGATGGCCTCCTATGGGGGTAGAGTGACCCACTGAGTTCCAGTGGGGGCGAAGCGGGACTGATACACACCGCTACTCCAACGCCCCGTCCGATCCGTGAGGATCAGCCGGTCCGCAGTTCTGACGGACTTACTGCACAACTACTTCTGACAACGACTGTACGGGAGAAAACAGGATTCGCCTAATGCCATTTTCCCGACGCCGTGTCCGAGGTGCCCTCGAGCGCCAGCCTGGCCCGCCGTCCTGACAACACAAGAGCGGCCGCCCTCCCCGTGGGGAAGACGGCCGCTCTCAACGACTGTGGGGATCAGGCGGCGCGAACGGCGCTGGCCTGCATGCCCTTCTGGCCCTGAGTGGCCTCGAACTCGACCTTCTGGTCCTCCTGCAGCTCCTTGAAGCCGTTGCCCTCAATGGCGGAGAAGTGAACGAAGATGTCAGCGGAGTTGTCGTCCGGCGCGATGAAGCCGAAGCCCTTTTCAGCGTTGAACCACTTGACGGTACCGGTAGCCATGATGGCCTCCTATGGGGGTTGAGTGACCCACTGAGTTCCAGTGGGGGCGAAGCGGGACTGATACACACCGCTACTCCAACGCCCCGTCCGATCCGTGAGGATCAGCCGGTCCGCAGTTCTGACGGACTTACTGCAACAACAACAACTTCTGACCTCGACCCTACGGTAATAGTTTTCGAACGACTAATAATGCTTTTTGGGTTTTCGATTTTTCAGTACTGACGCCCGCCGAACCTGCTGGGGGCCATGCGCGTGGTGCGGCTGACCTCGGCGCGGATGGTGGAGCGCGGGGGCGGGCACATCCTGACCCTGGCGTCCATGGGGTCGATTCTGGGGTTGGCGGGCGAGGCCAGCTACGCCGCGAGCAAGCACGGGTTGCTGGGGTATCTGAAGTCCGTGGAGCTGGAGCTGCGCGGGACCGGGGTGGCGCTGTCCGCGGTGCTGCCGGCCGTGGTGGACACCGAGCTGGCACGGGGAACGGCCACCGCGGGCGTGCCCATGCTGAGCGCGGCGGACGTGGCCGATGCGGTGATGCTCTCGCTGCGCAACCCCAAGCTCGAGCGGACCGTGCCGTCCTACGCGGGCGCGATGGTGCGGCTGGCCAACGTCCTGCCGCTGGGAATCCGCAATGCCCTGAACGACAGGATGGTCCCCGACAACGTCAAAGACGCCGACCGCTCCGTCCGCGCGGCCTACGAGGCGAAGTACGTGGCGTGAGGGGCCAGTACCACTTTCCGGCGGCGCGAACCTGGTCAGTCGGCTAGCGTTCTGGCATGAACCGCGGTGAGACATTGGATCTGATCCGACAGATGGTCGCAGAACGGGACTGGGTTCAGTTCCATACGCCGGAGAACCTGGCCAAGAGCATCTCCATCGAGGCAGCGGAGCTCCTGGAGCACTACCAGTGGGGTTCCGACGCTGACAGCGTTGCTGTCGAGGAAGAGCTCGCCGACGTCCTGACCTATTGCTTCCTTCTGGCAGATGCGCTCGGCCTCGACGCCGATTCCATCGTTCAGAAGAAGGTGGAGACCACCCGCCGGAAGTACCCGGTCGATAAGGCTCGAGGAAAGAGCACGAAGTATGACCGACTTTGAGATACACAGTGCCCCGCTGACAGCTGATGGCATTCGCGGCGTCGGGACCGCCGATCCGCGTGTGAACGACTGGCCAGCTGTCTATGTCCTGCACGAGGGGAAGTCATCCCCCAGCAAACGTGCTCAGCAGAAGGTGTACGTCGGGGAGACGCTCAGCGCGCAGAGGCGTCTTCAACAGCACATGGCCAACCCAGCCAAGGCCTCGCTCACTCACACGCGAGTCATCCTGCATGAGAAGTACAACAAGTCCGCCGCCCTGGACCTCGAGGCGTTCCTGATCCGCATGTTCTCTGGCGATGGGCACACGGTGGAGAACCGCAATGAGGGCATCGTCTCCGGTTCGTATTACGCCAAGGGGTACTACCAGCGGACGTTCGAGGAGATCTTCGACCGGCTCCATGCGGAGGGCCTCTTCGTCCAGACCCGTCTAGACATCATCAACAAGGATCTCTACAAGTTCTCACCGTTCAAGGTCCTGTCTCCAGAGCAGGACGAATCGGTACGGCAGATCGCCGAGGCTGTGCTGTCGAGTGTCACCGGCTCACCCGACCCTGATACGTCCATGGTGGTCTCAGGTGGACCAGGCACCGGCAAGACGGTCCTGGCGATCGTGCTCCTGAAGCTCCTGGCGGATCTGGCCACCTCCACTCCGGCCGAGGTGGATGAGCTCGTCCAGGAGGGACGACCGTTCAGCGACCTCTTCACTGCGGAGAACAGGACTCGGCTGGCCGGGCTGAACATCTGTATCGTCGTTCCGCAGCAGTCCTTGCGTGAGTCCCTCAAGCGGGTGTTCAAGAAGACGCCCGGGTTGCGTCCGGACCGGGTCCTCGACCCGTTCGCGGTTGGCAAGTCGGAAACAACGTATGACCTGCTGATCGTCGACGAAGCACACAGGCTCAACCAGCGTGCCAACCAGTCATCAGGTGGACGCAACAAGGACTTCGCGGACATCACGACGAACCTCTTCGGCGAGGACGATCTCGCCAAGACCCAACTCGATTGGGTCCGCAAGAAGAGTCGCCACCAGGTGCTGATCTTTGATCCCGAGCAGACCGTCAGGCCCGCCGATCTGCCCACTGAAGCCGTCCGGTCCGAGATGGAGAAGGCGGAGTCCAAAGGCATCCATTTCCCCCTTACCTCGCAGCTTCGGGTCAACGCCGGAGATGAGTATGTGGGCTTCTTTGGCAACGTGTTGCGCAAGGCTGGATCGGTCCCGGCTTCGCCTGCCCCACACATCAAGAGCTACGACCTCCGGATGTTCACGGACCTCAGCCAGATGCGGAACGAGATACTTCGCCGCAATGAGGAGAGCGGCCTGTCCCGCCTGTTGGCCGGTTACGCATGGGCGTGGAAGTCACGCAAGGATCCCACCGCGTTCGACATTGAGGTCGATGGCCTCAGCCTGCGCTGGAACTCCACCGACAAGGACTGGGTGAACTCAACCAATTCGCTCCAGGAGGTCGGGTCCATCCACACCATTCAGGGGTACGACCTCAACTACGCGGGAGTGATCATCGGCCCCGATATAAGGATGGACCCCTCGACTTGCCGCGTGGTGTTCCACCGAGAGTCCTACTTCGACAAGAAGGGGATGGAGAACAACCCCAAACAGAATCGGACGTACACAGACGCGGACATCCGTGAGTACGTCATTAACATCTACAACGTGCTCCTCACCCGAGGCATCAAGGGCACGTACCTCTACGTCTGTGATGAGCCGTTGCGGGAGTACCTCGCTGAGAACTACTTCCCAGAGATCATGAACGGAGCAACGGTCGCCTCGTTTGTCGGCACCACGCTCCGTGCTGATTCCTTCCACGCCGATCCTGACCCTCGTATCGACTACGAAGGGACGGACCACAGGCCGGTTCGCGACCGCATCTGGCGAGAGGGAAAGTCTCTCCCAGACTTGCCGCCACGGAAGTCTCTCTAGAACCAATTGCACATTGCCCCAGATAGCGAAACGGCGCCGCTCCAGGATGACTGGAGCGACGCCGTCGGGCTTGTGGTTTTGGTGCTGTGTGGCTGATCAGGCGTCGATGACGACCACGGTGATCAGCGGGGCGCGGCGGTAGACGCTGTCCAGGTGGCGGGAGACGGAGTCGCCGATGAGCTTCTCCAACTTCTCGACGTCGTCGATGTTGCGGGCCTCGGGCTTGCCCAGGGCGGCCTTGACCTTCTCGGCAGCGCCCTTGAAGGTCTTAGCGTCCTGGATGAAGCCCTTGGTGATGAACTCCAGAGGCTCGGCCAACTGGTTGGTGTCCGGGTCCACGATAGCGACCACGGTGACCGCGCCGCCCTCCTGCAGGAGCCGACGCTCAACCAGGGTCTCTTCGGTGACCTTGCCGACGGTGTTGCCATCCACGTAGACCAGGCCGGCCTCGACCTGTCCGGA
The DNA here is from genome assembly GCF_900116905.1 of Micrococcus terreus. Lineage (GTDB taxonomy): Bacteria > Actinomycetota > Actinomycetes > Actinomycetales > Micrococcaceae > Citricoccus > Citricoccus terreus. The sequence goes on along the minus strand of NZ_FPCG01000003.1, from coordinate 108,644 downwards.
GACGCGGGCCTTGCCGTCGACCAGGTCCACGGTGGTGCCGTCCTTGACGACGAGCACGTTCTCCGCGGGGACGCCCGTGCGGATGGCCAGCTCGGCGTTGGCGTGCAGGTGCTTGGACTCGCCGTGCACCGGCATCACGTGGGTGGGCTGGACGATGTTGTAGCAGTACACCAGCTCGCCAGCGGAGGCGTGGCCAGAGACGTGCACCTTGGCGTTGCCCTTGTGCACGACCTGGACGCCGAGGTCGGTGAACTTGTTGATGATGCCGTAGATGGCGTTCTCGTTGCCCGGGATCAGGGAGCTGGCCATCAGGACGGTGTCGCCGGCGCCGAGCTTGATCTGGTGGGTGCCGTTGGCCATGCGGGACAGGGCTGCCATCGGCTCACCCTGAGAACCGGTGCAGACCAACGCGACCTTGTCGTCCGGCATGGACTGCAGCTTCTTGAAGTCCACCAGCAGGCCACGGGGCACGCGCAGGTATCCCAGGTCCTTGGCGATGCCCATGTTCTTCACCATGGAGCGGCCAACGAAGGCCACCTTGCGGCCGGAGGCATGGGCGGCGTCCAGCACCTGCTGAATGCGGTGGATGTGGCTGGCGAAGCTGGAGACGATGATCCGCTTTGGAGCGGTGGCGAAGACCTTGTCGATCGCCGGGGTCAGCTCACGCTCCGAGGTGGTGAAGCCGGGGACCTCGGCGTTGGTGGAGTCGGTGAGGAACATGTCCACGCCCTCTTCACCGAGACGGGCGAAGTGGCGCAGGTCAGTGATCCGGTCATCCAGCGGGAACTGATCCATCTTGAAGTCGCCGGTGTGCAGGATCAGGCCGGCCTTGGTGCGGATGGCCACAGCCAGGGAGTCCGGGATGGAGTGGTTGACCGCGACGAACTCACACTCGAACGGACCGGCCTGGTGCTTGTCCTCGGCCTCAACGTGCACGGTCTTGGGGGTGATGCGGTGCTCGGTGAGCTTGGCGGTGATGAATGCCAGGGTCAGCTCGGAACCGATCAGGGGGATGTCCGGGCGCTCCTTGAGCAGGTACGGGACACCGCCGATGTGGTCCTCGTGGCCGTGGGTGAGCACGATGCCGACGATGTCCTGCATGCGGTTCCGGATGGAGGTGAAGTCCGGGAGGATCACATCGATGCCGGGCTGGTGCTCCTCAGGGAACAGCACGCCGCAGTCCACGATCAGCAGCTTGCCCTGGTGTTCGAAGACGGTCATGTTGCGGCCCACCTCCCCCAGGCCGCCCAGAGGAGTGATCCTCATTCCGTTCTGGGGCAGGCTGTTGGCGGACTTGGATTTGCTACGGGGGGAACGAGCCAACGATTCACGCTTTCATCATGGGGTGGGGCGGAGCTCCGATGAGGCCGCCGTTCCTGGCTCGCGGTCGTCGCGAGGCAGGCGAAGTCTGAGGCCAGTCTACGTGGCGGTACGCTGCCCTGGGACCGAGGGTGGGTACCAACGCCAGAATCCAGGACTGTCCCTGCTACCGACCCGCGATCTGCCGCCGCAGCATCTCCGGTGGCACCATGTCACCGAACTTCACCTCGGCCAGGGCACGTTCATCGACCATGGGGTCCAGCATCGCCGACTCCACGAGGGCCTGGGCGCGTGCGGCATTCCAAGCCTCATTGAGGGCTCCAGCGGTCGCCTCTGGGTGCACGGTAAGGTACCAGTCGTTCCAGGAGACGTTCCGTTCCAGCAGTTCCGGCGCCGTCCGGGTCAGCGCCGCCACCATGGACCCGTTCTCCCGCGCACCTGCGAACGTCCACCACCGGGCGTCTCCTCCAGGCGCGTGTTCGAGGACGCGGGCCGCCCCATGGGCAACCCGTCCCCCGTACTCCTCTCGGACCTCCGCCAGTTTGGCCTCGGCGCGTGACGTCAACCGCACTTCCGGAAGCTCCGCGCCCAACAGGACCCGTCGCACCGCCTGCGTCAGCTCCAGCGACATCGGGCGGGCGCTACCGGGCCACCGAAGCCTCCCGCCAGCCGTAGACGGCTCCACGTACACCCGGTGCCGCCGCCAATCCACGTGACCGACCTTCCAGGCCCGCCCGCCCAAGGTGATGTTCCGCGGCCCCTCGGCCGGCGTCCGCAGAACCATCGGGTCGATCGTCCCGAGTTCGACCCGGCCGTGCAGCACCAGCATCTGCGGGTCAGCCGAGAAGACCGCCATGATGTCCCGGTAGTTGACGCCCCCGTACCGCAACTCGGCCATCGGGCCCACGAACAGCAGGTGACCATCCCGGCCGAGGTAGCCCTGGGCCAGCATGTGGTCCCGGATCGCCCGCCACTCCTCCACGCTCACCATGGGCTGCCGGTGGAACCACCCATCCAGGTCCGCCTCGTCCAACGCTCGCTGCTGCAACAGGTGCCCCAGGATCTGCTGGGCGGCCACGTGATACGGCCTGGGCGGCGGGGTCACCGCTTCCACGAATCCCTCACCCCAGAGCTGCAGCAGGCCGAGCGCCCGTAGGAAGTCCTCGTCGCCCGTCTCCAGGAACAGCATGTTCCGGCTCGCCCCTGCCCGCCGGCCGGTCCGGCCGAGCCGTTGCAGCATCGAGGAGACGCTGTGCGGCGCTCCCACCTGCACGCACCGGTCGAGGTCCCCGACGTCGATGCCCAGTTCCAGCGTCGAGGTCGCGGTGATGACGCAGTCGCGTTCCTCGGCGAAGGCACGTTCGGCGCGACGGCGCTCGTCAACGGACAGCGACGAATGGGAGACAAAGGTGGTGACGTCGCGGTTCCGCAGTCCCAGCGCTAGGTCCTCGACGGCGCGACGGGAGTCCGCGAACACGAGCCGCTTCTCGCCCCGGTGCAGGGCCGCGATCACCGTGGCGGCGTTGTCCAGGGACTTCACCCAGTCCAGCTGCACATCCGAAGGCGGCGTCTCCCCACCGGGGTCGATCACCCGGCCGGGTCGGTCCCGCGCGGCCTGCAGCCACCGCAGCAAGTCCTCCGGGTTGCCTACCGTGGCCGACAGCCCGATGCGCTGCAGCGGCCTTCCTGCGATGTCTTCGATGCGCTGCAGGACGCCCTGGAGGTGCCACCCGCGATCGTCGCCGGCAAAGGCGTGGACCTCGTCGACGATCACGGCCCGCACCTCGGAGAACCAGGCCTGCGCGGAGGCCGTGGTCGAGACGAGCATGGACTCCAGCGACTCCGGCGTGGTCAGCAGCACGTCTGGCCGGTCGGCGGCCTGCCGGCGACGCTGCCCGGCCGTGGTGTCACCGTGCCGCACCTCCGCGCGACGGCCGAGCCACCCCGTGTAGGCGGACAGCCGAGGCTCAAGATTGTTGAGCAGGGCGCGGATGGGACACACGTAGAGCACAGAGGTGCCCTGCCAGGCCTCCCGCGTCATGCGGGTCAGCACGGGCAGCACGGCGGCCTCAGTCTTGCCTCCTGCGGTCGGTGCCAGCAGCAGCGCGTCCTCTCCGCGGACCAGAGGCTCGGCCGCCTGCTCCTGGAGGGGTCGCAGGCCGGGCCAGCCGAGGGTGTTCACCACATGGTGCTGGATCCCCGGTGCCAGGACATCAAAGCCCTCGACGCCGTTCACGTCGCCTTCCAGCGGCACACCCGCGGCGCCGTGCAGCTCGGGCCACTCGGCGTCCTGATCAGACATCCAGGTCCACGTCGTTGGCGTCGGCGGCAGCCCGCTGAGTCGCCGTCCCACCACCGGCCTCACCCGAGCCAGCCCCAGATCCTGCAGCACTCCTGGCACCGCCCGCCTCGGTCCGCTCGGCGGCGGTCACGGTCAGCCGGTAGTCACGCCGGGGGTCAAAGTCGTCGAACAGGTCGATGCGGTCCAGCACGTCCCCGATGAGCTTCTTCAGGAACAACCGCGGCGCGATGCCCACCCGGTCCCCGAGGCCACCGGTGACGGCGCCGGCCAGGTCAACCAGGTACTCGTCATCGGCGCGCGAGCGGATCCGCGGCTCCGTGTCCCGGCCCAGCGCATAGAGGTCACGCACGCGTTGGCCGACCTGCACCAGGCTGGACCGGTCGAATCCCGTCAGGCGGATCTGCACGGCCCGCGGGTTGTCGAACCGGGCATCGGTGGTGAAGTCCGTGGCCAGGCGCTGCGCCAGCGGGGGCAGTCGCTGCACGCCGGAGGGTCCATCGAAGAAGGCCGGCGTTCCGGTCAGGACGAGGTAGAGCCCGGGGTACCGGCCCGCGTCGATCTCGTCCATAAGCTGCCGCAGGGCGTTGAGCGCCTTGTCGCGGACATCGGAGCGCATCCGCTGCAGCGTCTCGACCTCGTCGAGGACCACCACGAGCCCCGGATGTCCCGCGTCCCGGAGCACGGCGAGCAATCCCTGCAGGAAGGACATGGCCCCGAAGTGGTCGAGGTCCCCCTTGATCCCGGCGGCGCGCTTGGCCGCAGCCGCCACATGCGGCTGCCCCGCCAGCCACGCGGCCAGTCCGTCCGCCAGGGCTGCGTCCCCCGCCGTGGTGCCCGCATGGTATCCGCGCAGCGCCTGGGCGAAGGCGGGGGTGGTGGCCGTGACCGCCGCCAATCGCTCGTTGAGCAGCACACCCACGGACTCGGAGAGCCGGGCAGCGTCGCTCTCGAGCCCGGGATCACCCAACAGGGCATCGTCCTCGAGCGCGAACAGCCAGGAGTCCAGCACGGAGCGGAAGGCCGAGGATTGCGTGGATGCCGTGCGCAGGGACTCGGTGATCCGCCGGTAGATGGTCTCAAGCCGGTGCAGGGGCGTCTCGGACTCGGAGATCTGCACCTCGGCGGCAGCGAAGCCCCGCTGCAGAGCCTGCTCGGCGAGGTGCCGGGTGAAGAACGTCTTGCCGGAGCCGTACTCGCCGCGGACGGCCTTGACGGCGAATCCGCCCTGGGCGACCCGGTCCAGGTCCTCTCCCAGCGCGCCTTGGAACCGCTCCAGCCCCACGGCCAGCTGATCCAGTCCATGCGAGGGCACCGTGCCGCGGCGCAGGGCAGCGATGATCTCCTCCCGGCGTCGGGCGGACACGGCTGGCGTGCTCATCCGTCCACCCCGAACTGTTGCTTCAGCAGCTGCACGTCGAGGATGACGAGGTCGCCGTCCCGCGTCAGGACCGAGTACCCCTCCACGTTGAGCAACTGGGAGATCACGGCCAGGGCCCCGGGGAGCCGCGTGGGCGCGACTCCCAGCACGCGGGAGACGGTGCTGAGGGGCAGCCGGGTCCCGCGGGCTGCGGCGAGGACGTCGATGAGTTCGGCAATCCGGGCGCTCTCCAGGCGGTGGCGCGGCGCCAGTGCCTCCTGGGAGGCGAAAGACTGGCTCGCGACCACTCGGGAGCCCAGCCCCGTGGCCGCGCCGGAATCGCCGGCTGCCGGGGCGGCAGGTTCCAGGTCGTCGAACAACGACGGCGGTTCGTCACCACCGGCGGACGCGTACCGCCCGGCCGTGCGGGGCTCCGGAACAGCACCACCGTCCGCCACGGCGGCGGACCACCACAGCGGCTCCTGGGAGGGAGCCTCCTCCCACCCCGCCGGCCAGGCCCCGGTGCCGCTGCCGGAGACATGGGGGCTGAGCACGATGAGGGGCACCACCATCTCGGCGAGGGAGGCACCCCCGTGGTAGCCGGCCTTCTTGCCGGTGTACCGCAGGTCGGCGTCCACGGCGAGCACGGTGTCCCCGCCCAGCACCCGGGACCCGGTGACGGTGACCTCGTCCGCCAGTGCCGGTCCGCCCTCGAGGGTCCGCGAGCGCGCGGAGGTGGCACTCGGCGTCGAACGGAGTGTTCCTCCGCGTTCGAGCACGTGTCCGTGATCCGCGGTGAGCACCACGGTCCGACCGGAGGCCGCGGCGGCCTCGAGGAGGGACCGCAGGTACTTGATGCTGTCCGCGGACCAGTCGGTGCCCCCGGGATCCGATCGGTCCAGGGCATCATCGATCGTGTTCAGCACGCAGGCGACCACGGGTCGCGCGGACGTGTCCATGAGGGCGGCGCGCACGGGCTCGGCCAGGTCCTGGCCGTGGGCGCGCGCCTCGAGGTCGCCCTTGTGGAACAGCACGGGCGCGGGCAGGCCGGCCCGTTCAGCGGCGGCCGCGAATCCGGCCCTCTCGGCGTCCTGTCCACCACTCATCGCCCGGCCGGCGAAGAAGGAGGTCCGGCTGTGGGTGGTGAGGGTGGGCAGCAGGGCCAGTGCGGTCGCGCGGTGAGCGGTACCGGCAGGCACCAGTTCCGTCCACGTCCGGTGGATGCCCTGGATCCCGGCGACGACCTGGGTGGCGGTCGCGCCGTCCATGCCGTCGAGCAGGAGGATGAGCAGGCCGCCGGGCTGGGGTGAGGACTCTTGCGCCACGGTCCGTGCCAACGGGAGGAGGTCCTGTTCCAGGACGTGCTCGAGGTAGCGGATGGTGCCGGGGTGGGCGGGGCCGGGAAGGTCCTGTCCCCGGGCGATCGGTTCCAGGACGGCAGCGAAGGCGCGATCCTGGACCCGGCGGCGCTCGAGGAAGCTTTCCGCCAGGCCACGGAGCCGTCCGGCGACGTGGGCGTCGGGAACCCCGCGGAGGATGGTGGTGAGGCAGGCGTCGGCCCACGCCGTGTCCTGCGCGAACTCTAGGGACATCGCCACGGCCTGGGCCTGCCGGTCACCCTCCAGGGGGGTTGGTCCTGTCCGCAGCCACCGGTCGAGCCGCACGGCGGCCTGGAGGACCTCGTAGGTCTTGCCGTCCTCCTCGGAGGCCACGAGGTTGGTCAGCACGTGGGTGTCGATGTCCAGCCAGGTCTCCTCGACCGCGGCGAGGTCGTTCCCCAGCTGGTCCGCCAGGTGCCGATGGCGGGCGCGCAGTCCGCCGGGGAGCAGGCGCGAGCGGTTCACGAGGTGCTCGGCGTGGGCCTCCCGCAGGAGGCCCTCGGCGCGCTGCAGGATGTCCAGGACCCTGCGCTGCGTGGACCGACCCCTCTGGAGCATGGCCCTGATCGTCTCGTCGGCGAGCTGTCCCAGCGCGGCCACGGCGGACCGGGACACCTCGCCGGGCCCATAGCGGTGTTCGAGCCGCGCCCACGCCAGTTCGGATTCCGGTTCGGTGGGGTTCCGCAGGTCCAGGTGGTCCGCGGCGAGGCCGAGGGGAAGGATGTCCTGGAACCGGCCCTCGGTCATCAGGTACCGGGTGACGGGCTCCGCCTCGCCGGTCCGGCCCGCCAACCAGTGCAGCGTGGCGTCGGCCAGGGGATGGCCGGCGAGATGACGCAGGTCCCCCACCAGGGTCACCGTGGAGGCGGCCGCGGTCCACTCCAGCACGGCCGGTGCGTCCGGCGTGGTGTCCGGCAGCCCGAGGCGGCGTTCGGCCACGGCCCCGAGGACGGCGTCCCGGGTGAGGACCCCGGAACGCACCTTGGGCCACCCCCCGGGGTCCTCGGCGGTGAGCACGGGCTCGGCCCGGATGAGTCCCTGGGCCAGGTCGTCGCTGCCTCGTCCGCTCAGGTCCCGGTGGAGGGTGGCGGCCCCGAAGCGCTGCTTGACGGTGTCCCAGGGATCCGGAGTGCGCAGGCGATGCTCCACGAACAGGGCCATGGTGCCCGAGCCGAGCCGTTCCTCGTCCTGGTCCGTGAGGACCACGAGCCACCTGGTGCCGTCCCACCGGTGGATGGCATCCCAGACGGCCAGGGCCGAGGGACACCAGCGCACGGTGATGACCTCACCGTGCTGGTTGTGCAGGGTCTCCGGCAGGTCGGGGCTCTCCAGGGCCCGGAGTCCGAGCACCCGCCCCTCGCCGCGGACCCGGCGGGCGGCGTCCACGGCAGCCAGCACCGTTCCGCGGAGCACGCGGGAGAGCGAACGCTCTTGCATCAGAGTTCCCGCCACGTGATCTCCACGGCCGCACCGTCCTGGAGGTTTTCCGTGATCTCGCCCTGGAGATCGCTGAAGTCCACGCCGCCGGACGTCACGGTCACCCGACGCCGGCCGGACTTCTTGCCGGGCACCGCCGGTTTCGGCGGAACCGGCGGATCAATCCTCTTGCTGACCCACGCCCAAGCATCGGACTCAAGCTTCTTCAGTGCGGCCTCCAGCGGGCGGGCGAACTCCTGGTCGGCGAGCGCCTCGTCGAACGACTGCAGGATGCGTTGCGCCTCACGGCCACGGTCCGAGCCGTCGCCGGCCGCTTGCGCCAGGGGCTGGAGGCGGTCCCAGGCCGTGGCCCGCAGGTGACCGGCCACGGCCTGTGCCGTGATGAGGGATCGTCCGAGTTCCCGTTCTCCGGTTCGCAGTTCCGTTCCGGCCAGGTGCCGTAGCAGGGGAAGTCCTCCGAGGGTCCGAAGGCTCTCCACTAGCGTGCCGCCCTCCCGAGCGGCCGTCAGTCGCGGCGTCTCCGCCAGGGCGCGGTGCTCGTTGGCAGCGCCCACCGCCTGGAGGAGCTGCTGGGCCGGCTGGTTCAGCTGCGCGGCCTTCTCGTGGACCTCGTGGGCCAGGGCCGTGACATTGCCGGCGGACTTGTAGGCGGTGGTGGTCAGGCCGAAGATCGCTCCGGCGCGCCGCACGGCGGCGTCCCACTCGTCGTCGTTGGGCATCTCCTGAGGCCGCAGCTCCATGGCGCGGTCGGTCTTCCCGGGCGCCGGCTGGGGCGTCGGCGCCTGGTAGTGGTACCAGGCGCGCTGGTCCAGCAGGGTCCAGGCGATCACCACGGTGTCCACCATCTGTTCCTCGAGCCCCTCGCCCAGGTCGGTGCCCCGGATGATGTCCTTGACCTGGCCGACGGTGACGGTGTCGTCGGCGCCCAGCCCGGACCGGCCCATCCCCCGCGTGATGGTGTTGTTCCAGTCCGTGAAGAAGCCGGGACCGAACACGAAGTGGGTCTCGCTGGTCTTGCCGATCCGCAGGCCCTCGGAGAGCATCCGCAGGGTGGCGAACTGCGCCTCGATCTCCACGCGGTGGTCCGGATGGGCCATGGCTCTCTCCACGTGCGCGAGGAGGTTCTTCAGGTCGCTGGCGCGGAACACCCCGCCGTCCGGGGCGAAGCGCGGGTGCTCCGGGTAGGTCTGGTCCCACGCGGCGGCCACGATCTGGTCGAACGCCTGCGCCAGGGTGGGGCCGCCGAGGCTGGTGGGGGCCTGGGCCTGGATGTCGAGGGACCACAGCACCGTGTCCGTCCCGTCGGTCTGGACCAGGGAGCTGGAGGCCGGGAGCGCCCCGTAGGCCTGGGTGATGGCGGTGGACAGCTCCTTCCGGAGCGTGGCGTGCTGGCCCTCCAGGATGACCTTGGCCTGTGTCCGGTCGGCGTCGGACAGGTGGTCCGAGTACTGGCGCCACCGGTCGCCGTGGCCGGTGAGGAGCCAGTCCAGCACCACGAGCTTCTGCAACTGCAGTTGGGTGCCCTTGGTGAGGAACCGCGGCAACCAGATCATGGTCCGTTCCTGCATGCCGCCGGCCGTCAGGTCCTCGATGCGCCGGATGTCCTCCTCCACGCTGTGGCCGGGCTCGTCGAAGGGCAGGTCCACCACGAGCTTCCAGGTGCCGGGGGCGGCCCGGAACCTGTCACCGGGCATCTCCTGCGTGTTCCGCACATTGCCGAAGAGCAGGTCCACGCGCCGGTGCGTGCCGCGCCACTGGACCTGGACCCGGTGGGTCCCGTCGATCTCGGCCTGGCCGAGCTCGCGTCCGAGGAGTTCACGGAACAGCGTCTGGAGCATCTCCCGGCGCCGGCCCGGGTTGTCCTCGGCCTTGGCGTTGTCCAGGATCGACTGGTAGTCCACGTCCGAGAGCACCACGCTGACCACGGGCTGGCGGTCCGGTCCGGTGGTGTGGATCTCCGGGACCCTGCCCTTCCACTGGTTGACCTTGGAGAGCGCCAGGCTGGCCTCGTTGCCCGGCAGCGGGGAGACGATCGAGCCGTGGTTGAGCGACGCCAGCCGGGCCGGGGTGAGCTCCTTGAGGGCGGGCACGCCCGGTGCGACGGCGGAGAGCAGCAGGGTGTGCGCCAGGCGCTGGTCCATGCGGAACTTCCGGGCCCGGTCGGAGTCTCCGTCCTCCAGGTCGGCCTCGGCCACGCCGAGCGCGGACATCAGGGCGGGCTTGAGCTTCTCGGCGTACAGGGTGTCCGCGGCGCGGAACAGGGCCGCACGGCGCGGGTCCAGCACGGAGCCCTCCCGTTCGGCCACCACGTAGTCGTAGACGTCCCCCACCGGGATGACCTCGTCGATGGTCATGGTGTCCCGGCGGTCCACGAGCATCTGCTGCATGACCTTCAGCGCGGTGCGGTCGCGCTGCATCACGGCGGAGAGATGGCGCAGGGTGGAGACGAGCGCCGGGGAGAACGGGTAGGTCAGTCTGAATGCCTCCGCGCTGGCGCCCCGGTTCGTCTGGTCGGTGTTCATGCCGTCCAGCAGCACGTCCCACACGCCCTCGGAGCGGTCGATGCCGGCGAAGGCGTCCTCGATGGCCTTCCGCGCCTGCTCGTCCTTGGGTTGCAGCAGGCGCCGGGCGGCCACGTGCGCGAGGTTGTCGTCGCCGAGCTCGATGACCGCGAAGCGTCCCTCCTGGTGGCGGAAGGAGTCGTCCATGGCCTGCTGCTTGTTGCCGTCGGCACCACGGTCGGCGAACCACCGCTTCATGTCCATCTGGCGGGCGATGAAGGACACCAGGGGCACCGGCAGCCGGCCGTAGTTGCCCTCGATCAGCTTGGTGATCTTCTGGGATTCCCGGCCGAAGGCGCCGGCATCGTTCATCTGGAAGGCCAGCCACAGCACGAGCTCGTCGAGGAACATCACCACGGCGTCGTAGCCGAGCTGCTGGGCGTGCGTGCTGATGGCCCGCAGCCCCTCGTCCATGGAGACGTGTTCGCCCATGCGGTGGTAGTTGGGGAAGTACTGGGACTGCAGGGCGCTGACCAGGTCCTGGCGGTCCTGGGACCCCGGAGCGGCGGCCAGGCTGCGCTGGTAGCGCTCCAGGGTCCAGGTGTTGCTGCCGAGCAGTCCGCCCCAGATGTCGGTCTCTCCGCTCGGGGCCTGCGGACCGCCCTCGCCGTCCTCCCCGTTCAGGCCGGCGAGGAACACCCTGTCCCCCATGCGACGGCGGAGGTTCTCCGCGTCCTCCAGCAGGGTGTCGGTGGCGAACACCGCGGGCAGGGGCGCGTCCGGGTGCAGCTCGCGGACCTGGTTGACGTAGCCGTCGAAGATGACCTGCTCCATGGACCGGCCATCCAGGAAGTGCACGGCGAGGGGGAAAAATCGCTTGCCCTGCAGCATCGGGTCCCGCTGCGCCAGCACGTCGTGCAGTTCGCGGATGCCGCGGGCCTCGGGGTCGTGCCGCAGCAGGGCGTGCAGCACCGCCATGAAGTGGGACTTACCGGAACCGAAGGAGCCGGCGAGGAAGGCCCCGGTGTTCCGCCCTGTGCTCAGCGCCTGGTCCACCTGGCCGAATGCGTCGTTGAACGCCTGGGCCAGGGAGGGCGTGACGACGTACTCGTGGATGGCCTCGCCCACACCGGCCCCACTGGTGGCGTCGGTGAGGCGCAGGACGTAGTCCTCAGCCCCGGTGGAGACGGGGATGTCGAAGACGTCCTTGAGCAGGGGGGAACTCATCGGCGGGCCTTTCGTCCTCGGGTGGCGGCGGGCGGTCGCCAGTCCAGCAGGTCCTGCTCGGACCGGCCGATCTGGGCCCGTCGCTGGTCGTATTCGGTGCGGGCGTACTCGGCCATATTGACGTTGTAGGTGGGGTCCACCTCGTCGTGCCACTGTTCCACCCAGAACAGCAGTTCGCCGAGGCCCGCTACGAGCGGCACGAGCTTCTCGTCCTCGGCGCCGTCCTGCACCATGCGGTCCATGGTCATGGCCAGGGCCAGGTACTGCTCCACGTGGTTCCACCCGGCCCAGCCGAGCAGTAAGGTGCCGTCCCCGGCCACGCCGGCCTCCGGATAGTGGATGAACCGCTCCTTGGGCACGTCGAGCTTGCCGCGGAGGGCCATGTAGTGGCCCTTGAGGAAATCGGCGGAGGTGTACTTCGGTGGCACCGGGCTGACGGCCTTCCGGTCCAGTTCCCCGGCGTCCTGCGCACGCTGCAGTTCCCAGGTGCGCTGCCAGGCCCGGAACTTGTCCATGGCCTTGGGCTTGAGCCGCCATGCGGCCAGGTAGGGGACCGCCTCGGTAGTGAGGAGCTTGGTGAGGGCCGCGGTGAGATCCACGTCCGTGCCCCCGGCCCAGAGGTCGACGACGCCTCGTAGTTCCGCGTCCCGGCCCACCAGGTCCGCCAGCTGGGCCACCGACCGGGTGGCCGGCCGGGCCTGCCGGTCGAACCAGAACCCGCGGTCCTCCAGCCGGTCCAGCAGCCAGGTGCGCAGCGCACGGTCCACGCGGGTCTCCCAAGGATCCTCTGCCCAGCGGCGCTTGTACTCCGGGCGTTCCAACAGGTTGATCATCCGATCGGACTCGATCAGGTCCAGCCGCCGCTGAACCAGCGCGCGGTAGTCCTCGGGCCAGTGTGCCGGAATCTCCGTGACCGCGGTTGAGCGGTGGTACTTGAACCACGCCGTCGTCTCTCCCCCCGCTTCCATGCGACGCGCCAGGGCGATCTCCAAGGCACGCTCTCCGAGCCGTACCTCGGGGACTTCACCGCGGTAGGTGAGCTCCTCGTCGGTGATCCCATACGCCGCATAAGCGAACCAGTCCAGTTCCTCCTGCACGGCGATAGCGACGTTTCGAAGATGCGCCACCCGATGCTCGGCGTCAATGAGAGCCACACGGGAGGGAACACTATCCCGCCCCGAGAGAACACCACCCTCGATCTCAGCCCGCTCGCGAGCAAGGGTGTCCAATGTCCGCCCGAAGTCGGTGAAGTCGGCGGCAACCAGCGGGAAGTCCTGCAATGTCGTGCCGGTAAACTCGTAGTTCCAGGACCATGGCTGGTCGACCATACCTCCGCCGCCGGTTCCGGTGTTCTTGTTGTGGCTATTCTGCTTCAGCCAGAAGCACGCCACCGACGAGTTCAGCACGCCCAGCAGGTTCAGGTGCTCGGCCTCCGTCGCCCCTTCCGGCAACTTGATCACCGGCGCCGACTGCTTGAAGACCTTCCCGCCCCGGTCCAGCACGAAGTGGTTGTGCGTCGCCACAAACGCGAACGAGATCGTCAGTTCGGATGCACCCTGGTCTACGGGCAATTGATGCCATTCATAGAAGGGACGGCCGTCGCTGAAATACGTCCCCCTGCCGAACGTCGCTCGGTTGCCCAGTTCGGTGCGCAGACCCCACAGTCGCCGCCCCCAACCCGAATTCAAGTCCAGGGCTCGCAACTGGTGCCGCTGATCATATGGAAACCACGTGGGGATGGTCTCCGTGAAGTGAAAGTCCCTCACCTTCTCCCCGATAATCAGCCCATCGACCCAGTCCTTCTCCAAGCCATATCGGTCGGCGACTCCCGTGGCTAGCATCATGGCGTCGTCTGACCCCATGATGCCGAAGACACCGATTCGATACGTCGTATCACCCAGGGCCTTCGATTTGGCTCGGTCAATTCTTTGAGCCGCCTCTGGGGCCGCACCTCCGCTCAAGCTCCAGGGATGGGCAGCGAAGTGTTCACGAGGGATAGTCCGGACGCTGATGTACTCGTCCTCGTAGGACAGCTCCTCTACGTGCTCACGAATGGAGGACCACACCAGCCCCTGGGAAGGTTCCGGGGGCTGCCCCGGTTCTCCCCGGGTTCCCAGCACCGCACGTACCTCTCCCCGTTCCGGAACAGCATTGCGTCCCACGATGATGACCGTTGGCGTGCCGTGTCCTGGGATGTATGCGCCGGAGGTGTCGACCACCAGCCTCAGGTCCTTCGTGGGCAAGAACTGTTCGATCAGCTTGGTCCCGAACTCGCGCTTCATGAACGCATTGGACGTGATTTGCCCCGTCCACCCCGCAGGGCTGCCTGCGTCAAATGGCTTGGCAAGCTTGAAGAACCGTTCCATGAACGGCACTGTCAGTTGGTACTTCCGATGAGTCGTCGAGTACAGCTTCCGGTACAGCTGGTTCATCCCCGCGTCCTTGACGGTGATGTACGGCGGATTGCCTACCACGGCGTCGTACTGGCCGGGGGTGAGGATCCGTGCGAGCTGGCTGCGGTCCTCCTCGGACGGGGTGTACTCGTCCCGGTCGGTGCCCGGCATGAAGCCGTCGAGGGTGAACTGCCCGCCTTCGCCCCACGGCAGCAGGCTGTCGCCCGCCGCCACGTGCACCGTCAGGTCCGGGGCGGAGTGCAGGCACCGTTCGCCGAGAACCCGGAGGGCGGCGATGACGAGCCGGAAGCGGGCGATTGCCACGGCGAAGGCGTTGATGTCCACGCCGTACACGGCGTCCAGTGCCCGCTCCACGATGACCGCGGCGGGCGCCTCCGGGTCCTCCTGCCGGTGCCGGGTGACCAGACGGCCGAACGCGCCGAGGAGGAAGTGGCCGGAGCCGCACGTCGGGTCGATGAGCTTGAATCCGGACAGCGGACGCTCGTCCAGGGCCGGTTCCATGGTCTGCTCGAGGATGAACTCCTCCACGAACTCGGGCGTCTGCAGCAGGGCGTACGTCTCCCGGGCGTGCTGGGACAGGTCCTGGTAGAGGTCGCCCAGGAAGCGCGTGGACAGCTCGCCGTCGTCGAACAGGCGGACGGACCGGCCGTCGTCGTCCGTCTCCCGCCAGAAGGCGATGATGCGCTCGGCCATCTTGCCGGAGACCGGGACCTCGCGGAAGGGGGCGCGCTCGTCCACGAGCTGCGCGGTGGCCGGCAAGCCACCGAGGTGCTCGAAAGACTGCAGGATCCACTCCCGTGCGGTGAGCAGGGGGTGGTCGCGGAAGAACTGCGACTCGGCGTCCACGGCCTGCTGCTGGCGCTGGTCCGGCCCGGTGAACCACACCGGCTCCACCAGCCGGTTGTCCTCGAGGAACCGGACGAAGACCGTGGTCAGCACCCAGGACACCGCCACCTGCGTCAGGCGCTCATCCCGCCAGGACGCGTAGTCCTGCGAGGTCCGGCGCCCGTTGGACATCGCGGCGTGGAAGTGCCGCCAGCGGTCGTCCCGGGTCGCGTCCGCCGCCAGCACGGCCCGGAGATCGTCCTCGACCTCCAGGACAAGCCGCTTGGCGTCCTCCGTGAGCGCAGCCGCGTTGATCATGCGTGGTCCTTCATCTCGATCTCGTCAGTGACACCGGCGGTGGCCTGGGCGTCCGTCCAGGCGTAGTCGATGTCCAGGAACTGGTTCGGGGAGGTGGTCAGGCTGACCCTGTCTACCGCGGCGCCCCGGAAGATGCCGAACTGCGGGGCGAGTACCCAGACCGCCCGGCCCCGCGCCACCGTCAAGTCGCTGAGCCGGCGCAGCACGGACACGTGTCCGTAGCGGACCAGCGGGGAGACGTCCCGTAGGACCAGGGGGCTCCGGCCGCCCGGCGAGCCGTCCGCCGTGTTGAGCACGGCCAGCAGCTGCTCCTCGACCGCGGGCAGCGCCATGCCGACCACGACGGCCAGTCCCTGCCGGGCCCGACTGCCCTCGGCCTGGGCGTCTGCGGCCATCAGCTGGTCCCATGCGGGCACGCGGGCATCCCGTTCGGACAGGGAGCGGAGCTCCTCGAGCAGCACCCCGGTGACGTCCAGCACCGTGGCACCGAAACGCTTCTCCAGGGCACCGGCGAGCCGGGACAGGCGGGACGGCTCCGTCCCCAGCACCAGGTAGGACCGCTGGCGGACGCTCTCGGCCAGCCGGCGCGTGATCGCCGAGTCCTCCACCAGGTCCATGTCCTGGGCGAGCTGGGTTCCGCGGCGCGTGGTGACGGCCGTGGAGGAAGTGTGCAGGGTCGGATGGACGTACTGGCCCGCCGTGTCGTCGAACTGCAGCTCCAGCCCTGCCTCGCCGACCAACCGATCCAGTTGGGGCCGCGGGGGCAGGGGCGGGGCGGCCGGGAAGCGGGACCGGACGCGGTCGTGCAGGGCCGCCGGGGACATCCGCTCGGTGACGCCCACGGCGCCGACGGCCAGGCGGACCATCTCCTCCACGGCCAGGTCCCGGCGGTACAGTTCCCCGGCCGAGGTGGCCTCCGCGGACGCCGACACCGCGGCGGCGAGGCGTACCGGCCGCAGTCCCTCGTCCATCCGCTGGCCGTCCCGGTCCACAGGATCCAGCTGTCCGGCGAAGCGCTGCAGCACAGGCTCCACCACCTGGCGGCTCCGCTGGGGGCTCAGGACCGCTGCTCGGAGATCCCGGACGGCCTGCTCGGCGGCGCGCGCCAGGGCGTCGGCAGCGTCCAGCAGGCAGGCGGTCCGCCCGACGGCCACCACCCGCTCATCATGGCGACGGATCTCCAGCGGCAGGTCGGCGGACTCCGCGCGGAGCAGGTAGCGACGACGGTCAGTCACCACCCGGAGCAACCCCAGGGCGAGGCGCTCCCGGGCATGCCGTTCCCGGACCCCGGTGGGGCGAGCGTCTGCGGCGAAGGCCTCGGCGATGCGGCCGGCCAGCTCCTCCGGCGTGGCCACCCCTCCGAGGTCGCCCATGGCCTCGTCCACCACCCGGTCCAGCGCCTGGAGCACGCCCCGGGCAGCGTCATCGGCCACCCACTGTTCGTGGAACGTCTGCAGCAGTTGGTTGACGGCCGCAGTCGACATGATCTTGGCCAACGTGCTGCCCAGGGCGGCCTGGCTCGAGAAGGCGGCGGCCTTCCCCTTGCCGTCACCGGCCGCCAGGCCCAGGATGAGTCCGGCGAGCTCACGCCGCGATCCGCGCGCCGGATCCGTGACCGCCTCCAGGAGCACGTTCCGCGCCGCCTCCAGGGAGAGCGTTCCGGAAGGCGCCAGTGCACCGGCCTGATCCGTGACCAACCGGCCGTGCCACTCCCGGCGACGCCTCTTGATCTCCTCGCGCGTGGCCGCGGTGGTGCCGCTCATCCGGTTCATCAACACCGGGTCCAAGGACAGGAAATCCCGCACGGTGCTGAGCCGGTAGACCTCCAGACCGGACAGGGCGCGGGCCGTCAGCCCCGTCTCCGCCAAGGGGGTGTCCAGGGTGACGGCGGCCGCCACGTCGTCGGCCAGATCGGTGACCTCCCCGCTGACCCCGCCGACGATCCGGTTCCACTCCCGGCGCATGTCCGCCGCGGTCCCGAACCGTTGCCGTGCATCCCGGGCCAGGGCACTGCGGAAGAACCCTGCTAGGCCTTCCGCCAGTGCCGGATCGAAGTCCTTAGGATCGATCGTCACCTCGTCCGGGACGGACGCCGGGTGCGCCCGGGGATCGTCTCCGTAGCGGGGCAGGCGTCCGGCGGCCATTTCGAACAGCACGACGGCGGCGCTGTACCTCTCCGCGGCCGAGTCATAAAGCGTCCGGTCGCCGCCCAGGAAGGGGTCGAGGTACGGAGGTGTCCCCGCCTCCAGGGCGGTGGCCGGAGCACGGCTCAGCGAGAAGTCGAACAGCTTGAGGCGTTGCACCTTGCGGCTGTCCGCGCCGATGCCCAGGTTCGCGGGCTTGATGTCTCGGTGGTCGATCCCGACCTTCTCCAGGTCCGCCAGGGCCGCCAGCAGTTCATCCCCGAAGCGCTCCAGGAGGTCGACGGTGAGTCGTGTCCCCCGCTGGCGTAGGCGATCCTGCAGGGTGGTCTCGCCGGCGTTCTCCAGCAGCAGGGCGTTGATCCCCTCGCCCAGGTCCAGTGGACCCTCGACGAGGGCGGCCACCCGAGGGCTCTTGATGCGCCGCAGGACACCCGCCTCCTCGACCAGCCGCTCGGAGGCTTTCTCGTCGAGGGCGACCTTCAGCACCCGCTCGCGGTTCTTCGTGGTCAGGGTGGTGTCTTCCACCAGGAGGCCGACCGCCGTGGAGCCCTTGCCCAGGCGTTTCAGGACCCGGAAGCGCCCGTCCCCGAGGACGTCGTCCCGATCCGCATGGCGAGGGTCGAGCACCTCGTCCTCGACCGGCTGATCGATCTGGTGCAGCTGCTGCAGGAAATCGGCGATCGTCTCGTGACGCTGTCCGGGTGCCGGATGGGTCGATCTCCGCACGGCCTCCCGGACCGCCTCGCCCATGCCGGGGACCTCGACTGCCAAGTCGAGGCCGTCCTGTTCCCGCAGGCGCTGCGTCATGTCGGAGCGAGTCGCCGCGGGCGGCCTGCCGGAGAGCACGAAGAAGGCGAGCGCGCCCAGCGAGAACTGGTCCAGCGCCTCGCGCGAGGTGGTGACCCACCGCCCCTCCGGCGCCTCGAAGACCGAGGCGGGGCCGCCGTCGTCCAGCTTGGAGCCCAACTGGGTCATGCCGGTGGCGCCCTCGGTGCGCAGGGCCGCCCCCACGGTCTGCCAGCCGGAGACCTTGACCTGGTCGACGCCCTCCCCGCTGGCGGTGGGCTTGACCCACACCTGGTCCGGGGCCAGTCCGCGGTGAACCACCCCGTGACCATGCGCATAGGCCAGCACCTCGCCGACCTGGCTGATGACGTCCAGCCGCTGGGCGAGGTCCACCTGCTCATCGTGGCCGGCCAGCCACAGGTCCAGACGTTCGAGGTCCTCGTCCCAGGGATAGACCAAACCGCGCCCCAAGGTGTTCTCGGACACGATGTCCCGGGGCCGCAGCAGGCCGTCATGGTGCAACTGGCTCATGACGCGGTACTCGTGGTCTGCGATCAGCCGGGCGTTCCTGCGTTCGCTCTCGTCAGCCCCGGAGTGGAAACGGATGCGTGCCGCCTCCCCGCTGACCGCGTGGCTGGCCGCCCATTCCTGCCACCCCTCCCCCTCGGCGACGGCGCCACCCTCCTGGATGACCCAGCTGCCAGCCTCGCGCTCGCGGCGCTCGACGAGGCCGATCCGCTCGAGCAGAGCGGCGAGGATCAGCTCCTGGTTCGGCCCGATGGGATCCCGGCGCGGCGGCTGGAGGATCAGTTCACTGACCCCGGGCAGACCCTCGTCCGTGGATGCGAGTTCATCGAGGCCATAGAGATTGGTCCGCGACTCGGGCGGGAGCAGCACCCTGGTCTGCGGGTGGTGCAGGAAGACCGCTTCCTGGACCCAGGGCACAACCTTGCGCGGGTCCGGATTCACGTTGCTCTCCAGGGCCCAGTCCCGGAAGGCGTCCTTGAGCTTGCTGGACAGGTACTGCGCCTTCTTCCGCGCCAACAGGAGGGGCGAATCCTCAACTCGGCCATGGGAGCGGTTCCACCGGAGGTCGTTGCCGGAGATGGTGCCCGCGTAGTGCTTCAGCTCGATGAGGTACAAGGCTCCACGGCCGAGCAGGAGCGCATCCACCTCATGCCAGCGGCCCTGGCCGTCCCGGAACTCGAAGTTCGTCCACACCCGGTACGGGGAATGGTCCGGGACCCTTTCACGGAGGTATTCGAGGCCTGCCTGTTCATGGGGAAACTGGGAGGACGTGACCTCGATCCAGCGCTTGCCCGCCATGATGCTCCTCTACTGCGAAGTGATCTCTTCAATGTAGCAACGGCTCAAGGGCATTGGGCCCACCTCACGCGGAATCGCATAACGGGCACCGTATCTTCAGACCGTGGCGTCCCAGCGCCTCTGCAGAAAGTCTGGATGCGGCGGCTCTGCGGCGGGGGCGGCCAGCATGAGACCGTCGAATGCCATCAGCTGCTCACAGAGAACCGGATCGGCAGCGAGGCGCTCCCGGTTCACATGAACGCGGCACTTCGAATCGATGCGCAGATAGCCGTCTTCAAACGCCCGATCGACCATGGTCGAGAGACAGAGGCCGTTACGTGGGTCCAGCCGGATCCTGGGGTCTTCACTCCAGGGGACGATGTGGGATGCGACCAGGAAGTATGGAGTGGAGATGCCCGTGACAGCGCACGTGTACCCGTAGTTGCTCTTGACCCGATCGGCAAAAGCCCTCTGAGCGCTCCCACGGGTCTTCTGATACGTGTACCGGTCAGGAACGTAGGTCTCGAGGTCGGAGACCGCGTAGTCACGGTGGTCGATCCGCGTAGCGAATGCTTCAACCAGTTCGTCATCACTCGGGTAGAGCTCCACCGTGGCGTCCGCGTCGAACGGCGTCTGTGTCTTCACCAGGACATCTCTCAGCAGGTCCAGCACGCCATCTGGAGCGCGCCGCCTTCCCTGGACGGCTGACTTCAATCCAGCATTCTGCAATGCCTGCAAGTTCAGCCTCAGACGTTCACCTGCGTCCAATGTCCGTACAAGTCTGAGGACCATCCAGGTACGATGTTGCCGCTGTTCAAGCGCCCCTTCATCAACCCACGCGTCCTCAGTTCCTGCCGCGGAGTCTGGCGGGAGCCCGACCCCAGTGACGACGCACTGATGCGTCAGCGCCTGAACCGGCCGCGTACCGTAGAGGAAGACAGTGTCCCCCAATCCCACATGTGCGTTTGCGGTCTCAGACCAGAAGATCTCATCTGCCTGACGAAACTCCTCCTCGGCATCAAAAGTCGATGAGTTCGAGGCGAAAAGCCATACCCGCGGGGTGGTTGGATCCACTGTCAGTAATCTCCAGTCTTGTCTGCCACCCCACCTGCGAGAGCCTGTAGCGAGTCCGGAGTAGCGCCTATGCGACCAGCATCTCTCAGATTCGCGCTTTCCGATAGAACAGCAGCCGACGGCCCGCCGGGTTTCGGTCCCGGTCCATGTATGAATTGCGGCCATGAGTGTCAGCCAGTACCGAGTCGTCGCAGGATCAGCACGTTCATCAGGCACAGCTGTATTCCGATTCATCGGCATCGAAGACGGTCGAGATGCTCCAGCTGTCCTCGGACGAGGACGCACTCAAAACTGCGCACCTCGGCCCGGGCCCCTTTCCAGGAACCCGGGCCGAGCTGTGTGGTGAGGCGACCGCTCAGGTCACCGGCCGTCGTCGGGGGCTGAGGAGCCGGTGCCGGACGAGGCGTTGCTGTCCGCGCCGGAGTCAGCACGGGAGCCGGCCATGACGGGCTGCACGCCGGTCTCCGGCTCGGGCTCGCGCACCACACCGTTGGCGGCGGCCAGCGCTTCTTCCCGACGTTCGCGGCGGTGGCGGATGTGCTGCACCGCCGAGACCACCAGGGCGATGGCCAGGACCGAGTAGAGGATGATCGTCATCGGGGAGGAGACCAGGATGGAGGCATCCCCCTCGGCCACTGTCAGGGCCCGGCGCAGCTCGGTCTCGGCCAGCGGCCCCAGGACCACGGCGATCAGCACCGGGGCCAGTGGGAACTGGTAGCGGCGCATCACGAAGCCCAGCAGGCCCACCAGCAGCAGCACCCACAGGTCCAGGGTGGCCGAGCTGATTGCGTACACGCCCAGCACCGAGAGGACTGTGATCCCCGCGTACAGGTAGTGGCGCGGAATGTAGAGCAGCTTGGCCCACAGCACCGCGAACTGCACGTTCATGATGACGAGCACCACGAGCCCGATGAACAGCGAGGCCAGCAGGGTCCACACCAGCTCACCCGAGCGCTCGAACAACAGCGGACCGGGCTGCATGCCGTACTGCTGGAACGCGGCCAGCATGATCGCAGCCGTGGCCGAGGTGGGCAGACCCAGGGCCAGCAGGGCGCCCATGGCGGTGCCGGCAGTCGCGTTGCCGGCGGCCTCCGGGGCGGCCACACCGCGGATCGAACCCGTGGTGCCGAACTCCTTGTCACCACGGCGCTTGGCCAGACGCTTCTCCGTGCCGTACGCCAGGAACGTGGGCACCTCCGAACCGCCGGCCGGGATGATGCCGAACGGGACGCCGAAGCCGGTGCCGCGCAGCCACGCCGGCAGCGCCTTGCGGAAGTCGGTGCCGTTCAGCCGCACCTTGCCCTTGGTCTCGATCTTCTGCGCCACCGGATCACGGTGGATGCGCCCGGCGATGTGCAGCACCTCGCCCAGGGCCAGCAGGCCCACCGTGATGACCACGATCGAGATGCCGTCGAACAGCTGCGGGATGTTCAGGGTGTAGCGCACGGTGCCGGACGGGCCGTCCACGCCCACCATGGCCAGCACCAGACCGATGCCCAGCGAGGCCAGCCCCTTCACCACAGATTCCGAGACCACCGAGGAGATGGCCAGGAACGCGAACACGGCGAGCGCGAAGTACTCCGCCGGGCCGAACGCGGTGGCCATCTTGACCAGCGTGGGCGCGAAGAACACCACCAGGGTGGTGGCGATCAGACCGCCCACGAACGCGCCGATGGCCGCCGTGGCCAGGGCCTTGGCCGCACGGCCGTCCTTGGCCATGCGGTGGCCTTCGAACGTGGCCGCGATGGCCGAGGAGTTGCCCGGCGTGTTCAGCAGGATGCCCGAGGTGGAGTCACCGAACAGGCCACCGAAGTACACACCGGCGAACATGATGAACGCCGCGGTGGGGTCCAGGGAGAAGGTGATCGGCAGCAGCAGTGCCACGGCCATGGCCGAACCCAGGCCCGGCAGCACGCCGACGGCGGTTCCGAGCAGTGCACCCAGCACCACCCAGAGCAGGTTCATGGGGGTGAGGGCGGCGGCGAAGCCCTCGAACAGCAGACTCAGCTGATCCATGTCAGAGCAGTCCTTCCAGGAAGCCCGAGGGCAGGTTCAGTCCCAGGCCGGCGTTGAACGCCAACTGGATGATGGAGGCGAACACCAGCGAGACGCTGATGTCGAACAGCCCGCGCTGAGAGCCCAGGGCGCGGCAGACGATCCAGAACAGTCCCGCCGCGGAGAGGATCCAGCCCAGGAACGGCAGGACCAGGATGAACACGGCGATCCCCCCCACCACCATGCCCACGGTCTTCCAGTCCGTGTACGTCTTCCAGTCCTCCGGGAGCTTGGCCTCCGGGTTCTGTCCGGCAATACGACGACGGCCCCGTTCCGTGGCGTTGGCCAGGTCACCGAGCAGGTCCGAGGAGATGTCCGCGTTCTCAGCATCATCCGTGGGGTCCGCCGGGTGCGGGGCGCGCAGGATCTGGATGGCGTGCAGGATGGCCACGGCGAACAGGACCACGCACACGATCGTCGGGAAGAACTGCGGCCCGGGGACCGAGGTCCCCATCACGTTCATGGTGGCCGTCTCGACGGCCAGCCAGGTGGCGATCCCGGCGACCAGGATCGGCATGATGATCTCACTGCGCCCGGTCCAGAACGTGCCCTCCGACTTCGAAGGTGGCTGGGGTGCGGGAGGCACCGGGGCGTCGTCGGGAAGCTGCTCTTGTTCAGTGCTCACTGTGCTCACAGTCCGAGTCCTTCCACGATCTCCTGGGTGCGCTCGATCTCGTCCTCCAGGAACGCCTCGAACTCATCACCCACCATGTAGCTGTCCGTCCAGCTGTTGCGCTCGAGGGAGTCCTTCCACTCGTCCGTCTGGCGGTACTCGTCCACGATCTCCATCAGCTCGGTCAGCTCCTCGCCCTCCACACCGGGGGCGGCGGCCAGTCCACGCCAGTTCGCCATGACCGCATCCACGCCCTGCTCCTTGAACGTGGGCACGTCCACGCCGGGCAGTCGCTCCTCGGAGGAGATCGCCAGCGCACGCAGCATGCCGGCCTCCACCTGGTCGGCCACCTCGTTGTAGCCGGACATCCCGCCCACCGTGGTGCCGGAGAGCATGGAGGTCAGTGCCTCGCCGCCGCCGGAGTAGGCGATGTAGTTGGTGTCAGCCGGGTCGATCCCCACCTCTTCGGCCACCAGTCCGGTGAGCAGGTGGTCGATCGAGCCCAGGGAGCCGCCGGAGATGGAGGTGCCGCCCGGGTCCTGCTTCCACGCCTCGATGAAGTCGTCCAGGGTCTGGAACTCGGAGTCCGCGGGCACCACGAGCGCGGCGTAGTCATCCGCCAGGCGGGCCACGGGCTGGACCTGGTCCAGGGAGACGCCGGAATCGGCCAGCTCCACCGCGCCGACCATCACGCCGCCGGTGACCATCAGCATGTCCGAACGGCCCTCCATCTGGGCGAACTGGCCCAGCCCGATGGTCCCGCCCGCACCCGGGACGTTGACCACCTGGACGTTGTTGGAGATGCCGCCGGCCTTGATCGCCTGCTGGGACTCGCGGGCGAACCCGTCCCAACCGCCGCCGGGCGCCGCGGGGGCCATCAGCACCAGCTTGGCGCGCGCCGTGGCCTCACCGCCGTCCGACGCCGCGTTCACCAACGCCAGACCGACGACGCCGGCCGCGGCCACGCCGAGGATCGTGCGCTTGACTGTCCTTGAACTCATGGGATTCCGTACTCTCGAAGTGATGACATGGACCACAGGCAGCTGTGGTCTGGATCACTACGGTGACAGGGCGCCGCGCGGCTTTCCAGGCCGGACGGGGTTGTGGTCATAAGTGGGGGTTAAGAAAGTTCTGACAATAGGAACAACAGCGAGAACAACGACGACGGCGGGAGACAGGGCATGAATCCCACCCGGGAGCGTGGCCGGCTGAGGCGCAGCATGCGGCTGCGACTGCTGCTGCTCCAGTTGGCGATCGTGCTGTTCTCCGTTCTGGCGGTGGCGTTGGTGGTGCTGCGGTTCGAGGATGTGCGCACCCGGGAGCTGGCGTTCGAACAGGTGCACACCGTGGCCGAGGAGATGGCGCAGAACCGGGAGGTGGTGCGGTGGATCAACGAGCCCGAGGGCTCTGAGCACATCCAGCCGATCGCCCGCCTGGCCCAGCGTGCCGCCGGGGTGGCGTTCGTGGTGGTGGCCGACCGGGACGGACTGCGGGTGGCGCACCCTGATCCGGAGCAGATCGGGCGGCCGGTGTCCTCCGACCACGGACCGGTGCGCGGCGGGGAGACGTTCCGTGGGACGGAGGAGGGCCCGCTCGGGGTGACGTTCCGGTCCAAGGTGCCCGTGTGGGACGGGGATGAGGTGGTGGGCACCGTCTCGGTGGGCGTGCAGCAGTCCGAGATCCGCGGGGACCTGTTGGCCGTGGTGCTCGGCTTCGCGCCCTGGGTGCTCGGCGCCGCCGCGTTGGGGACAGCGGCTGCGGCGCTGGCCGCCCGGTACGTGCGCACACGGATCTACGGGGCGGAGCCGGAGCAGATGGCCGCCCTGCATCAGTCCCGCGAGGCCCTGCTGCACAGCGTGGGCGACGGCGTGGTGGGCGTGGACGAGCGCGGCGTGGTGACCCTGTTGAACGACGAGGCCCGGCGGCTGCTCGATCTGCCGTCCGATGTGACGGCGGAGGGTCGCCCGGCGCGGGAGGTGTTCGAGGGGGATGTGGGTGCGCTCCTGGCTGGCGCTGGGGCGTCCGGGGTGGCTCAGTCGGCGGACTCCCCCGAGTCCCCTGACTCCACTGATTCCACCACCCTGCTGCTGGCCGGCGAGCGCATCCTGGTGGCCCGCCTGCGTCCCGCGTTGATCGACGGCCGCCCCGCCGGGCGCACCCTCACCCTGCAGGACCGCACCGAGCTGGAGAACACCGTGCGGGAACTGGAGGGTCAGCGCAGCCTGGCCGAGACCCTGCGCGCCCAGACCCACGAGTTCTCCAACCGCCTCCACGTCATCTCCGGGCTGCTCTCCCTCGGGGAGGCGGACGAGGCCCAGCAGTACGTGCGCAGCCTGACCGGCACCCGCAGCACGGCCGGCCCCGTGGATCTGGAGGATCCCTCTCTCACCGCGCTGGTGGGTGCGCAGACCGCGGCAGCCAGGGAGGCCGGCGTCGGGCTGTCCGTGGCAGAGGACTCCCACGTCCGTGCCGGATGGCGCTCGGATGAGGACACTTTGACCGTGGTGGCGAACCTGCTGACCAATGCGATCGAGGCCGCGGGTGACGGCGGCCAGGTCCAGCTGCACATGGACGCCGGAGCCGGCGGCACCACCGTGCGCGTGGACGACTCCGGACCCGGTGTGGACCCGGCCGTGGCACGCGAAGTGTTCCGCTGGGGGGCCTCCACCAAGCAGGACGCCGACGGGCGGTCCGACGCTGTTCCGGCAGGCGGGCGCGGGATCGGGCTGGCCCTGGTGGACAGGATCGTCCGACGTCGGCTCGGTCAGGTGGACGTTGAGACCTCGCCTCTGGGTGGGGCGCGGTTCACGGCGGCGTGGCCCGGGCGGCCCGAGAGGGGAGAATGAGGACATGATCCGCACGCTGATCGTGGACGACGACTTCGCTGTGGCCGGGATGCACCGGCGGTTCGTGGAGGCCCTGGACGGGTTCGAGGTGGCCGGTGTCCTGGAACGAGGACAGCCCGTGCTCGAGTTCCTGGAGCAGCACGAGGTGGACCTGGTGCTGCTGGACG
Organism: Micrococcus terreus; assembly: GCF_900116905.1. Classification (GTDB taxonomy): domain Bacteria; phylum Actinomycetota; class Actinomycetes; order Actinomycetales; family Micrococcaceae; genus Citricoccus; species Citricoccus terreus. The sequence continues at coordinate 82,574 of NZ_FPCG01000003.1, read as the reverse complement.
TGCACCTGCCGGACCGCAGCGGGGTGGACGTGCTGCAGGAGCTGCGCCGGCGCGGGCAGGACACGGCGGTGATCATGGTGACTGCCGCGAGCGAGCGGGACACCGTGCGCCGGGCGATCGGCCACGGGGTGGACGGCTACCTGGTCAAGCCCTTCAGCCGCGAGGAGTTCGACGCGCGCCTGCGCGAGTTCGCCGAGCAGTTCGCCGCCGCTGAGAGCACTGACACTGTGGGCGCGGACGATGCCGCCGATGCGCTCGACCAGGCCGAGATCGACCTACTGGTGCGCGGCGTGACCGGACGGGGCGCCCTGGGCGAGGCGGGCGCCTCAGGTGAGGGAGCCGCCGTCGGGAATGCTGTGGCCGGTGCCGGCGCCGGCGAGGCGGGGCTGGCGGAGCTGGCCGCGCGGCTGCCCAAGGGGTTCTCGGCGCCTACCCTGCAGCGGGTGGCGCAGGCCCTGCAGGAGCCCGGGCCGGGTGTGGACCTCTCCGCGCGCGAGGTGGCCGAGGCGTGCGGGGTGTCCCGGGTGAGTGCGCGGCGGTACCTGGACTTCCTGAGCACGCGCGGACTGGCGCAGCTGCGGCCCAAGTACGGTGCGACCGGCCGCCCCGAGCACCGCTACCTCTGGACCGGCTGACTTCTCAGATCACGTGTACGACGGATGTGGTGTTCATCGGCGTGTCTCTGTCTGCGTCGTACACGTGATCAGGGGGTGATCAGGGGGTGATGCGGGTTCTCAGAGGTCGCGGACGGATTCGCTGGCGACCAGTTGGCGCAGCAGGCTCAGGCGCAGGGTGCGGGCCTGTTCGAAGTGGCGGCGGGCGATCGCACGGGCCTGCTCGCGGTCCCGACTGCGCAGGGCGTCCACCAGGGCGGCGTGCTCCACCAGGGACTCCTCCCAGCGGCCGTCCACCGAGAGCGTGGAGCGCGGGGCGTGCACCAGGTGGCCGTCCAGCCGCTGGAGCAGGTCGATCAGGATGGGGTTCGCGGCGGCGTCCCAGACCGCACGGTGGAACTCCAGGTTGGCCTGGATCAGGGTGCTGTCCGAGCGGTCCTCGATCCGCTGGTCGCGCTCCAGCAGGGCCTCGAGCTTGAGCAGATCGTTGATCGAACGGTTCTCGGCAGCCTGTCCGGCCACCTCCTCCTCCAGCAGGATCCGCATGTCATACACCTGCACCACGGCCTGCGGGTCCACCCCGCGCACCTCGAGCCCGCGACCGGTGCGCACGATCAGCCCGGCCTCCTCCAGCCGGATCAGCGCGTCCCGCACCGGCGTCCGGGAGACCCCGAACCGCTCCCCCAGCGCCACCTCACGCAGCAGGGTGCCGGCGGTGAGTTCGCCGCGCAGGATCTGATCGCGCAGGGCACTGAAGATGCTGTCGCGGTCATGCTTGGCTGTCATCGGCTCGTCTCTCGGGTGACTCGTGCGGAAGGTGCGGTGCGCTGGGTGGAAGGTGGCCGTCGTCGGGAAGGTCTGTGACCTGGCCGGTTCTGACCGGCCTCAACCGGAACCGAACGGACGGCGCACCCCCGCAGTGCCGCAGGGGTGCGCCGTCCTGGTCTGTTCGGACCGGTCGAGCAGGTCAGCCGATCAGGCGAGGGAGCCCGCCCGGCGGCCGAAGGTCATGCCCGCGGCCAGGCCGGCACCGCCAGGGTAGTTGATGCTGAACAGGCCGCCCAGCATCTCACCGGCTGCGTACAGTCCCTCGATGTGCGCGCCGGACTCGTTGAGCACGCGGCCGTGGGTGTCCGTCTTGACGCCACCGAAGGTGAAGGTGATGCCGCAGGTGACGGGGTAGGCGTAGAACGGTCCGCGGTCCAGGGCCTGGGCCCAGTGCGACTTCGGCGGGGTGACGTTCGAGGAGCGGCCGTCCAGGGTGTTGGGGTCGTACTCGGCGTCCTCGTTGATGTTCTCGTTGTAGTCCTGGACCGTCTTGAGGAACGCGTCCTTGTCCACCTGGATCTTGTCCGCCAGCTCCTCCAGGGTGTCGGCCTCGTGGACGGAGACGCCGGGCATCTCGTAGTCCTCCTTGCGGACCATGGGACGCAGATCGGCGTCGAACACCTGGTAGGCGAAGGCGTCGGGCTGCTCCAGGACCACCTTTCCGTACTTGGCGTAGGTGTAGTTGCGGTAGTCGGCGCCCTCGTCCAGGAACCGCTTGCCCTCCTTGTTGACCAGGATGCCCAGCGGGTAGGACTGGCGGGACAGACGGTTGGTCAGCTCGCGGTTGGAGTCGTTCTGGGGGTGCTCGGCGTCCCACTGGATGGAGTGGCAGGTGGTGAAGTCGCCACCGGGTGCCGCGCCGATCTGAAGTGCGGCCTCGATCATGTCGCCCACGTTGTACGGGGTGCCGCGGACCTTGGCGTTCTTCCAGGCCTCGCCCATGTACTTGGCGCGCAGCTCGGGGCTGGCCTCGAAGCCGCCCGCAGTCATGATGACCGACTCGGCGCGCAGCTCGACCTCCTGGCCGTCCACCTCAGCCACCACACCCACGACCTTGCCGTCCTCCACGATCAGCCGGCGCGCACGGTGGCCGTAGCGGATGTCCGTGCCCAGCTCCTTCGCCACGCGGGTGTGGTCGGCGATCAGGCCCTCGCCGCCGCCGACGTTGCCCACATGCAGTCCGCCCCAGAACAGGAACCCGCCGTCCTCACGCTCGTAGGCCTGGCGCTCGTACATCAGGCGGTACTTCAGACCCAGCGAGTGCAGCCACTCCAGGGTGGGCCGTGACTCCTTGATCAGCACCTCCATCAGGTCCTTGTCCGTGCGGCCCTCGGTGACGCGCTCCATGTCCGAGCGGTAGTCCTCGATGGTGTACGGCGGGACCTCGGAGCGGTCGTGACGGTCGTCGTGCTCGATGAACTTCTGCAGGTCCTCCAGGCCGTCGTGGATGATGCGGGTGGCACCGGCGGTGTAGTAGCTGTTGCCGCCGGCCATCTCATCGGTGCCGCGCTCCAGCAGGATGACCTTGCGGCCACGGGTGGCGGCGGCGTGCGCGGCGGAGAAGCCGGCGTTGCCACCTCCGACCACGATCACATCTGCATCGAGCTTCTGGTCTGTTCCGGCCATGGTGGTCCTCCGGGTCTGTGGTTCAGGGTGATGAATACATGTGTACTCGTTTGAGTACATCGTAGGACATGGCGAGTACGCGTGACAACAGTTCTCTGGGACATCCCGACGACGCACCACCGCCGCAGCCGCTACCGTGGAGCCGGGCCGCGCCTGTTCTGGGCGCAGCCGTCTGACGCCGAGCGGAGGGATGCACATGATCGCGTTCGCGCTGGCCGGGGTGCTGTTCCTGATCGGCGGCTGGGGCGCCTAAGCCGGCTGGAACCGCCGCTAGCTATCCCGCCCGGGGATCTACGCCGGCCACCTGGGGCCCGGACTCGTGCTCATCGGTGCGGGGCTGGTGCTGATGGGCCTGACGGAACCGATCTCTCTCGCGCTCGCACCTCATGGCCCCACCACCTCCAGCGGGATCTCATGGGCCGTGTGCTTCTTCGGCGGACTGGCCTGAGCGGTGGCCGGCCACGTCGTGGGGACCTCCGGGATGCCCGCTCGGTTCCGCCCCGGCTGGGTGCGTGAGGTGGAGGGCCTGGCACGGCGTCACGGCGACCCCGCGCCGTCACCACGCTCCCTCGCACCGGACTGGGCGAGCATCCATGCCGAGTCTCCCGCCGCCGTCTGGAAGCCCCTGACTCCCCCGCTGGAACCGCTGCCGCAGCGGTCCCTGCTCGCCCTGGAACGCGCCGCCTGGGGCGGCGCCCGGTCCGCGCAGAAGGACCCCGCCGAGCTGCAGCGCCTGCAGGATCTAGGGCTGCTGCGCGCGGACCTCACGCCCACGCCGCAGGGCAGCCTGCTGGTGGGGCGGCTCCACCGGGACGACGCCCGCACCGCCGTGGTCCACCTCCAGCGGCCGGGCGCCCGCTCCGTGGTGATCACCGTGGTGGACGAGGAGCTGGCCGTGCTCGAGTACCGGGAGAACTGGGGCTCACGCCGTCGCGACCAGGGTGCAGGCCGGGGCGGCTACGACGTCGTCGCCTTCACCACCGACGAGCACCTCACCGACCGCCTCGGCCCCTGGGTCTCCTGCGAGGTGTGAGGGCACCTGCGCGTGGTGCAGATGGGCACGGACCCACCGGTACCATTCCGGTACCATAGTGACATGGCCATGAACCTGCGACTGCCTGACGAACTGGACGCACAGCTGGACGAGCTGGCAGCGGCTGAACACACATCCAAGAGCGCCCTCGTCCTGCGCGGCGTGAAGATGGTTCTGGAGTCAGCTCATCGTCAAGCCGCTCGTGAGCAGACTTTGGCGGCCGTCTTGGCAGAAGACGCCAGCCTGCTCCGCCGTCTCGCTGACGCATGACGGAGTACGTCTCCCTCGACGACGTCCTGTACTTCGCAGACCGCCTCGGCTTTCACGTGAGAGACGCGGGACTGCTCGAATCCGCCCTCGCCCGCCCTGCCACGGTCGCCTACGGACGCGAGGTCTACGCTTCCTTCCCGAGCAAGGCAGCCGCCCTCTTGGAGTCACTCACTCGAAACCACGGCTTACTGGATGGGAACAAACGCACTGCCTGGGTCGCTTTGCAGCACTTTGTTCGCCTCAACGGCTTACGCCTCACCCTGAGCGAGGACCAGGCGTTCGATCTGGTCACGGGAGTGGCCGCTGCCGAGCTGACGATGGACCAGACGTCGGTGATGCTGGCCGGCCACTTGGTGACTCCGAGCAGTTGACCACCGCGCCGCCTCAGTCCCTCGCCAGCGCGTAGGCCGCGGCGCCCTGGATCTCCATGGCGACGGTGAGGCGCTCAACGGAGATGTTGCGGGCCACGGTGTCGTCGGAGGAGTGGTACTCCGGCTCGAGGATGAAGCCGTCGGTGTGCAGCCAGCCGAAGTTGCCTGAGGGCACGCCCACCTGGGAGAACGACTGGTGGTCGCTGCGGCCCATCTCGAAGATGTCGGACATCTGCGCGCGGTAGCCCATGCGGTCGCCCACCGCGTAGACGGCCTGGTTCACGCGGTTGGACTCCCCGCGCAGGTCCAGCACCCAATACTTCTCCGAGGGCGCCCAGCTGGTGGCGATCATGTCATTGTTGAACACCCCGCGCAGGCGTCCGCGCTCCCCCGCGTCCAGGTTCTGCGCGTAGATCTGGGATCCGACCAGCCCGACCTCCTCCGAACCCCAGAACCCGAAGGAGAGGTCGCTGGAGGTGGGGGCATTGCGCATCACGCGCGCCAGCTCCAGCAGCGCCGAGGTGCCGGAGGCGTTGTCATTGGCGCCGCGCGAGCCGATCACGGTGTCATAGTGTGCGCCGAGCATGACCCAGTCACGGCCGCCCTTGCCACCGCCCTTCTGGCCGGCGCGGGTGGCGATCACGTTCTGGCTGGTGGTGTTGACGAACTCTTCGGTGGTCAGCGTCAGCCGGACCGCACCGCGCTCGAGGGCGGCGAGCAGCGCGTGCTTCTGCACCTGGCTCACCCCGACCACGGGGATGTCCACTGACTCCACGCGCAGGTTCGGGGCGAAGGCGGAGGCCTGGCTCGGGTAGTTCGCGTCCCGGCGGGTGGAGATCACGGCCACGGCCCCGCGTGCGGCGGCGGCCACAGCCAGCGGGGTGATGTCTTCGGTGGCGGTCACCACGCGCATGACGATCCTCCCGGCCAGGTCGGCCGGCAGGTCAGCAGGCATTCCCGACGGCGCCACCATCAGTTCTCCGGCGACGGTCACGTTCTGCGGGCCCTGGGGAGCCGGTCCCACTCCCCAGTTCAGCGTGTCGGTCAGGGCGGGGCCGGTCAGTGTGCCGATCCGACGGTCCGGGACCTCGAAGGACTCGACGTCCACGCCGTATCCGTACTTCTCGAGGGTGGCGGCCAGGTAGTCGGCCGCTTCCTTCTCCTGCGGGGTGCCGGTGTAACGCTGCCCGATGTTCTCGGTCAGGTGCGTCAGGTGCTCGATCGCGTTGGACGGGCGGATCTGGTTGATGATCTGCCGGTCGGAGGCAGTGAGCTTGGGCGCGCGGACCGCGCCGGGGCGGCGGGCATCAGCGGCCCAGGCCGGCCAGGCGATGGTGCTGACCGCTCCGGCGCCGGCCAGGGCGAGGAACGAACGACGGGACAGGTTCGGTGTGGACACGGGATCTCCCTCAGATGCAGATGTGCGGTACATCACATCTACGGGAGTTCACGTGCTATGGCAACCGACCCGGCCGAACCGAAGATCAAGTGCACTCAGCCTGAACTCGAGAGAGACCGAGGTGCTCGCAGTGGCCACACATCGGGCCAGGTGTCCGGTCGATACCCGGTACTGCTGTTTACCTCGTCCTGTCCACCGGGCACCATCAGGACATGAACGTTCCTCCCACGCTCCTCCAAGAACTCATCGATGCCCCAGACTTCGCTCCGCAACAGAAGTTCCCCGTCAGGAAGGACTCCTGGTTGAGGTGGCTCGGACACATCGACGGCCTGGCGGAATCGATCGAAGACCTCCCACGGCAGATGGATCGCCTGGACGTGGCTCAGTTCGTCACCGCGAACCTGAAGACAGACACCGCAAGTGCATTTGTCGTTGCCATGATGTGGGGGCACGGCTCTTCCGGGTATGGCCCCTACAGAACGGCTTACGTCCTGACAGGCTCCCGCGCATTCCACGGTGCCAACATCTCAGAGCAATCGGTGCGCCGGCTTGAGAAGGCATCGGAGATTGCCACGCAGGACGGACCCGTTGCCGGCTACTACTACCTCAACAATGAGGGCAAGATCGCGGGCCTCGGCCCAGCGTTCTTCACTAAGTGGCTGTACTTCGTCACCACCGAGAAAGGCAGGAACGTCGACAATACCGCGCCCGTGCTGGATCAGTTGGTCATGCGGTGGCTCCGAGACAACGGTGGCCCACGGCTCCGATATGCCAAGACCCCGTCCTACGAGAAGTACATCGATCTACTGCGGCAGTGGGGAAAGTCGAGGTCGACCGGCAATCCACTTCCGCCAGCCGACGTCGAGGAGCGCATCTTCCGCCTGATCCGCAACGACGGTTCTAGACCCCAGCCGGACGAGGTCAGAACGACGTAGCCGGATCCTTATCTTGTCCGGACTCGAAACTACGTTCACGGTGTCCCCACCAACGGGCGACCCGAACGATAGGAACCGCCATGCAAGTCTCGGCCTACTACTCAAGGCATGAGTCTGATCCTGATGTGCTTCATATGCACTCCGGCTGCCCTTCCGGCTAACAGATTCCTGCCCGCAATAGTCGGCAGGGATCGAACGGCTGGCCCCTCTGCGGACATTGCCGCGCCATGGGCTGACACTGCAGTGAGCAGCCGGCGGGGTCGACATGCTTGGAACCGTCAATGAGCTCCCATCGGGGCCCGGATCTGTTGTGGGGTCTGGGCCCCGCTCCCGGTGTCGAGTCATTCTACTTTCCAGGCGTGCTGTGACAGGTCAGGGACACAACCTTTCATAGCGGCGCGCCAATGACAGGTTGTACGACGAAGGGCCCCGGAACCGCAGTTCCGAGACCCTTGATCGTTCAGGGCAATTCAGTGGAGCTCAGGGCGCGTGTCGAACTCCGCCTCTATCGCGCTCATCTGTTGATGATCTCGTACTGATGACGATGGAGGGCGCGCCTCAGCTGTAGTGGAAGCGGGCCTGGAGGATGACGAGGCCGTCACCGTCCACGAGGTAGACAAGCCGATGTTCCTCCGTGATTCGCCGGGACCAAGCCCCAGAGAGCATGTGGCGCAACGGTTCTGGCTTGCCGATCCCGGAGGTGGGATCGCGGAGGGCGTCATCGATCAATCGGTTGATGCGCTTCAGATTCTGGCGGTCGGCTGCGAGCCAATAGGTGTAGTCATCCCATCCGTTGGGCGTGAAGACCAACCTCATCGCTCCAAGTCACGCTCCATGCGCTCCCCCGAGCGAGCCTGCGCCAAGCTTTCCAGCAGGTGGCGGGCGTTCGCCGGAACCCGAAGCAGGTGCGCCGTCTCCTCCAGTGCCTCGTAGTCCGCCCGTGACATGAGCACCGCATCGCCATTGCGCGACGTGATCTCGACGGGGGCGCGGTCCTCATTGACTTGCTGGATCAAGGGAAAGAGGTTTTTGCGAGCCTCCGTCGCCGTGACTGCCATGACGCCTCCTCAAAGTGGTACGGGATCTGGTACCAGTATGCACTGGACTCTCTGCCGAACACAAGCGATGAATCACCCTACATCTGGCCCCAACTCTGGTGGCCGGACCTCAGTCCACGTCCGGGACAAGAGCGTCGCAGACAAGTAAGGCAGGGTACGACGAAGGCCCCGGGACGTGACGTCCCGGGGCCTTCGAGGGTGGCGAGTGGAGCTAAGGGGAATTGAACCCCTGACCTTTTCATTGCGAACGAAACGCTCTACCAACTGAGCTATAGCCCCGCGCGCTGCCGGCAGTCCCGGCGGCACCGGTCCATCATACTCCTGGACCGCCCACCGTTCCATGTCCGCACGGCAGTTCCACCCTTCACCCGCGGCCGACGAAGGGCATGCCCGCAGCGGTGATCACCATGTTGAGCACGTTGGCGCTCGGCGGGACGTCCGCCATGAACAGCACCGCCCGCGCGGCCTCGGCCACCGGGAACGTGGGCTCGTGGATCCGCCGCCCGTCCGGCTGCAGGGCGCCCGGTCCGGCCACGAACGCGTCCGCCAGCTCGGTGGCCGTGTTGCCGATGTCGATCTGCCCGCAGGAGATCCCGAACGCGCGCCCGTCCAGTTCGATCGACTTCGTCAGCCCTGTGATCCCGTGCTTCGTCACCGCGTACGCCACCGACTGCGGCCGCGGAGTGTGCGCCGCGATCGAACCGTTGTTGATGATCCGCCCACCCCGCGGGTCCTGCTCCTTCATCACGCGCATGGCCACCCGCGCGCACAGGGTCGCCGCTGTCAGATTCACCGCCACCGTGGCGTCCCAGTCCGCCGGATCCAGATCCGCAGCACTCACCGCCGGACCGGTCACCCCGGCGTTGTTGAACAGCACGTCCACGCGCCCCCAGGTCTGCACAGCGGTCTGGAACAGCCGGTCCACCTGCCCGACGACGGTCACATCAGTGGGCACCACCAGGGCACCTTCTCTGCCCCGCGCCACCTCTTCCAACAGCTCCGCTCGCCGGCCCGCCAGAACGACTCGGTATCCGCTCTCCAGCATCAGCTCCGCCACGGCGCGGCCGATGCCCGAACCGGCGCCGGTCACCACCGCGACTCTTCCCTTGGTCTGCATGGCCACACCCTACGGCCGGTCAGGGCGAGATTGGCCACCCACAGGTGAATATGAAACAGTGGGGTCGGCTGGTGTTACTCCACAGTTTCGTGGAAAATCGCCGGCCGTTGTGGCGCAGAGGCGCCGCAGGGACTGCCCCACGTGCAGTGTTCGTGCTTGCAGACCGCGCCGAGAAGCGCATGGAGTCAGCGCAGGCGATGCATGAGTGGCAGCCCCGTTCTCCGGGTGAGGCCCGGTGAAGCCGAGCCGATGCTCGGAACCCGCCCGGCCGTCGTCGGGAAATGGTGGCTGTGGAGTGCTCACGGCCTGCCTGCCCAGGACCGCCTGGGCTGAACTGCTGGTCCCTCGGGCATCACGCGCCCACGAGTGAGGACCGGACGCCGCTTCGCACCAGCGGCACAGCCTCGCGCGTGAGAGCGCAAGCACCTGAGGCGCGCCTGCCGGTGCCGGCGGCTGACCTGTCAGCCGACGAAAGGAAGACCGTGCCGCCCGCACAGGAAATGACATATCTGGGCATCGGGCTCGTTGCCCTGCTGCTCGCCCTCTTCTACGGGGGAACGCTGGTCATGTCCATGATGATCAGCCGCAAGAAGGAGAACGCCGACGGCTACATGACCGCCGGCAACCAGATCGGCTTCGGCGTCTCCGCGGCGTCCATGACCGCCACCTGGATCTGGGCCTCCTCGATGTACGCCTCCGCGACCGCCGGCTATACGTACGGTGTCTCCGGCCCCATCCACTACGGGCTGTGGGGCGCACTGATGATCCTGTTCATCTACCCCTTCGGCAAGCGGATCCGCAAGGTGGCCCCCAAGGCGCACACCCTTGCCGAGGTCATGTACGCCCGCCATGGCCGCTCCTCTCAGCTGATGCTCGCCGGGTCCAATGTGCTGGGCTCGCTGATCTCGCTGACCTCCAACTTCATTGCCGGCGGCGCCCTGATCGCCATGCTCTCCCCGCTGAGCTTCGGGGCGGGCATCCTGATCATCGCCGCGGGCGTGTTGCTGTACACCCTGTGGTCCGGCTTCCGCGCCTCCGTGCTGACTGACTTCGCCCAGGTGATGGCCATGCTCGGCGCGGCCGTGATCATCATCCCCGTGGTGTTCTTCGCTGCGGGCGGACCGTCTATGTTCGAGGCCGGCGTGGCCGCAGGCAACGTCACCCCGCAGCAGCAGGACTTCTTCTCCTCCGAGGCGTTCATGAACCAGGGTGCCCCGTACATCGCGGCCGTGCTGGCCTATGCGATCGGCAACCAGACCATCGCCCAGCGGCTGTTCGCCGTGCGTGAGGATCTGATCAAGCCAACCTTCATCACCGCCACCATCGGCTACGGCGGCACCGTGATCGGCATCGGCATGCTCGGCGTGATGGCCCTCTACCTGGGGATTGAGCCCATGGACGGTGACGTCAACAACCTGATCCCGCAGATGGTCTCGCAGTACCTGCCGCTGATCCTGGTGGCGCTGGCGTTCCTGATGATCATCGGCTCACTGTCCTCCACTGCTGACTCGGATCTGTCCGCACTGTCCTCCATCGTCATGGCAGACATGTACGGACAGTCGGTGGGCCGCGACAACGCCAACCCGAAGACCATGCTGCTGATCGGCCGCGTGACGATGATCATCGCCACCGGTGCCGCGCTGTTCTTCGCTACCAGCCAGTTCAACATCCTGGACCTGCTGGTGTTCGTCGGCGCTCTGTGGGGTTGCCTGGTGTTCCCGGTCATCGCCTCGTTCTACTGGCCGAAGGTCACCAACATGGCCTTCACCATCTCCGTGATCGCCGCCCTGGTGGTGTTCCTGCCGGTCCGCTTCGAGTGGCTGGCCCTGGACGGTGCATGGGCCGTGATCGTGGAGGTCCTGGCGATCATCGGCATCGGTGTGGTGCTGGGCATCATGGCGTTCGGCTTCTTCGGACTGAAGCCGGCGATCATCGTCGGCGCCGTGGCCACCCTGGCCGCTGCCCCGTTCGCCTTCGGGTTCCTGCGCGACTACGCCGTGCTCTCCGGTTCCCTGGTGGCCTACGCGGTCTCGTTCCTGGTCTGCTACTTCATGAGCTTCCGCTCCAGCCAGAACTTCGACTTCGAGACCATCCAGCATGTCACCGGTGATTTCGACCCGACGACGCCGGAGGCTGCTGCTGCCTCTGCCGGTGCTGCCGGTCCCGATGCCGACGGTGTCCCCGCCGGTGCTGCCCGCTCGAACTGACCTGACGATCTGATCCGAACGGATTGCAAGGAGGAATCATGACCGCACTACTGACTGCGTACGTGCTGATGTGGCCGGTGCTCGTGCTCGGCGTGCTGATCGCCATCGCCTGGGGCTTCTACAAGGACGCCGCAGAGGCCAAGCGTGAGGGCCGCCAGATCATCTGATCGGACGCTCACCAGCTTCACCGACCGAGCCCCGCTGCAGTGCGAACTGCAGCGGGGCTCGTCGTGTCTGTGGACAACCTCGGCGGGGAAGGAGTTCGCGGTGGAAGTATGTCCTCGAACGAGGACAAGAGTTGTCCTCGTTCGAGGACCGAGGTGCAACGTGAACCCCCACCTGATTGGCACGGCGCTGACCCTGGGCATCCTGGTGAGGAACGCGCGCCTGGAACAGCTCCTCAGCCAGGCGGAGACTGCCGCGCGGGCGCGAGTCTCGCGCTCGTGGCTGGCCCGCGTCGAGGACGGGCATGCAGGTGCCGAGCTGGCACCGCTGCTACGGCTCTTCGATGCGCTCGACCTGAGGCTGGCGCTGCATGAGGCCGTGGATGTGGACGACACAGACCTCGCCACCGAACTCCGTGCTCGTGACCGGGAGAAGGAGGAACGGGCTGAACGCGTCCGGGCGCGCATCCTGGCCGCCACCACGCCCCGTCAGCCGTCTACACCCACTGAAGCGGACTGATCAGCGCGGTGGGGCGCAGGTCCACTCGATGCCGGCCACCGGGGAACCCTCGGTGCACAGGCCACCCAGCCGGCCGTCGTCGGGAATCTGGTGCCCTTCCCAGATCACCGGGAAGGGCATGGACTCCAACTGGACCCAGGGATGACCGTCCACCGTCCCCTGGTTCTCCACAATCCCGGAGATGTGGTGCTGCTGGACCCCCTGCAGGGCGCTGATGGCGAGCGCACCAGCCACCAGGGCGATCGCCACACCCACCAGAGACGCCGCCAACCGGGAGAGCCAACTCGCTCCGCTGGGACGCTTCCCCGGGAACAGGAACACCGCCGCGATCAGTCCCGCCAGGGCGAGGACACCCCACAGGATCAGCTGGGGCCAGTCGATCAGGGTACCGGTGGGATCGAGTTGGACGTCGTAGATCTCCATGAGTCCAGTCTGCCGGATCACGAGTAGACAAAGGTCCACTGGCGCCCCTGGGCAGTCGCTGACGTGCTGGGACGCACGTGACACCCGTTCGCGCCGATCCAGGGGGACCCATGCAGCACGCCGTCAAAGCCACCGCGCCCATCCTCGTGGTCCTGACGGCTGTGGTCCTGGCCGTGCAGCTGGTGGGCACGCCCACGGACCAGACCGATGCCTTCCCGTGGACCGCGGGGGCTCTGCTGATCGCCATCGGGGTGGTGGCTCACCTGCGACGGTGGCAGACCACGCCCTGGCTGCCCTGGGCGGGACTCGCCGTCACCGCCGCGATGTACGCCACCAACAATGAGGCGTGGATGTACACCGCATTCTGGATGACCACGCTGTCCGTTCTCTGGCACGAGCATCAGCGTGAACGGCCCCGCCGAGAGGTAGGCAGGGCGCCGACTGTGACAGCCTGGTCGGATGCTCGCTGCCCGACGGCTCAAGGACCACCTGTTCCCCGCGCTGCGTGCCTCCGTCCCCGTCCTGATCGCCGCCGTCCTGGTGACCGTCCTGACCGACATGGCCGGGGTGCAGACGGACCACGCGGGGCCGTTCCCGCTGGCCATGGTGATCGGTGCCGTGCTGCTGGGCGTGGTGTCCGGTGGCCGCCGGTGGCAGAAGCTGCCCTGGATCCCGTGGCTGGTGCTGCTCGTCTCGGCAGTCGACTACGTCCTCGACCGCCCGTCGTCCACCCTGTTCTTCCCGCTGGTGTGCCTGGCGATCTTCATCGGCTGGCACGAACGCTACCAAGAGCAGCCCCTGCGCCAGGCGCGTGCTGACAGTCCGGAACCAGCCGCTCACGCCTAGGCCAGGTCAGCGGTTCAGGAAGTGCGCCAGAGTCCCGATCGCGAACACCGAACCGGCCAGGCAGGCGCAGCCGAACTCCACCAGGATCCCCAGGCCCATCGACTTCAGCGCCTCCACGGAGGACCGCACCGCCGCGCGCAGATCCTTGCGCCGCACGATCTCCGCGGCCAGCAGTCCCACGGCGAAGCCCACGAACAGGCCCACCACCGGAATGACGAACATCCCGACGACGGCCCCGGCCACTCCCACGAGGATCGGCCCGTTGGGTATCTGCTCGCGTTTCATCTTCCGTCCGGTCAGCACCGCGGAGGCGGAGAGTCCCGCGAGCGCGATGAGAGAACCGATGATCCCCGCGGTCCACGCCGCCGGTGAACCTAGGGCCCAGGCCCAGGCGATCAAGGTGATGATGCTCAGGATCGAGCCGGGCAGGATCGGGAAGATGGTGCCGAGCGCGGCCACGATCAGGGCGATGGCGGCGATCACGGTCGCCAGAAGATGGAAGTCCACGCCTCAAGTATGCGCGTCCGCCGGGGTGCGCATGGGCAGTTCTCCCCATCGACGCCCCACCCGCCCCTCCGTACGGTCGAGAGTGTTCTGCTGAGCTGACCTCAGGTGGCGCGCCGCAGATCGAGACCGGAGGAGGACCTGTATGCCGACGATCAACTACCAGGCGGTCTTCACCTTCCTCGACCGGGTGGACCCGGTGGTCCTGGACATGCCCGAGGACAAGGTCGCCGTGGAGGATGCGGTGGCCGACCTCAAGCTCGCCTTCGGCACCACGGCCTGCGCAGGCCGCACCGAGTCCGCCGGTGCGGACAACCTGGGACCGGCCCTGATGGACGTGATCGTGCAGTGTGAGAACCTCGCCGCAGGCACCCGTGAGGCCGCCACGCACTGGCAGGCCGGCGACCGCGAGATGGCCGTGCGCGCCGAGAGCCAGGCGGTGGAGTGAGATGCCGCTGACCGTGAACCTCACCGCCACCGACCACGTCCCCGAGGGTGAGCCGATCCGCACCGCGGCTTCCGACGTGCTCACCCAGGTCAAGACGCTCCAGTCCACCGTGCAGGACCTGGCCTCCGACTGGACCGTCCTGCCCGGAATCTACTCGGACACCGACCATGATGATGACCTCTACAGCGCCTTCGCCGACCCGGACGCCGATGTGGACGATGTGGTCTCCATGGCCCAGGGGCTCCAGGACGCCGCAGGTGCCGCCGCAGACGAGTTCGACGCCATCCGCACCGCCCGGCACACCATTCTCACCGTCGATCTGGCCAACGCGCAGTCCGCTTACGACCGTGACATCGAGGCGCTCGGCGAGGACGTGACCGACGGTGACCGCACGCGCCTGAAGGCCCAGCACGAGGCTCCCGTCCAAGCTTCCGCTGACGCCCTGGTCACCCGGCTCACCGAGGCCGAGACCGCCTACGCCGCGGCAGTGGACACCGCCATGGCCCTGCGACCGGACCGCGCCGTGAAGGCGAACTTCGCCTACGTAACCCGGGATCCCGCCGTCGTGAAGGCCAAGGAGCTCTACGACCAGGCGATGATGCCCAACGCCACCGGCGAGGACCTGGCCGCCTACTACGAGCACCTGGCCGGCCTCTCCCCCGAGCAGATCGAGGCCGTGGGCGCGCTGCATCCTGGCCTGCGGGTCTCCCCTCCCCCGCTCCCGACGACGGAGGGAGACCTGGACTCCTGGCCCGGCGGTGCCGAGGGCGCGGCCTGGTGGCAGGGGCTGAGCACCGAGCAGCAGACGGCCCTGGTGCTCGCGCTGCCGGGGCTGGTGGGCAACACCGAAGGCGTGCCCTACACGGACCGCGCCTCGGCGAACCTCGAGGTGCTGGACCTGCTGGACCAGGACCCCACGCTCAGTGACGACCACCGGAACGACCTCAAGAACATCCGGGAGGCATTGGCCGACGTCCAGGACGGGCACCGGTATCTGATCTCCCTGCGGCACGACGATGCCCAGGAGCATGTGCTCGGAGCCCTGGCGATCGGCAACCCGGACACCGCCGACAACGTCACCTGGCGGGTGCCGGGCATGGGCGCGGAGACCAACGGCGCCCCCGCCATGATGGACGAGCTGCAGCACATCTACGACGCCACGAACGGTGACCGGGCCACCGTGCTCTGGATCGGCTACGACACCCCCGACGGCGCCCATCACCCGGACACCCTCGGCTCCTCCCAGGTCCTCTCCAACGAGGCCGCCTACCAGGGCGCCATCCCTCTGGCCCACGCCCTCGACGCGTTCCAGGAGTCACGCGCGGCCAACGCCCAGTATGTGGCGCAGACCCAGGGACTGCCCGAGACCCCGCAGACAGACCCGCGATTCAATGTGGCCGCCCACTCCTACGGCACGCCCACAGCCGCCTACGCCCTGACGATGACCGAGCACACCGTGGACAGCTACGTCATGTACGGCGCCGTGGGCGTGGACCCGGACTACGTCCCGAACGCCGAGGCGTTGAACGTGGCCCGTGACGCCGACGGTCGGCCCGAGGTCTACGCCACCCAGGCCCGTGGAGACATGATCGCCGTCCCGCTGGGACAGACGCTGAGTCCCTTCGGCGGGGATCAGCGTGTCTCCCCCACCGACGATGAATGGGGAGCGAAGGTCTTCTCCTCCGACGGCGGCCCCGGTCAGGACCAGCTTCCCACCACCGGTCACATGGGCGTGGAGCCGCACGGCAACGGCTACACCGAGCCCGACACCATGTCCCTCAACTCGATCGCGACCATCCTCGACGGCAACGGGCACGAGGTGGAGCTGATCGATCAGTCCTGGTGGGACGACCTGCGCGAGGATCCTGTCCCGATCATCATGGAACAGCCTCACGCCTGGGTAGACGCACACCAGAACGACGCACAGTCCTGGGTGGACGGGAAGCAGGATGAGGCCAACAGCTGGATCGACCGGCAGCAGGAGCGCTGGTGGGTGCCGAATGCCCCGATCGACTGGGTGCAGGATCGCGTCGATGCCGCAGTGGACGATGCCCAGTCCGATGCCGATCAGTGGGTGGATGACCGCCAGCAGGACCTCGAGGGGCTGGCGGAGCGTGGCGTCAACTGGGTCCGGGAGACGTGGCCCGAGGTCATCCCCTACGGGGAACAGCTCTACGACGCGTTCGAGGAGGGCGGCCTGCCGACGTTCGTCGAGACCACCCAGCAGGACCTGCGCGATACCGTGGACTCCAGACAGGACAGCATCCAGGAGAGCGTGGACACCTGGCAGCAGGAGCGCTGGTGGGTGCCAGACGCCCCCGTGGACTGGCTGCAGGAGCGAGGGGACAGCGTGGTGGACGGACTGCAGGACGATCTCGACGACTGGATCGACGAGAAGCAGACACAGCTGCACGAGAAGGTGGAGGAGATGTTCTCATGACGCGCCGTGCAGCCGCCGCAGGACTGTTGGCACTCATGCTCACCGGCTGTGCCGCCCCGGCGGGCAGCCCCTCCGACGCCCCGTCCTCCCCGATCCAGGAGCAGACCGATATGAGCACCCCAGACTCGTCCCCGACCTCCCCCGCTGAGCAGGCGGAGGATCAGACGGCAGATCAGACCGCCGAGGTGCTGCTGGACCGCATGTTCTCCGATATGGCAGGCGTGACGGAGCTGCTCGGAGGCAAGTGGACGCGGAACGATAAGCCGTTCGACCTGGCCATGGACCGAATGGAGTTGAACCCCGCCCCGTGCCGCAGCGGTGATCTGGCCGGCGCCGATGCCATGGACGGACCCCTGAAGTTCCAGGTCATCCTGCACGGCGCGGGACACGCTGAACCGGACGCCACGCTGGACGAGGTGGCGCAGTGGGCTGAGGCCGAGGGGTACTCGGAGACCCGGCGGGGCAAGGGCTCCATGCCGCAGGACGGAGACCGCTTCATGGCCCTGCATCAGGCGGACGGGACCCTGATGACCGTGCACGTCTCCACCGAACGGACCAAGATCGGCAGCTACACCGCCTGCTCCGAGCACCCCTCGCTGCAGGAGTACCGTGCGGATCCGAATAACCTGACCGTGCCCGGCAACCGGTTCGAGAAGACCGAGACGCCCACCCCGTCACCGTCCTCCACCCGGCTGGGCGTGAGCGGGTGAGCCGGGCACTGAGGTGCGCGGCCGCCGTCGGGACCTTGGCGCAGGTCAGGTCCGAGTGAGCGTCACCGTCCCTGCCACGGCCGCTCGCCGTACTCGTGCTTGAACACCAGGGACGTGCGCGTGGAGGCCACGGCCGGGTCCGCAGAGAGGTTCTCCAGCACGAACCGTGAGACCTCGGCGGAGTCGGCCACCGCCACGTGGAGCAGGAAGTCCTCCTCACCGCCCAGGAAGAACACCTGCATCACACCCGGCAGCTGGCGCATCTGCTCGAAGAACTCCTCCATCCGATGCCGCGCGCCCGGGCGGATCCGCACCGAGATCAGCGCCACCAGACCGTGTCCGAGCGCCGTCGGCTCCACGTCCACCGTGAAGCGCCGGACCGCACCGGAGGCACGCAGGGCCTTCAGCCGGGCCAGGCACGTGGACGGGGCGATGCCCAGTTCCTCCGCCAAGGACGCGTTCGTGCGCCGGGCGTCCTGACGCAGCAGCTCGAGAAGCCGCTGGTCCGTGCTGTCCAGCCCCTGCAGATGATGCATCGCCACCGCCTTGTTGTGACCCAGTTCCTGAACTTCTGCGCCAGCCTACGGTGGATTTCCGCAGATCGTTCGGCAGATCTCCCCAAAGACTGCTCAGACCCGTAGATTCACCCCCATGCTGATCGGTGTCCCCACAGAGGTGAAGAACAACGAGTTCCGGGTCGCGCTGACCCACGGCGGCGTCACAGAGCTGGTCCGGCGCGGCCACCAGGTGATGGTGCAGGCCGGGGCGGGTGTGGGCTCGGGCATCACCGACGAGCAGTACCGGACCGCCGGCGCCGAACTGGTGGAGGACCCGGACGAGCTCTGGCAGCGCGCCGAGCTGCTGCTCAAGGTCAAGGAGCCCGTGGCCGAGGAGTACCACCGTCTCCGCCAGGGCCAGGTCCTGTTCACCTACCTGCACCTCGCCGCCTCCCCGGAGTGCACGCGCGCCGTGCTGGAGTCCGGCACCACCGCCATCGCGTATGAGACCGTCACGCGCGGCCGCACCCTGCCGCTGCTCGCCCCCATGAGCCAGGTCGCCGGCCGGCTGGCCCCGCTCGCCGGCGCCTACCACCTGACCCAGGCCCACGGCGGCTCGGGGGTGCTGATGGGCGGGGTCCCCGGCACCCGGCGTGCACGCGTGGCCGTGATCGGCGGCGGTGTGGCCGGCGAGGCCGCCGGGGTGATCGCCGCGGGCATGGGCGCAGACGTGACCATCCTGGACATCTCCCTGGACCGCCTGGCCCAGCTGGACTCCGTGCACCAGGGACGCCTGCGCACCCTGGCCTCCTCGCACCTGAACATCGCCGAACAGGTGATCGCCGCGGACCTGGTGATCGGTTCCGTCCTGATCCCCGGTGCCGCCGCGCCCAAGCTCGTCACCGCGGAGATGGTGGAGCAGATGAAGCCCGGATCGGTCCTGGTGGACATCGCGATCGACCAGGGCGGCTGCTTCGAGAACTCCCGCCCCACCACGCACCAGGACCCCACGTACCTGGTGGGCGACAAGATCTACTACTGCGTCTCCAACATGCCCGGCGCCGTCCCGCAGACCTCCACCGCGGCCCTGACGAACTCGACCCTGCCGTACATCCAGCGGATCGCCGACCTCGGCTGGCGTGAAGCGCTCTCCGCCGACGAGGGCTTCGCCGCCGGACTCAACGCGCACGAGGGCGTCATCACCCAGCGGGGGGTGGCCGAAGCCGTGGCCGAGCCACTGGGACTGGACGTGGAGACCGCTTACCGGCCGTCGTCGGGAATCCTGTCTGACGTCTGATCTGCCCGGTCTTCGCGAAGGCGCCGCTGGGCGCGTGAGGCGCGGAGCCGGGCGAAGCCGCCGGTGCGCCACCACAGGATGACCACCACCCCGACGACGGCCCCCACCAGGGCGGGGATCGTCCAGGGATTCATCAGCGCGGCGGTGATGACGGCCCACACCACGGCCATGCCGACGGTGCCGTAGATGACGCCCCAGATCAGCGTGCCCAGCGCCATGGCGGGCAGGAACCGGATCCAGCGCAGGCGTGCCATGCCGGCCGAGCCGATCACTGCGGTCTGGATCCCCACCGTGAGGAAGCAGAACGGGATGGCCCACGGGCCCCACCTGTCCGCGAATCGCATGGCACGTTCGTAGACCGGTCCTGACATGTAGCGTCGCAGTGCGGTGTGGTCGGCGCCGGCGGCGATGCCCCGTCCGAGGGTGAAGGTGACGGTGGCTCGGATGACGGCCAGGCCCCAGAAGAAGAGGATGGACCAGCCCAGCGGCAGCGCGGCGATCCAGTCCATCATGGGGCTGAGTCTAGGTGTGTTCGCGAGAGGATGGCTGTGGACAACTTTCCGCAGGGGGGACCGAGCTGTCTACACTGAAGTGACGCCGGGCACTGGGATGGCCCGGGAGAGAACCGACTGTCTGGCTGGGGATGGCCTGCTGAGGTTCCGGAGGAGGACTCTTCTGGAGTGTCACGCGTGTGCCCCGGCCCAACGGGAAGGGCTGCTGATGCGCCGACCGAACCGACTGACCATGCCCCTGGCGCTGAGCGCTGCCGCGGCCCTGCTCCTGACCGGCTGCACCGGTGGCGGCGACGGGGGCGATGAGTCGCCGAGCCCCACTGCAGGACAGAGCACGAGCGCGCCCGTCTCTGAGTCGCCCGGCGGCGGTTCCGAGTCGGCGACGCCCACCGAGTCCGCCACCCCCGAACCGGCGACCTCCACCTCCGCCGCGAAGAACATCCCGGCCCCCGAGATGCCCGACGCCATGAAGAAGAACGACCAGGCCGGCCTCGAAGCCGCCCTGGAGTACTGGTATGAAGCATTCCATTATCTCAAGCTGACAGGCGACGCTGAGCCGCTGATGGCCGTCTCCGCAGAAGATTGCGGGTTCTGCCATGAACTCATTGGGGATTGGACGACGGTTTACGACGTTGGCGGCTGGGCAGTCGTTGAGCAGAACGGGATCACGATTGATGTAGCTGCCCTCGATGGAGAAACTCGGGGAACGTACTTGTACCGGGATCAGCAAGCACCCGTACATGTCTACCAACCGGATGGCACTAAGGCCGAGCGCGCATCGACCGACAACGACGATGTCGTCTACTGGTCTGCTTCCGCTTCATTCGATGAAGGCGATAGCCATTGGAAAATCGAATCGCTGTCCACTGAAGGCAAAACCGAAGAATGAACCGCCACAGTACTTTTATTCGTCGGTCATCTGCGCTTGTGGCAATCTTCGCCGTATCAGTGTCGATAATTTTGCCCACCACAGCCTCAGCTAGCCCGTGTTTCGACGTCTTTTGCGGTGACCTCGGAGATACTCGTGATCGCTACGGCGTGTCGGGAACAAAGCAAACTCGCCCTGAAACTCAAGCTGAATCCTCCAGTGATCAGGACAAAGGTCAACGCGCATCGGACAATTCTTCTGACTCAGTCGAAACCCGGCAAACAACTAGAACTCCAACTATCTCGGACCCATCGGAACCACCCCCAGTAATCCTCCAGTCGTACTGCTTCACGGTGGAAGGAGCGGGCCAGCTGGACTGCTTCGAGATGGAACGGACTCGTTGTACCGAGCCGGGAAGCCAGCTGGTTATCCGTGCAGAGCTTGACACTGAATCTGAGTTCCGCCGTTCGCGATTCGGCGACGCATTCTGCTCCACCTCGTCCGACCCCGTGACACCCGCTCCCGCAGAGCCGGCCGAGGGGGAGGAAGCACCGCCGCCGATGCCGGTGGTCACGTTGGAGGACTTCCAGCAGCTGAACATCGCACCGTCCACCATTGAGGCGGACTCTGGCGGGTTCGGGCTGCGCAACGCGCACACCAACTTCTACGCCACCGCTGAAGCGCAGACCCTCAATGTGGAGATGCTGGGTCAGGACGTGGCCATTCAGGCAGTCCCCGTCCAGTGGACCTGGAACTACGGCGACGGCAGTGCGGCCAAGACCCTCGGTCAGCCAGGCGGACCGCAGCGCGAGTTCAACCAGGAACTGGACACCACCCACCGTTATACGGAGACCGGGACGTTCCCCGTGAACCTCACCACCGCCTACCGCGGTCAGTACTCAGTCAACAACGGCCCCTGGCTGCCCATCCCGGGCACCGCCCAGGTCCCCAGCCAACCTGTCACTGCAGACATCTGGCGCTCCAAGACCCGCAATGTCGCCGACGACTGCAACGAGAACCCGAACGGCTGGGCCTGTGGCAGCCCCTTCATCGAGGACTGAACGGACTGGGAGCCTCGGCTTCGAACCCGCACCGAACTACGCTTCAGTCATGCGCCCACGGACCTCGGCCGCGCGGCCACACGGCAGGCACGCAGTCCTCAGCGCCGTGCTGCTGATCGCTCTGGCCGGATGCGGTGCCGCGCCGGGCACTGAAGCTCAGATCCAGACCGCCACGGCCAGCGCATCTGTCAGTCCGCCCGCCCCCTCCTCGCCGAGCACAACCTCGGAGGCCCCTGTGTCACCCTCGTCCAGCGTCAGCCCCACCGATGAAGACCCCATGATCGGCCACCAGGCCTCCCCCGTCCATGTCTTCTGGGTGCTCGAAGGTGGTGCTGGATCGGAGGGTGACCCGCTAGGCTGCGGCGACAGCCTGGTCATGTCCTCCGTACAGGGCATGGACCCCGCCCTCACCGGTGCCGAACGCGTCGAAGCCGCCATCGAAGCACTCCTTGCACCACGTGACCGCGAGGTCGGCGAGCGCGGACTCACCACCGCCCTGGCTGAGTCCGACCTCAACCTGCAGGGCGTCGAGATCTCCGGCGACACCGTCACCGTGCACCTCACCGGCCAGCTGACCTCCGCCGGAACCTGCGACGACCCACGCATCATCGGACAGCTCGAGCAGACCGCCCTGGTCAACGCCGGCGTGAGCACCGCGCACATCCTCGTGGACGGCACCCCCGTCCAGGATCTCCTCTCCACGAAGGACTGACCCGAGCGGCGCGTCCGTCCGCTCACCTCAAGATCAGCTCACCTCGAGAGCCGAGCGCCTCGCGCCGGCAGCACCAGCCACTCCAGGAACCAGCGGTGGAACGACCAGTCCCCCGTGACCTCGGGATGGAAGCTCGTGGCCAGCAGACTCCCCTGCCGCACCGCCACCGGAACCTGACCGCTCGAGGCCAGGAAGCCGCCGTCGGGAAGCAGAGAGGGATCCTCCAGGCGCGCCGCGGGAACCGAGGCGAGCACCTGTACCCCCTCACCCACCCGCAGCACAGCCGGCGCCCGGATGAACACCGCATGCACTGGGTCAGCACTCACCTGCGGCACGGACAGCTCCGTCTCGAAGGAGCGCACCTGGGAGCCGAACGCATTGCGCGCCACCGTCACATCCAGTCCACCGAAGCTGCCCTGCCCCGTGATCGGGTTCGCGATCCGGTCCGCCAGCAGGATCATCCCCGCGCAGGTCCCATAGACCGGCAGCCCACCACGCACCGCCGCCTGGACGGCCGCCGCGACCCCCAGCATCCGCGCAAGCTTCTCGATCACCGAGGACTCACCGCCGGGCAGCACCAGACCGTCCAGCCCGTCCAGATCCGCCGCAGCACGCACCTCACGCACGCGCGCGCCCAGGGCGGTCAGCACCTGGGCATGCTCGCGCACGTCCCCCTGCAGGGCCAGAATCCCGACGACGGCCGGCCCGTCAGTCTCTCGGCTCACCGGGGCTGCCCGTTCCGCAGGCGAGGGAGGGTCACCAGCCGCGGTCGGCCAGGCGGTGCGGTGCAGGAAGATCGGCGACGTTGATGCCGACCATGGCCTCGCCCAGCCCACGGGAGGCCTCGGCCACGGCAGCGGCATCCTGATACTGCGCCGTCGCCTTCACGATCGCCGCCGCTCGCGCCTCCGGGTTGCCGGACTTGAAGATGCCCGAGCCCACGAAGACCCCGTCCGCGCCGAGCTGCATCATCAGGGCGGCATCGGCGGGGGTGGCCACACCGCCGGCGGTGAACAGCACCACCGGCAGACGGCCCTCGCGGGCGACCTCGGCCACCAGCTCGTAGGGTGCCTGCAGCTCCTTGGCCGCCACGTACAGCTCGTCCTTGCTCAGCGAAGACAGCTTGGCGATCTCACCCCGGATGGTGCGGATGTGCTTGACCGCCTCGGAGACGTCCCCGGTGCCGGCCTCGCCCTTGGAGCGGATCATCGCCGCACCCTCGGTGATCCGGCGCAGGGCCTCACCCAGGTTGGTGGCACCGCAGACGAAGGGCACCTGCAAGTCCCACTTGTCGATGTGGTTCACGTAGTCCGCCGGGGAGAGCACCTCGGACTCGTCGATGTAGTCGACCTGGAGGGCCTCCAGCACCTGGGCCTCCACGAAGTGGCCGATGCGGGCCTTGGCCATCACCGGGATGGAGACCGCCTCCACGATCCCATCGATCAGGTCGGGATCGGACATGCGGGCCACGCCGCCCTGCGCGCGGATGTCAGCGGGGACGCGCTCCAGAGCCATCACGGCCACGGCACCGGCGTCCTCGGCGATCTTGGCCTGGTCGGCGGTGACCACGTCCATGATCACCCCGCCCTTGAGCATGTCCGCCAGACCGCGCTTCACGCGCGAGGTGCCGGTGGCGGGCTGACCCTTACCGGTGCTCTGGTTCTCGTTCAGGTTCTGGGAGATGTCCGAAGGCGTCATCATGTCCTAGCGCAGCGAAGGGGTCTCCACTCGTGTGGAGCAGGGAGTCGGGCGCCCGCACAAGGGCACCGTGGGCAGTCTACTTCGCCGCCGAGATGCTCAGGAGATTCAGGTCACGCTCGCGTCATGCGCACCGCTCAGCGCCACCTCAGGACACCGCGAGGATCAGGCGTTCCAGAGTCCGTAGGAGTCGGCGAGGTCGGCGATCTTCTGCGCGCGCGCCAGGCGCGGCAGGTAGGAGCCGTCGCCCACGGATGCTCCGGCGGCGTGCGCCTCGAGCATCTCCTGGGCCCAGGTCAGCTCGTCGTCCGAAGGCGCCAGCTGACGGTTGATCAAGTCCACCTGGTTGCGGTTCAGGCACAGCCGCCCGGTCATGCCCATGGAAGCGGTCACCTGCGAGGACTCGATCACGGCCTGATCGTCATCGGCGGCACCGGGGGGACCGTCGATCGCGCCGGGCAGCTTGCCCACACGCGAGGCGATCACCAGGCGCGAGCGGGCGTAGGCCATGGCCATGGGGTCGTCCGAGACGCCCACGTCCTTGCGGAAGTCGTTGGTGCCGAAGGCCAGCCGGAAGGTGCCCGGGGCCATGGCCACCTGGGTGGCGTTCTCCAGGCCCAGCGCGGTCTCCAGCAGAGCGAGCACCGGGGTGCCTGCACGCAGGCGCATGGCCGTGTAGGTGACCTGCTCAGGCTTCTCGGTCATCGCGAGCATCACCCCGCGCAGGCCCTTGAGCCCGGAGAGCGCCTCGAGGTCCTTCTCCCAGTCCTCGGTCTCGATCCCGCTGATGCGCACCCAGGCCGTCATGCCGCCGTCGAGCGCGTCCACCACGTGACCGCGCGCGGCGTCCTTCTTCTCGTCCGGGACCGAGGCCTCCAGATCGATGATCACCGAGTCCGCCTCCGAGGCCAGCCCCGGGGCGAAGTCCTCCGGCTTGGCACCGTTCACCAGCAGCCAGGTCCGGCTGAGCTTGGCGGGCAGGGCGGCGGCACGTTGGTTGCGAAGGGGCATGCGCTCCAGCCTAGTGCTCCTGTGGCACCACCGACCATCAGTGTCACGACGACGGCCCCCGCCTGACAGATCAGGTCACCTCAGCGGCCTCGCCGCTGCACCGGCGTTGCAGCAGCGCCGGCCTGAGGTCACGGCGACTCCCTGAAGAAACATCTTCACATCGAGGGGTCACAGGGCCTAAGGTGTCGAGTCGACGGCGTCGTCGCACGACCCATTTGACACCGACCCCAAAATTGGTGAATGATTCAAGCAATCGTGGTCGAAGCGAGGGGTGGAGACCGCCTTCTTGCCGTGACTGTCACAGACTTCCGCAGCGCAGTGCTGCGGGCCAGAGTCTGGCGTGAATACCGATCCACATGACCCCCCCTCCAGGATCGGATGGCCGCCAGATAGGCCGGGGCCCACCCCGTTCTTGGGCCCCGGCCGTCTTCTTCTTCAGCCCGTGCAACCACCGACCGGGCACCGGCCGTCCTTCAGTAGACTGAACCCCATGCCTGACTCCCCGCGGGACCGCCGAGCCCTGCCCCGCCTCGCCGGGGCCGGCCTTGCAGCGGTGTTCGCCCTGTCCCTGGCGGGGTGCATGGTGGAGCCGGACACCTCCAGCCCCTCCGCCTCCGAATCCGGCTACTCCCTGCCGGAGAACTCCCTGGACGGCTTCACCCAGGTGCCGCTGTACTTCGTGGGCATCCAGGGGAACTTCCCACCCGCCACCACCGGTCACGAGGTGGCCTGCGGGGACCTGCTCATCCGGCGCCAGTCCGTCCCCGTGAAGACCGAGGACGTGGCCACCACGGCGCTGGAGTACCTGATCCACGATGAGTACTACAGCCACGGCGACCCGGCCCTGACCAACTCGCTGGCCTTCTCCAACGAGGACCTCGAGCTGGAGGGACTGGACGTCCAGGGGGACACGGTCACCGTGCGGCTGACCGGCGAGCTGACCACTCGGAGTGAGTGCGAGTCCTACCGGATCCGCGCCCAGCTGCACAGCACCGCCGCAGACGCCTCCGGCGTGCAGGACACTGAGATCCTCCTCAACGGTGTGGACCTGGACGAGCACCTGGGACTGTCCCCCTTCGAGTTGGGGCCAGAGATCACCACGCCGGACCTCGAGCCGAGCCCCTCCGCCTCAGCTGAGACGGACAGCGCTGGCGGCACCGAGGACCCCGTCATCGACTCCACCGACGGACCCCTGGACGAGTCCACGCAGGCCCCTGACGACCACGATCCCGCCGAGGACCACTCCCGGGAGATCACCGAGCCCGGCTCGTCCGGCACCGCACCTGCCTCAACCCCCGAGTCCACCCCCTGGCCTTGATCACCCGTCTCGGCGGCTCACCCTGGCCCCCTGAGAGTGACGTTGCTAACATGACGCTGGTGCAGAATCCTTCAACATTTCTTTCAGACCGTGCTCGTGGTGTGCGCCAGTCCGCCGTGCGTGACGTCTTCGACCTGGCCATGACTCCGGGGCTGATCTCCCTGGCCGGCGGCAACCCGTGGCTGGACGACCTTCCGCTGTACGAGCTGGGACAGATCGCCCAGGAGCTAGTCGCCCAGCAGGGCCAGGTCAGCCTGCAGTACGGCACCGGCCAAGGCACCCCGGAGATGCGCCAGGCGGCCTGCACCGTGATGGCAGCCGACGGCATCCCGGACGCTGATCCTGACCTGGTCACCATCACCCCGGGATCCCAGGCCGGGATCGACACCGCGGCGAGGATGCTCGGAAACCCCGGTGACGTCGTCGTGGTGGAGGACCCCTCCTTCGTGGGGGCGCTGAACACCTTCAACACCTGGGAGCTGGACGCGGTGGCCACGCCCACCGACGAGCACGGGCTGATCCCGGAGGGGCTGCGTGAGACCCTGCAGCGGCTGCGCCGGGAGGGGCGCCGGATCGCGTTCCTGTACACCATCCCCTCCTTCGCCAACCCCTCTGGTGCGCTGCTGCCGGCAGACCGCCGGGACGAGGTGGCCCAGATCTGCCGTGAGGCGGGCGTGCTGATCGTGGAGGACAACCCCTACGGCCAGCTCGCCTTCGGCGCGGACCCGGTCCCGCCGATCGCCGCGAAGCACCGCGACCAGGTGATCTACCTGAGCACGATGTCCAAGATCTTCTCCCCCGGCGTGCGCGTGGGCTGGGCGCTGTGCCCGCCTGCACTGCAGCGCGCGTTCTACCTCTCGGCAGAGTCGGCGTACATCCACGCCTCGATCCTGAGCCAAATGCTCGCCACCGCCTTCGTCACCCACTGCGACTGGACCGGCCACGTGCAGCGCGCCACCGCCGAGTACCAGGTCCGCGCCGACGCCCTGGTGGACCAGCTGCGCCAGGAACTGGACCCGGCCATCACCTTCATCCAGCCCCAGGGCGGGTTCTTCCTGTGGGGCACCCTGCCCCAGGGCGCGGACACGCTGCCGCTGATGCACGAGGCCGCCGAACAGGGCGTGGTGTTCGTCCCCGGTGGGGCCTTCTCTCCCGACGACGTCCCGCACCCGACCTTCCGCCTCGCCTACTCCTTCGTGCCGGGTGAGCAGCTGCGGGAGGGCGTGCGCCGCCTGGCACCGGTGCTCAACGGGGCGCTGAACCGCCTCTGAGCCTCTGAACTGGGCCCGTCGGACTGCGGTCAGCCTCCATAGGCCTTCCGCAGGTCCGGCTTGCGGATCTTGCCGGAGGCCGTGCGGGGCATCTCGTCCACGAACACCACGGACTTGGGGATCTTGTAGCGCGCCAGTGTCCCGTCCAGGTGACTCAGCACCTGCTCCTCGGTGAGCTCGTGCCCCTCTCGCACCACGACCACCGCGCGCCCCACCTCGCCCCACTTCTCATCGGGGACGCCGATCACCGCCACGGCGGCCACGGCGTCCAGCTGGGCGATCGCCTGCTCCACCTGGGCAGGGTAGATGTTCTCCCCTCCGGAGATGATCATGTCCTTGAGTCGGTCGGAGATGAACAGCGCCCCGTCGTCGTCGAAGTAGCCCATGTCGCCGGTCTTGAGCCACGTGCCGTCCGGCTCCTGCACGAAGGACTGCTCGGTGGCCTCAGGGCGCTGCCAGTAGGAGCGGATCACATTGGGTCCCTGCACCTGGATCTCGCCCACTTCGCCGGCCGGGCACACCTGGCCCATCGGGTCCACCACACGCACCTGGGTGTGGAAGTGCTGCAGTCCGGCCGAGCCCTGCTTCTCCCGGGAGTAGCGGGCAGGCAACACCGTGGCACCGGGCGAGGTCTCGGTCATCCCGTAGCCCATCCCGATCGAGAGTCCACGCTCCTCGTAGGCCTCCAGGATTCGCAGCGGCAGGGCCGATCCGCCGCAGGTCAACGTGCGCAGCGAGGACAGATCGGCGTCATCCCAGGCCGGGTGCTCGGCGAGCATCTGATAGGTGGTGGGGACTCCGGACATCTCAGTGACGCGGTGCCGTTCGACCAGTTCCAGGACCCGTCCGGGTTCGAAGCGCGGTTCCAGGATCAGCGTCCCACCCTTGAGCAGCACCGGCAGGGCACCCATGCTCAGCGAGGCCACGTGGAACATTGGGGCGATCATCAGCGCCACCTCATCGCTGGTGATGTCGAAGTCCACGAGCACGTTGAAGCTGTTCCAGGTCAGGTTCCCGTGCGAGAGCATGGCGCCCTTGGGGTTCCCGGTGGTGCCGGACGTGTACAGGATCAGCGCCAGATCCTCCAGCTGCACCTCGGCCTCAGGTCGCTGCGTGGAGCCCGCGGTCAGCACCTGCTCGTAGTCCTCCGCGTCCAGGTCTCCCTCGCGGCGTTCAGCCGGATGCGGTGTCCCGTCCTGCACCAGCAGCAGATGCCCGACGTCGGCCCCGCGGCTCCCTGATACGGCCAGCTGCTCCAGCGGGGCTGAGGCGATCAGCACAGCCGCACCCGAGTCCTGTAGGGCGAAGCCCACCTCCGGGGGTGCCAACCGGGTGTTCAGCGGGACAAAGACCGCCCCGAGTGTGCCAGCGGCGAAGAGAGTCTCGAGGAACGAGGGGTGGTTCTCCCCCAGGTAGGCCACACGGTCCCCGGGGCGCACCCCGCGCTCGGCCAGGGCGTTGGCCAGACGGTTGATCCGCTCGTCCAGCTGGTCATAGGTCAGTTCACCGGAGGAGCTGATGACCGCAGTGCGTCCCCGCGAGGTGAACCGACGGCGGTGGATCCAGTCTCCGAGTCCACGGTTGATCATGGGTGCTGACTCCTTCGGGGCGGCAGGCGGTCGTCGACGGCGAGTGACCGTCAAGTGCTGGCCCTGCCATTGTGTCGTAGATCATTGAGATTCTCAATGGTTGTGCGGAACATGAGATCGGCTCGGCAGGGCGCCCCCGAGGGGACTCCCCAGGTGGTTCGTATACGCACTCTTGGCGTACCCTGGAGTGACCCAGACCACCCCGCCCCTCGCCGTCAGAGACCAAGGACGATCGTGCCCCTCTCACCCCACACTCTGGACACCCCCCAGCCGAGCGCCCTGCCACCGGTCACCGGATTCCGCAGCCTGGCCCTGCGGCGACTGCTCTCCCGGCACGGTCAGCTGTGGCAGCAGCAGGTCTCCACCGAACTGACCAGCGTGCAGTTCGGCGTGCTGCTCTGCCTGGGGCACTCCCCGGAAGGGCTGGTTCAGTCAGAGCTCGGCGCCCGGCTTCACCTGGACAAGGCCACGGTCACCGAGCTGGTGCGGCGGATGGGGCGCCGCGGCCTGATCACGGTGCACAGAGATCCCGACGACGGCCGGCGCCGGATCGTCTCCCTCACCACGGCCGGCCACGGGATCCTGACCGAACTGCATGGCCCTGCGGTGCAGGTCGATCGCCTGCTGCTGGCAGGCCTGGATGCGGCCGAGCAGCGGGAGCTGGATCGACTCCTCACCCGAGCCCTGACCGCGGAGGATGCCGCGGGTCGGGACCAGCCGTAGACCGCACGATGCCTCGGACCCCCAGTCGGGGCTCCGAGGCATCGTGCGTCAGACGCTCAGCGGCTGACGGACGGCTGGGTCACTGACCTTCCCAGTAGAGCTTCTCCACATCCGGGCCCTTGCCGATGAACCCGAACTTGACCATGAGCTGGCCGGACTGCTCGATCTGCTCCTTGCGGATCTCGCCGGAGAGCTCCTCCATGCGCAGGTTCTGGGCGGCATCCTCGGGAAGGTTGATGAACTCGGTGAGCATGGCGCGGGCCTCTTCCGGGTTCTCCTCGACCGCCGCCAGGGACTCGGTCATGGCGTCCACGAACTTCTGGGTCACCTCCGGGTTCTCGGAGGCATACGTCCCGGAGGTGAAGGTGACCATGGTGGGCATGCCCGGGATGGCCTCCTGGAAGTTGTAGCCCACCAACTGGTTGGCATCATCGGCCAGGGCCCGGCTCAGGAACGGCTCAGGGAACCAGACGGCGTCGGTGTTCCCGCGCTCCAGCTGGGCCTCCATGTCCTGGAAGGGCATCTCAGAGAAGTTCACGGCCGCAGGGTCGCCGCCGGCCTTCTCCACAGCCTCCATGATCGTCAGGTCACCCTGGGTCTTGAGGGCGTTGACGGAGACGGTCTTGCCAGCCAGATCGTCCCACCCGGCGATGCCGGAGTCCTTGGTGGCCACGACGCCAGCGATGTCCTCCCCCTCGCCCAGCGAGTTGGAGTATCCGGCGATGATCTTCATGTCCAGACCACGGTCGTTGGCGTTGAGCACAGACTGCGGATTGCCCACGCCGAAGGTGATCTGCTCGTTGGCCACGGCGGGGAGCATGGCCGCGCCGGCGTTGGAGGTCGAGAGCTCGACGTCCAGACCATGCTTCTCGAAGATGCCCCTCTCGATGCCGTAGTACGCGCCCACGGACGGGGCGATCGGCAGCACGCCGAGGGTGACCTTCTCCAGCTCGCCGGAGGCGGCGCCCGAGTTCTCACCCGCCGGTGACGTGTCGCCGCCGGAGGGGGAGCCAGAGCCGCAGCCGGCCAGTGCCAGAGAGGTGACGGCCGCGGTGGCCAGCAGTGAGGCGAACTTCCTGTTCATGGGGACTCCTGAAAAGAACCGGCCGGAGCCGGGAGGGGGATGGGGATGGTGCCTCTGCCCTGAGGGGACTCAGGCGTAGAAGCGGGAGAGGAAGGTGGCCACGACGGCGGGCCGCTCCTCGCCCTCGATCTCGATGGTGCCGTCGGTGACCAGGTGCAGACCGTTGCCCTTGACCTCCTGGACGTCCGAGATGACACCCTTCATGCGGATGCGGGAGCCGACCTTGACCGGTGAGGTGAACCGCACCTTGTCGAGGCCGTAGTTGACCTTGGTCTTCACGTCGGTCACGTCGAACAGCTCGGACCAGAACGGGATGATCAGGGACAGGGTGAGGAACCCATGGGCGATGGGCGCGCCGAACGGGCCGTCCTTGGCGCGCTCGGGATCCACGTGGATCCACTGGTGGTCATCGGTCGCGTCGGCGAACGTGTCCACCATCTGCTGAGTGACCTCGCGCCACTCGGTGTATCCCAGGTCACGTCCAGCCAGGTCCTTGGCCTCGTCGAAGCTGACGACCGTGGCGGCGGTGGTGTTCTCAGTCATGGGTAGATCCTCCTGAATGTGTTCTACATCACAATGGTTGATGAGTGCAATGGTTGACGATCACGAAACATTGAATCGGGATCGTCGGGTCGAGTCGGTCAGACGAAGGCGCCGATCCCGGTGATGGCCCGGCCCACGATCAGGGCGTTGATCTCGTGGGTGCCCTCGTAGGAGTAGATCGCCTCGGCATCGGCGTGGAACCGGGCGACATCGGTCTCCAGGGTGATGCCGTTGCCGCCACAGACCTCCCGGGCCAGGCCCACGGTCTCACGCAGCCGCAGCGAGGTGTACATCTTGGCCAGTGCGGAGTTCTCGTCCTTGAAGATGCCCTGCGCCTGCTGCTCGGTCAGCTGGACCATCATCCCCAGGGACGCGGTCAGGTTGCCCAGCATCACCGCGAGCTTCTCCTGGATCAGCTGGAACCCGGCGATCGGTCGGCCGAACTGCTCCCGCTCGCGCACGTACTTCAGCGCCGCCTCATAGGCGCCGGCCTGGGCACCCACGGCCATCCAGGCCACGTCCGAGCGCATGCTGCGCAGGCACCGGGCCACGTCCGCGAAGGAGTTGATCCCCTGCAGCCGGGCCGACTCCGGCACCCTCACGTCCCGGTAGTCGATGTGCGCGTTCTGCATGATCCGCAGGGAGGCCTTGTTCGGAATGATCGTCATGGTCACGCCCTCAGCCTCACGCGGGACCAGGAAGCACTTGACCTGCCCGTCCGCGGTGTCCCGGGCGAAGGTGGCCACCACATCGGAGATCGTCGCGCCACCGATCCATCTCTTGGCGCCGTTGATCACCCATTCCTGAGTGGCGTCGTCGTAGGTCGCCGAGGTGGCCAGGCCACCGGCCACGTCCGAGCCGTGGTCCGGCTCGGTCAGGCCGAACACTCCGGTCAGTTCATAGGTGACGATCTTCGGGTCCAGCTCGGCGGCCTGCTCCGGCGATCCGCCCAAGGTGCAGGCGGTGCGGAACAGCCCGGCCTGGGCGTTGTACAGGGTGCCGACGTTGATGTCGCAACGGGCCAGCTCGAAGTTGCGGAAGCCGGTGAGGATGTCCCGGATCGGCTCTCCGGCCTCGCGCAGCTGGCGCGGGTCCATCAAGTCCAGTCCGCGGACGGCCTGCACCAGCTCATCGGGCAGCTCGGCACGGTCCCAGGCGTCGTTCACCCGCGGATAGACCTTCGTGCGCAGGTCCTCACGCAGCGTGGAGAGCACGCTGCGCTCGGCCTCGGTCAGCCGCTCAGCGAAGCCGTAGAGGTCCGAGGGGATCACGGTTCCGGTCACGGGTTCACGCACGGAGCTCGCCTTCCTGCGCAGCCGGAGCGTCCAGGCCGAGCAGGCGCACGGCGTTCTCCTTGAGGATCAGTGGCCGCACCTCGTCCTTCAGCGGGAGGGACTCGAAGGCGGTCAGCCACTTCTCCGGGGTGATCAGGGGGAAGTCCGTGCCGAAGAGCACTTTGCGCGAGAGCACGTTGCCGGCCTGGCGGACCAGGGACTCCGGGAAGTACTTCGGAGACCAACCCGAGAGGTCGATGTAGACATTGGCCTTGTGCGTGGCGATCGAGTTCGCCTCGTCCTGCCACGGCACCGAGGGGTGGGCCATGATGATCGGCAGTCCGGGGAAGTCAGCGGCGACGTCGTCCAGCAGCAGCGGATTGGAGTACTTGAGCTTGATGCCGCGCCCGCCGGGCAGTCCGGCGCCCATGCCGTTCTGACCGGTGTGGAAGACGCACGGCAGACCCAGCTGCTCCAGCACCTCCCACAGCGGGTGGAACTGCCGATCCGAGGGATCGAAGCCCTGGACGGAGGGGTGGAACTTGAAGCCGCGCACGCCCAGCTGTTCGGCCTGACGGCGGGCCTCCTCCAGTGCGGCGGCACCCGTGCGCGGATCCACCGAGCCGAAGGGGATCAGCACATCGTTGCTGCGGGCGCAGCCGGCCACGAGGTCGTCGATCGAATTGGGCTCATGGCCCATCTGGGTGCGGGCGTCCACCGTGAAGACCACCGCGGCCATGCGGTGCTCTCGGTAGATCTCGGCGATCCGATCGATGGACGGAGTCCGCTCCTCGGCCTTGAAGTACTTGGCCGAGGCCTCGAAGAAGTCCTCCGGCAAGGCCTTGTGCCCGCAGGAGTCCACCTCCAGGTGCACGTGCATGTCCACGGCCTGGATCGCCGTCACATCCACTGCGCACTCGTACCGCACCGGCTGGTCCGATCCGTCCTGCACGGGGGCACCCTTGCTCATGGCCGCGCTCACTTCGCCGGATCCTCAGGCTGCAGCTCAGCGGGCAGCTCGGGGAACGTCTCGCCGACGGACTGGACGTTGGCCTCGAGGATCGACCGCCCTTCGGTGAGCATGGTCTGGTAGTCCCAACCGCCCTCGTGGTACTCCTGCACCACGGCCTCGGGGTGGGACCAGACCTGCAGACGGTCGCCGCCCACGCCCACAGCCTGACCGGTCACGCCGGCGGCCTCGTCCGAGGAGAGGAACGCGATGACGCCGGCCACGTCCTGCGCGGGACCGAAGCCCAGCTCCCTGCGGAAGAACTCCGGCATGGCCTCGCCCCGCTCGTCGGCCTCGACGGCCTTCTGGAAGAACGGCACCGTCTTGGTCATGGCGGTGGCGGCCACCGGGATGACGGCGTTGACTGTCACGCCGGCCTTCTTCATCTCCATGGCCCAGGTACGGACCATCCCTACGATCCCGGCCTTGGCCGCGGCATAGTTGGTCTGGCCGAAGTTGCCGCGCTGTCCGGTCGGCGAGCCGATGCAGACGATGCGGCCGGCCACGCCGTTCTCCTTGAAATACGCATAGGCCGCGCGCACGCAGGTGAAGGTGCCGCGCAGGTGGACGTTGATGACGGCGTCGAAGTCGTCGTCGGTCATCTTCAACAGGGACTTGTCCCGCAGGATGCCGGCGTTGGTGACCAGGATGTCCAACCCGCCGAAGGTCTCCACGGCGGTGTCCACCAGCTGCAGGGCGGTCTCGGAGGAGCCGACCGGAGCGACCACGGCGGCGGCCTTGCCCCCGGCCTCGGTGATGGAGGCCACGGCGGCGTCGGCGGCGTCCTGGCTGACGTCGTTGATGATCACGGCTGCACCCTGACGGGCCAGCTCCTGGGCGTAGGCCAGGCCGAGTCCGGCTCCGGATCCGGTGACGACGGCGACTTTTCCGGCAAGCGACATGGTGGGCTCCTTCAGCCAGAGGGGTCGGCGCCCCAGGGCCAGGGCGCCGTTGATCTGCCACCATCAGATCGCATTTCATTGAGAAAGTCAATGATCTAGTTTATCTACAGTGACGGGCGTAGACTCTTTCCCAGCCCTGATCTCCCGGTGACGACGGATGACGTCACCCCCCTGGCGAGGAGCCGCCCGCATGCCCACCACCGCTACCCCAGAGAAGACCCCTGCCGACGAGTCCACCGCCCCGTCCGCCACGGGTATCGAGCGACTGCAGAGCGCCCGGGTCGCCTCGGACATCCAGTTCCTGATCGCCCGCGCCCGCGGACGCGGAAACTCCCACGCCAACCTCATGCTGGCTGAACTGGACCTGAAGGTGCGCCACTTCTCCGTTCTCTCCCTGGTCTGCACCGAGGAGCGCCCCACCCAGCGCGAACTCGGCGAGTTCCTGGACCTGGATCCCAGTCAGATCGTAGCCCTGGTGGACAGTCTGGAGGAGCGCGGCGCGGTGCGGCGGGAGACCGACCCTCGGGACCGGCGCTCCAAGATCGTGGTCCCCACCGAGTCCGGCCACGACCTGCATGAGCAGGCGGCGGCTCTGACCCGTGAGTCTGAGGAGACAGTGCTGCAGACCCTCTCTCCGCGTGAACGCCGTCAGCTGCGCGCGCTGCTGCAGAAGGTCGCGTTCTGAGCTGAAGGCTCCTGGAACCACGAAGGCCACCCTGCCTCCTCGCTGGGAGGTGGGTGGCCGTCGTCGGGAATGCCGTGGGGAACAGCAGTGCCGTGCGCCGATCAGCGCTGGATGCGCTCCTGCAGGGGCAGACGCTCGATGTCCTCGTCGGCGTCGTCCGCCTCGAAGCGCGAGCGCATCTCGTCCTCCTTCGGGGCGCCCAGGTAGCGCTCCAGGGAGTCGTCCAGCTCATGCAGCCAGCGGGTGTGGTGCTTGGCCGCCATGGTCCCGGTCATCACCGAACGGTGCTGCTTGTCCCGGTAGGTGAGGATGTTGGCCTTCTTGTCCTTCTTCCAGTCCAGGAAGGTCTTGACCACCTCGTCCAGATCGAACATGGGGTAGTCGGTGGCCTCGATCAGGTCCTGGATGTAGTCGGCCTGGAACTGGACGTCGTCCGCGTCGGTCTCCAGGGCCATGAACCGGTTGCGCCAGGACTGCATGTGCTCGGCGCGCTCACGCTCGGACGGCAGCTCGGCGCGGCCCAGGATCAGGTCGCGGACGTACCAGGCCTGGGCGTCGAACATGTTGAAGGTGAACCACTGGTCCTGGGCACCGAGGTAGCTCAGCCGCGGGTTCTTCTGCCAGATCACGCCGCGGTACAGGTGGTCCGGGTAGATGTTGTTCGGGGACTCCAGCGCCAGCTCGGTGGGCAGGAACGGGTACTTGTGCAGGTAGCCGGTGCACAGCACGATCGCGTCGAACTCGCGGACCTCACCGTTGCTGAAGTGCACGGTCTGGCCCTGGATCTCCTGGATGCCCGGCAGCTCCTCCATCCCCTCGGGCCAGTCATAGCCCTGCGGACGGGAGCGGTAGGACATGGTCACCGAGCGGGCGCCCATCTTGTAGGCCTGCACGCCGATGTCCTCGGCCGAGTAGGAGGCGCCGATCAGCAGCACGCGCTTGTCCGCGAGCTTCTCGGCACCGCGGAAGTCGTGCGCGTGGTGCAGGGTGCCCGGGAAGGTCTCGATGCCCGGCACGTCCGGGACGTTGGGGAAGGAGAAGTGCCCGGTGGCCACGATCACGTGGTCGAAGGTGGCGGCGGTGGTCTGCTTGGAGCGCAGGTCCTCCACGGTGACGGTGAAGGTCTCGGTGTCCTCATGGAACTGCACCCAGCGCACGGCGGTGGCGAAGCGGACCTTGGACTTGGCCTCGGACTGGCGGACGCGGCCGTCGATGTAGTCCCACAGCACCTCGCGCGGCGGGTAGGAGGAGATCGGCCGGCCGAAGTGCTCGTCGAAGGTGTACTCGGCGAACTCCAGGGCCTCCTTGGGGCCGTTGGACCACAGGTTGCGGTACATGGAGGAGTGGACCGGCTCGCCGTACTGGTCGATCCCGGTGCGCCAGGAGTAGTTCCACTGGCCGCCCCAGTCGCCCTGCTTCTCGTAGCAGACGATCTCCGGGACCTCTGCGCCTGCCTTCTCAGCGGACTCGAACGCCCGCAGTGCCGCCATGCCGCTGGGGCCAGCGCCGATGATCGCGATCCTCTTCTGGGTCACAGTTCCCTTTCCCACCGTGTGCGCACGGCCTTGTTCGCGCTCTCTCGAGCTGCTCTCATCCGCCGGGAGGCCTCAGGGCGCTGTGCACGTCGGGTGCGGTGCGGCCGCCTCAACCGGGGACCGATCTCTCCGGCGCTCGGACAGGTCCGCCCCGCGTGGGCGGCATGGAGTCCGAACGACGGGCCGGGCCTCAGAGGCACCGACCATCACAGGAGATTGTACCAGATATTGTTGGGGCTGGCGAGCCAGGGTGGTGGGACAGGGACCCACGACGACGGCCACGGCACCTCCGCGCTGGGAGGTGACGTGGCCGTCGTCGGGATGGTTGCGGTGGTGGAGGTGGGTCTGATTCCTCACTCCCAGCCCGGATCCTCACCGCCCCGCAGGGCGAGGAGTTTCCGGGGAGAGAGTGAGGAACGGTCAGGCGCCGGTGCGGTCCTCGAGCTGGACGTCCGGCAGCTTCTCCTGCAGCTCGGCAAAGGTGATGCCGTGGAGCTCACGGACCTTGACCACGCCGGACTCGTCCAGCAGGAACACGCCGTGGTCGGAGTACACGCGGGAGACGCAGCCGACGCCGGTCAGCGGGAAGGTGCACTCCTGGGCGAGTTTGATGTCCCCCTTCTTGGTGAACAGGTCCATCATCACGTAGGTGTCCTTGGCCCCGATCGCCAGGTCCATGGCGCCGCCGACCGCCGGGATGGCGCCGGGCTTGCCGGTGGACCAGTTGGCGAGGTCGCCGGTGGCCGAGACCTGGTACGCCCCGAGCACGCAGACGTCCAGGTGGCCGCCGCGCATCATGGCGAAGGAGTCGGCGTGGTGGAAGTAGCTGGCGCCGGGCAGCTCGGTCACCGGGATCTTGCCGGCGTTGATCAGGTCCTCGTCGATCTGGTCCCCGTGCGCCTGCGGGCCCATGCCCAGCATCCCGTTCTCGGTGTGCAGGGTGACCTGCTTCTCCGGCGAGAGGTAGTCCGAGACGGTGGTGGGCTGGCCGATGCCCAGGTTCACGAAGGAGCCGGGCTCGATGTCCGCGGCGATCAGCTGCGCCAGCTCCTGCTGGGTCAGCGGCTGGTCGGTCACCCGCGGGGCCTGGGTGTTCTGAGCGTTCTGGGTGGTGTCAGTCATGGTGTCTGTCCCTTCACTTCTGCTCTGCTGCGCCGGCTGCGGCGGACTCGGACTCCGGGGCGATGTCTCCCCCAGCGGGCGCCTCGTCGGCTGGCGCCGCGCAGGGCTTGGGCCGACCGGCGGCCAGGGCCTCGTCCTCCGCACGCTGGAACGCACCCGAGCTGGAGGGGATGCGCACGATCGTGTCCGTGTAGATCCCCGGGGTGATCACGTGCTCGGGGTCCAGGCAGCCCTCGATCAGCTCGTCCACCTGGACGATGGTGTGCTCGGCGGCCGCGGCCATGACCGGGCCGAAGTTGCGCGCGGTCTTGCGGTAGCGCAGGTTGCCGTAGGAGTCGGCGGCGTAGGCCTTGATCAGCGCGAAGTCTCCACGGATGGGGTGCTCCAGGACGTAGTTCTTCCCGTCGATCTCCCGGGTCTCCTTGCCCTCGGCCAGCTGCGTGCCGTACCCGGTGGGGCTGAAGAACGCCCCGATCCCGGCGCCGGCTGCGCGCATCCGCTCGGCCAGGTTGCCCTGCGGGACCAGCTTCAGTTCGATCTCCCCGGCGCGGTAGGCCTCATCGAAGTGCCACGAGTCCGGCTGCCGCGGGAAGGAGCAGATGATCTTGGCGACCCGCCGCTCCTTGATCAGCAGGGCCAGACCGGCCTCGGCCTGCCCGGCGTTGTTGTTGACCACCGTCAGGTTGCTCGCCCCGGACTCCAACAGCGCGTCGATCAGCTCCATAGGCTGTCCGGCGTTGCCGAATCCACCGATCAGCACGGTTGCGCCGTCGGTGATCCGGGAGACGGCCTCGGCGGCCGTGTCCACGAATTCACGCATCGTCTCTCCTTGAGTGTTCGTCAGTTCCGTTGTCGTCAGATCAGGTCTGGGTGGGTCAGCGGGCTTCCACGTTCTCCAGCACCACGGCCAGGCCCTGGCCCACGCCGATGCAGATCGCGGCCACGCCCCAGCGCTCGCCCGACTCCTGCAGGCGGCGGGCCAGGGTGCCCAGGATGCGCGCACCGGAGGCGCCGAGCGGGTGGCCGATGGCGATCGCCCCGCCCCACGCGTTGACGATGTCCAGGTCGATCCCCCAGGCATCGGTGCAGGCCAGCGACTGTGCCGCGAAGGCCTCATTGAGCTCGACGGCGGCCACGTCCTTCCAGGTGAATCCCGCCCGGGCGATGGCCTGGTTGGCCGCTTCCACCGGCGCGTAGCCGAAGTACTGGGGCTCGTTGGCGGCGGCACCGCGACCGGCGATCCGGGCCAGCGGCTGCAGCCCCAGGATGTCCGCCGCGCGGGAGGATCCGAGCCAGGCCGCGGAGGCGCCGTCGTTCATGGGCGAGGCGTTGCCGGCGGTCACGGTGCCGTTCTCCTTGCGGAAGACGGTGCGCAGACCGGACAGCGACTCGGGGGTGGAGTCCGGACGGATGGTCTCGTCCCGGGCCAGGTCCACGTCCGGCACGGCGACGGTGAGCTGATCGTACTTGCCGGCCTCCCACGCTGCGGCGGCCCGCTGGTGGGACTGCGCGGCGAACTCGTCCTGCCGTTCTCGCGTGATGCCGTACTTCTCGCGCAGCTGCTCGGTGGCCTCACCCAGGGAGACGGTCCACTCCTTCGGCATGTTCTGGTTGATCAGGCGCCAGCCCAACGTGGTGTTGGCCAGCTCCAGGTTCTGCATGGGGAAGGGCTTCTCGGTCTTGGGCAGCACCCACGGAGCGCGGGACATGGACTCCACCCCGCCGATCAGCACGACGTCGGCCTCACCGGTGTTGATCTGGCGGGAGCCGATGAGCGCGGCGTCCAGGGAGGACCCGCAGAGGCGGTTCACGGTGGAGCCGGGGATGGAGGTCGGCAGCCCGGCCAGCAGGGTGGCCATGCGCGCGACGTTGCGGTTCTCCTCACCGGCGCCGTTGGCGTTGCCGAAGAAGACCTCGTCGATCTGCGCCTGGGCCTCGGCGTTGCCGGCCAGTCCGGGTGCACGCTCCACGGAGGTCTTCACCACGAGGGCGGCCAGATCATCCGGGCGGGTCTTGGCCAGCGCTCCCCCGACCTTGCCGAAGGGGGTGCGGACGGCGTCGTAGATGAAGGCGTCGGTGGTGTCAGTCATGTGATGCTCCTGAACTGGGGGTCCGGTGGTCCGAAGGGGGCAGGCGCAAAGTGACGAAACCCGGTCACTTTGGTGGGGGTGGGGTCACTTTGCGCCTGGGTGGGGGTGGGGTCAGAGGGGCTTGCCGTCGGCGAGGTCGGCGTCCACCTGGGCGAAGACCTCCTGGGCGAGCTTGAAGGCGATATTGGCCGCCGGAACCGAGGAGTAGATGGCGGTCTGGAGCAGGATCTCCTGGATCTCCTCCCGCGTGAGCCCGTTGCGCAGCGCGGCACGCAGGTGCATGGCGCACTCGTCCCAGTACCCGCCGGAGACCATGGCCGAGATGGTAACCGCCGAGCGCATCCTCCGGTCCAGTCCGGGGCGGGTCCAGACCGTCCCCCACGCGTAGCGGGTGATCAGGTTCTGGAAGTCCTCGGTGGTGCTGTCCTTCTTGGACTCGGCGCGGTCCACGTGGGCCGCGCCCAAGACCTCGCGGCGCACGGCCATGCCGGCGTCGTAGACCTCCTGGGAGGTGGCGTCCATCCGGTGTCCGATGGGCTGGCCGTCAG
The DNA here is from genome assembly GCF_900116905.1 of Micrococcus terreus. GTDB lineage: Bacteria > Actinomycetota > Actinomycetes > Actinomycetales > Micrococcaceae > Citricoccus > Citricoccus terreus. The sequence goes on along the minus strand of NZ_FPCG01000003.1, from coordinate 41,712 downwards.
CAGTCTCAGCGTTCGGGGTGCTCATGCGGCGAACCTCTTCTTCAGCAGTCGGGCGATCTCCTCGGGGTCCTCGATCGGCGCCTGGTGCGCGGCGGACTGCACCACGGCCGCACGTCCGTCCTGCACGCCGCCGGCGATCTCCTCCCCGCGGGCCGGGGGGCAGACCTGGTCATGGGCGCCGGTGACGGCCAGGATGGGGACGCTGATCTCCCCGAGCCGCTCGCGCACGTCGAAGTCGGCCAGGGCCTCGCAGATCCGGGCGTAGGAGAAACGGTCGGCGTTCTGCAGGGCGTGCAGCAGCCGGGTGGTGCGCTCGGGGTGCTTGTCGATGAACCCGGGGGCGAACCAGCGCTGGGCCGATCCCTCCACCATGGTGGGCGTGCCGGAGGCCTCCACGGTGGCGGCCCGCTCGCGCCAGGCCTCGGCCTCACCGATCTTGGCCGCCGAGCAGATCACGGCGATCCCGCTGAACAGGTCCCCGTGGTCCAGGGCCAGCTGCAGGGCCACCTCGCCGTTGACGGACACCCCGGCGTAGTAGACCTTGGCCCCGGGTGCGATGGTGCCGGAGGCGTGCTGGGCGCGCACCAGGTCCGCCACGGCGTTCGCCAGGTCCGCGATGGACAGTGGATCGGCGTGTGCCGGGGACTCTCCGTGGCCGGGCAGATCCCACCCGATGATCTGGAAGCGGTCGGCCAGCTGACCGGCGGCCTCCTGCCACAGTCCCTGCACGCCGGTGCCCAGCCCGGCGCCGACCACCAGGACGTCCTTGCCCTGGCCGGCCTCCGTCAGGGCCAGTGCGGTGATCTGGGGTGTGCTCATGCTCGGCTCCATTCCTCGTGCTTCTGGGTGATCCGGTCCACCAGTGCGGTGGCCTCTCCGATGTAGTTCGCGGGGTCCAGCATGGTCTCCAGGTCCTCGTCCGAGACCGTGTCCAGCGCCGCCTCGCGCAGCAGGGTGCGGAAGTCCGCGGAGTTCTCCGGTGCGGACCCGCCGGTGTTCTCGGCGGCGTGGGCGGACGAGAGCGAACGGTCCACGATCGCCTGGATCCGCTTCTTCCCGGAGCCGGGCTCGCCGCCGCGGGCCTGCTCGATCCGCGGTGCCAGATCGGACATCAGCCGTTCCGAGACCAGCAGCGGGCCGGTGCGGTGCAGGTTCTCCCGCATGCGGTCCTCGTGCACGCGCAGTCCGGCCACCAGCTCGGCGGTGCGCGCTGCAGTGCCCCCGGCGGTGCGCAGCAGCTGGCGCAGGGCCGGCCACTCGGTGTGCCAGGCTCCGTCCGGACGCTCCTCGTTGGCCGCCCCGGCCGCGGTGTACACCTGGGCCAGCGCCCCGGGTGCGGACAGGGCGCTGGAGTGGATGAGCACCGAGAGCACGGGGTTCTGCTTGTGCGGCATGGCCGAGGACCCGCCCCGACCGGCCACCAGCGGCTCGCCCAGCTCCCCGTTCTCGATCCGGGCGGAGATCAGCACGTCATTGGCGATCTTCCCGCAGGCGGCCACCACATCGGCCAGCGCCGCCGCCACCCCGGTGACCGGCATCCGGTTGGTGTCCCAGGGCCCTGCTGGCGTGCTCAGACCCAGCCGCGCGGCCAAGGCCTCGATCAGGTGGAAGGTGCCGGTGCCGTCGTCGAGAATCCCCTGCCGGTGCGCCTCGGCGACCTTGCCGGACAGCGCGGCCATGGTCCCGGCCGCCCCACCCCACTGGAGGGGCAGCTCGGCGGTGGCGGTCTCGAGCCGGCGCCCGGCCTGGGCCAGCCCGTCCAGCCAGTTCGCGGCACGCAGTCCGAAGGTGGAGGGCAGCGAGTGCTGGGCCAGGGAGCGGGCCACCATGGGCGTCTGGCGGTGGGTGCGCGCCAGCTCCACCAGGCTCCCGACGGCGGCCCTCACGTCCCGCAGGATGGCGGCGGTGACCTGGGTGGTCATCCGCATCAGGGCGGTGTCGATGATGTCCTGACTGGTGGCGCCCACGTGCACGGCCCCCGACGCCCCGGCGACCCCGGCCAGGTGCTCCCGCAGGGCCTTGAGCGCGGGGATCAGCGGGTTGCCGCCGTCCTGTCCGGCGTGGGCCAGGGCGACGAGATCGTAGGCGGAGGGGTCGCAGGCCTGCTCAGCGGCTTCGGCCTGTTCGGCGGTGGCCAGGCCGTGCTCGGCCAGCACAGCGGTCCAGGCGGCCTCCACCTGAAGCATGTGGCGCAGGAACGCGGCGTCCGAGGTCTCCTGGGCCACCGGGGATCCGGCCCAGCCGGGGTTGAGCAGCCCGGTGTCCGCTTCGGCCAGCAGGGACAGTCGGTCCGGCGCGGCCGGTGCGGACGGGTCAGCCTGACGGGGGTGCTGCTCGGCGGGGCTGGTCATGGGCGGGGTGACTCCTGGGGGCTGGCGGGCTGGACGGAGCGGGTGGTCCCGGTCCGTCCAGGGTACTGCTCAGTGCAGTGGGCGGGCCGAGGGTGACCTCTGGTGAGGCACCCCGGCCCGCCGTGCGGTGTCCGGATCAGTTCTGCGGGTAGTCGATCCCGGGGAACTGCAGGAACACCGTCTCCTTGTCCGCGTGCTCGCCCTGGCCCTGCACCCAGATGTCCAGGTGCAGCGAGCCGTCCGGGCGACGCTCGGCGATCAGGGTCTGGCGCCGGGTCTCGTCCAGCGAGCTCAGCAGCGGGTCCTGGGCCAAGGCCTCGGTGTCCTCCGGCAAGTAGATCCGGGTGTGCAGCTTGTTCAGCAGACCGCGGGCGAAGACCACCAGGTGGATGAACGGCGCCTTGCCGTCCTCGGTGGGACCGGGGTTCACCGTGGAGAAGGTGTAGGTGCCCACGTTGTCCACCGCGCAGCGGCCCCAGCCGGTGAAGGTCCAGCCGTCCCGGACCAGCGAGCCGGTCTCCTGGGGGATCTCACCGTTCTGGTCCGCCTGCCAGATCTCCAGCATGGCGTCCGGGATGGGATCGCCGTTGCCGTCATACACGGTGCCGGTCAGGCGCACGGCATCCGGGTGGGTCGGCGGCACCAGGTGGTGGCCATCCCGGAAGGGCAGGTGGACCTGCTCGTAGCCGTTGGCGTAGCCGAAGAACGGGCCGATGGTCTGCCCCGGGGTGGGGACCAGCTTGCCCTCGGCGGTGCGGTCAGCGTTGGGATCGTTGACGTCCACGCGCATCAGTGATCGCCCTCCTCGTCTTCCATCCAGGTGCGGTTGCTGCCGCTGAGCACGATGTCCCAGTAGTAGCCGGTGTTCCACTCATGGGTGGAGACATTGTGGTCATAGGTGGCCACCAGGCGGTCCCGGGCCTTCTGGTCGGTGATCGACTGGTAGATCGGGTCCAGGCTGAACAGCGGATCGCCCGGGAAGTACATCTGGGTGATCATCCGCTGGGTGAAGTCGGTGCCGAACAGCGAGAAGTGGATGTGGGCCGGACGCCAGGCGTTGTGGTGGTTCTTCCACGGGTACGGCGCGGGCTTGATGGTGGTGAACTGGTAGGAGCCGTCGTCCCCGGTGATGGTGCGGCCGATGCCGGTGAAGTTCGGGTCCAGCGGGGCCGGGTGCTGATCCCGCTTGTGCACGTAGCGGCCGGCGGCGTTGGCCTGCCAGATCTCCACGAGCTGGCCGCGCACAGGGCGTCCGTCCCCGTCCAGGATCTTCCCGCGCACCACGATCCGCTCGCCGAGCGGCTCTCCGTTGCCCTGGATGGTCAGGTCCGACTCCAGGGTGTGCACATCCCGGTGTCCGAACGCCGGGGACCACAGCTCGATGGTCTCCGGGTCCGCGTGGTGCATGGACTTGGTGGGGTGGCGCAGCAGGGAGCTGCGGTACGGCGGGAAGTTCACGCGCGGCTGGGTCTCCCCGGAGGCGGCGTCGTGGATCTGCTTCATCTCCGCGTCGATGGTCTCCTGGGAGTCCTGCGTCGCGGCGGGGTCCAGCACGTGGCTGTTGTTGAACGACTCATCGGCAGGTGCCTGACCGGACTGGTCGGCCGCGCCGGAGGACCGCGGGACCGCGGTGGGTTCCTTGCTCACGGGCTGCTCCTTTCTGTGGGGAATCGGGGGGGCTGGGAGGTGGGGTGGCCAAGCGAGGTGCGTGGCCGTCGTCGGGAAGGTGGTCTGTGAGGTGGGCCCGTCAGGCGTGGGGCCAGCCGGTGTAGGACTCGGCCAGGTACTGCTGGCCGTAGCGCGAGGAGGTCACGGTCTCCAGCTCGCCCAGGGCCCGCTTGGTCTCGAACGGATTGGCGTCCTGGCGGGTGTGGAGCATGCTGGTCATCCAGTAGGAGAAGTTCTGCGCCTTCCAGACCCGCTTCAGCGCGGTGTCCGAGTAGGCGTCCAGCAGGTCCTTCGAGCCGGTGGAGACATAGGACTCGATCGCCTCGAACAGCACCTTGATGTCTGCGAACGCCAGGTTCAGCCCCTTGGCGCCGGTGGGCGGGACGGTGTGCGCGGCGTCGCCGGCCAGGAACATGTTGCCGTGGCGCATGGGCTCGCGCACGAAGGAGCGGAAGCCGAGGACGGTCTTGTCGAAGATGGGGCCGGTCTTGAGCTGGAACCCGTCCGGGCCGTCCACGCGCTTCTGCAGCTCGGACCAGATCCGATCGTCCGACCAGTCGTCCACGTTCTCGCCCGGATCACACTGGAAGTACATGCGCTGCACGGTCTCCGAGCGCTGCGAGATCAGCGCGAAGCCGTGCGGGGAGTTGGCGTAGATCAGCTCCGGGAAGGACTTGGGAGCCCCGGTCAGGATGCCGAACCAGGCGAAGGGGTACTCGATCTTGAAGTCCCGGTGGCCCTCGGCCTCGCCCACCGCGCGGCGGCAGAATGAGCGCGAGCCGTCCGCGCCGACCAGGATGTCGCACAGCAGCTCCTGCAGCTGGTTCGGGTCCCCGCCTGCGGAGAGGTCATGGAAGCGGACCTTGGGGGTGTCCGTCTTCAGGTCCAGCACGTCCACGACCTCGCACTCGTAGCGCACGTCCCCGCCGTCCCGCTTCCGGGCGGCGGCCAGGTCCACGAAGACCTCGTTCTGCGCGTACAGGGTGACGGTGGCGTCCACCAGGTCCGGGAAGTCCAGCAGGTGGGACTCACCGTTGAACCGCAGGTTGATGCCGGAGTGCTCATCGCCCTCGGTCAGCACGCGGCCGTCCACGCCGGTCTCGGTCAGCATCGTCACCGCCTGCTGCTCCAGGATGCCCGCGCGGTGCGTGTTGGCGATGGTCTCGTGGTCCCGCTTCTCCAGCACCACGTTCTCGATCCCCTGCTGTGAGAGCAGGTGGGAGAGCAGCAGGCCAGCCGGGCCTCCGCCGACGATCCCCACCGTGGTGCGGGTGATGTTCTCCGGTGCGCTCATGCAGGACTCCTTCGTCGGCGGTGCGGGTCCCCCGGTCCGCACAGGACGTGCACGGACCTCACGGGACAGGGCGTTCTGCCCAGTGTGAGCGAGGTGACAGGTGCACGTCCCGGCCATTCTCACTCAGTGAGAATCATGCCTGCGGGAGGTGAGGGTACGGATGCGTGGCCGGCTGTGAGGCAAGCGCTCGAGAGATGCCCCGCGCGGCCGCCAGGAGCATGGGAGCCAGACCGGGTGCCAGGTCAGAATGGCGAGGCACGACGACGCCCAGTGCCGCGAGCATGGTCCCGTCGCCGCCCAGGATGGGCACGGCCACGCCGGTGGTCTCATCGTCCACCTGGCCGTCCAGCGCCGCATACCCGAGCCGACGCACCTCAGCGATCTGCTGCCGGAGCACCGCCGCGGTGGGGTTGAGCACTCCCCTGGCTGAGCCGACGTCGTGCCCTGTCCCCCAGACCAGAGGCTGGCCCAGCGCGTCCTGATGGGAGGCGAGGAACGCCTCCGTCACGTCGCGGCGCGCATGCGCCAGCAGCACCAGACCGAGCGCTGTGGTGAAGGTGGGCAGTCGGCCGGCCACGCTGGCCTGGTTGGCCACGGCACTGCGGGCGGAGAGGCGTTCGATGACCAGCACGCCGTCCTCGTCCAACACGGCGAGCTGGGTGTGCTGGCGCAGGACGGCCTGGACATCGTCCATGAACGGGCGGGCGGCATCCCACAGGGAGGTGGTGGGCGCCGAGCGGGCGGCGAGTTCCCACAGGCGCAGCCCGGGCCCGACCGTCCCGTCCTCGTGCCGCTGGAGCAGCCCGGCACCGACGAGTCGGTCCACCCAGCGGTAGGCGGTGGGCAGGGGCAGGTTCGCGCGGCGGGCCAGTGCCGCCACGTGGAGCACCGGACGGTCGGTTTCGAAGGCGTCCAGGATCCGGATCAGCCGGTCCAGGGTGGAGTCATGTGAGGAGTGTGCGGGGTGCGCGGCGGGGGCCGCGGCACGGTCCTCAGGTGAGCTCATGCCTCGACCTTAGGCCAGTGCGGGGCGGGGCCGGACCAGCTCAGGACACGCGCCGATTCAGAAGCAGTGGCGACCATGGACTCCCATGGTCGCCACTGCTTCTGGATCAACAGGATGCCCCGGAGCGCCGGGTGGCTCGGGTCAGCCGCGGTGGCCGGATCCGGCCTGGAGGCTGTCCTCGGGGCGGAAGCCCTTCTTGGCCAGCTGGATCTGCTCGTAGACGTGGTGGCGCAGCTCGGAGAACCGCTGCGAGGAGCGGGTCTCGAGCTGGTCGCGCTCGTCGGGCAGGTCCACCAGCACGTCCTGCTGGACCACGGTGGGCGAGGAGGACAGGATGATCACGCGCTGGCCCAGGTACACGGACTCATCGATGTCGTGGGTGACGAACAGCACCGAGACGCCCAGCTGCTTCCAGACCCGGCGCACCAGGTCCTCCAGGTCAGCACGGGTCTGGGCGTCCACGGCGGCGAAGGGCTCGTCCATCAGCAGCACCTCAGGCTGGTAGGCCACCGCACGGGCGATCGCCACGCGCTGCTGCATGCCGCCGGAGAGCTGCCAGGGGTAGGACTTGGGCACATGGGCCAGGCCGACGGCCTCCAGTGCGTTGTCCACGAGCTCGTCCCGCTTGGCCTTGTCCACACCCTGGTTCTTCAGGGGCAGCTCCACGTTGTCCCGCACCCGCATCCACGGGAACAGGGACCGGCCGTACTCCTGGAAGACCACGGCCATGGACTTGGGCGGACCGGTGACCTTCTTGCCATGCAGCATCACCTCACCGGAGGTCGGTGCCAGCAGTCCGGAGATGCACTTGAGCAGGGTGGTCTTGCCCGAACCCGAGGGGCCCACCAGGCAGGCCAGCTCGCCCTGGGGCAGGTCGAAGGTGAGGTTGCGGACGGCCTCGATGTCGCCGCCGTCGGTGTGGTAGACCTTCTTCAGATTCCGCACCGAGAGCATCGCCTCCCCGTCCGGCTGAGTGCGACCCACCGGCAGCAGGCCGTCGGCCGTCTCCTGGACGCTGCCCTGGTTCACCACCTCAGACTCCCCTGCCGGTGCGGCAGGGCGATCGGTGACCGGAGCACCCGAGGCGAGGGAGCCGCCGTCGGGCTGGCCGGTGGTGGAGGTGGCGGGCGAGGCGGTCAGGTCTGCGGCCGAGGAGCCGGCGACGTGCTCGGAGGAGGCGCCGGGAGTGTTCTCCGTGCTCATGGAGGGGGTCCCTTCAGGGGTGGGGATGGAGGTCTGGTCAGGATGGGGGCTGGGCTCAGGCTGCATTCTCGATCTCCCTCAGTCCGTGGTACCAGCGCAGCACCACGCGCTCGACGGCCTGGAAGATGAACGACATGGTCACGCCGATCAGGCCCAGCACGACGATGCCGGACCACATCTCCGGGATGGCGAAGGAACGCTGGAACTGCACGATCGCGAAGCCCAGGCCCGAGGAGGAGGCGAACATCTCCGAGATCACCATCAGGATCAGGGCGATCGAGAGGGACTGGCGGATGCCGGCCATGATCTGGGGCATGGCCGAGGGCAGGATCAGGTAGCGGACCCGGTTGAACCCGGTGATCCCATAGGTGTGCGTGGTGTCGGCCAGAACCTCGTCCATGGAGCGCACGCCCTCGATGGTGTTCAGCAGGATCGGCCAGACCGCGCCGAAGATGATCACCGCGACCTTCATCTCATCGCCCACACCGACCAGCAGCATCAGCACCGGGATCAGCACGGTGGGAGGGATGGCCCGGAAGAACTCCATGGTCGGCTCCAGCAGGGCGCGCAGCCAGCGGATCGAGCCGATCAGCAGACCGCCGACGATCCCGATCAGGATCGAGCAGACGATGCCCACGGCCAGACGGCCCAGGGACGGGAAGACGTCCGTGGTCATCCGGTCCCAGGTCCAGGTCTCCCCAAAGGCCTCGGCCAGCACGGCCGGGGTGGGAACGAAGAAGTTCGGCTCACCGGTGGTGGCGAAGAACCAGATGCTCAGCAGGATCACCGGCAGAGCGACGATGTAGAGGAATCCCTTCAGGTACTTCACTTGGCGACCTCCGTCCGGACCGAGGAGTGCCAGGCCAGCACACGTCGCTCGATCACCCGCATGACCAGATTGATGATCACGCCCAGCAGGCCGGTGGCCAGCACCAGGGCGTACATGGCGGCCGTGGCCCCGCCGGACTGGGCCTTGGCGATCTCATTGCCCAGACCCGGGGTGCCGATGATCAGCTGAGCGGTCACCGCCAGGATCAGCGCCACGGCCGCCGCCAGACGCACACCGGTCATCAGGTACGGCAACGTGGTGGGGAAGATGACATAGCGCAGCCGGGCGAACGGACCCAGACCGTAGGAACGGGCCGTGTTCATGGCCACGTTGTCCACATCAGCCACCCCGTACAGCACCTGGATCAGCACCTGCCAGAACGAGGCGTAGACGATCAGCATCAGCGAGGACTCGATCTTCACGCCGAACAGCAGCACCGCCAGCGGGATCAGCGCCACCGAGGGCACCGGCCGCATGAACTCGATCGTGGAGTTGGTGAACCGACGCAGGAAGGTGGAGGAGCCGATGATGAACCCCAGCACCGCGGCCAGCGAGACGGCGATCAGCATGCCCAGGGCCCAGGCGAGCATGGTGTCCCCCACGGCCTCCCAGAACGCGGTCAGTCCGAAGTTGCGGAACAGCGCGGCGATGGCCTCCGAGGCCGGCGGCATGAACCGCGCGTCCACGATGCCCAGCCGCGGTACCAGCTCCCAGGTCAGCAGGAACCCGAGGATGCCTGCCAAGCCCAGCAGCTTGATGCTCCAGCTGCGCCGGCCACGACGCCGGGCCACACCCGGACCCATGCCGGTGGCCCGACCCGTGGCTCCGGCCTGGGCCACCGAGGTGATCGGGGCATTGGCGTCAGGACGGGTGGGGATGTCAAGGGCGGCCACCGTGGCCGCGTCCGTGTGCCGCCGAGTGTCGCCACGGCGGCGAGCCGAACCGGACGAGGCCTCGAGGCGGTGCAGCCGCTCGATCTCCGTCTCTCGGTCCGGACCGCCAGGACCACGAGGGTCCGGCGCACCGGGGGTGGAAGTCTGGTCCGTCATCTGTGCTGTCGCTCCGCTCGAGACTGGTGGGGATGACTGGGGAAGGATGCCCTGTGACGTGCACCACAGGGTGGAATCAGGCTAGTGCCTCAGGATCAATCATTCAAGAGATCAATCGTTCTGAGTCTCAATGATCGGACTCGTGGCTGCGGGCCCACGACCGGCCCGGCGGGCGCCCCGAGGAGAGATCCTCAGAACACCCGCCGAGACGCCGTCGGGAAGGAGAGCTGACCCTCCAGAGGTGATCCGTGGATCAGGGCAGCATCTCGGACATGTCCGGAGCCGTGCCGACCACGCCATACTCGGCGGCGGCGTCGGCCAGCTTCTGATCGGCTTCGACGTTGAACTCAGCCTTGAAGCGAGGCATGATCATCTTCTCGCGCGTCTCCTCGTCGATCTGGGTGTAGGTGCCCACGATCTCGCGCACGCGGTCCGGGTTGGCCTGGGCGAACTCCAGAGACTCGTTCATGGCGTCAGTGAACTTCTGCACCAGCTCCGGATCCTGCTCGGCGGTCTGGGCGCTGGTGAAGTAGGCCGCGATGTCCAGCTCGGGATCCATGGCGGTGTGGTTGTAGGCCACCACGCGACCACCCTGATCCAGGACGGAGGTCAGGAAGGGCTCCAGCACCCATGCGGCGTCCACCTGGCCGGACTCGAGCGCGGCGGGGGCGTCCGGGAAGCCGATCTCCATGAACTCCACCGAGGACGGGTCACCGCCGTCGGCTTTGATGGCGCTCTTGATGGTGACGTCGCCGATGTTGGAGAGGTTGTTCACCGAGACGGTCTTGCCCTCCAGGTCCTTGGCGGACTGGATGGGAGAGTCGTCCTTGACCATGACGGCCCCGAAGTCCTCGTCACCGTCCGCGGCAGTCACGCCGTTGGCCACGACCTTCAGGTCGATGCCCTTGTCCTGGGCGACCATGATCGAGACGAGGTTGGAGAAGGCGAAGTCATAGTCCCCGGAGACCACTCCCGGGACGATCGCAGCACCCCCGGAGGCCGTCTGCAGCTCCAGGTCCAGGCCGTGCTTCTCGAAGATGCCCTCGTCCTCACCGAGCCAGATGGCCGCCGTGTCCACAATGGGGATCACGCCGACGTTGACGGTCTGCAGCTCGCCCTCGGCGGCGGCACCCGAGCCGGACTGCTCACCGGCCCCGCCGGAAGGTGAGCCGGATCCACAGGCCGCGGTGAAGGCGATGGCGGCCATGGCGGTGAGGCCCATGAAGGACCGGCGGGCGAGGGCGCGGCGGGATGCGCGAGGGGTGATGCTGGTCATGACGACTCCTGAGACGATGCAGATGTGGGGGTGATCCACCCCACACTAGTTGACATCATCAACAATTGGCCATACTCAGAACATCTGGGTCGAGACGCCGAGCGTCTCAATGCAGGGAAGCGCTGGTCGGCCGGCCCCGGGGCGGGCCGGACCACCTCAGGACCCACGTTGATCCAGAAGCAGTGGCGACCATGGGAGTCCATGGTCGCCACTGCTTCTGGATCAACAGGATGCCCCGGAGTACCGGCATCACTCCAGCAGCAGCGCGGGCTCCTCCATGATCGCGGCCACGTCCGCCATGAACCGCGCGGAGAGGTCCCCGTCCACCACGCGGTGGTCGAACGAGCCGCCCAGGGTGGTGATCCAGCGCGGGATGACCTCGCCGGAGACCACCCACGGCTTCTGCTTGATGGTCCCGAACGCCACGATCGCCACCTCACCCGGGTTGATGATGGGCGTGCCGATGTCGATCCCCAGGGCCCCGATGTTGGTGATGGAGATGGTGCCGTCGGCCATCTCCCGCGGCTGGGTCTTGCCGTCCCGGGCCCGCTTGGTCAGGGCGGTCAGCTCCACGGCCAGCTCACGCAGGGACAGCTCGTTGGCGTTCTTGATGTTCGGCACCAGCAGCCCCCGGGGCGTGGCGGCCGCGATCCCCAGGTTCATGTAGTGCTTGACCAGGATCTCCTCGTCCGTCCAGGTGGCGTTGACGTGCGGGTTCCGCGCGGCCGCCCAGATCACGGCCTTGGCCAGGATCAGCAGCGGGGTGACCTTGACTCCTTCGAAGTCCGGGTTCTTCTTCAGCCGCTGCACGAACTCCATGGTCCGGCTGGCGTCCACGTCCACGAAGATCGAGACGTGCGGGGCCTCCCGGTAGGACTGCGCCACGGCCGCCGCGGTGGCCCGGCGCACGCCCTTGACCTTGATCCGCTCGGTGCGGTGCTCGTTGTCCCCGCTGTCCGGCATCCAGAACCCACCGGACTGCTCGATGTATGTGTCCCGCTCTGCCAGGTAGTTCTCCACGTCGGTCCGGGTGATCTCCCCGTGCTGACCCGTGGCGCGCACCTGGGTCAGGTCCACGCCCAGCTCCTTGGCGATCCGGCGCACCGGCGGCTTGGCCAGCACCTTGGACCAGAGTCCGGCCACATCCTGCACGGCATTCCCGACGGCGGCCGGCAGCTTCCGGCCCCGGCCCACGGGAGCCTGGGGTGGGGTGGGTGCCGCGGGTGGGTTCGGCGACGAGGGTGGGGTGAGCGCCGAGGGCTCAGCGGTGCCCTCCTCGTGCGTGGACGCGGGAGTCTGGGAGGCGGCCTCGCGTGCGGGTGCAGGCGCGGGCGCGGCGTCGCGCGCTGGTGCAGGGGTGGGCGCGGGCTCTGATGCGGTGCTCGTCGCGCTCGCATGTGGGGGCTGTGCCGCCGGGGCCGGACGGTTGGTGCGTGGCCGGCGCTTCACCGGGTCGGCCTTCGGACCGGAGCCCACCAGGGCGGCCTGCGTCTGCACCGGCTGCCCCGGCTGCGACGTGGAGCCGGCGTCCTGCTCTGCCTCACTCATCTGACCACTCACCTGACCACTCACCGAGGCGACCTGATCGCCCGAGGTGCCGGGCGTCGTCGGGGGCTCCGTGGGGGCGGCAGGCTCGCTGGAGCCGGCCTCATCCCCCGGCCCGCTCTCCCCCGCGCCGGCCTCTCCGTCCGTGGCGATCCCGATGATCGGCGTGCCGACCTCGACCGTCTCGCCCACCGGCACCATCAGCTCACGCACCGTGCCCGCATACGGGCTGGGCAGCTCGACCAGGGACTTGGCGGTCTCGATCTCGCAGAGGACGTCGTTGACGGCCACCGTGTCCCCCACGGCGACCTTCCACTCGGTGATCTCGGCCTCGGTCAGGCCCTCGCCGACGTCGGGAAGGGTGAAGATCTCCATGGCGCTCTCTCGTCTCACTTCTCGTCAGTACGTGAACAGCCGGTCCACGGCGTCCAGGATCCGGTCCAGGTCCGGCAGGTAGTGCTCCTCCACACGGGAGGGCGGGTAGGGCAGGTGGAAGCCGCCGACGCGCAGGATCGGGGCCTCCAGGTGCAGGAACGAACGCTCCATCAGCCGCGCGGCGATCTCCCCGCCGAGCCCGCCGAACGTGGGCGCCTCATGGGCGATCACCATGCGTCCAGTGCGCTCCACGGAGGCCTGCAGGGCGTCGAAGTCCACCGGGGAGAGCGAGCGCAGGTCGATCACCTCCAGGGACCGGCCATCCTCCTCGGCGGCCTGCGCGGCGGCCAGGGCCACCGGCACCAAGGGCCCCCACGCGACGACGGTCGCATCGCTTCCCTGCCGCACGGTCACCGCACGGAAGGGGCTGGGCTGGGCGTCGCCTGCGGCGGGGCTGGTGTCCACCTCGCCGCGCAGCCAGTAGCGGCGCTTGGGCTCGAAGACGATCACGGGGTCCTGGCACTGGATGGCCTGGCGGGTCATCCAGTAGGCGTCATGCGCGTTGGACGGGGTGATCACGCGCAGTCCGGGGGTGTGCGTGAACAGGGCCTCCGGCGACTCCGAGTGGTGCTCGATGGACCCAATGCCCCCGCCGTACGGGATGCGGATGGTCACCGGGACCTCGCGGGTGCCCTGGGTACGGGCGCGCATCTTGGCCAGCTGCGTGGTGATCTGGTTGAACCCGGGGAAGACGAAGCCGTCGAACTGGATCTCCGCCACCGGGCGGTAGCCGCGCATGGCCAGGCCGATCGAGGTGCCGATGATCCCGGATTCGGCCAGGGGCGAGTCCACCACACGGTCGGCGCCGAAGGTGGCCTTCAGTCCCTCCGTCACGCGGTACACCCCGCCCAGCGAACCGATGTCCTCGCCCATCAGCAGGACCTTTTCATCCGCGGCGAGCTCGTCGGCGAGCGCGCGGGTGATCGCCTTGGCGATCGTCAGGGTCTCGGTCTGCGGAACGGGCTGCTGGGCGCTCGAGGCGACGTGGCCGCCGTCGGGAATCTGGCTGGTGCTCATGCGGGTGCTCCCTCCGGTCCGTCCACGGGGACGGTGCTCTCGCCACCGGCGACCTCCGGCGCGCTCTCCAGGTCCGCGAACCCGGCCTGCCACTGGTGGTGCCAGGCCTGTTCCTCCTCGATCAGCGGGTGGGGCTCGGCGTAGGTGTGGGCGAAGACGTCGTCCAGGGTGCCGATGGTCTCCGGGGTCATGCCGAGAACGGCCTCGCGGGTCTGGGCGGCCAGCTGTTCAGCCTCGTCGTGGACCTCTGCGGCGAAGGCGTCGTCCAGCACACCGGTGGCGCGCAGGTGTGTCTCGAACCGGGTGAGCGGATCCAGGGCGGCGAAGGCCTGCTCCTCCTCGGCGGTGCGGTATTTGGTGGGGTCGTCCGCCGTGGTGTGGGCGCCCACGCGGTAGGTGTCCGCCTCGACCAGCACGGGGCCGGCGCCGGTGCGAGCCTGCTCGGCGGCCCAGGCGGTCACCGCGTACACGGCCAGGGGGTCGTTGCCGTCCACGGTGACGCCCTCGAATCCGTAGCCGGCCGCACGGCGGGCCAGGGGGACGCGGGTCTGGGTGCTGGAGGGCACGGAGATCGCCCAGTGGTTGTTCTGGCAGAAGAAGACCACGGGCAGGTCGTAGCTGGCGGCGAACACCATGGACTCGTGGACGTCGCCTTCCGAGGACGCGCCGTCCCCGTAGCAGGCCAGGGTGATCTGGCCGTCCTGGGCGCGGCGGTCCTGGTCCCAGCCGGCCTGGTCGCGCGCGATGCCCCAGGCGTATCCGGTGGCGTGCAGGGTCTGGGCGGCCAGCACCAGGGTGTAGGGCTGGACACGGTGCTGCTCGGCGTCCCATCCGGCGTGGGCCGCCCCGCGGAAGAGCAGCAGCAGCTGGCGCGGAGTGACCCCGCGGGCCAGGGCCATCAGGTGTTCACGGTAGGTGGGGAAGATCCAGTCGTCCTGGTGCAGTGCGGCCAGGGCACCGGCCTGGGCACCCTCCTGACCGATCGCCGGCACCCACAGGGCCAGCTGCCCCTGCCGCTGCAGGGACGTGGCCTCACGGTCCAGCCGACGCTCGGTGACCATCCACCGGTACATCTGGCGCATCCGGTCCTCGATCAGAGTGTCCAGGTACGGCAGGTAACGGGCGAAGCGCTCATCGCGCTGCAACGACCCCTCGCGGTCCAGAAGGCTGACGGCGCCCTCCGGCAGCTGGGCTGCGGGCGCACCGGGGCGCGGCTGTTCCACGTGGAGTCTCCTTCCGCACCGGCACAGGGGCCGCCGGCACGGGAACCAGACTAGACCCGCGGGGTGTTACCCCTCAGTAGAAGACGGCACGGTCCCGTGGGCCGAGACGTCCCGGCTCGGGCTGGCGCGGATCAGGCCCCGAACGCGCGGACCAGCTCCAGGAACCGGGTGTTGGCCTCCACCTCACCGATCGAGACCCGCACGCCCTCGGTGCCGAAGCCTCGCACGGACAGCGCCTGGCGTTCGGCCGCGGCCACGAACTCCGGGGTGCGCTCGCCCAGGGGCAGCCAGACGAAGTTGGCCTGGGTGTCCGGCACGTCCCACCCGGCGTCCTGCAGGCCCTGCACCACGCGCTCACGCTCGGAGACCACCTGGTCCACGCGCTCCATCACCTGGTCCAGGTGGTCCAGGGAGGCCACGGCCGAGCGCTCGGCCAGGCTGGACACGGCGAAGGGGGTGGCGATCACGCACAGGTACTGGGTGATGTGGGGGTGGGAGACCGAGTAGCCCACCCGCAGGTTGGCCAGGCCGTGGGCCTTGGAGAAGGTCCGCAGCACCACGACGTTCTGGTGGCGGCGGTACATCTCGATCCCGTCCACGGCGCCCTCGTCCCGGATGAACTCCAGGTAGGCCTCGTCGATCACCACCAGCACATGCGGGGGCACCTGGGCCAGGAAGCCCTCCACCTCTTCGGTGGACAGGATCGGCCCGGTGGGGTTGTTGGGGGTGCACAGCAGGATGACGCGGGTGCGGTCGTTGATGGCGGCGGCCATGGCCTGCAGGTCGTGCCGGAAGTCCTCGGTCAGCGGGACCTGCACGTCCTTCGCGCCGGAGGTGCGCACCACGATCGGGTAGGCCTCGAACGAGCGCCACGGGAAGATGACCTCGTCCTGGGTGCCGTCCGGGCGGGCGCCGGCGAAGGTGTTGATGATCTGGGTCAGCGCGCCCAGGGAGCCGGCCCCGGTGACGATGTCCGCGGCAGGCACGTCCAGGTGTTCGGCCAGGCGTTCACGCAGCAACGTGGCCAGCGGGTCCGGGTAGCGGCTGATCGCATCGAACTCGGCGATCGTCTCGCGCACGGCAGGGACAGGGCCGTAGGGATTCTCATTGGAGGCCAGCTTGTAGGCCACCAGGCCCTCGACGGCGGCCGGCGGCTTGCCTGCGGCGTAGGCGGGCAGGGTGTCCAGGACCGGGCGGGGGCTGATGCTGACGGGCTCGTTCATGATTCCAGAGCCTAGTCCCGGGCTGCGCGCGGGGGCAGTCCCGGGCCGGATGCCCGACACTCCGTCAGGCAGCGCGGCCCCGGCACGCAGGTCGTCTCACGCGCATGCCCGTGACGGACAGCCGGTCCGGTCTCCCGGTGGGGAGCTCCGGACCGGCCGGAATGGATCACTGCTGGGCGAGGGCATCATCCAGGGTGACGGAGGCGTCCACGATCTGACCGGTCCACGGGTCGGTGACCGAGTAGACGATGCAGTGCTGGGACTGGTCGGACGCGTTGCGCAGCTCGGTGGCGGTCAGCGGCACATCGACCTCGTCCAGGTACTCCTCGGTCTGGGCACGGCAGGCGGCCTCGGTGTCCGGGGCGTCCTCATCGGCCGGATCGGACTCCGGCACCGACCACAGGTACTCGGCCGTGTGCTCGCCCTCGCAGTCCACCTTCTGGAAGGAGGCGACGTTGCGGATGCCGGGGTCGGCGGTGAGGCAGTCCCCGGGCTCGAAGGAGACGGGCTGGGCCTCGGTCTCTGCGGTGGACTCCTCGGTGGCCGAGCCTGAGGCCTGGGTCGAAGACGAGGCTGCGGTGGGCTGCTCGGTGCCGTCCTGGTCAGACCCTCCGCTGCACCCGGTCAGGGCCAACAGGGCGACGGCGCTGAGGGCGGCGGCGCGGACGGAGATCCCGCGGAAGGCGGCGGATGACATGACGATCAGCTCCTGAGGTGTGGGGTGCGCTCGGCGATCCCGCCGGGCCGCCGGTCAGTCTAACCACGCGCCGACGGCCGCACAGACCCGTGGTGACCTGTCCCACAGGTGCTCTTCGAGCGTCCCGTCAGCGGGCCAGGGACAGCACTCGAGCGGCTCGATCCGCCACATCGCTGTCGCGATCCTGCAGCAGCGCCACGGCCTGTTCGAGACGCTCCAACCGCGGTTCAGCCGCCCCACGCAACCGCTGGCCGATGGTCAGGTTGCCCAGGTCCTCGGCATCACGCCAGGCCGAGTCCAGGGCCCGCTCGTAGAGTCTCTGCTCCGCCTCCTGCGGAGAGCCGGCGGGCCCGGCACCCAGGACGGCCACGCGGTCCAGTCGGGTGCGGTCGAGCTCCAGCAGCAGCTGTCCCAGTTCCCGGCGCACGGTCCGCAGACGACGGCCAGAGCGGCTCAGCGAGCCGATGCCGCGCAGCCCCCAGGCGAAGGACGCGAACGACTCCACGAGGGCGGCCAGGGCCAGGATCAGCACGGTCAGCATCAGGGTCAGCAGCAGCCGGAGGCTCTCCTCGCTGAGGTCCTCCACCAGGTCCGCTGGATCGGTCTGCAGGTCTCGAGCGACATCGGCGAGCGCGCTGGCCACCCGCCCGTCCAGCGAGACCGCCTCCACTCCGGTCAGCAACCCCGGATTCCCACCGCTGAAGGCGTGCCCTCCCACCAGTGGTCGCGGCAGCTGGGTGTCCATCATGGACCGACGCCCGTCCTCCCAGACCAGGATCGGCACGATCACCTGCCCCGTCAGCAGCTCCCCAGTGTCAGGGTCGATCCGCTCGGGGAACTCAGCACGGATGCGTTGCGCTCCCTCGATCACCGAGTGGACCTCCGCATGCACCACGTCTCCTGGGTGCAGCTCCCCGTCGACCGGCTCGGGAGTGACATAGGCCTCCGCAGCGCGGACGGCGACGACCACGTCCAGCTGCTCCGGGAAGCTGCCGTCGATCCGGTCCAGCACCCGCTCAGGGCTGATGCCCAGGTTCGGGCCATCCACCACCAGACTGCGGATGGCCTCCCGTCCCTGCAGGTCCCAGGATTGATGGGGCGTTGCCCGTTCAGCCCACGCGCCCGCCAGCGGCTGGGCGATCACCAGGCTCAGCAGGGTGGCCATCAGCCATCTCCGTCCGGTCAGTCGGAGGCCCTGCACCCCAGCCCCTCCACCGCGGCGCAGCATGCCGGCAGCGATCACGGTGCCCGACCCGCGCCAGCGTTTCCACCACTGCCCACCGCCGCGCGTCGCGGGTGAATCCCCGGTGTCAGAACGAACGGCACTCGACGTCGGGGCGGACATCGCGCCCTCCAGCTCTCCCAGCAGAGCGGTCGCCACGGCCTGGGTCTGAGCCAGAGCGCGCCTGGCTCCTCCGTCCTGGCGGAGCGTCAGGCCCAGACCGTTCCGCAGCTGGGTGTCACTCGATGTGTGACTCGGTTCTCGTTCTGCCGTGCGGCCGAGCGGGAATCGTTCGAGGTCGGATCTGATGCTTCGTGCGACTCCCGTGAGCCGACGCTCGGCCCGGTCCCAATCGCTCCGACCTGAGGCACTGATGCCGGGCGCATCGGACGGGGCGTCCTTCTGGACCACGGCCAGCAGGGCGAGGACCGCCTCGTCCAACTCGTCCAGTCGACCGGGCTGGACCGTTCCTGGCGGCGCCGTGCGCAGGCGCGCCTGCAGGCTCCTCGCCGCCGTGACGAGAGGGTCGGCCACTCGGTCCAAGACGCCCTGCCCTGTCCGGGAACCGGTGAGCACCTCACCGGCGGCCAGGAGTGCCTCGGTCTGCTCGGCCAGCAGTCGGGCCTGCGCCGTGAATCCCGGCACATCCCGAGCCGCGGTGCTCCAGGCCTCGCGTTCGGTGGAGGCCAGGCCGTCGGCGATCTTCTGTTCGCGCCGCACCAGCGGCGTGGTCCCCTCGGTGACCTGACGTCTCAGGCGTTGATAGCCGGGGTGACGCTTCTGCTGCTGAGGGGGCACAGCCACCAGGGTGAGCGCCAGCGCGTCCTCCTCCAGGAGCACCCGGGCGAGGTCGGCCTGTCCTCGCTGGAAGGCTCGACGCACCTCGGCGTCCCGCCGATGCAGCCGCACCCAGACAGTGCCGAGCAGCAGCGCCGCGGCAGCGGTCCCCCCTGTCCAGGCGATCCATGCGGCAGGCACGCGCGGCGCGCCGGAGTAGGTCAGTTCACCGATGTGCCGTGCTGCGGCCACCACCCCTGACGGCCCCTGGCCCACACCCAGGTTGGCTCGGTACAGGCGTGCGACCTCATCGGCCGGTCCGCCGTACTCACGCCAGAACGTCGGCATCTCCGGATGTGCCGCCACCCCGCTGTTGGTCGCTTCTCGGCTGGACAGACCTGAGGAGAGCGGATCAGGGTGAACAGAGAGGATGAGGTCAGCTCCGAAGCCTTCGGTCCCCTCCTGCTGCCGCTGGTGAGCCGTGGTGAAGTACTGGTCCGTCACGCGAAGGGTGACCTGTTCCCAGGACCGCACAGGGGCATCGGCCATGGCAGCGTCCACGGTGGCCTGGGTGATCTGCCAGGGAAGGCCCTCGTCCACGGTGATCTGCACCGTGTGCTGCGGCTGAGCCGTCAGGGTGACATAGCCCCAGATGCCGAGCAGAAAGGGCAGCAGCAACGTCCCCAGGGCCGTCCAGCCCACGGCCGTGGTCATCCGTCGCCCCACCAGCCACCGTCCCAGCCCCCGGCCTGACTTCGCCTGTCGGTTCATGGCCCGCTCTCCCCCTGCGTGCCGGGACCCTGATGGAGGACCTGATGGACGTCGTCGGGAAAGTCCACACGTGGCCGGGCTGCGGCTCCCTACCGGATCAGCTGCGCGAGCAGCTGCAGCGCCGCTTCCAGTCGCTCCTCGATCCCGTGCGCGCCAGCTCTCCGGGGCGGCGCCGCATGACCGGTTCGACTCCTCGGTGCGATCCGGTCCAGCTCCAAGGTGTCCTGCACGATCGTGGTCAGGGCAGGCCTCGCTGAGGGCAATGCGCGCGCGTGAGGTGCGTCCAGGGCCAGGGCAAGGGCCTCGATGACCTGCCGCAGGCGCAGCGCCGGATCTGCTCCTGCAGAGGCATACCAGCGATGATCGGCCCGGTGAGCGGTGACCGCGCGGACCCTGCGTCGCTGCAGCAGGCGCGAGATCACGGCGACTGCGACCAGCAGAAGCACGACGCCGGCCAAGGGAATCCACCGCCCCTGGGTCAGTGATGCCCAGACGCCGCGGTCCGGTGGGGTGGTCTCCTCGACCGCCGTGGTGACGAGCTGCATCAATCCGTCGCTGAGCAGTTCGTCTGCCCGAAGGTCACGTCCTGCCTGCTCGATCCGCTGCGCTGACCCCTCCTCCTTCCATCCGACTCCCTCGCCCACCTCCAGGACCGTCTGCGCCTGCTGCTCGGGTGTGGACGGGAGCGTCACGGTCAGGACGATCCACCCGGGGTCCAGACGCGGGCGGCGTTCGGTGTCCGGGGCCAGGCGTTCCAGCAGCATGCCCGTCCGGCGTTCGGTGATCATCGCGTGGGCGGTGGCCTCTGCGTCTGTTCGGATCTGGTGGGCGGTGTCGGCCTCGTCGGCACTGTCCACGATGAGCATGAGCCGCCGGCCGTCCAGGGGCAGTTGACGGGTGACGGCGATGATCCGACGCTGGTCCACGAGAGGACGCAGACGATGCAGGACCGCCTGGTCGATGCTCTCGGTCACGATGCCGACCGCAGGGATCACCCGACCGTCCTGGGCGATCCAGTCGCCGGAGACGTAGTCCTCATCCAGGACCGCCGGTGGCGGCTCCGTCCCGGGGACGGGCAGTTCGGTGTTCGTGGGGTAGACCGGCTCTGGGGCCTGATCGGCCACGGTCTGAGCACCTGGAACTGGCGAAGGCTGGGCATGAGCAAGACCGGCAGGGAGGCTTCCCGCAATCAGCAGGGTGCACACGGCGAAGAATCAGGCGCAGGTCACGCGTTTCGTCTGCCCGTGCCGGCCCATGGATCGTCCCCTCGGTCCTGTCAGAATCCTGCACCACTCTATCCAGGCCTCGCGTGGGACGATGGATGCATGATCGGTCTGCTGATACGCGTCATCATCAACGCCGCCGCGCTCTGGGTCGCCACCCTGCTGTTGCCGGGCATGGAGGTCTCGTCCGCTTCGGCCGCGGCCGCGACGGGCAATGCGGACGTCGGCCAGATCCTGGCCTTCCTGGCGATCGGCCTGGTGTTCGGCGCCGTCAATGCCGTGGTGAAGCCGATCATCTCGTTGCTTTCGCTGCCGCTGACCTGTCTGACGCTCGGCCTGTTCACGATCATCATCAACGCGATCATGCTGATGCTGACCGTGTGGCTGACCTCGTTCCTGCCCGTCAGCCTGACCATCGACTCGTTCTTCTGGACGGCGGTGCTGGCGGCGATCATCGTCTCTCTGGTCTCGATGTTGGCCAACGGCTTGGTGGGTACCGTCCGCAAGCCCAGCACCCGCTGACCCCTGACGGTGGACATGGACCTGGACTGGACGGCAGTGGGCGAGCGGCTCGGCCTGAACCTGGAACAGGGTGTGGCTGTGGTGATCTCAGCCGTGGGCATCTACCTGGTGTTCCTGCTCCTGGTGCGACTGTTCGGCCAGCGTGTGCTCAGCGGGCTGGGCACCTTCGACATCGTGGTGACGGTGATGCTCGGTGCGGTGGCTGGCCGGGTGATCCTGGGCCACCCGCCGACGCTGGCCGCCGGCGCGCTGGGCCTGTTCACCCTCTTCCTGTTGGAGGCGGCCTTCGGTCACATTCGCGGCACCCTGCGCGGTGCGCGACTGCTGACCTCGGAACCGGTGGTGCTCATGATCGGCGAACGGGAGCTGCCCGAGGCCATGCGCCGCACCCACGTCACCGATCTGGAGCTGCACACGGCGCTGCGCCGTGCGGGCATCCGGAACCGGTCTGAGGTGGCCTGCGTGATCATGGAGCCGACCGGCGCCCTGAGCGTGCTCCGCCGAGGCATCGCGATCGATCCCTACCTGCTCCGCGGTGTCCGTCATGCCGATCTCATTCCTCAGGAACTCGTCCAGGGCGACCACCAGCGTCCCTGAACCTCACCATGGTGGGTCTGGGTGGTCGGCCCAGTACTGGTTGCGGGTCAGCTCCGGCTCATCACCGGTCCTCGAGCTGGCCTGCCTGGACCGGGCGGTGGGGCTGGTGTCCTCGAACCAGGGGATCCCGTGGCGCATGTGGATCCGATACTGGTCATGGTGCACCGCCTGGTGGTGGTGCTCGCACAGCAGCACCCCGTTCTCCACCGTGGTCCGACCCCCATGCTCATAGTGCTGAACATGATGGACCTGACAGTAGGTGGCCGGCTGCCCACACCCCGGAGCAGCACATCCCCGGTCCCGGGCGATGATCGCCCGCCGCAACGGGGCCGGGAACAGCCTCCGGGCCGGCCCGGCATCCACGATCTGCCCCTGAGCCCCCAACACCACCGGCAGGATCTGCGCGTCACAGGCCCACGCCCGGATCACCCTGGGGTCGATCGGACCCGTGAACCCCGCCGTGGACACCAAAGACCCCCGTAAGTCCACCCCACCCGGCGGTGGCTTCCCCGGAGGCTCATACCCGGGCTCCCCTGGCCGCAACAGCTCCGTCGGGACCTCCGGTGGTGGTGGCGGGTCAGGGTGGTCCAAGAGTCTGCCGGCCAGGGTGTCGTAGTCGATCACCGCCATCACCTGCGGGGCATACCCACCCGTATCCGGCAACCCCGAATCCTTGATCCGCAGCGCCGCGCTCAGGGCGGTGATCACCGCATCGACCTGACGACGATTCCGCTCCTCACCCCGCTCCACCCACGGAGCCACACCAGCACAGAACACCTCGTCCTCAGTGGCCCGGTCCTGTTCTTCTGCGCCCTGCGTGGCCTGATCAAACAGGCTCAAGAGATCTGGCGACAGCTCACCGTCCTGACCAGCAGGCCCACCATCAGCGGCCTGTTGGTTCTTCCGGGCCCGCGGATTGGCACCAGCTGAGGCCACGGTCTTGAAGATCTCATGCTGGGCCTGGGTCAGGAACAAGTGCCACAGGAACAGTCCGCCCTCCTCCCGCACGAACCGGGCAGCACGCCCCTGATGCACCACTTCCTGGGGTGGCTCACCGGTGGTGCGCTCCAGGTCGTCGTTGAACCTTGCCAGCCAGCGCTTGCACACCTGGACCATCACCCCCGGACACTCCCGACGCGCCCGACCCATCAACTCCACCTCACCCGCAGCCACCTGCTGCTCCACCCAAGATCTCGACGCCCGCGCCGTGGCCGCCGCGCGCCGGGCCTGGCCCAGGGTCCGAGTGATCACATCCACCACAGAAGGGTCCACCGCACCGGACCACAACGCACCAGACACCTCAGGAAGCGAACCACCAGCCTCTGGACCATCCGAGGAGACCGTCAGGTGTTGGGCCGCCCGGTTCTCCCGCTCCCGGGTCTGCCGGGCCGGCGTGTGCTGGGTCTTCTCCACGAAGTCCGCGGAGGACCGGAACCCGGTCTTCCCCTGAGGCAGCCCCAACCACCGATGCCGGGCCTGAGGATCCTCAAACACCCGGGCCGTATGACCAGCCACCGCCGTCGCCGCACCCTCCACCACCCGCACCAGAGCAGCCACCTGCTCCTGCACCACCGGCAACGTCACCGAACCAGCAGAAGCCACCTCAGACGGGACCTGTGCCTCAGAGACCACCGGAGCCAACGACTCCACGAAATCCGGTCGAACCAGACGCGCCGTCAGTGAACGAGTCACCCGCCCCGCCAGCACCAGAAGCTCCTTCAAGCCCAGAACACCAGGATCGACGCTCACGTTCAGCGGCGGCATAGCCGCAGCCTCATCCACCACCACTGCCACGACCACCACCACCTCCTCCAGCCGACCTCACGAGAACCCGTTCTCCTCGTACAGATATTCGAACACATAGCCCAGACACGTTAAGGAGCGGACCTCCCCCGTCCAGGCACGTCGAGGTCGCGCACCAGGCTCGGGCGGAACGCGCTCTCGCCCGGCACCTCACGGCGCACCGTGGCAGGACGGGGCTTCGACTGCTCCAACGGGTGCTTCGGCTCGGGCCGTGGCTCCCGCTTCAGCTGATAGGTGTGCACCACCGCTGACCCCTTCGTCAGTAGGGAGAACCGTTCCAACGTCGGTGCCAGGGCCGTCTCCTGCTCGCTTCCGTCCAGATCACGGGTGTGCCGCAGGTAGTTGTCGAGCTCATGTTGGGCACCCATGCCCTCGCCCTCGGCCGGTCCCCCGCCGTGGAAGGTCACCGTGGTCCGCCGCGGTCCCCAGTGGATCGGCCGTCCTCCGGCCGCCGCCACGAAGTCCTCGCCGTCGGCCAGGTTGAGTGCCTCCACGGTGTCCGGCAAGGGCATCTCCTCCACCGGTCCGCCCGTGGTCTGCACCGCCTCCACGCGGTACCGCTGGTTCACCCGGGGGTCGTTGGCCACGCGCATGGCGTGCATGGCACCTTGGCTGTACCCCGTGAACACCACCGAATCCCCCGGCTGAGCGCCGGACTGCCGCAGCGCCTCGTCCACTCCCACGGCCACATGCTGCGAGTCGAACACCGCCGCCTCGGCGATCCCGCCTCCGTCGAACGGATTGGTGAACTCCTTCTCCGAGCCGAGCCAGTTCTGTGTCCCCGGCACGGTCACCACGAACACCCGCTCCGGTGCGCCCGGCGTCTGGGTGGTCACCTGTGCCACCTGGATCTCTCCCGGCCCCACGTCCTGTCCGCGCTTCTGCAGCTCCATCAGGTCCACCAGGCTGCCGTCCAGATCCACGCGCGCCTCCCCGGTCCGACCCGCCACCCGCACGGGTCCCAACTGCACCACTCCGGTCTTCGATCCCACCCAGTGCAACGCCGGATAGAGCACCTCAGCGGCCGAGAGCGGCCCAGTCCGACCTTCGTCCCGGTACTGCACCGCATGTGCCGAGGAGACCACCGTGAACGCGCTCCCGAGTCCACCCACGGCTCCGTTCAGCCCCAGGGCGATCAGCTCCGGCATGGCGTTGAACACCAGGCTGTTGACCGGCTGGGGCACCTCCTGTCCTGCGGCCATCAGGGTCCCTGCCGTGATCAGTGCCGGCAGGCCCAGCAGCTTCGTCATCGCCGCGTCCGCCCGCGCCTCGGCCTCCCGGTACGCTGCCGCCGAGCGGTGCACCGCCTCCCGCATCACAGCCGCCTCAGCTCCCAGGGCCGCCAGGCCTCCCGCCAACTGAGCCGTCCGCCCCGCCACCACGGATGCCAACGACGAGTGGCTCGCGGCCAGGCTCATCAGCCCACCGCTCGCCCCGGCCCGCACGGACAGCCCCAGGGCCAGCTCCCCCTGGGCGCCCAGCACCGTGGTTCCCCGTTCCAGCTCGATGATGTTCGCGTGGATGGAGGTGGGCCCACCTTGGATCTGCACGCGCGCGGGCACCGGCCCCGAATACCCCGACGACGGACGGCCAAGTGCAGTCCACGCGTCGCCGTCCAGCATGGGCATCTCAGCACACCCCGCCGCTGAGCACGGTGACGGCGGTCGCCTTGGCCACGGCGATGTTCTGCCGTGTCTGGTCGATCCGGTGCTGCAGCTCGTCGATCGCAGCGCGCGAGGTCAGCACCAGCTCCTCAGCCACCTCGGCCAGCTCACCGGCGCGCAGCCGCATCCGACCGGTGCGCTCGACGAAGGCCTCCCCCGCCGGGGACCGCCAGTCGATCGTCAGCAGCTGCCCCACGGACTCCCCCATCTGCCGGGTCCCCGCAGCCACGCCGCGCAGCTCCTCCACCACCTGGTGCAGCTGGGCCACCGCCGCCTCGAGCACACGCAGCACGGACTCCTCCGGAGCGATCAGCTGGGCCACCCCGTGTGCGGTGTCGCAGAACCGATCCACGGGCAGTGCTGAGGGGACCATCTCGCCCAACCCCACGGACGGCCCTCCGGGCGCCAGATCCCACGGTCTCGTCGTCACGATGTCCTCCCTGGTCGAACAGCATCCATCTCGCTGTCCACCACGCTATGAATC
Organism: Micrococcus terreus; assembly: GCF_900116905.1. Lineage (GTDB taxonomy): Bacteria > Actinomycetota > Actinomycetes > Actinomycetales > Micrococcaceae > Citricoccus > Citricoccus terreus. Next base: position 15,833 of record NZ_FPCG01000003.1, on the reverse strand, counting down.
CCTACCCCGCAGTGGTGGGCCAGCCTCCCCGGTTGGGGACCCGGCGCCGTGATCGGTCTGCTGTGCAGGAGAGGACGTGAACTGCCACCCTGCCCAGACCGCCTGGTTCACTGAGCAGATGCCCGCGCGCACGCCCCTCACCGTCGACCTCTCAGCCCCGCACCCCTACGACGCCCCGGGGATCTTCTCCTTCCTGGCCGCCCGTGCGATCGCCGGAGTGGAGTCCACCGACCTGACCGATCCCTGCCGTCTGGTCTACGCGCGCACCCTCGCCCTGCCCCACGGAACCGGATCCGTGGAGGTGACGGCCCGTCGCCGAGGTGGAGGTGGTGCCGGCAGGGGCGGCCGGGCCGCACCGTGGACCCTGACCGCGCGGGTCTCCGCCGCCCCGGAGGACGTGGAGGAGGCCGCGCGCAGGCTCCGGCGGCTGTTCGACCTGGACACGGACCCCCACGTCGTCGACTCGGCGCTCAGCTCCGATCCACATCTCACCCCGTCCGTCCACGCGCACCCCGGTCTGCGCGTGCCCGGCGCGGCGGACGCGCAGGAGCTGGTGATCCGCGCGCTGGTGGGCCGGCAGATCTCCGTGGCCGCGGCGCGCACGCACCTCTCCCGCCTGGCAGCGCGGCTGGGTTCACCCTGTGACTCGCCGTTCGCGGGGCTGAGCAGGATCTTCCCGACATCGGCCCAGTTGGCGCAGCTTCCTCCCTCGCCAGGGCGCGGTGAGAGTCTGGACCCCGACCGTCCGCTGCGGCTGCCGCGCGCGGGTGTCGAAGCGGTGCGCGGGGCGGCCCGGGCGCTGGCGGATGGGGCGATCGACCTGGGCACTGACGAGGGCGCACCCCCGGACGCCGCAGCCCTCCGCGCCCGGCTCCTGGAGCTGCCCGGCATCGGCCCCTGGACCGCCGGGTACATCAGCATGCGAGTGGCCCGGGACCCGGATGCGTGGCTGCCCGGGGACGTCGCCCTGGTGGCCGGTGCTCGTGCACTCGGGATCCTTCCGGCGGCGCAGGGCCGGGCCACCGCACGGGAGCACCGGGCGCTGGCCGATCACGCGGAGAGGTGGTCCCCGTGGCGGTCGTACGCGGTGCTGCACCTCTGGCGCGCAGCGGGTCCCCCCGGAGCCGCACCGGGCACACCGCCTGCCAGACTGGAGCCATGAGCGAGCACTCCGAGGCCCCCGCGCGCGATTCCCACCAGCCCGAACCCCAGCACCAGAACCCCGCACCCCACCGCACCGAGTTCGACCCGGCCGAGCTGGGCGACGCCGAGACCACCCTGTTGGTGAAGTCGATCCTCATCCCCCGGCCCATCGCCTGGGTGGGCACCCTCAGCGCGGACGGCACCCCGAACCTGGCCCCGCACTCGTTCTTCACCGTGGCGTCCGGTCAGCCGCCGATCGTCCTCTTCGGCTCCACGGGACGCAAGGACTCGCTGCGCAACATCGAGGCCACCGGCCAGTTCAGCGTCTCCCTGGTCCCGCACCGCCTGGCCGATCAGGCCAATCAGACCTCAGCCCCCTACCCGGGCGAGGTGGACGAGTTCGCAGCGGCCGTCGTCGGGAAGGAGGACTCGGTGACCATCCGCCCACCGCGCGTGGCGGACTCGCCGGCCGTGCTGGAGTGCACCCTGCACGAGGTGATCCCCGTGGGTGACAGCTTCCTGGTGCTCGGTCAGGTCAGGCACGTCAGTGTGGACACCGCTGTGCTGACCACGGACGCGCGCGGCCGCACCCTGCCGGACGCCCGCGCGCTGGACCCCATGGCCCGGCTCGGACGCAACGAGTGGGCGCGGTTGGGCGAGATCATCGCGCTGGAGCGGCCTCGGGCCTGACTCTCCCCCGCGCCCCCGACCCCCCGCAACTGGAGGTCAGTTATCACCCGCATGAGCCGGATTCAGGCCGCGTGCGGGTGATGACTGACCTGCAGATTCCCCGGCCCGACGACGGCGCAGCAGCTTCTCCAGCTCCACCACTCCCAGCACGGTCGCTCCGATGACCACGCACAGTGCCCAGTCGCCCAGGGTGAGCGGGGACAGTCCCATGATCCCGGCGGTGACGGACCAGTTCATCACAGCCCAGTGCAGGATGAGTGCGGCGATGCTGGAGGCGATCAACAGAGGGTTGCTGAAGGGGCTGATGCCGAACACCGAGCGGCGTTCGGTCCGTGCGTTCATCACGTTGAAGAAGTTGAAGAGGACCATGGTGGTCAGCGCGAAGGTGCGGGCGTGGTCGAGCTCGTACCCGGCGGCCAGGGAGAACCGGTAGACCAACAGGGTGCCCACGGCCATCCACACGCCGGTCAGGGCGGTGCGGATCCACATGGTGCGGTTGAGCACACCTTCGGAGGCGTCGCGCGGGCGTTGGGTGAGCTCGTCCCCCTCGCCCTTCTCGAATGCGAGCGCCACGTCCTGCAGTCCGCTGGTGACGATGTTGGTCCACAGCAGCATGACGGGCAGGAAGATCAGCGGCAGCTCGGTGAACATGTTCGCGGCCACGGCCACCAGGAACGCGGTGGCGTTGGCGAGCAGGAAGAAGCTGGCCTTGCGGATGGAGGAGAAGGTGACGCGCCCCTGCTCCACGGCGTCCACGATGGTCACGAAGTTGTCGTCCGTGAGCACCACGTCCGCGGACTCCCGGGCCACGTCGGTGCCGGAGCGGCCCATGGCCACCCCGATCGAGGCTGCCTTCAGGGCGGGGGCGTCGTTCACGCCGTCTCCGGTCACGGCCACGGTCTCGCCCTGGGCGCGCAGCAGGTCCACCACGCGCAGCTTGTTCTGCGGGGTCATCCGGGCGGCGATCGAGACGGTGCGCAGGCGCTCGGTGAGGGCAGCGTCGTCCAGCTCATCCACCTCGCGTCCGGTCAGCGGCGGTGTGTCCGGACCGGAGTCCAGACCCAGCCGGGCGCCGATCGAGGCGGCCGTGACCGGGTGGTCACCGGTGATCATCATGACGCGGATGCCCGCGCGCTGGCAGTCCGCCACGGCCTCCGGAACCCCGGGTCGGGGAGGATCGGCCATGCCCTCCAGGCCCAGCAGGATCAGCGACTCCGGTTCGGGCAGCTCCTCCGGCAGCTCGGCGCCGTCCGGGATGCGCCGGCACGCGGTGGCCAGCACGCGCAGTCCGTCTTCGGCCATCTGCTCGTTGGCCGCGGCGATCTCCTCGTGCGCCTCCTGATCCAGCTTCTCCACGCCGCCGGGACCGGCCCAGCGGTCGCAGAACCGGAGCACCCGCTCCGGCGCACCCTTGACGTAGAGGACGCGGTCGCCGTCCGGCTCGGTCACCACGGACTGGGAGAACTGCAGGTGCGGCTCATAGGGCATGTCCCGCTCGCGCGCGGTCTCCAGGTCCTCTGGGGCCAGCACCCCGGCGCGCAGGGCGAGAGCGGCCATGGCCACATCCACCGCGTCGCCCTGGAGGGCGTCGGCCGGATCGGCCTGCGCCGCATCACGCCCGCCAGCGTCCCCGCCACCAGCACCGCCAGCACCAGCGGCACCCGCCAGTCGTGCCTCATTCGTGCGCGCACCGGCCCGGGCCACCGCGCACTCCAGCTCGCTCAGCTCGGACCGGTCCGGCCCGTCAGTGAGGTCCCGGAACCCGGCGGCGCTCCAGATCCGCTCCACGGTCAGCCGGTTCTGGGTCAGCGTGCCGGTCTTGTCCGAGCCGATCACTGTGGTGGAGCCCAACGTCTCCACACTGGGCAGCCGCCGGACCACAGCATTGCGCGCGGCCATGCGGGAGACGCCCACACCCATGGCCACGGTCAGCACGATCGGCAGGGCCTCCGGCATGGAGGACACGATCAGCGCCACCGCGGTGCGGAACAGCTCGGAGGCCGGCGTGCCGGAAGCCAGCCCGATCACGAACAGCACCGCCGCGACCCCCAGGATCACCACGGCGATGGTCTTCTCCATGCGGTGGGTGAGGATCTGCAGCGGGGTCTGAGTGGCCTCGGTCTGGACCAGCTCGTTGATCTCTCCGAGCTCGGAGTGCCGCCCGGTGGCAGTGGTGACGCCGGCCGCCCGCCCGGTCACCACCAGGGTTCCGGAGTAGACCATGCAGTGCCGCTCGGCCATGGGGGTGTCCGCGTCCACGGGGTCCACGGACTTGTCCACGGCCAGCACCTCGCCGGTCAGCATGGACTCGTCCACGCGCAGCCCGGAGGTCTCCAGCAGCCGCAGGTCGGCGGGCACCCGGTCGCCGGACTCGAGCAGCACCACGTCCCCGGGCACCACGCTCGCGGCGTCCACCGTCTGCGTGGTCCCCTCCCGGCGCACCCGCGCGGTGGGGCTGGAGAGCGAGCGCAGCGCCTGCACATCCGAGGCGGCCTTGCGCTCCTGCCAGAACCCGATCACGGCGTTGAGGATCAGCGCGAGCAGGATGGCGCCGGTGTCGATCCACTCCTGCATCAGGGTGGTCACCACGGCGGCGGTCAGCAGGAAGATGATCATCGGGCTGGCGAACTGCCGCAGCAGAGTCAGCCACCACGGATCCGGCTTGGCGACCTCGAGCTCGTTGCGACCATGCTCCTCCAACCGCGCGGCGTGCGCGGCGGAGTCCAACCCGTCGGCGGTGGCCTCCAGGTGGTGGAGGACCTCGTCAGAGGGCAGTGCGTGCGGGGGCAGTTCCGTGATCGGGTGCATCAGCTCAGCTTCCGGTGGGGTGCCCCTCCACCCTATCGAGTGTCCCGGACACGCTCCCCGCCTGTACACCCACGTGCATCGAAAGGTCAGAAATCCACCTCATAGCCCCGAATCCGGGGTCTTGCCAGTGATAACTGACCCGCAGTTGCACAAGGGACGGGCACATCACGACGACGGCCACCCACCGTCCCTGTCTCAGGGCACCTGAGGTGCCCCTTGGCTGAGAGGTGGGTGGCCGTCGTCGGGACGGTGCTCTTCTGATCCTGCTGACTACCGGGAGATGACCTTGGGCAGGGCCATCTGCTTGAGCCCCTCCACGCCGAACTCGAGGCCGAATCCGGACTGCTTCACGCCGCCGAAGGGCACGCGGGGGTCGATGGCGCCGTGCTTGTTAATCCACGTGGTGCCGGCCTCGAGCCGTGCGGCCACCTCGGCGGCGGCGTCCAGGTCCGTGCCCCACACGGAGGAGCCCAGCCCGACCTCGAGCCCGTTGGCCCACTCGATCGCCTGGTCCAGGTCGGTGTAGCGGATGATCGGGAGCGCGGGCCCGAACTGCTCCTCGGCCACCAGCGGGTTGTCGTTGTCCAGGTCGGCCACGAGCGTGGTGGGGTAGAAGTATCCGTCCTGGTCAGGGTCCGGATCGCCGCCCACCAGCACGCGCCCGCCACCGTCCTTCGCGGCGCGCACCAGCCGGTCCACGATCTCCCACTGCGCCTTGTTCTGCAGCGGTCCGAGCACGTTCTCCTCCTCCAGCCCCACACCCATCGGCATCTTCTGGGCGACCTCCACCAGCGCCTCGCACACGGCGTCGTACAGCGAGTCCGGAACGTAGAGGCGCTTGAGCGCGGCGCAGGTCTGACCGGTGTTGATGAACGCACCCCAGAACAGTCCCTCGGCCAGCGCCTTCGGGTCCGCATCCTCGAGCACGATCCCGGCGTCATTCCCGCCCAGCTCCAGGGTCAGGCGCTTCAGGTCGTCCGCGGCGGAGCGCATGATCGCCTTGCCGGTCTCCACGGATCCAGTGAAGGTGACCTTGTCGATCCCGTCATGGGAGGTGATGGCCCGGCCGAGCTCACCGTCTCCGGCCAGGACCTGCAGCACGCCCTCCGGCAGGACCTGGTTCATCACGTGGGCCAGGCCCAGCACGGACAGCGGGGTGTACTCGGAGGGCTTGAGCACCACGGTGTTGCCCATGCGCAGCGCCGGGGCGATCTGCCAGATGGAGATCATCATCGGCCAGTTCCAGGGGCCGATGGCACCCACCACCCCGATCGGCGTCCAGTGCAGCTCGGCGTGCCCGGACTCGTCATCCACCAGCACCTCCGGCTCCACGGGGAAGGCGGCGTTCGCCCGGGTCCACGCCGAGCATCCGCCCACCTCGAACCGCGCGTTCGGACCGTTCAGCGGCTTGCCCTGCTCGCGGGAGAGCAGTTCGGCCAGAGTCTCGGCGTTGGCCTCGATCGCATCCGCGGCCCGGTTCAGGTGCTCGGAACGCTCGGCGTGCGAGAGCTTGGCCCACTCCTTCTGCGCGGCGCGCGCCTTCTCCACGGCGGCGTCCAGGTCCGCGGTGGAGGCCTGCGGCGCCCTCCCGACGACGGCCCCGGTGGCAGGGTCCTTCAGCTCGGCTCCCTGCCCCTCGGGTGCCGAGATGGCGGCGAGCAGCTCCTCGTAGGTCAGGGTGGTCTGGTTCTGGGTCATGGTGCTCTCCTTCGAGCTCGGGGGATTCGGTTCTGAGGTCAGGGTGTCAGAGGGGCCGGACGGGTTAGCCCAGCTCGCCGCCGGTGGCGATCCCGGCGTAGGTCTGCGGTCGGTTGGACTTCAGCCACAGCGCCCAGGCGGTGCCGATCGCTCCGGGGGCCAGCACGAGCACGGGGAGCAGCCAGCTCAGCACGCTCTCGCCCTCGGCGCCGATCAGCACGGAGAAGTTCAGGATGATCATCACGAACAGCACGATCAGGCCGATCGCGGCCAGCCCCGGGGCGATCATCCGGGTCCACACGGAGTACTCGTGCTCGAAGCGGCGCAGGTAGCCCACCACCGCCAGGGAGGTCAGGGCCATCAGCAGCACCAGCCCGAACGCGCCCATGTTGGTCAGCCAGGTGAAGAGGGTGACCACGGGGAACAGCGGATCGTCAGACCCGGCACCGGAGATCGCGAAGACGATCAGCACGATCAGTGCCAGACCGGACTGGGCCAGGGAGCCGGCCACCGGGGCGCCGGTCCGCGTGGAGGTGCGGGCCAGCCAGTGCGGGACCACACGCTCGCGCCCCAGGGCGAAGAAGTAGCGGGCCACGATGTTGTGGAAGGCGAGCAGGGCGGCGATCAGGCTGGTCATGAACATGATGTTCGCCAGGTCCATGAACCAGGCCGGGCCGCGCTCTGCCAGGAAGACGAACATCAGGTCCGGACCGTTCTCCTGGGAGGCGGCCACCACGTTCGAGGGCCCCTCGGCCATGGTCATCGCCCAAGCGGAGAACGCGTAGAACACCGCGATCAGGATGATGGCGATCACCGTGGCCCGGCCGGCGGTCCGCTTCGGGTCCTTCACCTCCTCGTTGTAGATGGCCCCGGACTCGAACCCCATGAACGCGGCGATCGAGAACACCAGGGCCGCACCCACACCGGCGGCGAAGAGCTGGTCCGGCAGCAGGCCGTCCGCGGAGATGCCCTCCGGGGCGGCGCTCAGGCCCATCAGGTCGTAGACCAGCACGATCACGAACTCCAGTGCCACGATCACCCCGAGCACCTTGGCCGAGAGGTCCACGCGGTTCACGCCCAGCACGCCCACCAGCACCCAGGCCACGAGCGCACAGGCCCACCAGGGGACAGCCAGCCCGAACTGGCCCTCCAGGAAGGAGGAGAGGACGAAGCCGAACATGCCGGCGATGCCGATCTGCATGGCGTTGTAGGCCACGAGTGCCACGAGCGAGGCACCCACACCGGCCGACTTGCCCAGACCCTTGGCGATGTAGGCGAAGAACGCACCGGCGTTGTGCACGTGCTGGGACATGGCGGCGTAGCCGATGGAGAACAGCAGCAGCACCACGCCCAGCACCAGGAAGGACAGCGGGATGCCCAGCAGGCCGGTCACGGCGAAGTTGCTGGGGACGCCGCCGGCCACCACGGTCAGCGGGGCGGAGGCGGCGATGATCATGAAGACCAGCGAGGGGACGCCGATCCGCCGTGCGCCGAGCTGATCGGCGGTGGTGACGGGCGCGTGGTGGGGGGAGGAGACGGTGGTCATGGTGTTCACCTCAGGGAGATGCGGATGTGTGCTCAGCACCCTGCCCCACAGGGGAGGGATCGGATTGACCGGCGGGGCAGAGCAGTTGACGGTCCGTGCAGGCTCCTCTCCTCAGCTGCCGAGCACCAGGCGCCGGTACCGTGCCGGCGAGTCGCCGAAGCGGTCGCGGAAAGCCCGGGAGAAGTGCGCGGGGTCGGTGAATCCCCAGCGGGACCCGACCACGGCCACAGGTCGCTGCGCGTGGGCGGGATCGGCCAGTTCGGCCCGGCACCGCTCGAGCCGGCGGTCCCGGATCAGAGCGCCCACGGTGGTCTCGGTGGTGGCGAAGAGCTGGTGCAGGCTGCGCACGGAGATGAAGTGCGCGCGGGCGATCCGTGCCGGGTCCAGGTCCGGTTCGGCCAGGTGCTGTTCCACATAGCGCACGACGTCGGCCCGCGTCCGTTCGCGGTCCGCCTCACGGGAGGCGTGTGGTCCCGGAGCGGAGGGCAGCTGAGGTGCGGCTGCCTCAGCGCGGGCACCCAGGGAGTCGGTCACCACGGTGCCGAGCAGGTCGACGGCGTGGTGGACCAGCCGGGCGCCGACGGTCTCGTCCACACCGGGCAGCACCCGGCGGGCGTTGTCCAGGTAGCCGCCCATCATCCCGCCCATGCCGTGCAGGGTGCCGAGATCGGTGGCGGTGAGCTGGCCGATCTGCTCCATCTGGTCGGCCGGTAGCTCCAGCTGCTCGTGGGGGAACATCAGCACATAGCAGGAGAAGGAGCGGTCGAAGGTCAGGGTGTACGGGCGGGAGGTGTCGTACAGGGCCATGCGGCCTGGTTCGAGCACCACCTCTCGACCGTCCTGGATGAGCAGTCCGCGCCCGGCGAGCTGGAGACTGAGCTTGTACAGGGAGTTGCCGCCGGCCTGGATCAGCCGCTCGGTGCGCTGGACGGTGTGCGGGGCGGCGTTCACGGTGGACAGGGCGAGGTCGCCGAGGTCGTACAGGTCCACCGAGCCGCGGAAGCCTCGTGGGCCCGGGCGGCCGACCGTCTCGGTCTCGAGGGGGACGAACGAGCCGGAGATGACCTCGGACCAGGAGTCGAAGTCGGGGGCGAGCGCATGCTGATGCATGACCACTCCTTCACACTGGGATGCCGTCCGCGGACAGCCTGTGGTCCGCATCACATTCTCCCACTGTAGACGCAAACCCCTGGGGCGTCATCGGGTCAGGCCCGCAGCAGATCCAACAGCCCGTCCAGGTGCTCGCCCAGCCGATCGCCGTTGAAGCTGACCGGGTCCACCACCGCTGTCACCTGGGAGCCGAACAGCTGCCCCAGCAGCAGCCCGGCCACCCGCGCGTGGTCCACCCCGTCCCGCAGCTCCCCGTCCGTCTGCGCCTGGTCCAGGGTGGACAGGATCCGCGAGCGCCAGCGGTCCAGCGCGCCGGAGGCCAGGGCGGCCTCGTCAGGATCATGGGCGGCGCCGTTCCAGAAGGCGATCACCAGCCGGGCCTCGTCCACCAGGTCCGGACTGACCGGCAGCACCTCCAGGCACAGGGCCCGCAGCGCCTGCAGCCCGCGCCGACCCCGCAGCGCCTCTTCGATCCTCCGGTCGCTGCGTTCGAACACGTGCTGGTACGTCGCTTCGAGCAGCTCGTCCTTGGTGGCGAAATAGGGCTTCAACGCACCGTTGGCGTAGCCGGCCTCATGGGCGATCTGCCGCATGGTCGCGCCGGACAGCCCCCGCCGGGCGATGATCCGCCACGTGGTCTCCACCAGTTCCTGCCGGCGCTGGTCATGGTCCACGATCTTGGGCATCGCCCCTCCCCCCTGCGCTCACCTGCGGCCGGACACCCGGCCCTGGCCTCTCCCGCCATTCTGGCAGGAATCGCCATCGGCCACGTCTTGCCAGCCGGCCGTCGTCGTGCTTATTGTCTACACCTGTAGATATACATGTGCCCTGAATCACAGCACACCACCCCCCGCCCTCACGAAGGACCCCTCCATGACCACCTCTGCCTTCAGCCTGCAGTCTCCCGAGGAGATCTCCACCGTCCGCACCGTGCTCGAGCGGGAGGGGCTCTTCCCCGAGTCCGCCCGCATGGCCTACCTGGGGCTGGTGGAACCGGCCCGCGACACTCCTGCAGATCAGCCCGTGGACCGCCGGTTCCGCGTGTTCCTGCTGGACGTGGACGGGGGACCGACCCGCGATGTGGTGGTCTCGGCCACCGATCAGAGGGTCGTCTCGAACACCGAACTGGACACCTCCCAGACCGGTGAGCTGCCCGTGCTGGAGGAGGAGTTCGAGGCGGTCGAGCGCATCCTCTCCACCCACCCGGAGTGGTTGGCCGCCCTGGAGAAGCGTGGCCTGCAGGTGGAGCAGGTGCGCGTGGCACCGCTGTCCGCCGGAGTGTTCGAGTACCCCGAGGAGAAGGGGCGGCGGATCCTGCGCGGACTGGCGTTCCTGCAGACCCATGAGCAGGACTCCGCCTGGGCGCACCCCATCGACGGCCTGGTGGCCTATGTGGACGTGACGAACAACAGCGTGGACCAGATCCTGGACCTGGAGGTCATGCCCGTCCCACGGGAGCACGGCAACTACACCGACCCGGAGCTGACCGGCCCGCTGCGCACCAGCCAGAAGCCGATCTCCATCACCCAGCCGGAGGGACCCTCCTTCACCGTGACAGGCGGCAACCACGTGGAGTGGGAGCGCTGGAGCCTGGACGTGGGCTTCGACATGCGCGAGGGACTGGTCCTGCACAACATCTCCTTCCAGGACGGCGAGCGCACCCGCCGGATCCTGGACCGGGCGGCGATCGCGGAGATGGTGGTGCCCTACGGCGATCCCTCCCCGGTGCGGTCCTGGCAGAACTACTTCGACACCGGTGAGTACCTCGTGGGCCAGTGGGCGAACTCCCTGGAGCTGGGCTGCGACTGCCTGGGCGAGATCACCTACCTCTCCCCCACCGTGGTGACCGGACGCGGAGAGCCGCGCGAGATCACCAACGGCATCTGCATGCACGAGGAGGACTGGTCGATCCTCTCCAAGCACTCGGACCTGTGGAGCGGGATCGACTACACCCGCCGCAACCGCCGCCTGGTGATCTCCTTCTTCACCACGGTGGGCAACTACGACTACGGCTTCTACTGGTACCTCTACCTGGACGGCACCATCGAGTTCGAGGCCAAGGCCACCGGCGTGGTCTTCACCTCTGCTCTGCCGGACGGGCCCACGGACTTCGCCTCGGAGATGGCCCCGGGGCTGGGCGCACCGTTCCACCAGCACCTGTTCTCGGCACGGCTGGACTTCGCCCTGGACGGCGGACCGTGCCGGGTGGAGGAGGAGGACGCCGTGCGGCTGCCGATCTCGGACACCAATCCCCGCGGCAACGCCTTCACGCGCAAGCGCACGGTGCTGTCCACGGAACAGCAGGCCGTGCGTGATGCGGACATGTCTGTGGGCCGGACCTGGGTGGTCTCCAGTGCGGAGTCCACCAACCGTCTGGGCCAGCCGGTGGGCTACAAGCTGCATCCGGAGGGGCAGCCCACCCTGCTCGCGGCGGAGGGCTCGTCGATCTACAAGCGCGCGACGTTCGCCTCCAAGGCGCTGTGGGTCTCCCAGTATGAGGAGGACGAGCGCTACCCCACCGGCGACTTTCCCAACCAGCACGCCGGGGACGGTGGCCTGCCGGAGTGGATCGCCCAGGACCGTTCGGTGGACGGCGAGCAGATCGTGGTCTGGCACACCTTCGGGCTGACCCACTTCCCGCGGGTGGAGGACTGGCCGATCATGCCCGTGGACCACGTGGGCTTCCGCCTGCGCCCGGAGGGCTTCTTCGACCGCTCTCCCGTGCTAGACGTTCCCGCGCCGAAGCCCGGTCACTGCGCCCCGGCAGGCGGCGCACCCGGAAAGACAGGCCAGAAGCACGACGGCGGCTCCTGCCACTGAGCGCCCACCTCACCATGAGTGCCTCCCTGCGGACCTGGGCGGCCCGGGCAGCGGCCACCCTGGCACTGGCCGCGGTCCCCTTGCACGTGGTCATGTTCGCCATGGGACACCACGATCCGGTCATCACCACGCTGATGGTGGTGATGACCGGGTGGTGTGCCCTGTGCGCGCTGCATGTGTGGCGCTCCGGGCGGAGGTTCCATCGTCCGCCGGTGATGCACCTGTGGGCGATGGCCGTCACCATGGCCGTGCTGCACGGCGCACTGCTGGCAGGACCGCCTGGACTGACGGGTGGACATCACGGGCACGGTGCTGCCGCCGGGCACGGTGAGGGCGGCGCGCTCATGGTGGGCATCATCGCCCTGGAGCTGACCGTCGCCGTCGTCTGCGCCGTGGCCCTGCGGCGCACTCCCCTCTCCGCGGCACCTGCAGGTCAGTTATCACCCCCATAGCCCCCGAATCGGGCGCTTGCGGGTGATAACTGACCTCGGGATGACAAGGGGCGGGGGATGCTGACCGGGTCTACCCGTCCAGCAGGTCTTCCAGCGCGATGATCGCATCGCTCACATCGTCCCGGTCCAGTCCGGCACGGTCGCAGGCTCGTGGGTCATCAAGTCGCCTGATCAGTCGCCTCATGCGTCGAGAAGCTGTGCCATGCAGCGGTGGCCCAGAGTTCTCGCCGTCAAGGAGTAAGGCCAAGGTGACCGCATCCATCAGATGTCGTTCCCTGTCACGCGAGTCAACCCGATACGCCTCACTCTTGAGGACCAGTGCACCGACGATGTCAGGTGTGGAGATGCGAGACATCCCTGTCTCATGAGTCACCTCAAAGACTTGAGTCCTAGACAGTGCGTTGGTCCCTCCGGGTGCTTCCACCGGCGTCGGAGGTCGCAGCCGGTCCAGCACCCGTGGTGCAACGTGGTCGGCCACCAGGAAATCGACCTGCGTCTCTCCAGCACCGTCCTTTCGCCGGAATCGATGCACTGGTTGACGTGAGTCGAGCCTGGGCACCGCTGTGTAGCCGAGTTTCCGCAGCCCCGATGTCAAGGCATTGAGACTCCCCTGGTTCTCGATCTCCACGTGAACCAGCGTGTCGATGTCCGTGGTGGCCCTGGTCGGCTCCATGTCGTTGACATACTGGACCATCAGCCCGCCGATGAGAGACCAGTGCTGACTGCCGACCGTGTTCTCCAACTCGAAGTCGGCGGGCCAGGGAAACGGCCAATGACCGCCGTCCACGGGGACGACTGGTCGACCGAAATCAGAGTTCACGGGTCAACCTCTCCAGCATGTCTCGACCACTGCTTCGCTCCCGGACATCCTCGGAATCCATCAGGTCCACAGCGACCACCGGCAGTGTCCCCAGAAGATGATCGACCCTCAGGCCGGCTGGCAGGGCCCGAACCGTCGCATTGCCTCCCGCATTCAACACGAGCCTGCACCGCCTGACGATGTCATCCAGCGGGCCACGGGTGTAGCCATCGACTCGCCGTGACTCGGCGCTTTGCACCAGACCGAACTGACGCGCCTCGTGATCATCTTCGAGGGAGCTCACGCCAGTGGGTGTCACCATCTGGCGCAGGCGAGACGCACCTCTCTCACTGGCGTGAAACCGAAAGACCTCCGCTCGGTGGGCGGCCAGACGGTGGAGCCGCTCTGGGTCAAGGCTCCGCAGCCGCTGCTTGAGCCGGGACCTCCGAGGCTGATCCACCAAGTCCGTGTCCAGTCCGGTGAGCAGTTCAAGGGCCGCCCAGGCAGTGCGCGCAGACCACAGCCTGCCCGGGCTGCGGGACTGTCGCGCCACCCTGGCCACGTCAGCGGGATCGAAGACATGTGCACCGCCGATCCTCCTTGAAGACAGCACTCCACGCGCGGCAAGCCGCCTGACTTCGCGCTCCGATACCTCGAGTCGCGCTGCGACCTCTCCGGTGGTCAACATGCATCAATACTACCGAGAGCGGACCTATTAGTACATACTCGTCGTCGGGAATCTCACCCTCGGTGACCCACCCACCTGGACTACCGTGGTGGGGGTGAGCAGCCAGCCTTCCTCCCCCGCCGTCCAGACCCCCACTGACCCCGCCGCGGAGGCCGCGCCTCACCTCACGGGCCCAGCACGGCCGGTCGGGTTCGACCGGGAGCGGTACATCGAGCTGCAGTCGCGGCACATCCAGGAGCGGCGCGAGCGGATCGGCGGCAAGCTCTACCTGGAGATGGGCGGCAAGCTCTTCGACGACTTCCACGCCTCCCGCGTCCTGCCGGGGTTCACGCCGGACAACAAGATCGCCATGCTCGAGCGGCTCGCGGACGAGCTGGAGATCATGGTGTGCATCAACGCCAAGGACCTGGAGCGGCAGAAGGTGCGCGCGGACCTGGGCATCCCCTACGAGGAGGACGTGCTGCGCCTGGTGGATGTCTTCCGCGAGCGCGGGTTCCTGGTGGAGCACGTGGTGATGACCCAGTTGGAGGAGTCCAACCACGTGGCGCACGCGTTCGGGGAGCGGTTGACCCGGCTGGGCCTGAAGGTCGCGCGGCACCGGGTGATCCCGGGATACCCGCAGGACACGGCGCGGATCGTCTCCGAGGAGGGCTTCGGGCAGAACGAGTACTCGGAGACCACGCGCGATCTGATCGTGGTGACGGCGCCGGGTCCGGGCTCGGGCAAGCTGGCCACCTGCCTCTCGCAGATCTATCACGACCACCAGCGCGGGGTGGCCTCCGGGTACGCCAAGTTCGAGACCTTCCCCATCTGGAACCTCCCGTTGGAGCACCCGGTCAACCTGGCGTACGAGGCGGCCACGGCAGACCTGGATGACGTGAACCTGATCGACCCGTTCCATCTGAGCGCGTACGGCGAGCAGGCCACCAACTACAACCGGGACGTGGAGGTCTTCCCGCTGCTCAAGGCCCTGCTGATCCAGCTCACCGGCTCCTCCCCGTACGAGTCCCCCACGGACATGGGCGTGAACCTGGTGGGACGGTGCATCGTGGACGACGAGGTCTGCCGGGACGCCTCCCGTCAGGAGATCATCCGCCGCTACTACAAGGCGCTCGTGGAGGAGCGGGAGTCCGAGCGGGACGCGGATGCCTCCGAACGCATCGCCATCGTGATGGCCAAGGCGGAATGCACGCCTGAGGATCGGGCCGTCGTCGGGCCTGCCGTGGCCGTGGAGGAGCGCACCGGTGAGCCGGGTTCGGCCATGGAGCTGGCGGACGGGCGCATCGTGACGGGCAAGACCACCGAGCTGCTGGGCTGTTCGGCGGCCATGGTGCTCAACGCGCTCAAGCAGCTGGCCGGGATCGACGATGACGTGCACCTGCTCTCGCCGGAGTCGATCGAGCCGATCCAGACCCTGAAGACCGAGCACCTCGGCTCACGCAATCCGCGCCTGCACACAGATGAGGTGCTGATCGCGCTGTCCGTCTCGGCAGGATCCAACGACGACGCCCGCCGCGCCCTCGGTCAGCTCGCCAACCTGCGGGGCTGCGATGTGCACACCACCACGATCCTGGGCCCGGTGGACGAGGGCATCTTCCGTTCGCTGGGGGTCCTGGTCACCTCCGAGCCGCGGTACCAGCGCAAGGCGCTGTACCGGAAGAAGTAGGCGCCGCCCTCACTTCGCATCTGGAGGTCAGTTATCACTCTCATCGGCTGCTTTCGACGGGTGTCAACCTGTTGTGAACCGTTAGTGGGATATGAGGGTGTGAATGGTCGGGGGTAGCTTCAGTCGGGAGCCGTCGTTGGCGAGATTGATCGTGGCCCGAGCTGGTGGGGTCAGGACGGTTGGTTCCTGGCGGTAGCGGCGTGGATGTGCCCGGTAGTGAGCGTGCATGGCTTGCTGCCGGGCCGCCGCCTGCTGTGTCCAGCTCCCGTCGTGCATGGAGGCTGGGGTGTATCCGGCCAGAGCGGAATGGCGGTGTTCGGTGTTGTACCAGCAGACCCAGTCCGTGACCCAGGTCTGGGCGTGGTCGATGTCTTGGAAGACTCCGGGGTAGTGCTGGGAGCCCTTCACGGTGC
>NZ_FPCG01000010.1 GCF_900116905.1 Micrococcus terreus | reverse complement strand
CCCAGAGCATCCACCGCCTTGCGCTCAGCAGCCAGCTGATCATTGAGTCGATCAACCTCGGCCTGAAGCCGGCGGATCTCCGTGGCATCTCGTCTGGTCATCACCCCAGTCTTTCGAGGCACCAGACCCCTGTCCAGGTCACCATCGGCCAACGCCGCCTGCCATCTTCGCAACTGCTCGAAGCAGATGTCCTGCTCCTTCAAAAACGCTCTCTTCGTCCCATGAGGACGCTCCAGATACTCCAGCACCAACCGGCGCCGCTGCTCCGGGGAGAACTCCTTGGTCGGAATGATTACAGTCATGAACCTGCTCCATCAATCAGGGAACCAACCGGTTCACAACCAGCCTGCCAGGAAGGGTCTCGGGACGGTGAGGTGGACAACTGACCTCCAGTTCGTTCTGGGGTGGGCGGGGGTGCGCCCTGACGGTGGGTTGACGGCAGGTCTACTGTTCACGCTGTGCATGAGCACCCGAGCACCCGAGCACTCTGAGGTCCTGGTGGCTGGCCGATCCCGTGCAGGATGAGGCGGGACCGAGCGGCCCGGGGGCCCGTCCGCGCCCTGACCCTCACGAGGGGCATCCGTGGTGGCAGGTGATGTGCCTGTCCGGCCTCGACTACTTCTCCACGCTGGGCTACCAGCCGGCCATCGCGGCTCTGGCAGCCGGGCTGCTCTCTCCTGTGGCCACGTTCGTGCTGGTGCTGGTCACCTTGGGTGCCGCTCTGCCCATGTACCGCCGGGTGGCGCGGGAGTCCCCCCATGGACAGGGCTCGATCGCGGTGCTGCAGCGGCTGCTGCCCCACTGGCGCGGCAAGCTGCTGGTCCTGGTCCTGCTGGGCTTTGCGGTCACCGACTTCATGATCACCCTCACGCTCTCGGCCGCGGACGCCTCTGCGCACCTGATCGAGAACCCCTTCGCTCCTCAGGCTCTGGAAGGTCACCAGCTGGGCATCACGCTGGTCCTGATCCTCGGTCTGGTACTGGTCTTCCTGCGTGGGTTCCGGGAGGTCATGGGCCTGGCTGTCGTCCTGGTGGCCGGATTCCTGACCGTGAACGCCGCCGTCATCCTCACCGGCCTGTGGCGCATCGCCACCCAGCCGGCCGTCGTCGGGAACTGGTGGGAGAGTCTCTCCGCCGCCCATGGCGACCCGGTGATGGCCGTGGCGCTGGCGCTGATCGTGTTCCCCAAGCTGGCGCTGGGACTGTCCGGGTTCGAGACCGGTGTGGCGGTGATGCCGCAGATCAGGGGAGGTGTGCACGACACCCGTGAACGGCCGGCCGGGCGGATCCGCGGGACCCAGCGGCTGCTGACCACCGCGGCCGTGACCATGTCCGGCTTCCTGTTCTCCTCCTCCCTCGTCACCACGCTGCTCATCCCGCACGAGCGGTTCCTGACGGGAGGAGAGGCGAACGGGCGGGCGTTGGCCTATCTGGCCCACGAGTTCTTCGGTGACCTGTGGGGCACGGTGTACGACGTGCTGACGATCGGAATCCTCTGGTTTGCCGGTGTTCATCTACACCACGGGGGCCAATGTCATCGAACGGCCGGATGGCCTGCGCGTGGGATTGGCGTTCATCGGGGTGATCGTGGTGCTGTCCTTCCTCTCCCGGTTCCTGCGGACGGCAACCGTCCGGGGCATCGCCGTGGAGCTGGATCCGACCGCAGTGGCCTGGCTGGCGGAGGCTGCAGGGAAGGGACAGGTGCGGCTGATCGCCCACGAGACACGCCTGTCCCGGACGGAGTCGGCCAGCCGGTACCGGCAGAAGCTGCACCACATGCGCCTGGCCGCCAACATCCCCCATCCCTCCCGGGCACTGTTCCTGGAGGTGCGGGTTGCCGACTACTCCGACTTCATCACGCACACCACGGTTCGGGGTGTGGAACGCAGGGGCTTCCGCGTGCTCAGTGTGGACGGGACCAGCGTGCCCCGGACCATCGCTGCCGTGCTGCTGGCCATTCGCGACCAGACAGGCATGATGCCGCACATCTACTTCCGATGGACCACGAGATCTCCGTTGCGGAACCTGATCCGGCTCCTGCTGTTCGGGCAGGGCGAGGTGGCACCCGTGACACGGGAGCTGCCGCGCGCCGCGGAGCCGGACCACACCCGCCGACCGTGGGTGCACGAGGGCTGAGGCGGGTTGCGGGCCCGGGCGTGTGGGAAGGCTGTGGCGGTGCAGACGGGATGTCGGTAAAATTCTCCCGTTGACCTGTCACCGAACACGGAGTTGAGAAACCCCAGATGAATCGATCACTGCCGCGCACCGGGTCGTCCGACGACCCGGGCGACAGTTGTAGTTGCACGTACGCCGAACCTGCTGATCTGACGCAGTCCGGCCCGAGGATCGGGGGCCGGAGGTGATCGACTCCATCCTGCTCCTGGTGGGCGGCCTGGCTGTGATCGGCGTGATCATCGCCGCCAACGGCTACTTCGTGGCCCAGGAGTTCACGTACATGTCCGTGGACCGGGTCCGCCTCCGGGCCGAGGCCAAAGCCGGAGACGCCGCCGCCGAACGGGCCCTGAAGGTCACCGGCCGCACCTCCTTCATGCTCTCCGGCGCCCAGCTGGGCATCACCGTGACCGGCCTGCTGGTCGGCTATGTGGCCGAACCGATGGTCGGCCAGGCCCTGTCCGACATCCTCGGCGGTGCGGGCATCCCGGCGGCCGTGACCATCGGCGTCAGCACCGTGGGCGTGCTGGCCCTGGCCACCGTGGTCCAGATGATCTTCGGCGAGCTGTATCCGAAGAACCTGGCCATCGCCAACCCCGGTCCGCTGGCCCGGGCGCTGGCCCGCTCCACGCTGATCTACCTGAAGGTGTTCGGCTGGCTGATCGTGGTCTTCGACAAGTCCGCCGATGCCCTGCTGCGTCTGCTGCGGATCGAGCCCGTGCATGACGTGGACACCACGGCCACCGCCGAGGACCTGGACCGGATCGTGGCCGACTCCCGTGAGAGCGGAGACCTGCCGGAGGAGTTCTCCATCCTGATCGACCGCATCCTGGACTTCCCGTCCGAGGACGTGGAGCACGCCATGATCCCGCGTGCCCGGGTGGATGTGGTCGGCCCGGAGACCACCGTGGGAGAGGTCCGTGCGCTCATGGCGCAGGCCCACACTCGCTACCCCGTGGTGTCCGCCCAGCAGGAGCCGCTGGGTGTGGTGCACCTGATCGACCTGCTGGAGCGTCCCGTGGACGACCCGGCCCCCGTCACGGAGCTGATGCGGGAACCCCTGGTGGTGCCCACGCTGATGCCCCTGCCGGACGCCCTCGAGGAGCTCTCCAGCACCCGGAATCAGATGGCCTGTGTGATCGACGAGTACGGCGGCTTTGCCGGGGTCCTCACCGTGGAGGACCTGGCCGAGGAGCTGGTCGGCGAGCTCACCGACGAGCATGACACCGACCCGGCCCCCGAGGTGGAGTCCGAACGCGATGACACCTGGCGCCTGGCCGGCGACGTCCACGTGGACGAGCTGGAGCGGGCCGTGGGACACCCGTTGCCGGAGGGTGACTTCGAGACCGTGTCCGGACTCGTCATCGCCGAACTGGGCGAGTTGCCCGAGGAGGGTCAGGAGGTGAGGATCGCGTTGCCGGACGATCCACGGGACCTGTCCCTGGACGAGCCGCTGCACCGCGACCTCATCGTCGAGGTGACGGAGGTCAGCCGCCACGTCCCGAGCGAACTGGTGGTGCGCCTGGAGGAGATCCCCGGCGCCCGGCCGGAGCCGTCCGAGATGGCGGACAGCGCAGATGAGAGCGAGGCAGGACGATGATGCAGAATCCCCTGATCGTCACTGCGGTGACCGCGGCGCTGATCGTGCTCAGCGCGATGTTCGTGATCATCGAGTTCTCGCTGCTGGGTGCTCGCCGCCACCGGCTGGAGGAGGACGCGCAGACCAGCCGCTCGGCCCGGTCTGCCCTGCGCAGCATCAATGAGCTCACGGTCATGCTCGCCGGGGCCCAGCTGGGCATCACGGTGTGCACCTTCGCGCTCGGTGCCGTGACCAAACCCGCTGTCGATGCCTGGCTCGGACCGGTCCTGAGCGGCTGGGGTGTGCCGGAACAGATCGCGGACACTGCCGCGTTCCTGCTCTCCCTGCTGTTCGTGACCTTCCTGCACCTGGTGGTCGGCGAGATGGCGCCCAAGTCCTGGGCCATCGCGCATCCCGAGACCGCGGCGAAGGTGACGGCCGGTCCCACCCGGGCCTACATCTGGTTCCTGCGTCCGCTGCTGATCTGGGTCAACAAGGTGGCCAATCGCCTGGTGGCCGCCAGCGGCGTGACCCCGGTGGATCGCGCCGCCGTGGGAGGCCAGGACGCGGAGACCATCCGCCATCTGGTGGAGCATTCGGCCTCAGAGGGCGCGCTGGAGCCGGAGTACCACGGTCAGCTGGCCGGGGTGTTCGAGCTGCAGGACCGGACGGTGGGTGATCTGCTGGACCGGCAGGCCACGCCCACGGCGGTGCTGCCGGACGCCACGGTGGCGGACCTGCAGGCCGCGGCCTCCCGCACCGGACACCTGCGCATCCTGATCGCCGACCCCCAGGGCGGTGCGCCGGGCGTGGTGCATGTGCGCGACACCCTGATGGAACCCGTCGATCGCAGGGCCTCCGAGCTGGCTCGCCCGGCCTTCACCCTGCCTGCGCAGACCCCGCTGCATGAGGCCCTTGCGGCACTGCGTCAGCAGGGCGAGCAGCTGGTGGCGGTGATGGACCAGGACCGGTTCGTGGGGGTGGTCACCGTGGCCGACTTCCTGCAGCGGATCCTGGTGACCCCCAACGGGTCCGCCGGAACGGTCTGATCAACCACCTCGACCCAGAGGAACGACGACGGCCACGGCCTGACGGATGAGTCAGGCCGTGGCCGTTCGGTCACCAGGGTGAGGTCACCGGGGCGAGATCACTCGGCCCAGTCGGACTCCTGGATGACCTCGACGAAGTCTCCGCGCTCGAAGCCGGGCAGGAAGTGCTGGAGCACATCGGCCTTGACGTTGCCGAAGGTGGTGTCCGGGCGGTCCTTGAGGCCCTCGGTGAAGGCGGCCAGGATCTCCTTCTTGAAGTTCGGGCGGGGGTGGGCCTCCACCACGGAGGCGCGCTGCTCGTCGGTAATGGCGTCGTAGCCGATCCCCAGCACGTCCAGCTCCACGCCGCGGGTCACCAGGGCGACCTCCGGGGCCATGAGCAGCGGGATCTCCGGGGTGGTGTGCAGGGCGATGGCCTGCCAGACCTTGGCCCGGCGATACCCGCGGATCAGCGTGGAGCCGGACGTCATCCACATCCGCGACGGACGGTTCCTCACCTCCGCCGGCATCAGTGCCGGGATCGATCTGGCCCTGGCCCTGGTGGAGGAGGACGCCGGGGCGGAGGCGGCCCGTTCCGTGGCCCAGGAGTTGGTGGTGTTCATGCAGCGGCCGGGCGGCCAGTCCCAGTTCTCCGCCGCGCTGAGCGGTCCGCTCGCCCAGGACAGTGTGCTGCGCGAGCTGATGGAGTCCGTCCAGGCCTATCCTGCGGCCCAGCACACCGTCTCCGGGATGGCCGACCGTGCCGGGGTGAGTGTGCGTCATCTGAATCGGCTGTTCCGCGCGGAGACGGGGACCACGCCGTCCCAGTGGCTCGAGCGTGTGCGGCTGGATGCCGCCCGGGCGCTGATCCTGGAGGGGCACACCGTCACCCGGGTGGCTCAGCGCAGCGGATTCGGCTCGGATGAGACTCTGCGCCGGGCCTTCGCCCGCCAGTTGGGCACCACCCCCACGGCGTTCCGAGAGCGCTTCGCCACCATGGCACCGGGTGCCCGCTGGACCCTAGACTGACATCCGAGCCGACCGCACCCCACCCAGGAGGACCCGATGGCGCGCCGATCCGGCAAGCCCGCCCGCAGCGCCCGCCCTGCTCGGCCGGGCCGGTCCACGCAGGCGTCCCAAGCGCAGCGGCAGCTCCAGCAGAGAACCGCCTCGCGGAAGATCGCCTCGCCAGCTGTGCCGGACATCGTCCCGGAGACGCTCTTCCTGACCACCATCCCGGGCGCCACGCCCTCCAAATGGGTGGACCGGTTCACCTCGCGGGAGCGCCGGATCCAGCAGCTTCACCACGACGACGGCGCGCAGTTTCTCCTGCTGGCTCCCGGTGATGGGGGGGCTGGGCAGCGAGGGCTGCCGATGGTCGGCTATCTCCGGTGGCCCCTGGACTCCACGCCGCAGGAGCACCTGCGGGCCGGTGGGATCGATCCGGACACGGTGCATGTGGTGCAGTTCTACGAGGAGTCCCCGGTGGTCTGCGTGGGCAAGGATCACCTGCTCGCCGCGTGGGACGTGGAGACCGACGGTCCCGTCCCGGCCAGCGAGCTGGACCCGGAGGAGCTGATGGACCCGGCACGGTTCGCCCCGCCCATCCCGGAGGATCCCCTGGACGCCCCGGAGACTCCGGGTTCGGGCGAGCGGATGGCCGTGGAGATCGTCGCCACCGGCGTGGGGCACACGGTGCTGCCGGCCTCGGTGGCCCGCCAGTTCGGCCGCAAGGACGTGGTGGTCCTGCCGATGGTCCAGGCAGAGGCCCCCCAGGGCCACCCCGGCTGGCAGGTGGGCCTGGCCTGGCTGCGCGAGCTGGACTCGCAGCTGATCCAGGACTTCGTAGGGGCCGCCAAGGGCCGCCGCCCGGGCTCCTCGAGGGGCTGACATCAGCCGTCGAACACAGCAGGTGACCACAGGAGGGGACGCCGTGGATCAGACGGTTCACACCACACCTTTGATCAGACCACAGTGGGGACGGGCGCTGTTCCTCGGCGCCCTGGGCCTGACCGTGGCCAGCATCATCACCATGCTGGTGGCCGCTCCGGACGGGGTGATCGCCTCCTCAGACTCCACCGCCGCCACCCCGGCCCTCTGGACGCTGCTGCTGCCCTCCGCGGCAGGCATCATGCTGACCCTCCTGCTGCCTCGGCGCCCTGAGCCTTTGCCGGCACAGGCCGTTGATCGCGGCCGGCTGATCGTCTCCAATTTCGGACTGCTGGTGCTGTTCCTGGTGTTCACCGCCGGCGCCGCCATGGTCCCCTGGCGCAACGAGGACTACATTCTGGCCAAGGCCGCCCTGCTGATCGCGCTGCCGGCACTGCTGGTGCTCACGGTGCGCCGATCGGTCCGCATCCACCGCGGATCCGGCGCCTGGCGCTGGTGGGCGCCGGCCGTCGTCGTGGTGGTCTGGTTCCTCCTGGCAGAGCTGGCACCGTGGAATCCGATCTACGACCCGGGGGATGTGGACCCCACCTTCCTGATCATCGCCGCGACGGCCACGGCACTCACGGCCAGTGTGGGGGAGGAGCTGTTCTTCCGCCGGTGGCTGCAGACCCGGCTGGAGGCGGGACTGGGAGTGTGGGCCGGGATCGGGGTGACCTCAGTGTTGTTCGGACTGATGCACCTGGGCAGCCACGGGACCGGGCAGATCTGGCTGGATGTGGCGCAGGTGATCGCCGTGCAGGGCACCTTCGGCTGGTTCGTGGGCGTGCTGTGGTGGCGCTACCGCAACCTGACGATGGTCATCCTGGTGCACCTGTTGAGCAACGGCTGGGGCGTGCTGGTCCACCTGGCGCGCGGCTGAGTCAGTCCAAGCCGCCGTCTCTCACCCCCGGCCCGGATCCTCACCTCCCTGGGGAGGGGTGAGTTTCCGGGAAGAGGGTGCAAGACCGGACCTTCAGGTCCCTCCCGCCAGAGGTGGAGCCGATCGCGGCGAACCGGGCCCTGACCACCATGGACTTTTTCGAGTTCGCCGACGCCGGAGACTCCGACGGGGTGCTCTGGGGTTCCCAGACCGAGCGCTCGAGCCGGCCCCCTGCCGTCACCGCCGGTCAGCCCGGATCCAGAGCCGTCAGCACAGCGGCCGCGGTGGACTGCGCGTCTGCACCGGTCGGCACGGAGACGCCGTCCTCGTCCGGTTCGAGCGGCTCCATCAGCGCGATCTGGCTGGCCAGCAGGGAGGTGGGCATGAAGTGCGCTCGCCGGGCGGCCACCCGGGCGGCCAGATCCTCCGGGGAGACCTGCAGCTGCACCACCGTCACTGGGTGCCCGCAGCCGCGCAGCACGTCGCGGTAGGACCGCTTCAGCGCAGAGCAGGCGAGGACGGCGGGCAGTCCCAGATCGCCGAGCCGGCGCAGCTCCTGCGCAAGCCGGTCCAGCCACGGTGCCCGGTCCTCATCGGTGAGCGCGATCCCCTCGGCCATCCGGTTCCGGTTCTGCACCGGGTGGAACGCATCCCCCTCCAGCCACACGCGCCCCAGCTGTGTGGCCACCAGCCGCCCCACGGTGGACTTGCCGGAGCCGGACGGACCAGAGATGACCAGGTGCGCGCGCATCGACTCAGCCCAGGCGGCCCGGCTCGGAGGCGGTGTAGGTGTCCTCGTCCTCGGGGGAGACCGGCTCGGTGCCGCGGGCCCGGGCGATCGCGCTCATCAGGTGGTAGACGATCAGGGCCGCCGCGGTGCCCAGAGTGATGCCGCCGAACGTCATGCCGAAGGCCACCAGCTGGGGGTCGGCGATCGCGATGATCAGGCCGGCGCCGGCGGTCATCAGGAAGATGCTGTTGGAGAAGTCCACGCGGTTCTGCACCCAGATGCGCGCACCCATGATGCCGATCATGCCGTAGAGGATGATGCCCGCACCGGCGGCCACTCCTGCGGGGATGGTGTTGATCAGTGCGCCGAACTTGGGCAGGAACGCCAGTGCCAGCGCGGTGAACCCGGCCACCCAGTACGCGGCGGTGGAGTAGACGCGTGAGGAGGCCATCACCCCGATGTTCTCCGCGTACGTGGTGGTGCCCACGCCGCCGCCCAGGCCGGACAGGGTGGTGGAGAGACCGTCGGCCATCAGGGCCCGGCCATTGGAGGAGTCCAGGTCCCTCCCGGTCATCAGGCCCACCGTGCGCACGTGGCCGATGTTCTCCGCGACCAGCACCAGGACCACCGGCAGGAACAGGAACAGCACGTCCGGGTGGAAGCCAGGGGCGTGGAACGGAGGCAGACCGAACCAGTCCGCCTCGCCCACCGGGGTGAAGTCCACCTGGCCCTGCGCCAGCGCGATCAGGTAGCCCACCACGATGCCCAGCAGGATCGACAGACGCCCCAGCAGCCCGCGGAAGAGCACTGCGCAGACCACGATCGCCAGAGCGGTGCCGAAGGTGGTCAGCGGGACATCCTGCATGCCGGCGGTGGTGGCGCCGGCCAGGTTCAGGCCGATCAGCGCCACGATGGTGCCCATCACCACCGGCGGCATCAGCGCGTGGATCCAGCCCACGCCAGCCCGCTGCACGATCACGCCGACGACGAACAGCGCGACGCCCGTGGACAGCACCCCGAAGAGCGCTCCACCCATGCCGTGCTGGTTCATGGCCGCACCGATGGGGGCGATGAACGCGAAGGAGCTGCCCAGGTAGGAGGGCACGCGTCCGCGCGTGATCAGCAGGAACAGCAGGGTGCCCACCCCGGAGAAGAACAGGGCTGCGGTGACGGGGAATCCGGTCAGCGTGGGCACCAGCACGGTGGCGCCGAACATGGCCATCACGTGCTGGACCCCGACGCCGGCCGTCTGGAACCAGCCCAGTCTCTCGTCAGGTGCCACCACCTCGCCAGGGGTGATCCGGCGGCCGTCTCCATGGACGGTCCAGGCCACGCCGAGGCGTTGGGCGAGGGTGCGGTTCTGCTCGGTCATGATGGCCTCTCGAGGGGACTGGGGAGGGCGGTCAGGCACGGTTTCGCGGCCCATCGGTAGGGTACCGTTGAAGCGTGGCAGACGTGGTGGCGGTGATCGGTGAGGCACTGGTGGATGTGGTGGTCTCAGACACCGCCGATCCCCGGGCCCACGTGGGCGGAAGTCCCCTGAACGTGGCCGTCGGACTGGCCCGGCTCGGCGAGGAGGTCCTCTTCGTGGGGCGCTGGGGTCAGGATGAGTACGGCACCATGATCGAACAGCACCTGCAGGCCAACTCCGTGCGCAGCGTGCTCGAGGCTGACCAGGCCCCCACCTCTGTGGCCACGGCCCGGCTGGACCCCACCGGCGCCGCCAGCTACGGCTTCACCATGGACTGGACCCTCCCGGCTGCGGCCGAGGTGGAGCACGGGCTCTCCGTGGACGGGGGTCTGACCCACGTGCACACCGGGTCCATCGCCACCATGCTCGAGCCCGGGGCCAGCACCGTGATGGAGCTGCTGGAGCGGATCGAACCCACGGTCACCATCAGCTACGACCCCAACTGCCGTCCCACCCTGGTCCAGGACCGTGCCGCCGCCCGGCGCCGGGCTGAGGAGATCGTGGCCCTGACGGACATCGTGCACGCCTCGGACGAAGACCTGAAGTGGCTCTACCCGGACCGCACCATCGAGGAGTCGATCGTGGCCTGGCAGCAGGTGGAGCCCGCCCTGGTGGTGGTGACCCGCGGTGCCCAGGACATCCTGTGCGCCACCGCCGAGGGGATCGTGCAGGTGCCCACCGTCCCCGTGGAGGTCGAGGACACCGTGGGTGCCGGAGACTCCTTCACCGCCGCGCTGCTCACCGCCCTGAAGGACCGGGGCCTGCTGGGCGCGGCCCACCGGGAGGCGCTGAACCGGATCAGCGTCCAGGACACGGAGGACGTCCTGCGCTATGCCGCGCGGGCTGCCGCGGTGACCTCCTCACGCCCGGGTGCGGACCCGCCGTCGCGCGCTGAACTGGACGGCTGAACCGCCGCCGGGCAGAGGCCCACCTCATGCTGACGCCGATTGATGCCGTCCTGTCGCTCTGAGCGGGACGAGACCGGTCAGAGCGACATCTTCGCGACAATCCGTGCCGGTGGTGCTGCGCGGACGGAGAGCCGCCGCTCAATCAGCCCAACAGGCCCAGCGAACGCACTGCGTCCCGCTCGGACTCCAGTTCGGCCACCGTGGTGGCCAGGCGCTCGCCGGCCCCGGGCAGCAGCGACTCATCCGGCTCCAACCCGGGGACGATCTGCCACGCACCACCCTCGCTGACCACCGGGAACGAGCTGATCAGCCCCTCGGGCACCCCGTAGGAGCCGTCGGAGACGATCGCCGCCGAGGTGCGCCGCCCCTGGGTGCCGTTGACCCAGTCGTACACGTGGTCGATCGCCGCACTGGCCGCGCTGGCGGCGGAGGAGGCACCGCGCACCTCGATGATCTCCGCTCCACGCTTCGCCACCCGGGGGATGAACTCCTCGTCCACCCAGGCCCGCTCCACCAGCTCCAGTGCTGGGCGTGAGGACCCGTCCACGGTCACCGTGGCGTGGGTGAGATCGGGGAACTGTGTGGCGGAGTGGTTGCCCCAGATGGTGATGCCCTCGATGTCCCGCACGGCCGCACCGGTGTGTGCGGCGAGCTGGGAGACCGCGCGGTTGTGGTCCAGCCGGGTCATGGCGGTGAACCGCTCGGCCGGCACGTCCGGAGCATGCGCGGAGGCGATCAGCGCGTTGGTGTTGGCGGGGTTGCCCACCACCAGGACACGGATGTCATCCGCGGCGTGGTCGTTAATGGCCCGGCCCTGCGGACCGAAGATCCTGCCGTTGGCCTCGAGCAGGTCGGCGCGCTCCATGCCCTTGCCGCGTGGGCGTGCACCCACCAGCAGTGCCACCCCGGCGCCGTCGAACGCGCGCTCAGCGCGGTCGGTCACCGTGACGGAGTCCAGCAGGGGGAACGCAGAGTCGGCCAGCTCCATGGCCGTGCCTTCAGCCGCTCGGACGGCGTCCGGGATCTCCAGCAGGTTCAACCGAACCGGCACGTCCGGGCCGAGGAGTTGGCCGGAGGCGATCCGGCAGAGCAGGGCGTAACCGATGTTCCCGGCGGCACCGGTCACGGTGACGGTCACGGGGCTGGCGGAGGATCGGGTGGCTGCATCAGTCAGGGTCATGGCCCCATCATTGCAGTCTGCTCTCGCCGTCGGTCCGGGGCAGGGGCCGTACGGCACACCTAGGATGGTGTGCATGCCTCCGACCGTCCCCGCAGCTCGCCCAGACCCCACGTCCACGGGTGCTCAGGACGTGCTGCGCCGCCGGCCCCGGATGATCGCCACGGACCTGGACGGCACCATCATCGGCTACGACCACACCCGGTCCGGGTTCATCACGCCCCGCACGGTGGAGGCCTTCCAGAACGCGCACGACGCCGGCATCCAGGTGGTCTTCGTGACTGGCCGGCCGGTCCGGTGGCTGGCACCGCTGGAGGATGCCCTGGGACACGCCGGTCCGGTGATCTGCTCCAATGGCGCTGTCATCTACGACATGGCCGATCACACGGTGCTGGAGTCGCACCCCATGCAGCTGGAGACGGTCATGCAGGCGCGGGATCTGATCGCCACCCTGGATCCCAGTGCCGCGTTCGGGGCGGAGACCCTCTCCGGGTTCCACCTGGACTCCGGGTTCGTGGACCGGGAACGTGCCCACCCCGGGGACGACCGCGCCTGGTCCTACCACGTGGGACTGACCCTGGAGGACGTCCTGCCGGATCAGCCGGAGATCGTGAAATTCCTGGCCAAGACCCGGACTCAGGACCCGGACGCGTTCCTGGCCGACGTGCGGGACGCCCTGGGCGAGCTGCTGGCCGTCACCCACTCGGCTCCGGGGATGGCCCTGGTGGAGATGTCCCGCCCGGATGTGAACAAGGCCTCCACCTTGGAGCACTTCGCCGCCTCGCACGGCATCAGCGCCGCTGAGGTGGTGGCCTTCGGGGACATGCCCAATGACCTGGAGATGATCCACTGGGCCGGCACGGGAGTGGCCGTGGGCTCAGGTCACCCCACGCTGGTGGGTGCGGCGGATCTGGTGGCCGGTGCCTGTGATGACGACGGCGTCGCCCAGGTGATCGAGCATCTGCTCACCTTGGACTGAGGTCGGGTGGGGTCAGGGGGGTCAGACCCCGCCTCGACTCACCGTTCGTGGGTGTAGGCCACGTGGACATCGCAGGGGGCGTGGGCGATCACGTCGCGGGCGATGCTGCCGAGCACCCGGGTGAATCCCTGCACGCGCTTGTTGCCCACCACGATCATGTCTGCCTTGAGCGACTCGGCGGAACGGACCAGGGCCACGGCCGGGTTGCCGGGGGCGGCCTCGGGGACGATCTTCACGTCCGGCACCTGGGCCTGGACCTTGCGGGCCACCGCGCGGGCGGTCTTCAGGGCCTCGGTGTCACTGCTGTAGTGGAACTCGTCGTACCCGCTGTGGAAGACCTCGGACTCGAGCTTGCCGTAGGCGCAGATCAGGTGCAGCTCAGCGTCGAGGGCGACAGCCAGCTCGGCGGCCTTCTGTGCTGCGCGCAGGGCGGTGGCGCTGTCGTCCACGCCGGTCACGATGGTCTTGGTCACGGTGGTGCTCCCGTCGGTTCTCCCCGGTCAGGGGTGGAGGTTCTGCGTGCTCACGCCGGCGTGTGTCAGGGTGCGCACACGGCGGCGAGTACCGACCATCCTACTGTGACGCAGAGCACTCTGAAGCCTCTGCTTCGAGCTGACCGGGAGGTGGCGGCTCAGGTGTCCTCGCGGGCCAGTCGCGGTACGGTGCGCAGCTCCGGGCGCAGTCCGGCCTTGTCCGCGTAGAACCCACGGATCCGGTCCATGTCGGCGGCCACGTCTCCGGTCAGTCGAAGGGTCGGTCCCAGGCCGGTGGTGCCGGTGGTGGCATCCACGAACCCCAGGGTGACGGGCAGGTCCGCGGCGCGGGCGATCCGGTAGAAGCCGCTGCGCCAGCCGTTGCCGTTGCGGGTGCCCTCGGGGGTGACCACCAGCGCGAAGTCCTTCTCGGTGCGGGCCCGCTCCACCACGGCGTCCACCAGGCCGGCGGGGTTCTTCCGGTCCACGGGGATGCCGCCCAGGGCGGTCATGATCGGTCCGCCCAGGCCGCGGAACAGCTCCTCCTTGCCCAGCCACCGGACCTGGAGCCGGGCGTCCCAGGCGATGGCGAGCATCAGCACGAAGTCCCAGTTGGAGGTGTGGGGTGCACCGATCAGCAGGCGTGAGCCGCTCACGCGGGGGGACTCCCGGACCAGGGTCCATCGGCTGAACCGCCAGAAGGTCTCGGCCACGGCCGCCCGGATGGGCATGTGTGAGCGCGGGGAGGAGGACTCGGCGGCCTGCGGGGACAGCGGCGCATCGGGGGTGTTCACGCACTCACAGTAGTCGTGGCGGCCCCGCTAGGGTGACAGCGTGATCCGCCGCTCGCATCAGCCCTATCTCACCCAGTCCGTGCCCGGTCGCCAGGGATGGCCGCTCGCCTTCGCCCACCGCGGGGCGGACACCACCCGGGAGAACACCCTGGCCGCCTTCCGTGCGGCGGTGGAGCGCGGCTACGGCTACCTGGAGCTGGATGTGCGCACCTCGGCGGACGGGGAGCTGGTGGTCTTCCACGACGAGACCCTGGACCGCACCACCACGGGCACCGGGCCGCTCAGCGATCGCACCTGGGCCGAACTCTCCGAACTGCTGGTGGTGCAGGACGAGGACGGCAGCCGGGTGGGCGGGGGAGAGCCGCTGCTGCGGTTCGAGGACCTGCTGACCGCCTGGCCGGACGTGCACCTGAACGTGGACCTCAAGGATGACGCCGCAGTGCCGGTCATCGCCGAGCTGCTGGCCCGGCATGGGGCCTGGGATCGTGTCCTGGTGGCCTCCTTCCATGATTCCCGACGACGTCACTTCACTCGAGCGGCCGGCCGCCGGGTGGCGATGTCAGGAGGGGCCGCGGCGATCGCCGCGATGGTGCTGGCCGCCCCGGTGGGGCTGGCGCACTGGGTGGGGAGGCGTCTGGCGCACATCGACTGCGTCCAGGTCCCGGTGCGGCAGGGGCCGATCCCGATCGTCACGCCCCGGTTCGTGGCGCGCTGCCACGAGGCCGGACTGCAGGTGCACGTCTGGGTGGTGGACGAGCCGGCCGAGATGGAACGGCTGCTGGAGATGGGCGTGGACGGGCTGATGACCGATGACGTGGACGCCCTGGCCCGGGTGATGGAGTCCCGGGGCTTCTGGCCTCAGCACTGATCGTCCTCTGGCAGCAGGCCGTTCTCATCGAGCGCCCAGGCGCCCCGGTTAGCGTGGGACCATGCCTGAACAGTCACCCCAGACCGAGCACCCCGATCTCTCCTCGCTGCCGCAGATGCCCTTCGGCACCTCCTCGGGCAGCGCCCAGCACGATGACGATGAGCTTGAGGTGCCGGTGGACCCGGCCGTCCTCGCCCTCCCCGTGCCCCCTGAGGAGGCCGCCGTGGGGCAGGAGAGCCCGGTGGCCGCCGTCGGGAGGATGCGGCAGGCCGCGAAGGCCCGCCTGGCCCACCCGCGCCGGCACCGGGTGGAGCAGCTCAAGGGGCTGCGCCGGATGCTCGACGAGCGGTCCGAGGAGATCTGTGCGGCGCTGAAGCAGGACCTGGGCAAGTCGGCCACCGAGGCCATGGTCACCGAGGTGCAGGTGACCCGGTCCGAGGTGGAGCATGCGCTGCTGCACCTGACGGACTGGATGGAGCCGGAGTCGGTCAAGGTGCCGTTGGCGCTGCAGCCGGCCAGCGCGAAGATCGAGCATCGCCCGTTGGGAACGGTGCTGATCATCGCCCCGTGGAACTACCCGGTGCAGCTGCTGCTGGCTCCTCTGGTGGCGGCGCTGGCCGGTGGGAACACCGTGGTGCTCAAGCCCAGCGAGAAGGCCCCGGCCTCGGCCGAGCTGCTGGCCCGGATCATCCCCGAGTACCTGGACCCGCGATCGGTGTCCGTGGTGCAGGGCGGTGCCGAGGTGGTGACCGAGCTGCTGGAGCAGTCCTTCGACCACATCTTCTACACCGGAGGGGAGAAGGTCGGGCGGATCGTCTACGAGGCCGCTGCCAAGCAGCTGATCCCGGTGACCCTGGAGCTGGGCGGGAAGTCGCCGTGCGTGGTGACCGAGTCCCGGCAGTGGGCCACGGTGGCGCGACGGATCGCCTATGGGAAGTTCACCAACGCCGGTCAGACCTGTGTGGCTCCGGACTACGTGCTGGCCGTGGGCGCGGAGACCCAGGCGGCGTTGGAGAAGCACCTGCCCCAGGTCATCCAGGAGTTCTACGGATCTGATCCGGCGGCCTCGGCGGACTACGGGCGGATGATCTCCGTGGAGCACGCCGAGCGGCTGGCCGGACTGCTGCAGGACGCGCTGGACGGCGGCGCACGGCTGGTCTCCGGCGGGACCGTGGACGTGCAGGGCAGGTACATCGAGCCGACCGTGCTGGCGGACGTGGACCCGGCCAGCGAGCTGATGTCCGAGGAGATCTTCGGCCCGATCCTGCCGATCCTGCGGGTGGAGACCTTCGAGGAGGCGATCGAGTTCATCACCGCGCGGCCCCACCCGCTGGCGGCCTACCTGTTCACCGATCGACACCGCTACGCCAAGGCGTTCCAGGAGCGGGTGACCGCCGGAGGTATGGCCCTGGACGCCTGCCTGGTCCAGCTGGCCCTGCCCACCCTCCCGTTCGGCGGCGTGGGCGCGTCCGGGATGGGCAACTACCACGGCAGGGCCGGTTTCGAGACGTTCACCCAGGCCCGCCCCGTCATGACCAAGACGGATCAGGTGGACACCCTGCGCATGGCCTACCCGCCGTACGGATGGATGAAGCGGCAGGCCCTCAAGCGCCTGCTCTGACCCCACCCCCCACTCATGCACAAAGTGACCAGACCCCCACCAAAGTGACCGGGTCTGGTCACTTTGTGTCTTGCGGGGTCGCCGGTGGTGGCTGGTGAGACTGTGGGCTCAGGCCGTCCAACGGATGGAGGCTCGGCGCCTGCGGGGCACCCCGTGGCGGACGAGCAGTTCGGCGAAGCGCACCGGGTCCATGGCGTCCTCCCAGCCCCACCGCATCACTCGCAGTCCGCGCTCGCGCAAGGCGTCTTCGCGGCCCTTCTCTTCACGCAGCGCGTCGAAGACCTGCGCCTCCGTACCCGCGGCTGCATACTTGCCCCAGCCGTCGAACTCGCCGATCAGGCCGAGATGCCTCCACCAGAAGTCTGGTCGGTACTCTCTGCCGTCTGCCCCGCGCATGGTGACCTGGAGTTCGGGCAGTTCGAAGCCCAGCTCCACCATCCGTGCCCGGCTCAATGACTCGCCAGCGGACTCACTCAGATCCGTGGCATGGTCCAGGATGCGGGTCAGAGGAGCGTGTTCAACCGTGCCGTCCCGCCCGGTCAACACCTGTGCCAACTCTGCTCTGTCCCACTGCAGGCCGTCTCGGTTCCGTCCGGACAGCAGGCTGTCGACCACCGGCAGCGCGGCACAGAAGTCCAGGTCGGCCAAGGTGTCGGCGAGGACGACGGGCAACGGCTGGGTCTGCGCGGCGGTATGGATCTGTGTCAAGTGCAGGTCTTCTGTGATCTGCGGTGCCGGGACATAGACCTGGCGAGTCCGCGGAATGTAGGGAGGATCTCCTTCGCCTCGCAGATGGCTCTGGTGGTAGGCGGAGATGGTGGTCTGCACTCCGGCACGCGTGGGTGTGGAGGTCAGGACATCAACGGTGGCAGGGGTCTCCACCACGGGCAGCCCGTGCAGGATCAGGGCCGTGGGTCCGGTGAAGATGGGCTGGTGGAGCCGTCCGGCAACAGCTTTGACAGTTGTGGCGTAGCGCTGTGCACTCCTGGTGTTCCACCACAGGTCAGTGTCCACGTAGAAGCCGTGTCGGATTCGGACCACCTGGCCCGCCGCGAAGGCTCGACTCAATGCCTTGCGGGACCGGCATCCATCGCTTCCCGGGGTGTGCACGGGCAGGGGGGTGAACCACTCATCCATGCGGTCAACGCTTCCAGGGTCTCCGCCCGACCGTCGACGGTATCCACAAGGTGTGGAAAAGCAGGCAGCCCTGGCCTCGAGGCACAAAGTGACCAGACACGGTCACTTTGGTGGGGGTCTGGTCACTTTGCGCCTGGGGGAGGGGTCAGGAGATCACGGCGTCCACGATCGCCTGGGCCTCCTGCTGGACCTGCTTCAGGTGCTCGGGTCCGCGGAAGGATTCGGCGTAGATCTTGTACACGTCCTCGGTCCCGGAGGGGCGCGCGGCGAACCAGGCGTTCTCCGTGGTGACCTTCAGTCCGCCGATCGCCGCGCCGTTGCCGGGGGCCTCGGTCAGCTTCGCCGTGATGGGCTCGCCCGCCAGCGTGTCCGCGGTGACGTCCTGCGGGGACAGCTTCTTCAGGGTGGCCTTCTGCTCCGGGGTGGCCGCGGCGTCGATCCGTGCGTAGGCCGGCTGCCCGTACTGCTCCACCAGCTCGGCGTAGTACTGCGAGGGGGACGTGCCGGTCACGGCCTGGATCTCGGCAGCCAGCAGGCACAGCAGCAGCCCGTCCTTGTCCGTGGACCACGGGGAGCCGTCGAAGCAGACGAACGAGGCCCCGGCAGACTCCTCCCCGCCGAACACCCCGGTGCCCTCCAACAGTCCGGGCACGAACCACTTGAAGCCCACGGGCACCTCGTTCAGGTCTCGTCCCAGCCCCGCGGCCACGCGGTCGATCATGGAGGAGGAGACGAGGGTCTTCCCGACGGCGGCGCTCGCCGGCCAGTCCGGCCGGTTGCGGTAGAGGTAGTCGATCGCCACCGAGAGGTAATGGTTGGGGTTCATCAGGCCACCGTCAGGGGTGACGATCCCGTGCCGGTCGGCGTCGGCGTCATTGCCGGTGGCGATGTCGAAGGGCGCCGCGGCGCCCGGGGCGACGTGCTCCGGATCCTGCGCGACGTCGTCGTGTCCGTCCTCGGTGGACTGGCCCGGGGTCATCCGCTCGATCAGCGAGGCCATGGCGTGGGGCGAGGAGCAGTCCATGCGGACCTTCCCGTCCCAATCCAGGGTCATGAAGCCCCACTGGGGGTCCACCTTCGGGTTCACCACCGTCAGGTCGAGCCCGTGGCGCTCGGCGATCTCCGCCCAGTACTCCACCGAGGCTCCGCCCATGGGGTCGGCGCCGATCCGGATGCCGGCCTCGCGGATCGCGGCCAGGTCCAGCACCTGCGGCAGGTCGGAGACGTAGCGATCCCGGAAGTCGTAGCGGCCCAGCGCCTCGTGCGCGAGGGCCTGCTCCAGCGGGATGCGCTGTACGTCCTTCAGGCCGCCGGCCAGCAGCTCGTTGGCGCGGGCGGCGATCCAGTCGGTGGCGTCCGTGTCCGCCGGGCCGCCGTGGGGTGGGTTGTACTTGAACCCGCCGTCCGTGGGCGGGTTGTGCGAGGGGGTGATGACGATCCCGTCCGCCGCGCCGGAGGGTTCGCCCGCACCGGCGTTGAGCACCAGGATGGCGTGGGAGACCGCCGGGGTGGGGGTGAAGCCGCCCCGGGAGTCGATCAGCGTGTGCACGCCGTTGCCCATCAGCACCTCGAGTGCCGTGTCCTGCGCCGGACCGGAGAGCGCGTGAGTGTCCTTGCCCATCAGCAGCGGACCGGTGATGCCCTGCTCGGCGCGGTACTCCACGATCGCCTGGGTGATGGCGGCGATGTGATCCTCGTTGAACGAGGTCTTCAGCGAGCTGCCGCGGTGGCCGGAGGTGCCGAAGGAGACCTTCTGCCCGGGATCGGCCGGATCCGGATGCTGCGCGAAGTACGCCGCGCGCAGCGCCTCCAGGTCCACGAGGTCCTCCGGCCGGGCCCGTGTGCCGGCGCGCTCAGCGGCCGGGGGGACGGTCTCTGCCGGGTTCTGCACGGTCTCCGGGGTGCTCTGCTCGCTCATGTCTCAACTCTTCCACGTCCGGGAAACTCCCGGTAGACATTGCGTGACCTGCGGCGATCATGACCGTGGGCTCAACGCCCAGTGCAGGATCACGCCCAGCTGCACGAACCCGGCCACCACGGCAGCCAGCGCACCGAGCGGCGGGCCGGCCAGCCAGGCTGCCACGATCCCCGCCAGGCCCACCCCTCCCACGGCCACCGCCAGGCGCAGCAGCATGGGCTCGCGGAACGCCACGGCGAACGGCGCGAAGTGGGCACCCACCACGCACGCGATGACGGCCGGCAGCACATCAGTCCGGTCCGCTCCCTCCAGCAGTGTCCGTCCCAGGGAGATCAGGCCGAGCATGGCGGCCACGGCGAGCAGGTAGATCAGCCCGGCCAGTCGATGCGGACGCTGCGGCTCGCCCAGGGGCAGCGGGCGCAGGAACAGCCGCCACAGGCAGGATGCCGCCAGGATCACCGCAAGGACGCTCAGGATTACGGACCACGGTGAGCCCAGTTCCGCCGAGTAGGACAGCACGAACACGACCCCGCCGATCAGACCGACCAGGGACCCCAGTCTGCGGGGATCTGCCGGGTGCACCCCGCGCCGCATGCGCTCGTGGAATCCGTGGTGTCCCACGGTCTCGGTCTGCAGCTCCGTCATGGCCCCTCCTGGCGTGCGGCGGGCCCTTCTGGCCGGCCCCGGTCCATACTGCCCTGGAGGGGCGTGCAGGCGCACCTTCACTGGGTCCTGACGAGCCACCGAGGCACCCGCAGGCCGGCTCAGTCGCAGTGGCAGGCGCCGGAGGCGGAGCGCTGGGTGAAGCAGGACGTGCAGATGCCGTGGTCCCTCTCGGCGGCGCGGGCCGCGGCCGACCGTTCATGGGTGCGGTTCACCGGGTGGGTGAACCCCCACAGGTTCTTGCGGGAGGCCGGCCAGACGTCCTGCTCGGGTCCGCTGAAGGTGCGGGCCTCCTCCTCGCTGACGAAACCGGTGCTGTAGCCGTAGCGGATCTGCAGGGGTGGCCCGTCTGGGCGGACGGCCTTGAGGTAGCCGGCGCGGTCTTCATAGTGGGTGAATCCGAGGGCCTGGGCGTAGGCGCGGATCAGGGGGCGGTTCTCCAGGGGGATGTTCCACTGCTCGAGGGCGTGGTCCAGGTTCTCGTACCGACGATGGGAGTCTTCGGAAGTGCCCATGTCAGCAGGCTAGGCAGGGCCGGGCCGGGTGTCACCCTCCGGTGGTCTGCCCGGTCACGGCGTCCACCAGGGCAGCCAGGTGGGCGTCCCGACGGCGGCCCTCCTCGTCACAGCGGACCTCACCGTCTCCACAGCGCAGGGTCCACAGGAACCCGTCGCGCACCGGGGACGGAGGGAGGGTCTCTGCGGTGGTCTCCCGCCCGGCGATCCGGTGGACGGCCTGGGCGGCAAGCAGGTCTCGAAAGTAGCGTGGGGCACGTCGGGGTTTTTCAGATGGGCAGTGTAGGAACTCCCATCTTCGGAAGACCTCGACCTCTGACCAGCTACCGACGTGCCTCCCTGTACAGAAGCACCGCCTTCACCCCGGATTGTGAAGAGCCCCCAATCCACCGATTCATGAGCCAAGTCGGCCCCAAGACTCGTCCTGGCACTCCGTGACGGACCAGGTCGTCCTATATACCCCGCCTGGGTATCCGTCCCACTAGCGTGATCCGGTGGCGTGCATCACGGCGCGGCACCGCAGAACCGGCAGAGGGAGACGCTGATGGGCACGGCCGCCAGCACAGCATGGGTGAGCCTGGACGGGGCAGGTCCTGTCTGGGCCGGGCGAGAGGAGTCCCCCGCCTGGGCCGCACCGTTCCTGGACGCCGCCGCCTCCGCCCACGGCTCTGCCGAGCCCATGATCGAGGCCGTCCGAGCGCTCTCCGCCCAGGACACCGCCGCCCTCCCGTTCCCCGGCGAGGGCCGCACCCTCGAGCTCTGGGAGCTGCTGGCCAGCACCGCCGCCGTGGACCTCAGCTCCGCGCGCGTGCTCGAACCGCACCTGGACGCCCTGGCCATCCTCCGCCAGGCCGGGATGGACGCCCCCACGGGCCTGCTCGGCGTGTACGCGTCCGAGTCCGGTGGGGTCACCCCCACCGCGAGCCCGACGACGGCCGGAGACTTCCAGGTCAGCGGCACCAAGCCCTGGTGCTCGCTGGGCGCCGAGTGCTCCGCCGCGCTCGTCACCGCCCAGGAGCTGGGCGCGGAGGCGGACGGTGAGCTGCTGGAGGTGGGCCGCCGCGCCTTCCTGGTGGACCTCTCCCACCCCGGGGTCTGCCACGGTGACGGGGTATGGCCTGCGCTCGGGCTGGCCTCGATCGTCAGCACACCGCTGGAGTTCGAGCAGGTCCCCGCCGCCCCGGTGGGCGGGGCCGGCTGGTACCTGACTCGGCCCGGTTTCGCCTGGGGCGGGATCGGGGTGGCCGCCGTCTGGTTCGGCGGCGCCGTGCACCTGGCCCGGACCCTGCACCGCTCCCTGGTGAAGGCCCAGTCCTCCGGCCGCACCCCGGACCAGGTGGGCCTGGCCGCCCTCGGCCGGGTGGACCGCCTCCTGAGTGGCGCCGCCGCCCAGCTGTCCGCGGCGGCCGCCGCCATCGACTCCGGCGCGCTCATCGGCCGCGCAGCCGAGTTGGCCTCCTTCCGCCTGCGGGGCGCCGTGGCGGACCTGTGCGCCGAGGTGATGGACGTCGTCGGGAAGGCCACCGGCCCGGGGCCGCTCACCGCGGATGCGGACCATGCCCGCGCCGTGGTGGACCTGCAGGTCTACATCCGCCAGCACCACGCGGACCGGGACGACGCCCACCTGGGACGGCTGCTGCTGGAGAACACGGACGCCGGCGGGGAGGGTGCATGAGCTTCTCCCACCTGGACGAGGGGACCCCGGAGACCGCCTGGCAGGACGCCGGTCTGGCTGAGCTCGAGGAGGCGCCGGGCTGGAACCAGGCCGGGCCGGACACGCTGCTGGTCCTGGCCGTGGCCCACCCGGACGATGAGACCCTGGGCGCCACGGGGCTGATCCGCAGCGTGCTGTGCGCCGGCGGTCGCGTGGAGCTGATCCTGTGCACCGCCGGCGAGGGCTCCCACCCGGACTCGCCCACGCACACCCCGGAGCAGCTACGCCGGATCCGCCATGCCGAGATGCTGGAGGCCGCCGAGGCGCTGGGCCGGGATGCCGAGGGACGGCTGGAGCTGCACCAGCTCGGCCTGCCGGACGGGCGGCTGGCTGAGCACACCGAGCAGATCGAGGTCGCCGTGCACCGTGCCCTGGACCGGGACCGCTCCGGCGCAGACGCGGCAGGATCCTCCGCCGGCCCCGCCGCCAGCCAGCCGCTGCTGGCCACCCACTACCGTCTGGACGGCCACACCGACCATGAGGTGCTGGGCCACACCCTGGCCGCCGTGGCCGCCGAGCGCGGACTGGCCCTGTACGAGTTCCCCGTCTGGTACTGGCACTGGGCGGACCCGCAGACCGAGCACGCCTGGCGGCACTGGACCCGGTGGCCCCTCGACGAGGAGGCCCAGGCCGTCCGGCTCACAGCCCTGCACGCCCATCAGAGCCAGACCCGGCCGCTCTCGGACGCCCCCGGGGACGAGGCGATCGTGGGCGTGGGCATGTTGGAGCACTTCCTGCGGCCCTTCGACGTGGTCCGCCGCACCGCCCCGGACAGCGCCGACTCCTCCCGGGCCGCGCGGATCTTCGACCAGCTCTACCGGGACCACGAGGACCCGTGGAGCTACCTGACCAGCTGGTACGAACGGCGCAAACGGCTGATCACCATGGCCGTGCTGCCCCAGCGTCGGTACGGGACCGTGGTGGAGGTGGGCAGCTCGATCGGCGTGCTCACCGCCGAGCTGGCCGGCCGCGCCGAGCGGGTCCTGGCCCTGGAGGCCTCCGAGCTGGCGGTGGAGCGCTCGCGGGCGCACCTGGCCGAGCACCGGCACGTGGAGGTCCGCCAGGCGGTGCTGCCGCAGGACTGGGCGGCGGCCGTGCCGGAGGGCCGGCGGGTGGACCTGGTGGTGCTCTCGGAGGTCGGGTACTTCCTGCAGCCCGATGAGCTGCGGACCGTGCTGGACCAGGCCGAGTCCGCCCTGACCCTCTCCGGTCAGCTGGTGCTGTGCCACTGGCGCCATCCCATCCAGGGCTGGCCGCTGGACGGGGACAGCGTGCACGGGCTCATCAGCGCCGACCCCCGGTTCCGCCGCGTGGTGGAGCACCGGGAGCGCGACTTCACGGTGGAGGTCTACGCCCGGGTCTCCGCCGCGCAGCGGGCCGTGGTGGTGGTCCCGGCGCACAACGAGCAGGACCTGCTGCCCCGCTGCCTGGCCGCCCTGGCCCGCGCGGCGGACCGGTGGGAGGACGTCCACGGGCAGGGCACCGTAGTGATCACGGTGGCGGTGGACCACTGCACGGATGCCACCGTGGCCCGCGCCCAGGAGATGGCCGCGCTGGACGGTCGGTTCCAGGTGCTGGAACTGGATGCGCGGTCCGCCCAGGAGACAGGCCTTCCCGACGGCGGCACGGTGGGTGCCGCTCGCGATGCTGGGCTGCGCTGGGGCGTGGCTCGCATGGCCGGGGCCGGTCTGGCTCCGGAGGGAGCCGAGGAGGACCACGCCGAGGGGCCGGAGGTGTCGCAGGACCTCTGGGTGGCCAGCACGGACGCGGACACCGTGGTCCCGGCGGACTGGCTGGTGGCGCAGGCCGCCCTGGCCGCCCAGCAGACCGGTGCCGCCGCAGCGCCCGGAACCGAGCCCGCCACGGACCCCCGCGTGCTGGTGGCCGGCACGGTCATGCCGCACCCCGGGGACCTGGATGACGACGTGCAGCGCCGGTGGTACGCGGACTACGAGCACCGCGAGGGGCACCGGCACATCCACGGGGCCAATCTGGGGA
The DNA here is from genome assembly GCF_900116905.1 of Micrococcus terreus. GTDB lineage: Bacteria > Actinomycetota > Actinomycetes > Actinomycetales > Micrococcaceae > Citricoccus > Citricoccus terreus. The sequence goes on along the minus strand of NZ_FPCG01000010.1, from coordinate 120,316 downwards.
TGCCCTGGGCGGTCTACCGGGAGCTGGGCGGGTTCCCGCATGTCGCGGCGGACGAGGATGTGGCCCTGGTGGACGCCGCCCGGCGCGCCGGCGTCCAGGTGATCGCCACGGACCGCACCCGCGTGGTCACCTCCGGACGGACCGATGGCCGCACCCCGGCTGGATTCGCCGGATTCCTGCGGGACCTCGCGGCCGGCGGGCTCTCCCCGCAGCTCTCCGCCAGCGGAGAACACCGGCCACCGGCCGACCCCGCCCGGGACCCGGCTCCGTAGACTGGAGCCTGACCACCGACCACCACCCCAGGGGGAGCCGTGTCCGACCCATCCGGTGACTACCGTCCGTTCAACGACCCCCACCACCCGTCCTGGTACAGCGACCGTCAGCCGAACCAGCAGGGCGGGTCCGGTGCCTCCGGCAGCGGCAGCTCGGCGGCGCCCGAGCAGCCCCAGAACCCGTATGCGCAGCAGCCGCTGGCCGGTCCGTACAGCTCCGGACAGCCGCAGTACCCCATCGACGGGCAGTACCCGGTCGTGACGAACCCGGCCCACCTCGGTGCGCAGGGCTACGGGTATGACTCCCGCCAGCCCGGGCAGCCCCACCCGTACCAGGGTCAGGCGGCACCCACCACCGTCCTGAGCCTCATCGCCATGGTCTGCGGGATCGTCGGAGTGGTGACGCTCGGCACCATGTTCCTGCCCCAGATCGCTGCGATCGCCCTCGGCCATATCGGTCTGCGCCGCGAACCGCGGGGCCGTGGCTTCGCCATCGCCGGTCTGGTCATGGGGTACGTGGTGACCATCGGCTGGATCCTGCTGTTCCTGCTGACCATGATGTTCGCGTTCAGCGTCCCGTTCATGGGCCTGTGATTCTGTGCAGGTGTGGTGGGATGGAACCATAACTTCGAACCACAACACAGCTCGCCGTACCGCAGCGCTCCTGGGGGCCGTGGTCCTGACAGCCTCCCTCGCAGCCTGCGGCAACACCGCAGACACCGACGACGACGCCACCACCCCGAACGCGGGCACCGAGACCACCGCTGCGGCCGAGTCCACGGCACCGGCAGACGATGACGCCGATCACGACTCCACCGATGCCGCCGGCACGGCGGGCGCTCTGAGCGTGTCCGTGCAGGGTCAGGGTGTGAAGGCACTGGTCTTGGACGACTCCGACTCCTCCGGTGAGGCCACTGCCCTGGACGGCAAGCTCATCTCCGGTCCGGGCGGCTGCTTCGCGGTCCAACCCGGCGGCCAGCCTGAGCTGCTCCTGCTGGGTGATGACACCGAGATCGGGCAGAACCCTCCCACCCTGACTCTGGATGACGGCACTGCCATCAAGGTCGGAGACCAGCTCAACGCCACCGGCGTGCAGGTCAACGTGGCTGATGTCGAGGGGATCCCGCAGCAGTGCTTCCAGGGCGCCGCTGACACCGCCTGGGTGCTCCAGGACTGATCCGTCCGCTCACTCAGTTCACCGCAGAGCTCACCCCTGGCCGGACAGCAGCCTCTCCAGCTGTCCGGCCAGGGCCATCAGCTGCACCTCACTGCCCTCACGGCCGATCAGCTGCACCGACCAGCTCAGCCCCTCGGCATCCCGCAGCACGGGCACCGAGACCGCCGGCAGGCCCATCACGTTCACCATGGAGGTGTACGGGGTGAACCGGCACTGCAGCTCGTAGTCCTCGGCCGGCTGGAGTGACGTGAACGCCCCGATCTTCGGGGGTGCGAACGCCAGCACCGGGGTCAGCACCACGTCAGCCGCCCCCAGCTGACGGCGCGCTTCGGCCGCCCAGGCCTCGAGTCCGGACACGGCATCGTCCACCTGCGTCTCGGAGTAGCCCTGGATCAGCTCCATGAAGTGCTGCGCCAGCGGTCCCAGCAGCGGCACGGCCTCCTCCGGCAGCGGGACCCGGGACAGGCCTGAGGTCCAGACCGTGCGGAACATCGCGTGGTAGTCCGCCCCGTACCGCACCCCCAGTTCGGCCACCTCATGGCCACCCCGGGCCAGAGCCGCCCCGGCAGCGGTCACCGCCTGCAGGGCCGCCGGTGCCAGCGTGATCTCCAGGTCCGGCGCGAACGGGGAGACCGTGCTGACGCCTACGGTCAACTGCCCGGCATCAGCCCTTTCAGCGGCAGTCTGCATCGGTCCCCGGTCACCCGGACCGCTCCACGGGGCACCCATCATCGCGTCCAGCAACAGCCCGGCATCCGCCACCGTCCGGGCCAGGGGGCCGGAGCAGGTCAGGTTCCGCACCGAGCCGACCTCCGGGCCGCCCAGCTGCGCGGTCATCTGCGCCCCCTGCCGGTCTGCGGGGACCACGTTCCGCCCCGGCTTGACGCCCACCAGACCGCAGGCGGCCGCCGGAATGCGGACCGACCCGCCGCCGTCGTTCCCCGGAGCCGCCGGAAGCATGCCGGAGGCCACCGCCGAGGCCGCCCCACCGGAGGAGCCGCCGGCCGTGCGCGCGGGGTCCAACGGATTCCGCGTGGGCGGGGCGATCAGGTTCTCGGTGTGGCAGGGCAGCCCGAACTCGGGGACGTTGGTCTTGCCCACAGAGACCGCTCCGGCGCCGTGCACCGTGGCCGCCAGCGCGTCGTCCTGGTCGGCCGGCTCAGCGTCCTGGGCGATCCGCGAGCCGAAGGTGGTGCGCATCCCGGCCACATCGGTCAGGTCCTTGAACGCAGTCGGCAGCCCGTGCAGCCGCCCGGTCGGCCCGTCCTGCGCGAACCGCTCGTCCAGTGCGGCCGCCCGCTGCCGGGCCAGCTCGGGTGCCACGGAGAGGAACGCCCCCAGGCGCGGGTTCTCACGGTCGGTCACCGCCAGGACGTGGTCCACGGCCTCCTGCGCGCTCACCTCTCCGGTGGCCAGGGCGGCGGTCAGCTGGGCGGCGGTCAGGCGGGTCAGATCCAGGGGAGCGGCCATGTGCCCACCCTATCCACCGCGGCGGACAGGGGGAGCCTGTCCGTCCTGCACCCGTGGGGTTGACTCTCACCCGTCTCGGAGAGTCGCCGGGATGTCTCGCGACGAGTGCAGCATTCGGTGGATTCGCACGGCGTCCGGGTCCTCCGTGTAGAAGACCAGGTAGGGGAACTGGCGCAGGGCGATGGAGCGGAGTGCAGGGATGCCCACCTCGGCTGCCAGGCTCGCCGAACCCAGTTGGGGGAACTCCGCCATGAGCTGCTGCGCGGCCTCCACGGCGTCGATGAAGGCCAGGGCCACGTCCTCGGAGCTGCTCGTCAGGTACGTCTCGAGGGCGGCCTCTATGTCCTCATCGGCCCGGCGGGTGGTGAGGACTCGTCGAGTGGTCATGCACTGTCAGGGCGGCGAACTCGATCCCGCAGTCGGTCGAAGTACGCGTCACCGACCACCGAACCGGGACCCGATTCCACACCATCGATCAGCAGACTGCGCAGCTGGGTCCGGTCGTGGTGACGGCGGATGAGCTCGCGGATGAACTCACTGCTGGTTCCGTACCCTCCGGCCTCAACCTGTGATTCGACGAAGTCCTTGAGAGACTCCGGCAACGAGATGTTCATGGTGGCCATGGGATCAGTCTACGCAGTGATGGCAAATCTTGTCATGAGCCTCGGTGCCCGGTTCGAGCCGTCACCGGCAGACCGCCTCGCCCGCCCGTGACTACGCTGGACCCATGAGCATGTTCGAGACCGTCACCGTCAACGACGTCCCTGAGGGCGCCGCCATCCTCGATGTCCGCGAGGACGACGAGTTCACCCTCGGCCGCGCCGCCGGAGCTCGGCACATCCCGCTGGGCCAGCTGCCGGACCGCCTCGAGGAGCTGGACCCGGACACGGACTACTACGTCATCTGCCGCACCGGTGGACGCTCCGCCCGCGCCGCGGACTTCATGGTCGCCCGCGGCTACTCCGCCTTCAACGTCGCCGGCGGCTCCGGTGCCTGGCTCGAGGCCGAGAAGCCCATGGAGGCGGACGGCGGCGCCGAGCCGCGCGTCAAGTGAGCCGTCCCGACGACGGCCCTCAGGTTCCCCGGTACACCTACCTCGGACCTGAGGGAACCTTCACCGAGGCCGCGCTGCGGCAGGTCCCCGGTGTGGAGAACGCCGAGTGCATCCCCGCCGGTTCGGTGATCACCGCGCTGGCCGCGGTGCGTGCCGGCACCGCGGACTACGCCATGGTGCCGATCGAGAACTCGGTGGAGGGCGGGGTCTCCGCCACCCTGGACGACATCGCCGAGGGCGAGCCCCTGCAGATCCTGCGCGAGGTCCTGGTGCCCATCAGCTTCGTGCTGGTGGGCCGCCGCGAGATGGAGCTCTCCGAGGTCCGTTCGGTGGCCACCCACACGCATGGCTGGGCGCAGGTGCGCAACTGGGCCGCTGAGCACATCCCGCAGGCAGAGTTCATCCCTGCCTCCTCCACCGCCGGAGGTGCGCGCGGGCTGCTGGACCCGGACACCACCTACGACGCGGCGGTCTGCGCTCCGCTCGTGGCCGCGCAGACGGGACTGCCGGTGCTGGCCTCGGCCATCGAGGACACGGCCGGGGCCGTCACCCGGTTCGTCCTCGTCTCCCGCCCGGGGGCGCTGCCGGTGCCGACCGGCTCGGACAAGACCACCGTCGTCGTGCCCCTGTCGGAGGACCGGCCTGGCGCGCTGATGGAGATCCTGGACCAGTTCTCCACCCGGGGGATCAACCTCTCCCGGATCGAGTCCCGGCCCACCGGGGCCGGTCTGGGCAGCTACTTCTTCTCGATCGACCTGGAGGGACACCTGGGGGAGGAACGGGTCTCGGCCGCGCTGGCCGGGCTGTACCGGCTCATCCCGGGGATCCGCTTCCTGGGCTCCTACCCGCGGGCCGACCACCGCCGGTACGAGGTGCGCGAGCACACCACCGACCAGGCCTACCGCGCCGGCCAGGCCTGGGTCCAGGAGATCCTCAACCGCTGAGCCAGCTGAGCCAGAGGAGAGCTCAGCTGGTCAGTCCTTGACGACCTCGGCGTCGTCCTCGGTCATGGCCGGGGCGGCCAGGGAGTCGGGGACGGCCGCGGCCGGGGTCTGGACCTTCAGGGCGTCCGGGCGGATACGGGCATCGATCGCCACCACGTCGCCGGTGGCGTCGCCGTCCAGCTGGGAGATCATCGGCTCATCCAGCTGCACGCGCACGCGGGTGGCCTGATGGGTCTCCATGATCGGGATCGTCCGGTTGATCTTCAGAGCCGTCTTCGCAGCGATCCGCAGCCAGTCGAAGGCGTTGCGCGGGGAGAGCATGACCACGTCCAGCAGGCCGTCGTCCAGGCGAGCCTCCGGGATGAAGTCCAGCCCGCCGGTCAGCTCGCCGCAGTTGGCGATCATGATCGAGCGGACCTTGCGCCGCTGCGGCGCCCCGCCGTCCAGTGAGAGGGTGATGTCCTTGCGGTGGCCCGGCAGGTGGCGCACGCCGGCCTCGCCGTAGGCCAGCCAGCCGGCCTTCTCCTTCAGGTCGTCGCGGGTGTCGCCCATGACCTCGGCGTCGATCCCCGCACCGGCGATCACCAGGAACGTGTTGTGCACGGTCTGGCCGTCCTGACGCTCCAGGCGGATGTCCACGGCGTCGATGTGCCGGGTGGAGCCGTGCACGGCGGTGTTGATGCAGGCCTCGAGGTTCTGGATCGGCATCTTCAGGTTGCGGGCCAGCAGGTTGCCGGTGCCCAGCGGGACCAGGCCCAGCGCGGTGTCGGTGCCCGCCAGCTCCTCGGCCACGAAGCGCACGGTGCCGTCGCCGCCGGCCGCGATCACCACATCGGCACCGTCGGCCAGGGCGTCCCGGGCCATCTGCTGTCCGGGGTCCTCGGCGGTGGTCTCGTAGACCGTGACGTCCGGCAGGCCGGCGTTGCGCACGGCGGCGGACACCTGCAGGCGGACCTGATCGGCGTTCTGCTTGATCGGGTTGATCACCAGGGCGATCTTGCGCGGGTGCTCCAGGGCACGGGCGATCAGCGGTGCGTCGGTGAGCTCGTGGATCTGTCCGTCCAGTTCCCCGATCCGTCCGTCCAGCGCCTTCAGCCGGCTGGACATGTCCGTCAGCTCACCGAGCTGGGCCGAGCCGAGCTCACCGCTGATCTGGTCCACCGAGCCGCGCATGGTGCGGACCTCCGTCTGAACCTGTCCCACATCCTCGCTGAGGCGGCGCTGCCCGGTCCGCAGTCCGAGGGTGAAGGCCAGCGCGACGACGGCCACCACCACAGCGAGAAAGGCGAGGATCAGTTCAAGGGGCATAGCGCGAGTCTACGGGGCGCCGGCCCGGCTGGTGCGGGTCGCCTCGGTGAGATGCGGCGCATCGGTGAGGCGCCGTCGTCGGGACCTGCCGGGTGCCCGCGTTCCGCGGGCGCTCAGTCGGCCCAGATGGACTCTGGATCGTAGGAGCAGCCTGTCATGGGCAGCCACACCAGACGGGTGAGGTCCAGGTGTGCCGCCGCTCCGGAGGCCTCCAGGACGAGCGTCTCGAGGGAGTCGGTGTCCTCGGAATCCCAGGAGGACTCGTCCCCCACCGGCTCGCCCTCCTCCGTGACCTCGCCCTCCATGGTGCGCAGCACGCGCAGACAGGATGAGCCGTCCCACACCTGGTAGTCGCCCACGGAGGCGACCGAGGACATGGATCCCACCCAGCGCCGGCCGGGCAGCGGCCGGATGAGCAGTTCGGAGAGCTCGACGTCCGGGGAGACCAGCAGGGTCTGCTCGCCCACGGGCGCCACGGCGATCTGGCCGGCGCTCCCGTGCTGGGAGGCCTGCTCATAGGTGGACGTCAGGGTGGGCCCGTCCAGACCCAGGTCCGTGAGCAGCTGCGGGGTGAGGGGTCGGGCCCAGACGGCGAGGGTGTGGTTCATTCCCATCAGGCCAGTGTGACAGCGCGGTTCGCTAGGCTGGAAGGCGTGATCGACGTCAAGCATCTCATCGAGCAGCCCGAGCAGTACCGAGCATCCCAGCGCGCCCGCGGGGCCGATGAGTCCCTGGTGGACCGGATCATCGCCGCCGATGCCGAACGGCGCTCCTCGATCGCCCAGTTCGAGCAGCTGCGCGCCGAGCAGAAGGCCTTCGGCAAGAAGGTCGCCGCGGCCCGGGGCGAGGAGAAGCAGGCCCTGCTGGCAGAGGTCAAGGAGCTGGCCGCCCAGGTCAAGGCCGCCGAGGCCACCTCGAACTCCGCCCAGGAGGAGCTGACGGCCCTGCAGCGCTCCTTCCCCAACCTGATCGAGGACGGGGTGCCTTCCGGCGGCGAGGACGACTTCACCGTGGTCAAGCATGTCGGGCAGATCCGGGACTTCGCCGCCGACGGCTTCGAGCCGCGCGACCACCTGGAGATCGGCGAGAAGATCGGCGCGATCGACATGGAGCGCGGCGCCAAGGTCTCCGGCTCCCGCTTCTACTTCCTCAAGGGCGTGGGCGCGCGCTTGGAGATCGCCCTGATGCAGATGGGACTGGATCAGGCCGTGCAGGCCGGCTTCACGCCCATCATCACCCCCACGCTCGTGCGCCCCGAGACCATGCAGGGCACCGGATTCGACGTGGAGCACGACGACGAGATCTACCGCCTCGAGCGCGACGACCTCTACCTGGTGGGCACCTCCGAGGTCGCCCTGGCCGGCTACCACGCGGACGAGATCCTGAACCTGGACGATCCGCTGCGCTACGCCGGCTGGTCCACCTGCTACCGCCGCGAGGCCGGTTCGGCCGGCAAGGACACCCGCGGCATCATCCGGGTGCACCAGTTCAACAAGCTGGAGATGTTCGTCTACACCACCCCGGAGGAGGCCGCGGCCGAGCACCGCCGTCTGCTGGAGTGGGAGGAGCAGATGCTGGCCAAGGTCGAGCTGCCCTACCGGGTGATCGACACTGCGGCCGGAGACCTCGGCATGAGTGCTGCCCGCAAGTTCGACTGCGAGGCCTGGGTCCCCACGCAGGACGCCTACCGTGAGCTGACCTCCACCTCCAACTGCACCACCTTCCAGGCCCGCCGCCTGAACATCCGTGAGCGTCAGACCAACGAGGACGGCACCCCCGGATCCACCCGGATGGTCGCCACCCTGAACGGCACCCTGGCCACCACCCGGTGGATCGTGGCGATCCTGGAGAACCACCAGAACCCGGACGGCTCGGTCAACGTGCCCCAGGCCCTGCAGCCCTACCTGGGCGGCCTGGAGGTCCTGCCGGTCCTCTGATCGGCTGTGTGGGACCGGTCACCCGGGTGAACACTCACAGCGTGGACAACCCTGTGAGTGTTCACCTGCCGTCCACCGGCTGACGCTGAGCGCGTCCGGGCTGTCTGGTTGACTGGTGTGCATGAGAAACAGCAGTGAGATCGGCATCGAGGACCGATCAGACCAGACCATTCCCTCCCCGCAGCATCAGTCCGCCAGCGAGGCAGAGCAGGCTCAAGCACTGGACCAGGACCGCACCGGTGGCCGCACCGAGCCGGTGGGTCCGAACGGCCGCGGACCGGCTGGGTCCAACATGACCGACTCCGGCATGATCCCCGCGGTGGGACGGCGCAAGATGATCTGCCTGGACGTGGACGGCACGCTGGTGGACCATGACGGGCGCATGCATGAGGACGTCCGCTCCGCCGCCCGCGCCGTGGTGGCCGCCGGACACCACGTGATGATCGCCACCGGACGGTCTCTGGGCGCCACCCTGCCCATCATCCAGGCGATCGGTCTGGAGGAGGGGTACAGCGTGTGCTGCAACGGCGGCGTCACCCTGCGTCTGACCTCCGACCTGGAGGAGGGCTACGAGGTGATCGACCGCAAGACCTTCGATCCCCGCCCCGCGCTGCAGGCGCTGCGGCACCGGCTGCCCAACGCCAAGTACGCGATCGAGGACGATCAGGGCAACTTCCTGTCCACCGAACGGTTCCAGGACGCCAGCTTCGGCGTGGTCGCCGAGGGCGTGACGTTCGAGGAGATGATGCAGGCCACCGCCGTGCGCCTGGTGGTCTTCTCCACCGACTCCTCCGCCGAGGAGTTCGGGGAGGCCGTGGAGGCGATCGGCCTGCAGGGCGTGACCTACTCCGTGGGCTGGACCGCGTGGCTGGACATCGCCGCGGCCGGCGTCACCAAGGCCTCCGGGCTCGAGGTGCTGCGTGACCGCCTGGGCGTGCACATCGACGACACCGTGGCCGTGGGGGATGGCCGGAACGACATCGAGATGCTGGCCTGGGCCGGGCGCGGTGTGGCCATGGGCCAGGCGCCGGACGAGGTCAAGAAGGTGGCGGACGAGGTCACCGGCCACGTGGACGAGCACGGCGCGGCCACGGTCCTGCGCTCGCTGGTCTGAGGCTCAGGCGGTGGTCATCAACCGGCAGGCAGCCGCTCTGGGCTGGCCACCAGGGTCAGGAGACGTGCCGCCGCGGGCCGGCAGGCGTGCTCCTCGGTCCAGAAGGAGCGCTGCACCGCCTTGGACACCGCCTGCACGGTGACACCGAGCTCGGCGGCCACCAGCTTCTGCTGTCCCCGCACGCCGGGCACCATCAGGTCCAGCACGTTCCATTCGGCCTCGGTGCGCGTCCAGACGAGCTGACCCACCAGGCGCAGCACCGCCTCGGCCTGCTCCGCGGCCACCGTGTCCGGACCGTCCACGGCCACCGGGATGCGGACACCGTTCTTGGCGGCCTCCTCCACCGCGGCGCGGGCATAGGCCAGAGCCGGCCCGCCGACGTCGCGCAGGTCCTGGGTGTCCGGAAGCCCTGGCGTCCCATCCGCCGCGTCCAGGGAGCCGACCCCCACGCCCACGTTCCACCGGCGTTCGCGCAGGGCCCGCAGGGCGGCGTCCACAGCGGCGTGCGCGTCCGAGACCACACCGATCGCCTCGTCGCCCACCGAGCGTTGGAACTCGATCACCGTGTCCACCGGGTGCAGGGCACGCAGCAGCTCGGGGACCATGTCGCCCACCTCACGCGAGTCGCGCTGGTTGACGGTCAGGACGAAGTGGGTCATGGAGGGATCTCTCGAGGACGGTGGGCAGACGACAGGGTGCGGATGAACGTCAGGCTGGAAATCCGCGGTCACCACGTGGGCGCACCGCGGATTTCCAGCCTGACAGTGGTCATCGGGGCCGGCTGAGGGCTCAGCGGCCCTGCGGCTCGTTCCGGTCGACCTCTTCGGTGGCCGGCACGGCCTCCTTGGTGTCCACGTCGCGGCCCTGAGGCTCATCGGACGGGGTGTGCTCGCCGGCCTCGTCGAAGCGCTTGATGGAGGCCTCCAGCTCAGCCTCGGCGGCGTCGCGGTCCTTCCAGCCCTCGGCCTTGACCCACTTGCCGGGCTCCAGGTCCTTGTACCGGGTGAAGAAGTGCTCGATCTCCTTGATCAGCCACTCGTCCACATCGGCCAGGCCCTGGATGTGGTCGAAGCGCTTGTCAGAGGGCACGCACAGGACCTTGTCGTCGCCGCCGCCGTCGTCGGTCATGGAGAACACGGCGATCGGACGGGCCTCCACGAGCACGCCGGGGACCAGGTCGAAGTCCGGCAGCCACACCATGGCGTCCAGCGGATCGCCGTCCTCACCCAGGGTGTTCTCGAAGTAGCCGTAGTGCGTGGGGTACTGCATGGAGGTGAACAGCACGCGGTCCAGGCGCAGGCGGCCGCTGTCGTGGTCGAACTCGTACTTGACGCGGGATCCGGACGGGATCTCGATGGTGACGTCGTGGTTCATCGGGGCACGCTCCTTGCCTGTGGCGTTGACGGGGTCTGCCGCCGCCGGACAGGGGGCGGCCACTAGACTCCAGGGTACCGCCACCCCACCCCGCGAAAGGTTTGCCGTGCGCTCTTGGTCCGCGCCTGTGCGCCCTGCCCGACGCACCGTGGCCGGGGTGGGCCTGTCCCTGGCCCTGCTGCTCACCGGCTGCTCTGCTGGTGGGTCGGCTCCTGCGGTCAGCGCCACCGCAGGAACACCGGCCGTCCCGACGGCGGCCACCTCCTCCCAGCCCGCCTCGCCGAGCACGGCGGCCGGGGAGGCGTCCGCGCCGAAGTCCTCTCGAGTGCCGCTGCTGCCCGGGGCGGTCTCGGACGCCCCCGCACCGGACCCCGATGCCCTGGCCGCCGAACTGGACGAGATCCTGGCCGGGTCTCCGGGAACCGTGGGGGCCGCCGTCGTGGATGTCCAGACCGGAGAGCTGCTGTTCGGGCTGGAGGAGGACGAGCCGCTCATCCCCGCCTCCACGGTCAAGATCCTCACCGCCACCGCGGCCCTGTCCGTGCTGGGTTCGGACCACACCTACGCCACCCGGACCTATGCCGTGCCCCAGGAGCAGGGGACCACCGTGGTGCTGGACGCCGGTGGAGACGTGCTGCTGGGTGCGGGGGAGTCGGACCCGGGAGCGGTGCTGGGCCGAGCCGGGCTGGGCACCCTGGCCGAGCAGACCGTGGCGCAGCTGCAGGAGCAGGAGATCTCCGGGCCGGTGACCGTGCAGGTGGACGACTCCGGGTATGACGGCCCCGCCGTGCTGGAGCAGTGGCCGAGTGCGGTGGTGGATGTGGACATCGCCCGGGTGATGCCGATCGCCACCTACGGCGGACGTGAGATCGGGCAGAGGTGGGGAGGGCTCACGCCTGACCCTGCCCTGCACGCTGCCCAGGTGTTCCGTCAGCAGCTGGTGGCCCAGGCGCAGTCCCAGGGCGTGCGGCTCAGTGTCTCACCCCAGATCGCCCGCGGGGCGGTGGAGGACTTGGACCGCACAGGCTCGTCCACTCGAACGGCCCTGAGGCTCGCTGAGGTCCGTTCGGCACCGCTGGCCGAGCAGGTGCGGTTCATGCTGCATGAGTCGGACAACCTCACCGCCGAGGCGATGGCCCGGAACACGGCGCTCGCCGCGGGGCATCCCGGCAGCTTCGAGGGCGCCGCGGCAGCAGTCCGCGAGGTGCTCGAGGAGGAGACGCGGGACCTGACCGGACTGGACCTGACGGACGGCTCCGGCCTCTCCGGGTACACCACCATCACCGCCGAGCAGCTGGCCCGTGCCGTCCGGCTGGCCGGAGAGCGGGAGGAGACGGTGGCCGCCGTGGAGAGCCTGCCGGTGGCCGGACGGGAGGGGACGCTCAAGGACCGCATGGTGGGCACCGCCGCTGAGGGGTCGGCGCGGGGCAAGACGGGGACCTTGGGCACGGTGGCCACCCTGGCGGGGGTGGTGGTGACGCAGGACGGGCGCGAACTGGCGTTCAGCATCCTGGCCAATGACCAGCGCGGCCGGATCCCCCAAGCGCGGGAGATGATCGACCGCGCCGTGGTGACCCTGGCTGAATGCGGCTGCGGGGGAGACTGAACGGATGGGACAGGTGATCGCCGGGCGTTTCGAGCTGGCCGAGCACATCGCCTCGGGCGGCTCGGGCTCGATCTGGCGCGCCTGGGACCGGCGCCGGGCCGTCTGGTGCGCGGCCAAGGTGCTGCGCCAGAAGGACTCGGCCGAGCTGCTGCGGTTCGTGCGGGAGCAGGGCATCCAGCTGGACCACACCCACCTGGCCACCCCGTACGGCTGGGCGGCGGAGGACCAGGACGTGGCCATCGCCATGCCCCTGGTGGCCGGCGGGACGCTGGGCGAGGCCCTGAACGACCACGGCGCCTTCTCCTCGCCTCTGGCCGCCCAGCTGCTGCTGCAGCTGCTGGACGGTCTGGCCCACGTGCACGCCGCCGGCTGGATCCACCGGGACGTCAAACCGGCCAACATCCTGCTCGAACCCACTGGCGAGGGCACCCCGCACCTGCGCCTGGGCGACTTTGGCATCGCCGTCCGCGAGGACGATCCCCGGCTGACCTCCCTGGGCTGGGTGAACGGCACCCCGGGCTACCTCGCCCCGGAGGTGACGGAGCTGGCGGCCCCCGCGCCGGCCCAGGACCTGTACGCGGCCGGCGTCGTGGGCCTGCGCATGCTCGCGCCCACCCTGGCGGGGGAGCGGGAGCTGACCCGCGCCCTGCAGGATCCGGCAGGGACCCTGGCCCAGATTCCCGACGTCGACCCCTCCTTGGCCTCCACCCTCACCTCCCTGCTGGCGCGGGATCCGGAGCAGCGGGTGCGCGCTGCGGCCGCGGCACCGGGTCTGCTGGGCACGCTTGCCCGGCCGACCACGGCCACCGGCGGGTACCTGACCGCCGTGGGAGAGCCCTTCGCGGTGTTCGATGTGCTGGGTGCCGAGGAGACCCGGCGGCGGGAGGAGCCGTCTGGGGCGCCCCCGGTCCCCACCACTGTCCCGGCACCGCCGACCCGCACCCCTCAGGTCGGTGCGGTGGGTGCCGAGTCCGCCGGCTCAGCTGCCGCGCCGGGCACCGGGTCGAGGGCGGCGGGCGCCGCGCCGTCCGGAAGGCCGAGCCGTTCGTGGGTGTCCCTGCTGCCCTGGCTGCTGATCGTGCTCGGTCTGGTGGGGCTGGTGACGGCGGTGGCCCTGCTGTGGCCGCGCGGCGGTGGGGACACGGGAACCCAGGAGAGCCCGTCACCCACAGGCGGCGCCACCAGCGAGACCGCGCCCGAGACGCCGGATCCGAGCGCCACGTCTCCTGCACCGACTCAGACCACGGACACCGCCACCCCCCAGCCTCGTCCCACGTCGACCTCGCCGACTGCCACGACCCCGGATTCGTCCACCGCGTCACCGACCGCCAGCGCCCCGCCGCAGAGCACCTCCGGGGCGCCGATCCGCAGCTCTGTGCGGGAGGGGGACTCCTGCACCTGGCTGGAGGAGGGCCTGGTGGTCACCGGTGCGGACAGCCAGCGACTGATCTGTCAGGAGGGCGGCTCGGGCACGGTCTGGACCGCGGCGGACTGAGACGGACCCAGACGGACTGAGGCCCCGGTCCGCACGGGTGTGCGGCACCGGGGCCTCAGGGTGAGCTGGCGCGCCGTCGGCTCAGGCCTGCTGTCCGCGGCGGCGCAGCAGCAGCCAGGCCACGCCGGAGAGCAGCGCGCCGAGCCCGATCCCTCCGGCCAGCGCGCCGAGCTCGGCACCGGTGGGCATGCCGCCGCCCGAACCGGCGGCCTGCGGCTGGCCGCCGTTCTCGCCGTTCTCGGCCCCATCGCCAGCAGCCTCAGCGGCCTGCTCCTGCGCGGCAGTCACCCAGTCGGTGGTGCCGCCGGGCTCGCCGGTCAGCTCCACGGCCAGCTGGTACCGGAAGGGCTGGGAGCCCTGGCGGTTCGCGCGGGCGTTCGAGGCGGACACCACGATGTAGTAGTCCCCGGCGATGCTCAGACTCCCGTAGCTGTGGCTCCCGTGGTTGTCCGGGCTGGTGGTCACCGAGGTGCTCTGGGTGACCACCTCTCCCACGGTGTCGTAGAACAGGTGCACATAGCTGTTGGTCGAGTCGGGCCGCCGGAGCAACGGGGTGAAGATCCTGCCCTCCACCCGAGCCACGCTGGCGTCCTGGTTGTTGCCCTGAGCCAGCCGGTAGTTCAAGCGCTGGCCGTACTCGACCGGGACCTTGAAGTACTGCACCTGACTGGGGCGGATCTCCACCTCGTGGACCTGGCCCGGGGTGGCCTCCACGGCGGTGGCGAAGGAGGAGCCGCCCTCCAGCGGGGTGGCCTCCCCGGTGATCGTCACCGACTGGGGCGCTTCGGCACTGGTGGGGGCCGCATTCAGCTGGCTCTCATCCACGGGGGGCGCCACCCAGAAGTGCAGCTCCACCGGCATGGGCGTGTCTGACTGCCAGGTGCCCGTACGCTGCACCTGGGCCGCCACGATCCCGGAACCGTCCTCGAAGCAGCCGTAGCTGCGCTCGGGATCCATGGGGTCGGTGACGGCGGTGACCACTGGGTGCCCACTGGGACTGGACGCCGAGTGGTTGGTCGTGTCCCGGCTGCTGCAGCTCTCACCCTGCTGGTTGACCAGCTGGAACTCCAGGCCCACCATGCCGTTGGAGTCGGTGCGCTGCTGGGTGTCCACCGCCAGCACGGCCGCCGCGTACAGCCGTTCGCCCTCCTGCAGGGCGGGGAGCGTGTAGAACCGCTGCGTGCCGTCCCCGGAGACGCCCTCGGAGTCGCCGGCCTCGAGGGTGTCCCAGTGGACCCCTGGCTGGATCTCCACGGCCCCGGCCAGGTCGGATCCGCCGGTGACCTGCTCCCCGGCCGGCTCGTAGACCGGCACCGGTCCGCGGGGGTTGGCGTCAGCACTTCCCGACGACGTCGCGCTCGCGCTGGGCGTCGCGGCCGCCGGGAGGGCGGTGGCCAGCGGGTACGCGGCCAGGGCTATGGCCAGGGCGAGCCCGGCGGCTCGCCGAGGTGCCCGGCCAGGCCGGCCGGACCGGACAGCGAGACCGGCCCGGTCGGATCGGGACATGCGGTGCTCGACCGTGGGGTTCTGCGTGCTCATCGCTGCGGTCCTTCCTGGCCGTAGGGGTTCTGCGGGGAGCTGTTCGGGTACGGGGGCTGCGGCTGCCCGTTGATCAGGGTGCCGCGGCTGTCCCCGGGGTGGCCCATCGGCGCGGTCGGTCCGGTGTGAGCCACACCCGAGGCCCCACCGGCGGCGGCAGGTCCGCGGCGGGTCAGCAGGGCCACCAGGACGCCGCCGAGCAGGGCGCTGCCGGCCAGGCCGCCCAGGAACCAGGGCAGCGGAGCGCTGTCCCGGACAGAGGACGCAGCCTGCGGCTCACCGTCACCCGGTGCTGCGGCGTCATTACCGCCCGCACCGGCCACGGGGGCCTCGCTCTCCTGACCCGCGCCCTCGGTGGGCTGGGCGCTCTGGTCCGTGCCGTCGTCGGGAGACTGGGTCTCCTGCCCGTCCTGCACTGTGGAGGGATTCTGGCCGAGGCCCGGGTCTGCGACCATGGGTCCGTCCTGCTCCTCGCCGGTCACCTCGAGGGCGAGGTCGTAGGGGTAGGGCTCGCGATTGCGGTCCCCGGTCCACTTCCGCGCAGAGACCACCACGTAGTAGTCACCGGCCAGGTAGGCGTCGCTGCCCACGGAGCCGTCTCGGTTGGACTGGCTGACCGGCACCCGCATGCTCTGGGTGGCCGTCTCACCGGTGCCGCTGCGGTAGAGGAGGTCATCGCCCACAGTGCGGACGGGGCTGCGCACGGCGGAGTACACATCCACGTGGATTCCATCTGGGCCGGCGTCGTCCACATTGGCCTGGGAGGCGCGCACGTTCAGTCGCTGGCCGTACCCGACGTGGATCCGGTAGTAGCGGCTCTCCATCGGCATGGTGGAGTCGGTGAGGACCGTGCCCGAGTCCACCTCGGTGGCGTCGTTGAAGCTACCGCCACCGGCGATCGCCTGCGGGGCGTCGGAGAGGGTCACCGACTGCACCGGCTCGGCCTCGCTGGCCGGGGTGTCCAGGCTGGACTCGTCCACGGCCGGCTCCAGCACGTACTTCAGCTCCACCGGCAGGGCCAGGTCGCTCTGACGGTTGCTGGTGCGCATCACCTTGGCATAGAGCTGACCGGAGCCGTCGGAGTAGCAGCGTTCACTGCTCTCCTGGGCGTAGTCCTTGCTGCGCACATAGCCGGCGATCGGCCGACCGCCGTCGTCGTCGCCACGGTAGGCGGAGTCGATGCTGGAGCAGCTGACGCCCTGGCCGTTGACCAGTTCGACCTTCAGGCCGGCGTAGGAGGCCCCGCGCTCGGCCGGTGCGGACTGGTCCGGGATCAGCAGGGCGGAGAAGTGGGCGCGTTCTCCGGGCTGGATGGTGCCCAGGTTGTAGAACTTCAGGGTGCCGTCATCGGCGTGGATCTTCGACCCGCCCTTCTCGTACTTGTCCAGGTACTGCCCGGGGGCGAGCTGCGGAGAGGCGTGCAGGGTCTCGCCGCCGGTGACGGGGGTGCCCTGCGGGACGTAGCCCTGGAAGGCGCGGACCGTCTTGGTCTCGAGCCTGCTCTCCAGCTCCTCGGCGTTCTCGGCCTGCACGTAGGTTCCGCCGGTGGCCTCGGCCACGCAGGTCAGCTCATCACGGGCCTGGTCGTTCACCTTGAACCCGATGGTGTGCACGGTCAGGTCGATCCCGCGGTCAGCCAGGTCCTGGGCGGCCTCGCAGGCCGGGGGCTGGGAGCAGTTCTCCTCGCCGTCGGAGACCAGGATGATCGACTTCTCGCCGTCGTGGTCCTTCAGCTCGTCCGCCGCGTGCAGCAGGGAGGCGCCGATCGGGGTCTCGCCCACGGCGTTGAGGGCCTCGATCTTCTTCTTGAGGTCGCCCTTCTTCAGCGGCGCCACCGACTGCACCGTCTCGATGTCCGCGCAGTCCTCCACAGTGTTGGCGCCGTAGACCACCACGCCCAGGTCCGCGCCGTCCGGGGCCTTGTCGATCAGGTTCAGCGTGGCGGCCTCAGCGGCCTCCAGCCGGGTGGTCCCGTCCTCATCGGCGTCGGCCTGCAGCATCGAGGAGGAGTAGTCCATGACCACCACCACCGGCTGCAGCTCGGATCCGCCCTCCGGTGCGTCCGGGGTGGCGGAGGGACTGGTCACCACGGGAACCACTGCGGCCGCGGAGGCGGGCATCAGCCCGGCCATCCCGACGACGGCCAGCAGGGTGGCGAGGGCGGTGGCCAGTGCCGCTCGGGTCACCCGCGCCAGCGGGGCCCGGTGGACGGGGTGGGAGCCGGGGGCGATCCCCGGGCCTCCCATGGTCTGGGTGCGATGCGATCCGTTCATGATTCCCCTTGGACGTGATCGGGACAACAGATTTGCTGGTGCAAATGTACCCCACTTGTTCGCAGTTGCAAACCCCTCATGGGGCGGGATGCGTCCCGTGGTGGCGACGGCCCCGATGCTCCACGGTCCAGTGTGGCAGACCCGACCGGTTGCCCCGAGGTCGGTGGTCGGCCGCGAGTGTCTCGAGAGATGACCTGTCCTTTTGCGTCTGCAAACACTCAAGTGCACAATCAGGACATGCGTTCCGCCCCGGATGACCACCGCGACCAGCAGCGTGCCCTGTACGGCATGCCCCTCTCCGAGCGGTTCGGCGCGGTGATGCAGGCCTATGGGCTGAGCCAGCGGGCGCTCGCGGGCGTGCTCGGACTCTCCGCGCCCATGCTCTCCCAGCTGATCAGCGCCCAGCGGATCAAGATCGGCAACCCGGCGGTGTACGAGCGGCTGGTCATGCTGGAGGAGCGCCAGGACGAGACCGATCTGCCCGCCGTGCTCCAGCAGGTGCAGGACTCCGATCCCGTGCTGTCCACGGGCGTCTCGCGCGTTCGGCCCGCGGGGGAGTCCTCCCCGTCAGGATCTCCCGACGACGACCCCCGCCTCCCAGCGACCCTGGCCTCCCAGCTGGCGATGCTGGGCACCGCGGACCAGCTGCGCGCGGTGGTGGCCACGGCGCGGGCCGTGCAGGCCGAGGAGCTGGCGGGTCTGCTCCAGGCCGCCGCCGACCACGCCGCGGGCGCCTCGCCGGCCCGCTGAGCTGCGCTGAGCAGTTCTGACCGACGCCGGACCCACCCCACCTCCAGACTCCTGTGGTGGGATGGAGTCATGCAGACCACCCCCGCCCCGCAGTCCCTGGTCAACTGGGACCTGGCCGCCGCCACCGCCGCCCGTCTGAGCACCGCCGGACCCCGGTTCACCCGCCGCCAGGCGCTCAAGGAGGCCGACGGTCTGCGCTGGGCCGCGGACGCCTCCGTGGAGCACGTGCACCGGCTGACCGGACTGGACGCCGCCCGGGACCTGCGTGACTCCGAGGTCCTCGTGGTGGACCGTCCCACCTGGGCGCAGGCCAATGTGCAGGCCTTCTCCACGCTCCTCACTCCGGCGTTCGGACACCTGCGGCAGACCCGCCCGGAGGAGTTCGCCCGCGCCTCCACCGCCCTGGGCACCACCGCCACCGGGGTGGAGGCCGGCACCGTCCTGGCGTTCATGGCCTCCAAGGTCCTGGGCCAGTACGAGCCCTTCTGCGCCCTGCCCGGCCCGGACGGCACCGCCCCGGGACCGGAGGGTGGACGGCTGCTGCTGGTGGCACCGAACATCGCCGAGGTCCGGGTGGAGCTGAACGTGGACCCGGAGGACTTCCGCCTCTGGGTCTGCCTGCACGAGCAGACCCACCGCGTGCAGTTCGCGGCCGCCCCCTGGCTGCGCGAGCACCTGCGCACCGAGATCACCGCACTCGTCTCCGGCATGTTCGACAAGGCCGAGACCCTCCCGGACCGCCTCACCTCCGGGCTGCGCTCCCTGGCCGGCAGCGCCCGTTCCGGGGGGAGTCCCCGCCACCAGGTTCCCGACGACGGCCCCTCACCTGAGGCCTCGGGTTCCGGTGACGCTGAGGTCCCGTCCGCCTCCATGGGACTGTTGGACCTGATCCAGGACCCCGAGGACAAGGCTCGCCTGTCCCACCTGACGGCCGTGATGTCCCTGCTGGAGGGGCATGCCAACGTGGTGATGGACGGGATCGACTCCTCCGTGGTGCCCACCGTGAAGACCATCCGGCAGCGCTTCGACCATCGCTCCGCCCACCGTTCGGCCCTGGACCGGTGGATGCGCCGCCTGATGGGGATGGACGCCAAGATGCGCCAGTACCGGGACGGCCAACGGTTCGTGAAGCACGCCGTGCAGCAGATGGGGATGGACGCGTTCAACATCGTCTGGGACGGGCCCGAGCACCTGCCCACCGAGACCGAGCTGCACCACCCCCAGCAGTGGGTCGAGCGGATGCGGGGTCGGTCCTGAGCACCCCGTCCGGCCCGGATCTCTGGCCGCCGCCGACCCGGTGGCCGCAGCCGTTGCAGCGCGCCGTGCGTGCGGTGCAGGAGATGATCCGCGGCCAGTGGAGTGTGCTGGTCGGGCTCTCCGGCGGTGCGGACTCCCTGGCGCTCGCGGTGGCGCTCGCCGAGGTCCGACGTCTCGAGGAGAACGCACGGTCTGGCGGCTGCGCCCTGCCCCCGGGGGACATGCCTCCACCGCTGCACACCGGGGCGCTGGTGGTGGACCACGGACTGCACCCGGACTCGGCCGAGGTGGCTCGGCGTGCTGCCGAGTGCGCGCGCCGATTGGGGTTCCAGGAGGTCCTCGTCCGACGAGTCCACGTGCCCACGGGCCGCGAGCCGGGAGCCGAAGCAGGGCCGGAGGCGGCCGCGCGGAAGGCCCGCCACGAGGCGTTCGACCAGGCGCTGCAGGCGACCGGGGCGCAGTCCATCCTGCTCGCCCACACGCGGGACGATCTGGCCGAACAGGTGCTGCTGGGACTGGCCCGCGGCTCCGGCACCCGGTCCCTGGCCGGCATCCCCGTGCGCCGAGGACCGATCCTACGACCGCTGCTGGAGCTGACCCGTCAGGACACCGAGCAGATCTGCCGCTGGGCCGGACTGCAGTGGTGGGAGGACCCCGCCAACGCCGACCCCGCCTATCTCCGTTCGCGCGTGCGCACGCAGATCCTGCCCGCCCTCGAGGACCCCGAGACGGGACTCTCGCCCGGGCTGCGGGGGGCGCTCGCTCGCACCGCACAGATCGCCGCCGAGGACGCCGAGGCCCTGGACCTGTGGGCCGAGGACGAGCTGACCCGCCTCACCCTGCCGGGGGGCACCCCCGGTGAGCTGGACGGGGAAGGCGCCGGCCGTCGTCGGGAGGGTGTGACTCTGGACTCACTGGCCCTGGACCTGGAGGGACTGGCCGCCCTGCCCACCGCCGTGCGGCTGCGCGTCCTCCTCTCCGCCGCCCGGGCCTGTGGGGCGCGGGACCTCACGCGGGAGCGGGCGCAGGCCGTGGATCGGCTGGTCGCGGCGCGCTCGCAGGGGGGAGGCTCGGCCGGTCCGGTGCAGCTGCCGGGTGGGGTCGTCGCCCACCGTGAGCGGGCTGCGGGGTATGCGAGACTGGTGCTCTACGCCCCCGGCTCGGCCACAGAGCGTGCGCCCAGCTGACCCCGTCCCCCTCGGCCCACCGCGGCCACTCGACACTGCAGGAGCAGCCCCCATGGATGCACAGGACGTTCACGGCGACCTGGACCACGTGCTCATGACCAAGGAGCAGATCCAGGAGACCGTCCAGGGCCTGGCCGCCCAGATCGATCGCGACTACGAGGGCAAGGACGTCCTGCTGGTGGCCGTGCTCAAGGGCGCCGTGATGATCATGGCCGACCTCTCCCGGGCCATGCACTCCCACGTCACGCTGGACTTCATGGCCGTCTCCTCCTACGGCTCCGGCACCCAGTCCTCCGGCGTGGTCCGCATCCTCAAGGACCTCGAGACCGACCTGATGGGCCGCCACGTGCTGATCGTGGAGGACATCATCGACTCCGGTCTGACCCTGTCCTGGCTCAAGACCAACCTCGAGTCCCGCGGCCCGGCCTCGGTGGAGATCTGCGCGCTGCTCCGCAAGCCCGAGGCGATGAAGGTCGAGATCGACGTGAAGTACGTGGGCAAGGACATCCCCAACGAGTTCGTGGTCGGCTACGGCCTGGACTTCGCCGAGAAGTACCGCAACCTGGACTTCATCGGCACCCTGGCGCCGCACGTCTACTCCTGACGGGCCACTCCCCGCGGTGGGCTGGTCTGCGCCCGCGAGACTGAAACCCGCGCCCGTCTGTGGATCGAGTGATGCGGTCCTGTCGCCGAGCGAATCTCCGCTGTTCGCTGGGCGACATCTCCGCATCAGTCGAGTCTCAGCGACGCGCTGAAACCCCGCTGGGCGACTGACTCAGCACTCGTCTGACCTGCTCCACGGCCGTCCGAAATCCCTGGGCGGCATCCACGGCATCGAACCTCAGGTTGGTCCACCCCTGCCGGACGAACGCCTGCTCCCTGCGGATGTCACGGTGGAGCTGTTCCTCGGACCGGTGATGACGTCCTTCGTAGTGGATGGCGATGCGCCACTGCGGGTACCCCAGGTCGGCGGTGGCCGGAAAATGGGCACTGTATTCCGGATCCCAGCACTGCACCTGCAGCTGGGGTTCGGGCAGCCCCGCCATGATCAGGGCCAGACGCAGCTCTGTCTCCTTGGGAGAGTCCGATCCCACCCGGATCAAGGACAGAGCCTTCCGGGCCACAGTGATCCCGCGGACGCCGGTCGAGCGCTGGAGCTGTTCTTCGAGACGTCCGGGAGTGGTCCACGCCGCCGGCCGGCGCTCCTCCACCCAGGCGTAGGGAGTCCGGACGAGGGAGTCGCCCAGGATCGTGAGCTCGTCGACACTGAACAGGTGGGCACAGTCCAGCCAGGTCCGTTCCACTGAGGTCGCCCTCCGTCCGTCGACCACTGCGATGTCCTCCAGCTCCAAGGCCAGCCGATGGGTGGTGACGCCCGGGCGCGAGGTCGGTGGCCGATGGGGAGGGCGGGCGATGTGGACCGGAGCCTCCGTCACGAACCTCTGTGGCAGCCACCAACCGCGTGCGGCAGCGGCGCTGGTGTGGGACAGGGCGGCATCGGGGATGGCGTCCAACACCGCTCGGGCCCGGTGATCGGCCGTGGCGGGAGAGATCTCTCGGACGATGCCCTCCAGCTCTGCGGTGGGGTGCGGCGCGGACCGCGGTCGGCTACCCGATCTCCGACCCAGCGGTACCTTCCTCGGTTGACGCGCAGGATGTCCCGGCGGCGGAGTCGTTCCGGGTGTACGCCGGCATTCAGGGCCTCCGATCGAGTGAAGATCCGCCCGTGCAGTGATACGGGGATCGGTTCCGGGGCTGCCATCTGATCAGTGTGAGTCCTCTGGGCGCACTGTTCGGTGGGTTGTCCACAGGATGCAGATCTCCTGTGGACAGTGTTCGGCTGGGGCGGGGCGTCGGATGCGGGGCAATGCCTCCCGAGAGATGCGGTCCTGTCGCCGAATCGAGTCTGAGTGGCTGGACGGCGACAGCTTGGCAACAATCCGGGTCAGGCGCCGCGGATCTGGGGGTCGTTGTCCACCGGTCGCGAACGGGTGGCCGAGTTCTCAGGCCGGGCCGGTACCGTGGACGCGTACCGCTGTGCCCTGCGCCCCCTGATCCTCGGTGGCTGGGCGGGCCGCTGTCGTGATGTCAGGAGAGCTGTTGGACGCCAAGAAGATCTTCAAGGGACCGATCATCTGGATCGTGCTCGCCTCCCTGCTGCTCCTGCTGATCGTGCCCGCCTTGACCCAGGGCAGCAACGCCCGCGTGGACACCAACGTGGGCATCCAACTGCTCAAGGACGACAAGGCGTCCCAGGCCAAGATCGAGGACGGCGAGCAGCGGGTGGACCTCACCCTGCGGGAGGACCTGGAGCTGGACGGCCGGGACCTGGGCAAGAACGTCTACTTCTACTTCTCCGAGGCGCGCGCCGAGGACGTGGTGCAGGAGGTCAACTCCTCCTCCCTGGACGGCTTCACGGACCAGCCGGTGCAGAGCAACTGGCTGCTCTCCATGCTCGGCTTCATGATCCCGTTCATCCTGATCGCCCTGCTCTTCTGGTTCCTGCTCTCGCGCATGCAGGGCGGCGGCGGCAAGGTCATGCAGTTCGGCAAGTCCCGGGCCAAGCTGATCACCAAGGACATGCCCCAGGTGACCTTCGCGGATGTGGCCGGCGCCGAAGAGGCGGTGGAGGAGCTGCATGAGATCAAGGAGTTCCTCGCCGAGCCGGCCAAGTTCCAGGCGGTGGGCGCCAAGATCCCCAAGGGCGTGCTGCTGTACGGCCCTCCCGGCACCGGCAAGACCCTGCTGGCCAAGGCCGTGGCCGGTGAGGCCGGCGTGCCCTTCTACTCCATCTCCGGTTCGGACTTCGTGGAGATGTTCGTGGGTGTGGGCGCCTCTCGTGTGCGTGACCTGTTCGAGCAGGCCAAGACCAACGCCCCGGCCATCATCTTCGTGGACGAGATCGACGCCGTGGGACGTCACCGCGGTGCCGGCATCGGCGGCGGCAACGACGAGCGCGAACAGACCCTGAACCAGATGCTGGTGGAGATGGACGGCTTCGACTCCACCACCAACGTCATCCTGATCGCGGCCACCAACCGCCCGGACGTGCTGGACCCGGCTCTGCTGCGTCCAGGACGCTTCGACCGGCAGATCCCCGTGGAGGCCCCGGACCTGAACGGGCGCGCCAAGATCCTCGAGGTCCACGCCCAGGGCAAGCCCATGGTGCCCGGCATCGACCTGCGCTCCCTGGCCAAGCGCACCCCCGGGTTCACCGGCGCGGACCTGGCCAACGTCCTCAACGAGGCCGCCCTGCTCACCGCCCGCTCCAACGCGCAGCTGATCGACGACCGCGCTCTGGACGAGGCCGTGGACCGCGTGATGGCCGGGCCGCAGAAGCGCACGCGCCTGATGAAGGAGCACGAGCGCAAGGTCACCGCCTACCACGAGGGCGGTCACGCCCTGGTGGCCGCTGGCCTGCGCAACTCGGCTCCGGTCACCAAGATCACCATCCTGCCGCGCGGCCGGGCCCTGGGATACACCATGGTGGTCCCGGAGGACGACAAGTACTCGGTGACCCGCAATGAGCTGCTGGACCAGCTGGCCTATGCCATGGGCGGGCGCGTGGCCGAGGAGATCATCTTCCACGACCCCTCCACCGGCGCCTCCAATGACATCTCCAAGGCCACGGACACCGCACACAAGATGGTGACCGAGTACGGCATGAGCAACCGGGTCGGTGCGGTGAAGCTCGGCTCCGGCGGGTCCGAGCCGTTCGTCGGACGGGACATGGGCTCCAGCCGGGAGTACTCCGAGCAGGTCGCCGCCCTGGTGGACGAAGAGGTCCGGATCCTGCTGGACAACGCCCATGCCGAGGCCTACTGGATCCTCAATGAGAACCGGGACATCCTGGACCGTCTGGCCTATGAGCTGCTGGAGAAGGAGACCCTGAACCAGGAGCAGATCGCGGAGATCTTCGCCGAGGTGCGCCGCCGCGAGCCCCGCCCGGTATGGCTGAGCGCCGAGGACCGTCCGGTCTCGGACATCCCCCCGGTGCTCTCCCCGTCCGAACGCCGCGCCCAGCTGGCGGACGGACAGTCCGGTGAAGGCGGCTCAGAGACCCCGGTAGACCCGGAGTCCACCTCGGATTCCCTGGGTCCCACCGTGGATCCCACCCCGGGCGGTCAGCTTCCCGGAGACGGCGACGGCGGCGCCCCGGGTGGACCGTCCACCGGCCCCACCCTGCCCTGAGGGCATGAGACGCAGAAGGCGAGAGGCAGCAGATGAGCGCTGAGACACCTGAGCAGGCCGAGTCGGCCCAGAGCACGCCGAACCCGGTCGACCTGCCCCGGATCGAGGCTGCCGTCCGCGAGATCCTCGAGGCCGTCGGCGAGGACCCGGACCGTGAGGGCCTGCGGGACACCCCCGCGCGGGTGGCCCGGGCCTACGCCGAGTTCTTCTCCGGGCTGCACCGGGACCCGTCTGAGGTCCTGGGCACCACCTTCGACCTCTCCCATGAGGAGCTGGTCCTGGTGAAGGACATCCCCTTCTACTCCACCTGTGAGCACCACCTGGTGCCCTTCCACGGGCGGGCGCACATCGGCTACATCCCCTCCAAGCAGGGCCACGTGACCGGGCTGAGCAAACTGGCCCGGCTCGTGGAGATCTACGCCCGGCGTCCGCAGGTCCAGGAACGGCTGACCACGGAGATCGTCGAGGCGCTGATGAGCCACCTGCACCCCCAGGGGGCGATCGTGGTCATCCAGGCCGAGCACATGTGCATGTCCATGCGAGGCGTGCGCAAGCCCGGCGCTCAGACCGTCACCTCCGCCGTTCGTGGCCAGCTGCGGGACGCCACCACCCGTGCCGAGGCGATGAGCCTGATCCTCAACGGCTGACCGCCTCTCGAAAGGAGACCTCATGGACTCGATGGCAGCAGGACCGGGCACCGGCCCGGCCACCGGAGCGATGACCGTGGTGCGCAAGGTCAGGTGCCGCACCCTGGCCGACCTCCCCACCGACCGCACCCTGGTGATGGGCATCCTCAACGTCACCGAGGACTCCTTCTCCGACGGCGGGGCGTACCTGGACCAGGAGGCCGCTATCCAGCACGGCCTGGCCCTGCACCACTCCGGCGCGGACCTCATCGACGTGGGCGGAGAGTCCACCCGCCCCGGGTCTGAGCCGATCGCCTCCGCCACCGAGCAGGCTCGAGTACTGCCCGTGGTCGAGGCCCTGGTCACGGCGGGCGCCGTGGTCTCCCTGGACAGCCGTCACACGGACACCGCTGAGGCCGCCCTGAAGCTCGGCGAGGTGATCATCAACGACGTCTCCGGGTTGCAGCACGAGGAGGCCATGCCAGAGCTGATCGCCCGCACCGGGGCGCACTACATCCTGATGCACAACCGGGGCGACTCCCGCACCATGGACTCCCTGACCGACTACGACGACGTGGTGCAGGACGTGATCGCGGAGCTCACCGAGGTCCGAGACCGGTTCCTGGCCGCCGGGGTGAAGCCCGAGCAGATCATCCTCGACCCGGGACTGGGCTTCGCCAAGACCGGCGAGCAGAACTGGGAGCTGCTGCGCGGGCTCGAGCAGATCCAGCAGCTGGGCCACCCGGTGCTGGTCGGGGCCTCCCGCAAGCGGTTCCTGGGCACGCTGCTCACTCAGCGTCCCGGTGGCGCTCGGCAGGAGCCGGCCCCGGCCGAGCGGGACCACGCCACGGCCGCCGTCACGGCCCTGAGCGCCGCGCACGGTGCCTGGGCGGTGCGCGTGCACGATGTCCCCGCCTCGATCGACGCGGTGCTCGCCGCAGCCGCCTGGACCGGCCAGGCGGAGCAGGGCTGAGCATGACCGGGACCGAGGCCGCACCGGACACCATCGCCCTGCGCGGACTGCGTGCGCGCGGATTCCACGGTGTCTTCGAGCATGAGCGCCGGGAGGGACAGGACTTCATCACCGATGTCCTGCTCCACCTTGACGCCGGCCCGGCCGCGTCGCAGGACGACCTCGCCTCCACCGCGAACTACGCGGAGGTGGCCGCCACCGTGGAACGGATCGTCACCGGTGATCCCGTCGACCTGATCGAGACCGTCGCCCTGCGGATCGCCACCGCCGTCCTCCAGGAGCAGCCCGTGGCGGCCTCGGTGGAGGTCACCGTGCACAAGCCCCAGGCGCCGATCCCCGCCGACTTCGCCGACGTCTCGGTGACGGTCCGCCGGAGCCGGACTTGAGCGGCACCGCCGACGCGCTGGGCCAAGCGCCTGATCAGCCAGTCCACGCCGTGCTCGCCCTGGGTGCGAACCTCGGAGATCCCGCCGCCACGCTCAGTCAGGCCGTCCAGGACCTGGCGGACACTCCCGGGATCACGCTGACCGGAACCTCACCGCGTGCGGTGACGGCCGCCGTCGGGGGGCCTGCCGGTCAGCCGGACTACCTCAACCAGGTGCTCACCGTGTCCACCACCCTCTCACCTCGCGCCCTGCTGGCCGCCTGCCAGGCGGTGGAGCAGGCCCACCACCGGACCCGGGACGTGCGGTGGGGGCCGCGGACCCTGGACGTGGACGTGATCGCCTACGGGCAGCTGCGCAGCGAGCACCCGGAGCTGACCCTGCCTCATCCCCGCGCCCGTGAACGGGCGTTCGTGCTCGCGCCCTGGTCCTGGCTGGACCCCGAGGCCATGCTGGAGGGAGCACGTGTGGCCGAGCTGGCTGACCAGGCGGCGGACGCGGGCACCGTGCGCCGGGAGGAGAGCCGATGAACACCATTCGCCCCCTGTGGCTGCTGATCATCCTGGGCGCGGCCGGAGTGCTGGGCTGGTGCGCCACCCTGATCACCGCCGGTGCCGGACTGAGCGCCCCCGTGCTGGGCCTGCCCTCGGTCATCACCCTGGCCGCGGTGGGGCTGATCGTGCTGGTGCTGGGCCTGCGAGTCCGCCGTGACCAGGATCGCCCGGCGGGGGCACGGATGGACCCGCTGGCGGCCGCACGCACTTTGGTCCTGGCTCAGGCCGGGGCCTACGCTGGATCACTGATCGCCGGGTGGCACGCCGGAGTGCTGGTGCATCTGCTGGGCGCCACCGGGCCGGGCAGCCGCACCACGAACGACGCCTGGGTCATGGTGATCGCCGGACTCGTGCTGGTCATCCTGGGATACGTGGTGGAGCAGTTCTGCCGCATCCCCCCGGAGGACGGGACCGGGGGAGGCAACGGTGTGAACGGGACGCCGCGCCAGGGCATGCCGCGCACCGACCAGGGGCCGGCCTACGGACGGGAAGGGGACCACGGACATGAGCACTATGGACCGCACACCAGACGCACGCGAAGCTGATGCGGCAGGGCAGGGGATCGAGCTGCACGGGGTGCAGTGGACTCCGGTCTCCCCGAAGCTGATTCCCGCACGCTTCATCAGCGCCATCATCAACACGGTCATCTGGACCGCCCTGTTCTCCGTGCCGCTCGTGCTGCACCTGCTCGGTCCCTGGTCGGGGTACCCCGCCTGGCTGGCGTGGGGCGTTCCGGCCGTGGTGCTGGCGATGTTCCTGGTCAACCTGGCCCTGATCCCGCGCCGCGTCCGTGCCCTGGGCTACGCCGAGCGTGAGGACGACCTCCTGCTGCGCTCCGGGCTCTGGTTCCGCCGCGTGATGGCCGTGCCGTACGGCCGTCTGCAGTACCTGGATGTCAAGGACGGGCCGGTCCAGCGCCGTTTCGGCATCCGCACCCTGGAGTTCCAGACCGCCTCTGCCGCCACCGACGCCACCCTGCCCGGCATCCCCGCCGCGGAGGCCGACCGCCTCCGGGAGGAGCTGGTGGCCCGCGGCCAGACCCGTCTGGCCGGACTGTGAGCGCCCCGCACCCCGCCCCGGGACCAGGGCCGATGCAGAGCACCCACGGGACGCATGGCGTCCAGACCGCCCAGACCGCCGACGGCGCATGGCACCGGGTCCATCCCATCAGTCCCCTGGTGCGCGGCTGGTTGGTGCTGGCCGGTCTGCTCTTCTTCTTCATCCAGTCCGCCGGTGAAGACGTCGTGCAGGTGCTGTTCGAGGGGGGACAGTTCCGCGCCGCCCGGGGTCTGGGCATCTCCCTGGCGATCTTCGGCGGCATCTTCGTGCTCGCTCTCATCGCCTTCTTTCTCTCCTGGCGGTTCACCCGCTACCGCCTCACCCCGGAGACCGTCCAGCTGCACACCGGCATCATCTTCCGCCAGCGCCGCGAGGTCCGGCTGGACCGCGTGCAGGCGGTGGACCTGCGCCAACCACTGCTCGCGAGGATCGTGGGCCTGGCGGAGCTGAAGTTCGAGGCGGCCGACGGCGGCTCCTCGGCCATGGCACTGGAGTTCATCAAGCGCGACGAGGCCGAGGCCCTGCGCCGGGAGATCATGGGCCGTGCCTCGGGCATCCAGTCCGGAGTGGACCCTGACGTGGCCGCCGATCCCCAGGCCCGCGCCGTCGCGGGCCCGTCAGATCCTGCGGATCCTTCCGGACACCCCCATCCCGACGACGGCCGGGACCTGGCGCTGGAAGGCGCCGGGGCCGTCGTCGGGCAGGTGGGCAAGGGCCGCTCCGGCCTGCCCGAGGCGCCGGAGCAGGTGATGCTCCAGGTCCCTGCCGGACGGCTGATCGGTTCGGTGCTGCTGGGCACCGGCATGACCACGCTCGTGGTCGCGGCGCTCTCCCTGGGCGTGGTGCTGGGCGTGATCTGGTGGTTCAACGGGCAGGAGCTGCCGCCGGAGGCCACGCGCGGTGTGCTGCTGGGCTCGATCCCGGTGGCGATCTCCTCGGTGGGTGCCGTGTGGTCGCAGTTCAACTCCGGGTACAACTTCACCGTGGCCACCGCCTCGGACGGGCTGCGCCTTCGCTACGGCCTGCTGGAGACCAGCCAGCAGACCGTGCCGCCGGGGCGGGTCCAGGCGATCAAGGTGCACCAGCCGCTGCTGTGGCGTCCGTTCGGCTGGCACCGGATGGTGGTGAACGTGGCCGGGTACGGCAGCCTGTCCGAGGCCGCGGACGCCAAGAAGTCACTGGTGCTGCCGGTGGGTCCGTTCGAGGACGTCCTGCGCGTGCTGAGCGTCGTGGCCCCGGATCCCGGCGTGCGGGAGGGCGAGGAGGCGGCGCAGATCATCCGCACGGGCGTGGTGGGCTCCGGCGAGGACCAGGGCTACCGTCATTCCCCGCGCAGCGCCCGCTGGGTGGATCCGCTGACCTGGCGGCGCAACGCGGTGCGCAGCACGCAGACCATGATGCTGATCCGCGGGGGCAGGCTGACCCGCCGGCTGACGCTGATGCCGCACGAGCGTGTGCAGTCGCTGTCCGTGGAGCAGGGGCCCTTGGAGCGTCGGCTCGGTCTGGCCGTCCTCAACCTGCACTCCACCATGGGTCCGGTCACGCCCGGCCTGCGGCACGCGGATGTGTCGGTGGCGCTGGAGCTGTTCGAGCAGGAGTCGGCCATCGCCGCGGTCTCGCGCCGGATGAGCGACCGCAACCAGTGGATGCGCCCGGAGGAGCGGGCCCGGTTCGAACGGCGCACCGTGGAGGCCGTGGAGAAGGTCGAGGAGCTCTCCGACGAACGCCCGTCCGCCGTGGCTGTGGATTCAGCCCCGTCCCCACCCCAGGAGCCCGCCCGATGACCTCCACCCCGGACCAGCGCCCTGGCCGTCTCGGCGTCGGCGTGATCGGCGTCGGCAAGGTCGGTGCCGTGCTGGGCGCCGCCCTGCGCAACGCCGGCCACGTGGTGACGGGTGTCCACGCCGTCTCGGAGGCCTCCCGCACCCGCGCCGAGGCCCTGCTGCCGGACGTGCCGATCCTGGAGATCCCCGAGATCCTGCGCCGCTCCGAACTGGTGCTGCTGGCCGTCCCGGACGACGTCCTGCCCGATCTCGTCTCCGGTCTGGCCACCGCCGGTCACCTGCAGGCCGGGCATCTGCTGGTGCACACCTCCGGCCGCTACGGCACCTCCGTGCTGGATCTTGCGCGCGCCTCCGGGGCCATCCCGTTGGCCATCCACCCCGCCATGACGTTCACCGGACTGAGTCTGGATCTGGCCCGGCTCAAGGACTGCATGTTCGGGGTGAGCGCGGACGGGATCGTGCTGCCGGTGGCACAGGCGCTGGTGGTGGAGATGGGCGGGGAGCCCGTGGTCATCGCCGAGGCCGACCGCGGGACCTATCACGCCGCCCTGGCGCACGCCTCGAACCACCTGGTCACCCTGACAGCGCAGTCCCGCCAGCTGCTGGAGTCGATCGGCGTGGAACAGCCCGACCGCATGCTCTCCCCGCTGATGCACGCCGCCCTGGAGAACTCACTGGCCGACGGCGATTCGGCCCTGACCGGACCGGTGGCTCGGGGTGATGTGGGCACGGTGCGTCGTCACCTGGACGTGCTCTCCGAACTGGTGCAGGACGGCCTTCCCGACGACGTCCGCCTCGCCTACCAGCAGATGGCGCGGGTCACCACGCTCCGCGCCCTCCAGCGCGGAGCGCTCAAGGAGTCCGTGGCCCGCGAGCTGCTGGACGTCCTCGCCGACCACCCCTGACCGTTCCTCACCCCCGGCCCGGAAACTCCCTCCCCTGCAGGGGCGTGGGTTTCCGGTGCGGGGGTGCAGAAGCACGCCCGGCCGGCTCTCAGACCGCGTGCCGCTGGACGGTCTCCTCCAGGGAGCCGTCCTGCAGGGCGGCCACCAGGCCGTCCACGGCCTCCTCGATCTGGTCGTACATGGAGACATAGGCCTCCCGCGGGTGGCCGTAGGGGTCCGGCACCGCGCGGGCTCCGGACTCGGCCGCGTCCGAGGCGAAGGCGCCCAGCGGCACGACCTTGGCCCGATCCCTGGCCGTCCGGGCCAGCGCGCGCACGTCCTCGCCGTTGGACTCGTCCATCACCAGGATCAGGTCCGTGGTGTCGAAGTCCTCGGCGCTGAACTGCGCGGCCACCGTGGTGAACGCGTAGCCGCGGGACTCCCCCTCGGCCTGGCTGAGCTCATGCGGGGGCCCACCCAGGTGGTAGTCGGAGGTGCCGGCCGAGCTCACCGTGACGTCCTCCAGCCCGGCCTGCTCGAGGCGGTGCAGCAGCACCGCCTCCGCGGCAGGCGATCGGCAGATGTTCCCCAGGCAGACGGTCATGATGTGCATGCCCCCAGTCTGGCCCATCGGGCCCGGTCGAGGGCTCCGATACCTCAGGCTCCCCCCGGCTTGCATAGGGGGGTTCACTGTCTGCGTACAGCCGCTCGGCCCCTGGTGAGGAGCCGGTGCCGGGCCTAACGTCAGGACGGAGGCCGCCTGCTCCTGTCCGTGGGGCTCGGCGGCCGGGATCGGAAGGACACCCCATGACAACGAACCCGGATCAGTCGGCGAACGTGCCCGGCACGGTCAGCAAGAAGGACGCGGCCCAGGATGCGGCGCGTCAGGAGGCCGGTCAGCTCGGCCACGAGGCCAAGGACGCCGTGCGTGACGTGGCGGGAACCGTCCGCGAGGAGGTCGGCCACGTCAAGGACGAGGCCGTCCAGCAGGTCAAGTCCCTGGCCGGATCCGCCAAGGACGAGGTCGGGTTCCAGCTCTCCGCCCAGCAGGAGCGCCTGGCCGGCCAGTCCCGCACCGTCTCGGATGACCTCGAGCGCATCTCCCGCGGCGAGAAGCCCGAGTCCGACCTGGTCAACCAGGCCGTCTCGATGATCTCCCAGCGGGCACGGACCCTGACCGAGCAGCTGGAGACCAAGGAGCCCCAGGACCTGCTGGAGGACGTGCGCCGCTTCGCCGCGCGCCGGCCCGGCACGTTCCTGGCGATCGCCGCCGGCGTCGGACTGCTGGCCGGTCGACTGACCCGCGGGCTGAAGGACGCCCAGGACGACTCCCAGACCTCCGGTGAACTGGTGCCGCGCCGCACCTACGGCTCCCCGGCTCCGGTGCCCGCTGCCGCCCCGCCGGCCTACGCTCCCCAGGACACCCTGGACTCCCAGCCTGGCATCCAGACCGGTGCTCCGGCCGTGGACGGCACCCCCGGTCTTCCGCCCACTCCCGGCGCCCCCGGCACTCCCGGCACGCCGGGAACCCCGGACACCCCGCGTGTCCCGGGCACCCAGTACCCGGACACTCCGGGAACCCAGAACACGGGAGGCCGCTCGTGACCACCGACCCCCGTCACTTCGGACCGCCGGTCGGCGGCGTGGGCGCACCGGGGGAGCAGGCCAGCGGCGTGGGGTCCACCGAGGCCCCCCTGCCCGAGGCCGAGCACCGGGCGCGCACCGAGTCCCTCGGTGAGATGTTCACCAGCTTCGCCGACCACCTGACCACGCTGATGCGCCAGGAGATCACCCTGGCCAAGGCCGAGGCCACCGCCGAGGCCAAGAAGGCCGGCACCGGCGCAGGCATGCTCGCCGGAGCCGCTGTGGCCGGGTTCCTGCTGCTGCTGTTCCTGTCCATGGCGCTGATGTGGGCCCTGAGCTCGCTCATGCACCTGGGCTGGGCCGCGCTGATCGTGGCCGTGCTCTGGGGCATCGCCGCAGCCGTGCTGGCCCAGATGGGCAAGAAGCACTTCGACCGCATGAAGGGTCTGCCGCAGACCCAGGAGACCGTTCAGGAGATCCCTGCGACCCTGAACCCCAGCAAGGAGACCCCATGAGCAACAACCCCGATGAGATTCGCGCCGACATCGAGCGCACCCGCCAGGAGCTGGGCCGTGACGTGGACGCCCTGGCGGAGAAGGTCAATCCCACCAAGGCCGCCCATCGTCAGGGCGATCGCGTCCGCGAGGGCGTGCGCAACCTCAAGGAGTCGGTGATGGGCACCCCGGACCCGTACGCACACCAGGCCCCCACGCTGGGCGCCAAGGCGGAGAACGCCGCCTACGACGTCCAGCACGCCGCCGAGGGCGTGGCCCACGATGTGCGCGACCGCGCGGAGGACGCCGTCCACGCCGTGCAGAACGCCCCGGCCACGGTGCGCCGCAGCACGCGCGGCAACCCGCTGGCCGCCGGGCTGATCGCCCTGGGCGCCGGCTGGCTGGTCGGCTCCCTGATCCCGGCCTCCCAGAAGGAGCAGGACGCTGCGGAGCGGCTCAAGGACCAGGCCGGCCCGGTGGTGGACGAGGCCAAGTCCGCGGCCCAGGAGATGGGCCAGAGCCTGAAGTCCGAGGCCCAGGAGGCCATGGAGTCCGTCAAGGAGACCGCCGCCGAGGGCGCCGAGCACGTCAAGGGCGAGGGCCAGCAGAAGGCCGGCGAGCTCAAGGACGACTCCACCCGTGCCGCCCAGCACGTCAAGGGAGCCGTCCAGGACGGGAAGTGACCGCCTGAGCTCCAGACCGAGGCCCCCTCCGGACCCATCCGGAGGGGGCCCCGTTGCGCCTGCCCCCTGGGCGCCCCAGGAGGCGTCGCGGAGGATTCATTCCGACCTCGGCCACTCGCCTTACCGGCGTCGTCCGGCGGCCACGGTGGGAGAGGTTCACTGGTCCCCGTAGACCGGCGCCCCCACCGTCCCACCGCTACACCGACTTCCGGACCGGGGCCGACCCGAACCCCCACGGCGACCTGGAGGGCATGGTCCTCACCTTCCTGCGGGGACCTAGACTCGAGCCGTGACTCCGCTCGACCGCGTCCCCGACCGCACCCCCGTCCCCACCGGCACCGGCCTGACCCTCGAGGACACGGCACGCCCGCTGGCCGCGGGGCAGACCCGGCCGCAGATCACGACGACGAAGGCCGAGTTCCGCGCGGCCCTCGCCGAGTGCGTGGGGCAGGCGGTGCAGGACGGGCTGGAGGCGCCCACCGTCGGACTGGTGCCCACCATGGGCGCTCTGCACGGCGGTCATGCGGCCCTGGCGCGTCAGGCGCGGGCGGAGAACGACATCGTGGTGGCCAGCGTCTTCGTCAACCCGCTGCAGTTCGGGGACCCCTCCGACCTGGAGCACTACCCCCGCACCCTCGAGGCCGACGCCGACCTGCTCGGCGCCGAGGGCTGTGACCTGGTGTTCGCCCCCTCGGTGGAGGAGATGTACCCCGGATACCCGGACGGGCCGATCATCCGGGTCTGCTCCGGCCGGATGGGCGCCGTGCTCGAGGGCGCCTCCCGGCCCGGGCACTTCGACGGCGTCTGCACCGTGGTGGTCAAGCTCTGGGGCCTGGCCCTGCCCGTGGACGCCCCCGCTCCGGCCCGGCTGCGCAGCTACTTCGGCCAGAAGGACGCCCAGCAGCTGGCCATCCTGCGCCGCACCGCCCAGGACCTGGACTTGCCGGTGGAGATCCGCCCGGTGGCCCTGGTGCGCTCCCCGGAGGGGCTGGCCCTGTCCAGCCGCAACACGCGCCTGGACTCGGCCGGGCTGGACGCCGCCCTGGTGCTCTCTCGGGCCCTGCAGTCCCTGCGGGACGCTGCCGAGGCCGAGCGCCCCCTGGACGTGAAGGCCGCCCGCCGGATCATCGAGGCCGAGCCGCTCGCCAGCCTGGACTACCTGGAGGTCGTGGACCACGACACCCTGGAGCCGCTCACCGCAGACCAGCTGACCGCGCCCCTGCAGCGTGAGGCGCTGGCCCTGGTCGCGGCCACCGTGCAGCCCGTGCGGCTGATCGACAACATGATCCTGCCTGCGGCCGCCGCCTGACCCAGTCGTGCTCGTCCCCTCACCGGACCCCAGCGGACCTGTTCGCTGGTGGCACAAGAGGCGACCGGCCGTCGTCGTGCCCTTGAAAACGTGTCCGGGCCAGCCGCTAGGTTGGGACCATGGCTACCAATGAGACCGCCCATGGCGAGAAGAAGCAGAGCGTGACCCGCACCATCGAGGCCCCGGCCAAAGACATTTTCGACGTCCTGACCCTCCCGGCCCGTCACCACGAGTTCGACGGCTCGGAGATGGTCCGGTCGGACGAGAAGTCCCAGCGGATCCAGCAGGTCGGCGATGTGTTCACCATGAACATGCACGCCGAGGCTATGGGTGGGGATTACCAGACAGACAACCATGTAGTGGCGTACGACGAGAACAAGTTGGTCGGCTGGAAGCCCGCCCCGGCCGGCGAGGTGCCCGGCGGCTGGCAGTGGGTCTACACCCTGCAGGCCGTAGATCAGGACACCACCGAGGTCACCCTCACCTATGACTGGGAGCAGGTCACCGACCAGAAGCTGCTGGACAAGAACCTGTTCCCCATGGTCAGCGAGTCCCAGATGGAGGACTCCCTGGCCCGTCTGTCCTCGGTGGTCTGATCCTCCGCCTGCCCTGAGGATCGCTAGGATCGTCAGACACTGCAGCGTCCGGTGGCCATGGCTGCCGGACGCTGGTCTGCATCGACGGCCGGCCCAGCGCCAGCGCCGCCGGATGCCCCTGCATCGCCCGCACCCCTGAGACCGTACCAGGAGCACTCGTGACCGAGACCGTGAACGCCCAGCCCACCGCCCGCGAGGACCTCTTCCGTCACGTGAACGGTGCGTGGCTGGACTCCGTGAGC
Organism: Micrococcus terreus; assembly: GCF_900116905.1. Classification (GTDB taxonomy): domain Bacteria; phylum Actinomycetota; class Actinomycetes; order Actinomycetales; family Micrococcaceae; genus Citricoccus; species Citricoccus terreus. The sequence continues at coordinate 84,197 of NZ_FPCG01000010.1, read as the reverse complement.
ATCCCCGCTGACCAGGGTGCGTACGGGTCCTTCCAAGAGCTGCGGGACGCCTCTGAGCTGGCCGTGCGGCGGCTGTGCGAGAGCGCCGCCACCGGGGTTGACACCTCCTCCGGCCCGTTCACCGCCGGGCATGACGAGGACGGTGCTCGCCGCCGGATCGGCGCGCTCTACGCCTCGTTCATGGACGAGGAGCGGGTCGAGGGACGTGGCCTGGAGCCGATCCTGGCGGACCTGGCGGAGATCGAGACCGTCACGGACCTGCCCGGCTTCCTGGAGCTGAGCGGGCGGTTCCAGCGTCAGGGCATCAGCGGGCTGGTGCAGACCGGTGCGCTGAACGACGCCGGCAACCCCGAGCGGATGCTGCTGCACCTGCTGCAGGACGGACTGGGACTGCCGGACGAGTCCTACTACCGCGAGGAGAAGTTCGCCGAGATCCTGGCCGCCTACCGGGTGCACGTGGCGCGGCTGTTCACCCTGGCCGGGATCGGCGGGGACTCCGGGGAGACCCAGGCGGACGCGGACCGCGTGGTGGAGCTGGAGACCCGGATCGCCGCCCACCACTGGGACGTGGTGAAGGTCCGGGACGCCGTGGCCCGCTACAACCTGATGGACCGGTTTGGCCTGATCGAGCTGTTCCCGCTGGCCGAGCACTGGCTGCGCGGCGTGGGCGTGGACGGGGACCGCAGCGCCGAGGTGGTCGTCTGGCAGCCGGACTTCCTGACCGGACTGCAGCAGGTGCTGGAGGACACCGACCTGGCCGACCTCAAACTCTGGCTGGACCTGCAGCTGCTGCGCTCGCGTGCACCGTACCTGGCCGCAGCGTTCCAGGAGGAGCACTTCGACTTCTACGGTCGCCGTCTGGCCGGCACGGAGGAAGACCGTCCTCGCTGGAAGCGAGCGGTGGCCTTCGCCAACGGTGCCGTGGGTGAGGACATCGCCCGGCTCTACGTGGCCCAGCACTTCCCGGAGACCCACAAGGCCGTGATGGACCGGCTGGTGAACACGTTGATGGAGGCCTACCGCCGCTCCATCTCCACCCTGGAGTGGATGGGGGAGCAGACCCGCCAGAAGGCGCTGGAGAAGCTGTCCATGTTCACCCCCATGGTCGGCTACCCGGTGAAGTGGATCGACTACTCCGCGCTCACCGTGGACCCCTCGGACCTGGTGGCCAACGTCCGCGCGGCCTCCGCCTTCGCCTTCGAGCGGGACCTGGCCAAGATCGAGACCGGCCCGGACCCGGAGGAGTGGCACATGACCCCGCAGACGGTCAACGCCTACTACTCCCCGCTGGAGAACGCCATCGTCTTCCCCGCGGCCATCCTGCAGGCCCCGTTCTTCGACCCCGAGCGCAGCCCGGCTGAGAACTTCGGCGCGATCGGCGCGGTGATCGGCCATGAGATCGGCCACGGCTTCGACGACCAGGGCTCCCACTACGCCGGTGACGGCTCGCTGAAGAACTGGTGGACGGACGAGGACCGGGCCGCCTTCGAGGAGCGCACCGCCCGCCTGGTGGACCAGTACGACTCCCTGCGTCCTGCCGAGGCCCCGGACCACACGGTCAACGGCCGGCTCACCCTGGGGGAGAACATCGGCGACCTGGGCGGTCTGGGCATCGCCTACCAGGCGTTCACCATCTGGCGGGAGGAGAATCCCGACGACGACGCCCCGGAGAGCGCCTCGGATCCCCTGGACCAGGTCTCGCCGGAGGAGCGGGCCGCCGAGCAGGACCGCGCCTTCTTCGCCGCCTGGGCCGAGTGCTGGCGCCAGCTGACCCGCACCGAGACCGCGATCACCCGGATCACCTCGGATCCGCATTCCCCCAACGAATTCCGCTGCAACCAGGTGGTGAAGAACCTGGACGCCTTCCACGAGGCCTACGGCACGCAGCCCGGGGACCCCATGTGGATGGAGCCGGAGGAGCGCGTCACCATCTGGTGAGCCTGGTCGGTCAGCTGGGGACCGGGGCCGGCCCGGGGGCGCCCCCGGGGCTGCCGCCGCCCTGTCCGCCCGTAGACTGGACGACTGTGACGACCCAGAACCAGCCTGCCCAGACCCCCGCCGCCCCCGCCTCTGCCGAGCAGAGTGCCGAGTCCCGCGACCAGCGCCAGGTGCGTCTGGACAAGCGCGCTGAGATCCTGGCCGCTGGTCAGGACCCGTTCCCGGTGGCGGTTCAGCGCACCCACTCTCTGGAGCAGGTGCGCGAACGCTTCCCGGACCTGGAGCCTGGTGCCGAGACCGGTGAGAAGGTCGGGGTCGCCGGCCGCGTGGTGTTCCTGCGCAACACCGGCAAGCTCTGCTTCGCCACGCTGCAGGAGGGAGGCTCGGACGGGTCCGGCCAGCGCCTGCAGGTGATGGTCTCCCTGGCCAACGTCGGCGAGGACTCCCTGGCCCGGTGGAAGCACCTGGTGGACCTGGGCGACCACCTCGTGGTGCAGGGTGAGGTCATCTCCTCGCGCCGCGGAGAGCTCTCGGTGATGGCCGACTCCTGGGAGATGGCCTCCAAGGCGTTGCGTCCGCTGCCGGTGCTGCACGCCGACCTCAATGAGGAGACCCGCGTCCGCCAGCGCTACGCGGATCTGATCGTGCGCCCTGAGGCTCGCCAGATGGTCCACACCCGGGCCGCCATCATCCGCTCCATCCGCCGCACCCTGGAGGACCGCGGCTACGTGGAGGTGGAGACCCCCATCCTGCAGCTGATCCACGGTGGTGCCCAGGCCCGTCCGTTCGGCACCCATCTGAACGCCTTCGATCAGGACATGACCCTGCGCATCGCCACCGAGCTGTACCTCAAGCGCGCCGTGGTGGGCGGGATCGACCGGGTCTTCGAGATCGGCCGGGTCTTCCGCAACGAGGGCGTGGACTCCACGCACTCTCCGGAGTTCACCACCCTGGAGTCCTACGAGGCGTGGGCGGACATGTACGTCATGGCCGAGCGGATGCAGGAGATGATCCTCAACGCCGCTGACGCCATCGGTGCCGGCCGTCAGATCGAGACCCCGCGCGGCACCGTCAACCTGGATGGAGAATGGCGCTGGCTGGCCGTCTACCCGGGGCTGTCCGAGGCCGTGGGCCGGGAGATCACTCCGGACACCCCCGCTGAGGAGCTGCGTGCCCTGGCTGCCGAGCACGAGGTCTCCGTGGACCCCGCCTGGGGTGCCGAGAAACTGGTCATGGAACTCTTCGGGGAGATCGTCGAACCCACCCTGATCGACCCGACCTTCGTCTACAACTACCCGCCGGCGGCCCAGCCGTTGGCCCGCCAGCACCGGTCCGAGCCCGGCGTGATCGAGGCCTGGGACCTGATCATCGGCGGCATGGAGCGCGGGACCGCCTTCTCCGAGCTGATCGACCCGGTCATCCAGCGTGAACGCCTCACCCAGCAGTCCCGGGCGGCCGCGGCCGGTGACGACGAGGCCATGCAGCTGGACGAGGACTTCCTGCGGGCCCTGGAGTACGGGGCACCGCCCATGGGCGGTATCGGCCTGGGCATCGACCGGCTGGTGATGCTGTTCACCGGCGTCGGCATCCGCGAGACCATCCTGTTCCCCCTGCTGAAGCCGGAGGCCTGACCTCGTGGACACCTTCTGGGAGTACTTCTCCGTCCTGGCTCCTTCTGTGGGGCTGGCTCTGATCTTCTGGCTCGTCATGCGCTCGCTGTTCCGCGCTGATGCCGGGGAGCGCAGCGCCAAGGCCGCCGCAGAGGAGCGCGAAGCCCAGGAATGGGCACGTCTGCGTGACCAGGGTGAGACACCGGATTCCGAACCCCGTCTCTGAAGGGAATTCACGATCGCTCTCCCCTGAGGGGATTGATCGGTTGCCCGAGGCGGGATTCTCGAGGCGAGTTTCCCTCATTACCTGAATCTGTATACGATGAGGTGGATGGTGAGCCCGATGCCGATAATCGGGGGTTGAAAGTCTCGCTGAACTCATCGAATGGAACGAACGGATTCTTACGGTGAGAGTTCGCCATCCTTCACCCACCAACAGAGTAGGAATCCATGGCGCAGAAAGTGGAAGTGGTTCTCGTCGACGATTTGGACGGCCAGCCGGCCGATGAGACGGTTCAGTTCGCGATTGACGGACGGCATTACGAAATCGACCTGTCAGCCGATCATGCCAAGGAGCTGCGTGGTGTCCTGAAGCCGTACATCAAGAAGGCTCGTGCTGTGGCGCCCCCGGCGCCCTCCACCGAGGCCGCCAAGATCCGCGAATGGGCCCAGAAGAACGGCTACGAGGTCTCCCAGCGAGGTCGCCTGCACCGCGACATCGTCGAGGCCTACCGCAACTCCAAGAAGTGACCGGTGCCCCCGCCGCGGGGCATCGACGATGCGCCGGACCGTGACGGTTCCGCGCGTTCGGGCGTCCTCCGGGCGGCTGTTCTCCCAGTGGCGAACAGTCGCCCGGTGGCATGTGTGGGTGCGTAGCATCGGAGGCACAGTCAGCAAGGAGTGTGCCCATGTTTGAGAGATTCACGGACCGTGCCCGGCGGGTGGTGGTGCTCGCGCAGGAAGAAGCGCGGATGCTCAACCACAGCTACATCGGTACCGAGCACATCCTGCTCGGACTCATCCACGAAGGCGAGGGCGTCGCAGCCAAGGCCCTGGAGTCGATGAACATCTCCCTGGGAGCCGTCCGCGAGCTCGTCCAGGAGACCATCGGCCAGGGGCAGCAGACCCCGTCCGGCCATATCCCCTTCACCCCCCGTGCCAAGAAGGTGCTGGAGCTCTCGCTGCGAGAGGCCCTGCAGCTGGGGCACAACTACATCGGCACCGAGCACATCCTGCTCGGACTCATCCGCGAAGGCGAGGGCGTGGCTGCCCAGGTCCTGGAGAAGCTGGACGCTGACCTCAACCGCGTGCGCCAGACCGTCATCCAGCTGCTCTCCGGCTACCAGGGCGGAGCCGGCGGCAAGGAGACTGCCGGAGCCGGCGTCTCCTCCGGCGGACAGTCGGAGGGATCCCCTGCCGGCTCGGTGGTGTTGGACCAGTTCGGCCGCAACCTGACCGCCGCTGCCCGTGAGGGCAAGCTCGATCCGGTGATCGGACGCGAGCACGAGATGGAGCGGGTCATGCAGGTCCTCTCCCGCCGCACCAAGAACAACCCGGTCCTGATCGGTGAGCCCGGCGTCGGCAAGACCGCCGTGGTGGAGGGCCTGGCCCAGTCCATCGTGCGCGGCGATGTCCCGGAGACCCTCAAGGACAAGCAGCTCTACACCCTGGATCTGGGCTCACTGGTGGCCGGCTCCCGGTACCGCGGTGACTTCGAGGAGCGCCTGAAGAAGGTCCTCAAGGAGATCCGCACCCGCGGTGACATCATCCTGTTCATCGACGAGATCCACACGCTCGTGGGTGCAGGTGCCGCGGAGGGCGCCATCGACGCCGCCTCCATCCTCAAGCCCATGCTGGCCCGTGGAGAGCTGCAGACCATCGGCGCCACCACGCTGGACGAGTACCGCAAGCACATCGAGAAGGACGCCGCGCTGGAACGCCGCTTCCAGCCGATCCAGGTCAACGAGCCCTCCGTGGAGGAGGCCACCGAGATCCTGCGCGGGCTGCGTGACCGGTACGAGGCCCACCACCGGGTCTCCATCACGGACGACGCCCTCAAGGCCGCGGCCACCCTGGCCGCACGGTACATCTCGGACCGCTTCCTGCCGGACAAGGCGATCGACCTGATCGATGAGGCCGGTGCCCGTCTGCGCATCAAGCGCATGACCACCCCGCCGGAGATCAAGGCCTACGACTCGCGCATCGCCGACGTGCGTGCCGAGAAGGAGGCCGCGATCGACGGCCAGAACTTCGAGGGGGCCGCGCGCCTGCGCGACCAGGAGCAGAAGCTCCAGGATGAGCGTGCCCAGAAGGAAGAGGAGTGGCGGTCCTCCGTCACTGACGGCATCGCCGAGGTGGACGAGGATCTGATCGCCGAGGTGCTCTCCAAGTCCACCGGCATCCCGGTCTTCAAGCTCACCGAGGAGGAGACCGACCGCCTGCGGAACATGGAGGCCGAGCTGCACCAGCGGGTCATCGGCCAGGACGAGGCGATCAAGTCCCTGTCCCAGGCCATCCGTCGCACCCGCGCCGGCCTGAAGGATCCGAACCGGCCCTCCGGCTCGTTCATCTTCGCCGGCCCCACGGGCGTGGGCAAGACCGAGCTGGCCAAGGCGCTGGCCGAGTTCCTGTTCGGGGACGAGGACGCCCTGATCACCCTGGACATGTCCGAGTTCCAGGAGAAGCACACCGTCTCCCGGCTCTTCGGCGCCCCTCCCGGCTACGTCGGCTACGAGGAGGGTGGACAGCTGACCGAGAAGGTCCGTCGTCGCCCGTTCTCCGTGGTGCTCTTCGACGAGGTCGAGAAGGCGCACGCGGATCTGTTCAACTCGCTGCTGCAGATCCTGGAGGACGGCCGCCTGACCGACTCCCAGGGCCGAGTGGTGGACTTCAAGAACACCGTGATCATCATGACCACCAACCTGGGCACCCGGGACATCTCCAAGGGCGTGATGACCGGCTTCCAGTCCACCTCGGACACCCAGACCGGCTACCAGCGGATGAAGGGCAAGGTCCAGGAGGAGCTGCGTCAGCACTTCCGGCCCGAGTTCCTCAACCGCGTGGATGACGTCATCGTCTTCCCGCAGCTGTCCAAGGACGAGATCGTGCAGATCGTGGACCTGTTCATCGCCCGCCTGCAGAAGCGGCTGACCGAGCAGGAACTGGTCATCGAGGTGGACACCGCCGCCAAGGAGCTGCTGGCCGATCGCGGCTACGACCCCGCCATGGGTGCTCGTCCGCTGCGCCGGACCATCCAGCACCTGGTGGAGGACCAGCTCTCCGAGAAGATCCTGTTCGGCGAGATCCTCCCCGGCTCCACCATCCACGTCAGCGTGGAGGGCGAGGGCGAGACCGCCAAGCTCAGCTTCCGCAGCGAGAAGACCGAGGAGGGCGAGCCGGCCGTCGAGGCAGCACCGGCCCGCGAGGCGATCGAATCCTCCCCGTCCGACCCTGCTCAGGAGCAGCACAGCGCCTGACCCTTCGCCCCCGGCGGCTGTCCGCCGGGGGCGAAATCAGTCTCCGTTTTCGTCCGGAGATCTGGCGCACTCAGGTCCCTCCGACCTAGGTTGGGGGGACCGTCGCGGTGACGGTGCGGGGAAGGGTCCGCAGACAGGGCCACGCCCCGTGTTCCCGATCGAAGGAGTTGCCCATGTCATTCGCAGAGAACCTCGGCAACATCAAGGACCAGCACGGAGACCAGATCAACGAGCAGGTCGACAACCTGCAGGAGCAGCACGGCGAGAAGCTGGGCCAGCACCAGGATCAGGTCAACCAGGGGATCGACGGCGCACAGGAGAAGTTCCTGGACAACGCCGGCGAGAACCAGCAGGACCAGAAGTAAGACCGAGTCAGAACCGACCGCACCGCTCAGGCCACACGGCCTGACCTGACATCAGGACCCGTTCCCGGTTTCCGGGGACGGGTCCTGTGCATGCGGGCAGCACTGTGGACTCCGGGTCCGAGCGGCAGACCTAGACTGGAGCGATGACCACCGAGGGACTGACCGTGCGCCCGGCACGCACCAGCGATGTGGCCACCATCCGATCCGTGGTCGCCCCGTTGGCGGAGCAGCGGGTGCTGCTGGACAAGGAGGCCGTGGTCTACTTCGAGTCCATCCAGGAGTTCCAGGTGGTCCAGGCCCCGGACGGCCAGATCGCCGGCTTCGGAGCCCTTCACGTGATGTGGGAGGACCTGGCTGAGGTGCGTACCCTGGCCACCGCCCCGGCGTGGCGTGGACACGGGGTGGGACACCTGCTGCTGGATGCGCTGATCGACCGCGCCGTGCAGCTGGGAGTGGACCGGGTGTTCTGCCTGACCTTCGAGACCGAGTTCTTCGCCCGCCACGGCTTCGAGGTGATGGCTGACCAGTCTGCGGTGGATCCGGAGGTCTACTCCGAGCTGCTGCGCTCCACCGACGAAGGCGTCGCCGAGTTCCTCGACCTGGCCCGCGTCAAGCCGAACACCTTGGGCAACACCCGGATGATCCTGGATCTTCAGTCTCGCGTCCATCCGTGATTGACTCGGGGGCACCAGGGGGCCACACCCGGGTTGCCCCCGCAACTGGTCAAGGAGGTTCCCTATGGGAGTCGGAGACCGCATTGAGAACAACGCCGAAGAGGCGAAGGGCAACGTCAAGCAGGGCCTCGGCGAGGCGACGGACAACGATCGTCTGAAGAACGAGGGCGGTGCCGACGAGGCCAAGGGCAAGGTCAAGAACGCCGTCGAGGATGTCAAGGACGCCTTCAAGGGCGACAAGTGACCTGTTGACCTGCGTGCCTGGGCATCCCAGGCGCCACTGACGACGGTCCCGCAGACCCCTCAGCCGGGCAGGCTGTAGGTGGTCTCGGGGCCGTCGTCGTCTGCGTCGGCAGGTCGGCGCTCCGCCAGCTGGTCGGCCACCAGGGAGGACAGACAGCGCCGCCACTGGTCCGGCTCCGGCGTGTGCTCTCCGAGCCGACCGGAGGAGGCGACCACGCTCTGCAGCTCAGAGCCAGTGGCGGATCCGTTCTCGCGCAGCACCGCCATGATCTCCCCGCGCAGCTGGCGGTCCGTCCCGGCCCAGGACTGGCCTCGCGGCTGATAGTGAGGCTCAGGCATGCCGGCGGTCCGCCAGGCGCACAGCTCTGCCACCGGACACTCACCGCAGCGGGGCGAGCGAGCGGTGCACACCAGGGCTCCGAGCTCCATCACCCCTGCGTTCCAGGCGCACGCGGTCCCGGGATCTTCGGGCAGGAGGGTCTGTGCCAGGGCGGATTCGGCACGGGTGAGCGACTTCTCCGGCAGCGCCCGCCCCGAGACCAGCCGGGCATGGACCCGCCGGATGTTGGTGTCCACCACCACGGTCGGGATCTCGAAGGCGAAGCAGGCGATCGCCGCGGCCGTGTAGGCGCCCACTCCCGGCAGGGCCAGCAGCTCCGCCTCGGTGTCCGGCACGTCACCGCCGTGCTGCTCCACGATCCGCTGGGCGGCCGCCTGGAGCCGCAGCGCCCGGCGTGGGTACCCGAGTCGTCCCCACGCGCGGATGACCTCGGAGGTGGGTTCGGCGGCCAGGTCGGCCGGAGTGGGCCAGCGGCGCATCCACTCGGTCCAGACCGGGAGCACGCGCACCACTGGGGTCTGCTGGAGCATGAACTCGCTGACCATCACTCCCCAGGGGCCGCAGTCCGGGTCGCGCCAGGGCAGGTCCCGGGCCTCATGGTGGAACCAGTCCGTGATCCTGCGGTGCAAGGTGGGCAGGGATCCGAGCTCAGGCATGGGCACCACAGTAGTGCTCGCTCTGGTCCTCTTCACGCCGTCTGGCGGCCCTGCGGCGTGCCAGCGGCCGACCCTGCGGCGCGCTCTCTACCCTGGAGTCATGGCCGGCACACCCCCTGACGATCCCTATGACCACGATCTCTCCGCGGAGGATCCGGAGGAGTTCGGGGGCCCCTCGGAGCTGGACCGTCAGCCGGGGCGTCCCTCGGCGGAGGTGTACCGCCGGCGTCGTCTGGCCGCCGGCCTCGCCGCCCTGGTGGTGCTGGCCCTGCTGATCGGTCTGGTCGTCTGGATCGGCAGTCTGCTGGGCGGCAGCCAGGAGGATCCCGACGACGCCCCCTCACCCACGGTGAGCTCCTCACCGGCCGCCTCGCCCACCTCGAATGCGCCCACGAGTCCCGAGCCCTCCACCGAGGAGCCGGGCTCCGCATCCGCCAGCCCCACGGCGAGCGGCACGCAGTCACCGTCACCGTCGGTCTCGGAGTCCGGGTCCGCCTCCGCCTCGGCTGACGCAACAGCGTCCGCGTCGCCCTCGGCCACCCCGGTGGCCCAGGACTGCCAGCCGCAGGACCTGAGCGTCTCCGGCGCCACCGATCAGACCTCGTACGCGGTGGAGCAGGATCCGGTCCTGGAGCTGCGGATCGAGAACGTGGGGGAAGACCCCTGCCGGGCCAACGTGGGGACCTCGCAGCAGGTCTTCACCGTGACGTCCGGATCAGACCGGATCTTCTCCACGGAGGACTGCCAGGTCGAGGGGGAGGATGTGCAGATGACCCTGGAGCCGGGCGTCCAGGAGTCGGCGCGATTCACCTGGGACCGCACCCGGTCGGCCCCGGAATGCGCCGAGGTCTCCTCCACGCCGGGTGCGGGCACCTATCGGCTCGTGGTCTCCCTCGGGGAGATCACCGCGCAGCCGGTGGCCTTCACCCTGCAGTGAGGGGTGCGTGCCGATCCCGAGACGGCGGGGTCCAGGATGTCCGGATCATGATCGCCTCCTGCAGCGTGGAGACCTGAACCACCTCGATCCCGTCCGGGAGCGTGCCCAGGTCCTCGGGTGAGACGGGGACCAGGGCGCGCTTGAAGCCGAGCCGGGCGGCCTCCCGGATGCGACGCGCGATCCCCGGCACGGGTCGGACCTCGCCGGCCAGACCGATCTCCCCGAAGGCGATGGTCCCGTGCGGCAGGGGGGTGTCGTCATGTGCACTGGCGATGGCCAGCGCCACGGCCAGGTCGGAGGCCGGTTCGCTCAGCCGCACTCCGCCCACCGTGGAGACGTAGGCGTCCTTGGAGGTCACGTTCAGATGCGCCCGGCGATGCACCACGGCCAGCATCATGTTCACCCGTGAGGTGTCCAGGCCGTGCACGGTCCGGCGCGGGCTGCCGCCGCTGCTCTCGGTGAGCAGTGCCTGGACCTCGGCCAACAGTGGACGCCGCCCCTCCAGAGTCACCGTCACGCAGGTCCCGGCCACCGGGGTGGCGGTCCCGGAGAGGAAGAGCCCGGAGGGGTCCTCCAGGGACCGGATGCCGGTGTCGCCCAGATCGAAGCAGCCGACCTCGTCCGTGGGGCCGTACCGGTTCTTCACCGCCCGGACCATCCGCAGTCGCGAGTGCCGTTCTCCCTCGAACTGGCACACCACGTCCACCAGGTGCTCGAGCAGTCGCGGTCCGGCGATCGACCCGTCCTTGGTGACGTGTCCCACCAGCACGGTGGTCATGTTCCGTTCCTTGGCCGCGCGGATCAGGCTGGCGGCCACCTCCCGGATCTGGGTGACTCCGCCCGCAGTGCCGTCCACCTCCTGGGACTGCAGGGTCTGCACGGAGTCCACGATCAGCAGGGCCGGGTCGGTCTTCTCCACCTGTCCCAGCGCCTGGCCCAGGTCGGTCTCCGCCGTCAGGTACAGGGTGTCCGCCACGGCGCTGATCCGGTCGGCGCGCAGCCGCACCTGGGCGGCGGACTCCTCCCCGGTGACGTACAGGACGGGGCGGGTGGCGCCGTCAGGCCGCTGGGTCCGGGCCACCTGCGCGGCCACGTCCAGCAGCAGGGTGGACTTGCCGATCCCGGGCTCACCGGCCATCAGGATCACCGCGCCCGGGACCATGCCTCCGCCCAGCACCCGGTCCAGCTCATCCACCCCGGTGGGATGGAAGCGTGCCTGGGAGGCGTCCACCTCACCGATCCTCGGGGCAGGGGAGGTGACTGCCGAGGCGGTGGTGCGTCCCGCCGTCGGGTCGGAGCCGGCCTCCACCACCGTGCCCCAGGCTTGGCACTCCCCGCACCGGCCCACCCACTTCACGGTGGTCCAGCCGCACTCGGCACAGCGGTATCCGGGGGTGGTCTTGCGCGTCGACTTGGTGGCCATCACCTCAGCGTAGTGATGCGGGCGGACGTGTTAGCCCAGTGCGCACCCGGCTGTGGTCAGGCCAGGTCCGGCAGGTAGGACACGGCCTCCGCATGGGAGGCGCCGGTGGCCTCGAGCAGATCGACCATCATCGGCCGCAGCAGCATCACCAGGGCCTCCGAATGCAGCGTGGTGGCGCCCAGAGCGGCCGGATCCAGCTGCGCGGCGGCCGAGCCGAGGGCGTCCCGGGCCACCGAGAGGGAGCGGTGCCGGCCGGCGGTCTTGGGCTCGGAGAGGGAACGGCCGAGGATGGAGGCGGCGTCGGCGGCCTCGTCGAACCAGTCGGCCAGGGCCCGCATGCCCTCCTCTCCCAGCTGGGCGGAGTCGATCACGGTGATCACGCGCCGGGCCACGATCCGCAGGCTGCGCACGGCCAGGTCGGTCTTCTCGGCGGTGACCGCCGTGGCATCCAGCTCGGGCCGCATCCCGCGTTTGGTGGGGGAGTAGGTGGCCACCTCACGGGCGTTGCGCACGTCCTTGTGCAGGTTCTCCAGGTCCGTCTGGGTCCCACGGCAGGCCACCAGGCCCATCCACGCACTGCGTGACTCATGCTCCCGCATCGCCTCAGCGCAGTCCCGCAGGACGGAGGTGATGGTCCGGTAGAGCTCCCGCAGCCCCGTGGCGGTGTCCTTGTGCAGGCTCCGGGGAGACAGCAGGGTCACCACCAGGGCGATCAGACCCCCGACGACGGCATCCTGGCTTCGCGTGAACGGCCCGCCTTCCGCGGCGGGCAGCAGGACGACCAGGATCGACTGCAGGCTCATCTGCAGGGTGAACGCCGCGCCCGAGTCCAGGAATCGGGCCACCATGATGGAGGTGAACACCACGACCACCGCCTGCCACAGGCCCTGCCCCAGCACGGCCTGCAGGAGGTCGCCGATCAGGATGCCCAGGGTGCAGCCCACGGCCACCTCGAACACCTTGCGGACCTTGGGGTCGCGATTGAAGCCCAAGGCGATCAGTGCCGCTGTGGCCGCGAACAGCGGTTCGTCATGCCCCAGCACGTTCTGGGCGAAGGCGTAGGCGCCCACGGCGCAGACGGCGGAGATCAGGGCCGGCACCACGGCAGAGCGCACTCGGCTGGCGCCGGCTCGCACCCGGCGGCGCAGGAACTCACCGGCGCGGACGCGGCGGGGCAGCTGTTCGCTCTGCTCGCCTGCGCTGCGCTCGTCCATGGGACCAGCGTAGGCAGTGCGGGCTGGCCGGGGGAGTGGTCGCTAGTCCAGCGTGCCGGACATCACAAGCAGACTGTCTCACAGTTCACCCGTCGTTCACCTGCGGCGGACCATGGCTTCACCTGCCCCGCATAGCTTTCAGTGTGGATCGAGACCGTCGGCATCCCCTGCCGCGCGTGCTCACGCTCTTCCGGCTCGCCGGGACGGACTCGACGCACTGTCATCCCATACTCGAAAGAGGCACTTCCGTGAAGGCATTCCGCTTCGGCCGCTCCGCAGCCGTCCTGTCCATCGCCGCTCTGGCCCTGACCGCCTGCGGCGGCAATGACTCCGGTTCCGGGGACTCCACCTCCCCGGCCGGCGAGGGCTCGGGCAACGGCGAGTCCGTCGCCCAGGTCGAGGGCACACTGCGCGGCGGCGGCGCCTCCTCGCAGGAGTCCGCCATGAACGCCTGGACCGAGGGTGTCGTCGACTCCCAGCCCGGCCTGACCATCCAGTACGACCCGGTGGGCTCCGGCTCCGGCCGCGAGGGCTTCATCGGCGGTCAGTACTCCTTCGCCGGCTCTGATGCCGCGATGGAGGAGGAGGAGGTCACCGAGGCCGAGGCTGTCTGCGGTCCCGACGGCGTGTTCCACGTTCCGGCCTACATCTCCCCGGTCGCCGTGTCCTTCAACCTCGAGGGTGTGGACACCGTGAACATGGACGCCGAGACCATCGCGGCTGTGTTCGCCGGCAAGATCACCACCTGGAACGATCCGAAGATCGCCGAGCAGAACGAGGGCGTCGAGCTGCCCGACACCAAGATCACCGTGGTGCACCGCTCCGATGACTCCGGCACCACCGAGAACTTCACCGAGTACCTCACCGCCGCCGCTCCGGAGAACTGGACGTACGACGTCGTTGAGACCTGGCCCTCCGAGATCAACGCCGAGTCCGCCCAGGGCACCACCGGAGTGGTCCAGCTGGCCTCCACCACCGACGGCGCCATCACCTACGCCGACGCCTCGCAGATCGGCCAGCTCGGCACCGTGTCCGTGAAGGTCGGCGAGGAGTACGTGGAGTACTCGGCCGAGGCCGCCGCCAAGGCCGTGGAGACCGCCGAGGAGGGCGAGGCCGGCGCCGTGGAGCTGGACCGCACCACCGAGGAGGCCGGTGTCTACCCGATCGTCCTGGTGTCCTACCACATCTACTGCAACAAGTACGCCGACCAGGAGACCGCTGACCTGGCCAAGGCCTTCGCCACCTACGTGGTGTCCGAGGAGGGCCAGACCGCGGCTGAGGATGTGGCGGGCAACGCGCCGATCTCCGAGGCCACCCGCGAGAAGGCCATGGAGTCCATCGACGCCATCGGCGTCCAGGGCTGATCCACTGCTCTCGCAGTCGACACCGTGGTGATGCGGTTGCCGGTCGTTCCTCGACCGGCAACTGCATCGTCGTGTGACACACTGTGCCTCACTTCCCCCTCCAGGCTGACCGCCTGACCACCGCATTGATCCCTCTGGAGTGTCATGGTGACCGAATCCGCAGTTGAGCCGCAACGGAAGAGCTCACTCACAGCCCCGCGCGGCGGTGCCGCGGGAGACAAGGTCTTCTCCGGCCTGTCCCTGACGGCAGGCATCCTCATCCTGGTGACCCTGGCCTTCGTGGCGGTCTTCCTGGTGGCCGAGTCCCTCCCTGCCCTGGCGCCGGAGGTCTTCTCCGACCAGGACTCGATCGAGAGCGCCGACAACTTCTTCGAGTACGTCTGGCCGCTGATGGCCGGCACGCTGATCGCCTCAGCGATCGCGCTGCTGCTGGCCACCCCGGTGGCCATCGGCGTGGCCCTTTATATCTCGCACTACGCACCGCGTGCCATCGCCACCCCGGTGGGCTATGTGATCGACCTGCTGGCCGCCATCCCCTCCGTGGTCTACGGTGCCTTCGGCATGTTCATCCTGGCTCCGGTGATGGGCCCCATCTACGCCTGGCTCACCGAGAACCTCGGCTTCATCCCCTTCTTCAGCGATGGATACTCGGCCACCGGCCGCACCTTGCTGACCGCCAGCATCGTGCTGGCCGTGATGGTCCTGCCGATCATCACCTCCCTGTGCCGGGAGATCTTCGTCCAGACGCCCAAGCTGCACGAGGAGGCCGCCCTTGCTCTGGGCGCCACCCGCTGGGAGATGATCAAGATGACCGTCTTCCCCTTCGCCCGTGCCGGCATCATCTCCTCGATCATGCTCGCCCTGGGCCGTGCTCTGGGTGAGACCATGGCCGTGACCATGGTGCTCTCGCAGGGTGTGTTCAGCTGGAACATCATCTCCGCCGGCAACACGACCATCCCGTCGGAGATCGCGCTGAACTTCCCGGAGGCGTTCGGCATGCGTCAGAGCGAGCTGATCGCCGCCGGCCTGATGCTGTTCATCATCACGCTCATCGTCAACATGATCGCCCGGTGGATCGTCAGCCGCCACAAGGAATTCTCGGGAGCGAACTGATGTCACACACCGCACAGAACGCAGCTGAGACTGCGCGCACGCAGAACGCCCCCCGCCCCCGCGGGAAGTCCACCCTGACCGCCGGTCAGATGCCCTCCTGGGTGTGGCTCGCCGTGCTGGCCGGTGCCCTGGTCCTCGGCGCAGGCATCGTCGCCCTGATGGGCGGCGGGGACTTCAACATCGTGGGCTGGCTGATCATCTCCGCGATCCTGTACGTCCTGGGCATGTACATCACCACCCGGGTGATGGAGAACAGACGCAAGGCCACCGACGGTCTGTGGCGGAACCTGGTCTGGGCGGCCTTCATCATCGCCCTGATCCCCCTGGTCGCGGTGATCTGGTCCGTGCTGGCCAACGGCCTCTCCACGCTGATCGCCAACCCGCATCTGCTCTGGGAGGACATGGGCGGTGCCGCCGGCGGTGACGTGAAGTTCATGCGCGAGGGCGGGGTGGGTCCGATCGCCGGCGGCTTCGGCCACGCCCTGGTCGGCACCCTGATGATCACGCTGTTCGCAGCTCTGATCTCGGTCCCGATCGGCCTGCTCACCTCGATCTTCCTGGTCGAGTACAGCCGCGGGGGCTGGTTCTCCCGCGCCATCACCTTCTTCGTGGACGTGATGACCGGCATCCCCTCCATCGTGGCCGGTCTGTTCGCCTTCGCCCTGATGGAGCTGGTCATCACCACCTTCATCGGTGACACGCCACGCCACCTGCAGATGGTCAAGATGGGCTTCACCGCATCTGTCGCCCTGTCCGTGCTGATGATCCCCGTGGTGGTCCGCTCCACCGAGGAGATGCTGCGCGTGGTGCCCAACGAGCTGCGCGAGGCCTCCTACGCCCTGGGTGTGCGCAAGTGGCGCACCATCACCAAGATCGTCATCCCCACCGCCATCTCCGGCATCGCCTCGGGCATCACCCTGGCCATCGCCCGCGTGGCCGGTGAGACGGCACCGATCCTGGTGACAGCCGGGTTCGTCGCGAACTTCAACTGGAACGTCTTCGACGACATGATGACGGCCCTGCCGGTCTACATCTACCGTCAGATGATCTTCCCGTCGGCCGCACAGGCCCCGGACCCCTCCATCGACCGTGCGTGGGCCGCAGCGCTGATGCTGATCCTCATCGTGATGGCGCTGAACCTGATCGCCCGCATCATCGCCAAGGCGTTCGCGCCGAAGAAGACCGGCCGCTGAGCCGCGTCGAACGACCGACAGACAGACAAGGAACCACCTCATGTCCAAGCGCATCGACGCCATCGACCTGAACGTCTACTACGGCAACTTCCTCGCGGTCGAGGGCGTGAACATCAGCATCGAGCCCCGCTCGGTGACCGCCTTCATCGGCCCCTCCGGCTGCGGCAAGACCACCTTCCTGCGCACCATCAACCGCATGCACGAGGTGCTGCCCGGTGCCCGCGCCGAGGGCCAGCTGCTGCTGGACGGCGAGGACATCTACGGCCCCGGCGTGGACCCGGTCCGGGTGCGCACCATGATCGGCATGGTCTTCCAGCGCCCCAACCCTTTCCCCACCATGTCCATCCGGGACAACATCCTGGCCGGTCACAAGCTCAACGGCACCCGCATGTCCAAGGGGGATGCGGACGCGATCGTGGAGAAGTCCCTGCGCGGAGCCAACCTGTGGGAAGAGGTCAAGGACCGCCTGGACAAGCCGGGCTCCGGTCTCTCCGGCGGCCAGCAGCAGCGCCTGTGCATCGCCCGCACCATCGCCGTCTCCCCGGACGTGATCCTGATGGACGAGCCCTGCTCGGCACTGGACCCCATCTCCACCCTGGCCGTGGAGGACCTGATCAATGAGCTCAAGGACGAGTACACGGTCGTCATCGTCACGCACAACATGCAGCAGGCCGCTCGCGTGGCGGACAAGACCGCGTTCTTCAACATCGCCGGGACCGGCAAGCCCGGCAAGCTGATCGAGTACGACGACACCAACGTCGTCTTCAACAACCCCGCCAACAAGCAGACCGAGGACTACGTCTCCGGCCGCTTCGGCTGATTCCCGACGACGCCCCTCACCTTCTCCGTTCAGCCCCCTGAGCTGGCCCGCTGGGTCAGATCAGGGGGCTGAACGCTGCCGCCAGGATCAGGGCGACCACGAAGCAGACCACCACGGTGGCCAGGGAATAGAGCAGCACCCGGATCACCTGCGGCCAGCGCACCGCGGTGTAGGGCTGGCGCTGACCGGCGCCGACGATCGCGGCCACTGCAGTGTGGGTGGAGGACAGGGGCAGGTGTAGGGCGAACGAGCCCAGGAAGAGCAGCCCGGCACTCACGCCGGAGGCGACGGCTGAGCGCATCGGGTCCAGTTGCACCAGCCGTTCGGTGAGCGTGTGGGCGATCCGCCAACCGCCCATCAGGGTGCCGCCGGCCAGGACCAGTCCGCAGGCCACCGGGATCCACCAGCCCTCGAACGCTGAGAGTCCTGCGCTGGCCAGGGCCAGGCTGGTCAGCAGCCCCAGGCGTTGCCCGATCTGGACGCCGTGGCCCAAGGCGTTCGCCGCCCCGGAGAGGGCCAGGGTCATCCGTGCGCGGTGGTTGACGGCCCCGGGCGCGGCATTGCGGCTGATCCACACGGACGGGGTGACGATCAGCCAGGCCAGCAGCCAGGCGGCCAGGGGAGAGATCAGCAGCGCCAGGACGATCACCAGGAGCATGTCCCACAGCTGATGGTCGACCCGGTCCAGGTCACCGGTGATCCACAGGGCCAGTGCGGCACCGCCCAGGGCCGTGGTCAAGGCGTGGGTGGAGGAGATGGGCATCCCCTTCCACCAGGCGCCCAGGGCCCAGGCGGTGGAGACCAGCAGTCCGACGGCCAGCAGCATCAGGCCGGTGCTGGACTCAGGGACCAGGTCCAGCACGCCCTCGGTGACGACCATGACCATGCCGCCGGCCAGCACCGCCCCGAGCAGGTTCATGGCCGCAGCGAGCCAGAGGGCCGCCGGGGCGGTCAGGGCGCGGGTGCGCACGGGCAGGGCCACGGCGTTGGGCGCGTCACGCATCCCGGTCACCAGACCATGGGTGGTCAACAGCAGCACGGTGATGACCAGCATCACCATCACGAACGGGTCCACGGGGTCAGGACTCCCGGACCAGGACGCGTCCCAGGTGGCTGACCAGGTCACGCAGGGTGTCCACGGTGCTCTCCAAGGAGTGCGCGACCTCACGCTGCTGGTGGTAGGTGCGCTGCAGCAGATCCCCACTCATGCCCGAGATCCAGGTGGTCAGGATGCGATCGGAGCGTTTGCAGGCGCGCTGCATCTGGATCCAGGTCTCCTCCACGGCATCCAGATCGCGGAACTGGCCGGTGGCGGCGGTGAACAGCTCCGCCTGCCTCCCCAGGATCTCCAGCAGGTCCATCGCGGGCGCCGGGAGGCGGAACTGCTCGGTGGCGCGGATCAGCAGACCGGCGTTGCAGACCTGCTCCACGGCGCGGTTGAGCAGGTCAGAGAACTGGTAGAGGTCCTGCCGGGGCAGGGGCGAGATGAAGGCGCTGCGCAGGCTGGTCATCAGGGCCATGTGCCGCGAGGTGGCGTCGGCGTCGATCGAGTTCAGGGCGACTTCGAGATCTGCGGACTGGCCGGTGGTGGAGCCCAGCATCTGGGCCACGCGGTCCACAGCGGCACCGAGGGACTCGGAGAGGGCGGCGAGGTGCTCCAGACTGGCCATGTCCGGAGCCAGTCCGCGGCGGAGGCGGGAAAGGGAGAAGTCCATTACGGGCAGGATACCCGGGGAGTGAGGTGGGGGCGGTGCCGGACCGGGAACGCCTCTCGGCGGAAGGCCGCTCGCAGCGGCTGAATGTTGGAGCCCGGGGTTACCGCGGCCCGGCACCGTCATCCAGTGTGGGGCCACCAGACCATCACTGTCCACCGTTGAGGGGGGTGACTCGGCTCTCGGCGAAACAAGCTGTCCGGAGGCGCACGCTCCTCCGGATCAGTCCAGGGTCCCGCCTCGCCAGGCGGCCGCCGCCTGCTCCAGATCCTCGGCCGTGCCCAGGAGCCGTTGGGCCCGCTGCAGCATCGAGGCGGCGGGCTCGGGTCGGCTGACCTCCAGCGCCTCCGCGTGGTGGGACTGCCCCAGGCTGATCACCCGGCAGAACGCAGCTGCCCGCTCCAGGGCCATGTCGAAGTCACCGCGGAAGGCGCCGGAGAGCACCGAGTCGGCCATCTGGACCATCTGGTCGGCGCCCGGGGGCTCGGCGGCACCGGCCACGAGGCGTGCCACGGGCGCGGCGTGCCGGCCGTCACGGAACAGGGCCGCGGCGCGGTGCGGATCGGCCAGGATGGCGCTGCGCAGGGCGTAGAGGCGCCAGAGTGCTCCGGGCAGGGAGACCGCCGGGCAGTGGGACCAGAGCTCGGCCACGGCCTCCAGCCCTTCTCGCTCGGTCAGATGCACCAGGCGCTCATGAACCGCTGGGTCCTCCGCATCCCGTCCACCCTGCACCAGAGCCCGAGCGGAGAGATGAGCAGCCTCGGAGACCCGGGCCGGATCCGGGCCGCCCTCGAAGGGTTCGAAGGCGCGTGGTTCGAACGCGACCGGGCGGCGGTGCCGTTGTCCGTCGGTGTGGTGATTGCGGTGCGCCGTCATCTCAGCGACGATACCGCCCGCCCTCTTGCTGGCACCGCGGGCGAGGGAACAGGGGCCGAGCGATGAACTACCATGGAACGGTGAATCGCCGGGCTCAGTCCCTGCGCTTCCCGGGCCTTTAGCTCAGCTGGCAGAGCATCGGACTTTTAATCCGCTGGTCGCGGGTTCGATCCCCGCAGGGCCCACCATTGATCCCGGAGTAAAACCGCTGGCATGGAAAATGCCGGCGAGGGTTGGCTCCCGGTTCTCGGGTTCGTGAGCGAGAGGCTCGCCCTTCGGGGCGGGCCTCTTCGCGTTGGCGGGGATGGTGCGCTGGCTGGCGGCGTGTGCGGCGTGGAGGCGCAGTGCGGGGTTGAGGAGCTGGTTGAACGGCTCGGCCAGTTCGCCCTGGGCGTGGAGCTGTCCGTGCTCGTCGGGGTTGATGCGCACGACCTCGTAGAACACCTGGTTGAGCTGCCGCTTGATGTGCTCTGGGGCTGACTTGTAGAGCTGGTCGCAGTCCTCCGCCAGGGTCAGCGCGTCGGAGAGGTTCGTGAGCAACGTGTCGTGGTCGGCGGTAGCGCCCTCGAGCTCTCGCTTGATCCGTGCCAGTTCCGCGCCGAGGCGGTCTTGCTCTTCCTTGAGCAGATCGGCGGGGATGGCGTTCTGGTAGTGGAGCTGGAGGAGCTTGCGCTGCTGGTTCTTCAGATCGTCAGCGGTTGCCTTGAGCTGCGTGACGCGTTCGCGCTGCTCGGTGGACGCGAGGGCGATCTCCTCGCGCAGGTACTGCTCGAGCTGGACGCGCTCGTCGTGGGTCAGCCGGATGTTCCGGTAGAGGCGTTCGACTTGCTTCTCGACCTCGTGGATGAGGACGGCCTTGAGGTCGCAGTCGGTGCGCTTGGAGCGTCTGCCGACGCAGACGAAGTACGGGTAGAGGTCGCCGGAGCGGGAGGTGGTCATCTGCACGATGAGGCGGGAGCCGCAGCGGCCGCAGACGACGGTGGACTTGAGGAAGTGCTTGTGCACGCGGTTGTACTCGCCGTGGCGGCGTGAGGCCATGACGGACTGCACCTTGAACCAGGTGCCGTCGTCGACGAGGGGCTCGTGGTTGCCGGGATGCTCTGCTCCCTTCCAGGTGACGATGCCGCGGTAGTACGGGTTGGTGAGTGTCGCGGTGCTGGTACAAGCCCGTCGTGAAGCGACTGTTCTGGATGGGCTACCCATTGGAGCTGCACTCCTGGCTGACACCGGAACTGGAGGAGCGGATCGAGCTGAGTCGGCGCTTCGACCCGGGGACACTGCCGAAGACAGTGGCGCTGGAACCGACGTACATCGCGACGTCTGCCTGCTGATGAACGCCGAGCCGTATCCCTCCTGGGACGAGAAGCTGAACCGGAGGCTACAGTCGTGGCGTGATGATGCCGCACGGCAGGCTCGCCGCCCGATGTTCGCGGATGACCGGCCGTGTGACGACTGCCGACGTGATCCGTACGTCGTTATCGCCCAGCTCGAGGACGACTCGACGGCGCATCGGTGGCCCCATTGGATGCAGCACACGCTGCGGGAGCATCTGATCGACGTGCGCGGTGAGCTGTCCGAAGCGCTCGCTCTCCGCGTGTACGCCGGAGCGACGATCGCCGCGTACCTCGATGGTGCCGGGCTCCGACCACGTCATACGTGGGATGAGGCGACACGACAAGCCGTGCAGATCGTGACTGACCAAGCGGTGCTCGTCGACCTGTGGCTGCGCTACCGGATGGCGACGCTGGCGCCGTGGCCGAAGCAGGTATGGCGGGCAGCTCTTCACGAAAAGCGCCGGTCATGAGATAATCGGCGTAGATCGTGACGCTAGGTTGAGCCCGTCCGGCTCCCCGTCGCGAGACTCCTCTCGGCACCGCATCCGGCGCGGCACCTTAGCGGTGTCAGTGGCCGTCGGTAGCGTAGGACACGCCCCGAGAGCACAACTTAAGACGCGCCCTGCGGCGCAGAGGAGACCCACAGCATGGCACGCGCCGCGAAGCCGAAACCGACGAAGACACTCGAGCAGACCCTCTGGGAGGCTGCAGACAAGCTGCGCGGCAACCAGGAGCCGAGCGAGTACAAGCATGTCGTGCTGGGCCTGGTGTTCCTGAAGTACGTCTCCGACCGCTTCGAGGAGCGACGTGCGGCGCTCGAGGCAGAGCTGGCTGCTGACGGCATCAAGCCGGAGCGGCTGCGGGACTTCCTCGAAGACCGCGACGAGTACACCAGTCACAACGTGTTCTGGGTGCCAGAGCTGGCGCGCTGGGGCTACATCCAGTCGGTGGCGAAGCAGCCGGAGGTCGGTCAGCAGATCGACCAGGGGATGGATCTCATCGAGAAGGAGAACCCCTCACTCCGCGGTGTGCTGCCACGCAACTACGGCCGCGACGGCCTGGACAAGCGGCGCCTGGGCGGGCTGGTCGACCTGATCGGCTCGATCGGGTTCACGGAGACTGACGACCATGGTGCAGACGACGTGCTGGGTCGGGTCTACGAGTACTTCCTCGGCCAGTTCGCGGGCAAGGAGACCGGCAAGGACGCCGGAGCGTTCTACACGCCGCGTTCGGTAGTCAAGACGTTGGTCGAGATGCTGGAGCCCTACCAGGGGCGTGTCTATGACCCTGCAGCGGGTTCCGGCGGCATGTTCGTGCAGTCGGCCGAGTTCGTCAAGGCGCATGGTGGCAAGCGCACCGACATCTCCGTCTACGGCCAGGAGTTCACGGACACGACGTGGAAGCTCGCGAAGATGAACCTGGCGCTTCGCGGCATCGAGGCCGACATGGGGCCGCGCTCGGCGGACTCGTTCATTGATGACCTGCATCCTGACCTGCGCGCCGACTTCGTGACTGCCAACCCGCCGTTCAACGTCTCGGACTGGTGGGACGCCAAGCTCGCCGATGATCCGCGCTGGAAGTACGGCACCCCGCCGCAGGGCAACGCGAACTTCGCATGGGTGCAACACTTCATCCACCACCTGAGCCCACGAGGCACAGCGGGCTTCGTCCTGGCGAACGGGTCGCTGTCGTCGAAGACGGGCGGTGAGGGCGAGATCCGCCGTAAGCTCGTCGAGGCGGACCTGGTCGACTGCATCGTTGCCATGCCCGACAAGCTGTTCTTCAACACCGGCATCCCCGTCTCGCTCTGGTTCGTTTCCAAAGCCCGACACGGCAATGGCCACCGCGAACGCCGCGGCGAGGTGCTCTTCATTGACGCCCGCAAGCTCGGCACGATGGAGTCACGCCGTCTGCGCGTGCTCACCGACGACGACATCGCGAAGATCGCCGGCATTTACCATTCCTGGCGCAACCACGATGGCGGCTACGAAGACGTCCCCGGCTTCGCCAAGGCTGCGTCGCTGGAAGAGATCGCCAAGCACGACTTCGTGCTCACCCCGGGCCGCTACGTCGGCGCTGCCGAGGCTGAGGTTGACGACGAGCCGATCGACGAGAAGATCGAGCGATTGACGAAGGAGCTGTTCGCCGAGTTCGAGCGCGGGCGTGAGCTGGAGAACGAGATTCGGCGGCGGCTGGAGGCGTTGGAGTCATGACCCAAATTGCTCATCGTCCCATTGGCGAGCTGGTGGTCAACCTCGATCGGAGACGCGTACCCGTCAAAGCTTCCGACAGACGTGGGGGCCCGTACCCGTACTACGGTGCCAGCGGAGTGGTGGATCACGTAGACGACTACCTTTTTGAGGGGCTTCATCTGCTGGTAGCGGAGGATGGCGAGAATCTTCGTAGCCGCAACACGCCTGTTGCGTTCTTGGCTGATGGGCGCTTCTGGGTGAATAACCACGCGCATGTCCTTCAGGGCAACAGCGAGAATGACACTAGGTACCTATCATATGCGCTTGAAGCCGCAGACATATCGGGCTATGTCACTGGGTCCGCGCAGCCCAAGCTGAGCCAGGCAGCGCTGGCAGCAATTGAGGTTCCAGCACCTCCGTTGGACGTGCAGCGCGCCATCGCCGCGACGCTCGGCGCGCTCGACGACAAGATCGAGTCGAACCGGCAACTTGCTGAACGAGCCTCGGCGGTGATCGATGCATCTGCCTCGCAACTTCGGGCGCGCACATCGACGGAAGTTCTTCCTCTCGCCGACCTTGTGGAGTTCAATCGACTGAGCGTGAAGCCACACTCGACCGATGCCTTGCGCTACATCGACATCGCGTCAGTATCACCGGGGCAGATCGACTCGGTTCAGGAGCTGACTTGGGATGAGGCGCCGAGTCGGGCACGACGTGGTGTGAGCGATGGTGACGTAATTTACTCGACCGTGCGCCCTGGCAACCGCGCCTTTGCTCTGATTGTTGACCCGACCCCCGGCAGCGTCGCCTCGACCGGTTTTGCCGTCATGAGCCCGAGCGTCCGACTGGGCTCATCGATGTTAACGAGCGTGGTGGGCGCGCCCGAGTTCGCTGAGTACCTCGAATCGGTCGCCCACGGTAGTGCGTATCCCGCCGTCGGTATTCAGGCGATGGGCAGCTATCCGGTTGTTGTACCGAAGGAAGCCGTTGTCGCCGAGCAGTTCGAGGCAGACACGATGCCGCTGCGGCGCCGTGTCGCTCAGGCTCGGGCTGAGTCGGAACGTCTTGCTGCGCTGCGCGACACCCTCCTCCCCGAACTCCTCTCGGGTCGCATGCGCGTCCCTACCGAAGGAGTCGCGGCATGAGTGGGCTAAATATCGAGTGGGCACTGGAGCAGCTCGAAGATTTCATCCGGGCTACCACCGTGCATCATGTGCCGCCGCCGAGCGGAGTCGTGAGCGCTGGGAGCTATCGGACGACGGACTCCGAAGCGGAAGTAGTTAAGCGCGCGCAGGTCGCTGAACAGATCCTTGACCGGGTGCTGCCGAACTGGCGTTCCCTTGAGGTCAGCACAAGCCGGAAGAAGTGGGCACTGCACCACGAGGCTTCGCTTCGTGCCCGGGAGAACCTCCGTCGTCAGGAGGAGATCCGCAAGAATCTTGGCGACGATGCGCCGGAGCTGTCGGCTGCGAACCTGCATCCGTGGGTCTGGGACGGCGCGTCGTCGCTGTGGCAGTCAGGACACTTTCGTGAGGCTGTCGAAGGAGCGATCCGCAAGCTGAACGCCGAGACGCAGAACAAGCTCGGTCGTCGGAACGTCAGCGAGACAGATCTCTTCAACCAGGCATTCAGCGAGCAGGCACCTGCGGCGGGTAAGCCCCGTCTCTACCGCATGAAGAACGACGGCAGCAGCACGTTCAAGTCAGTGCAGCGCGGCGCTCGGACGTTTGCCGAGGGTGTGTTTGCTGGTATCCGTAACCCGCTTGCGCATGAGGCTGACCAGGAGATGCCGGAGCAGCAAGCACTGGAGTACTTGGCTGCGCTCAGTGTGCTGGCGCGCTGGGTGGATGAATCGACGTTGGAGGTTGCATCGTGAGCGCGTTCAACGAGAACACTGTCGAGCTGGCGGCGCTGGAGTATTTCGCGGAGCTGGGCTACCGCACCCTGCACGGCCCGGACATCGCTCCTGGCGAGCCGGGAGCGGAGCGCGACTCCTATGCGGACGTGTTCCTGTGGGGGCGGCTGCGTGATGCAATCAGGCGGATCAATCCCGGGACTTCTCCTGCCCTTGTCGATGAGGCGATCAAGCGGGTGCGGCGGGCGGAGTCGCAGAGTCCGATCGATGAGAACTATCGGCTGCACCAGCTCATCACGGAGGGTGTGCCCGTCGAGCACCGGGATGCAGACGCTGCGCTGCGGACGACGCGGTTGTGGCTGGTCGACTTCGAACGCCCCGAGAACAACGACTGGGTGGCGATCAATCAGTTCACGATCGTCGAGAACGGCAAGAACCGCCGGCCTGACGTGCTGGTGCTTGTCAACGGCCTGCCGCTGGCTCTGCTGGAGTTGAAGAACCCGACGGCGGAGCACGCGACGTTGAAGTCGGCGTGGAACCAGGTGCAGACGTACCGACAGGACATCCCGTCCGTGTTCGTGCCGAACGCGGTGACGGTTATCTCCGACGGCACGTCAGCCGCGATGAGCAGCTACGCAGGCGCGTTCGAACATTACGCGCCGTGGAAGACCGTCGAGGGCCGGGAGGTCGTGAGCGACCGCCCAGCCCTTGAGGTGCTGATCAAGGGGGTGTTCGAGCCGAAGCGGTTCCTCGACATCGTTCAGAACTTCGTCGTGTTCAGTGACGAGACCGCCACCGACAAGGCCACCGGGCAGCCGACACGGGTGCTGGTGAAGCGTGTGGCGAAGTACCACCAGTACTGGGCGGTGAACGCGGCGGTCGAGTCGACCGTGCAGGCGTCCCGGCCGGACGGCGATCGTCGTGGTGGTGTGGTCTGGCATACCCAGGGTTCGGGCAAGAGCTTCGAGATGGTGTTCTATGCCGCGAAGATCATGCGCGACCCGCGCATGGTGAATCCGACGCTGGTGTTCATCACTGACCGCAACGACCTTGACGACCAGCTCTTCGGGGAGACATTCGCTCCTGCCCGCATCCTGCCGGAGACCCCGGTGCAGGCCGCGACCCGTACTGACCTGCGCGCGAAGCTGAAGCGCGCATCCGGTGGCATCGTCTTCACGACGCTGCAGAAGTTCGCTCCCGGTGAGGATGGCGATGCCAACCCGGTGCTGACGGACCGCCGCAACGTCGTCGTCGTGGCTGATGAGGCGCATCGTAGTCAGTACGGCTTCGGTGAGACGCTGGACCGTCATGGCCGCTTGCGCTCAGGTCTGGCGAAGCACATGCGAGATGCGTTGCCTGGTGCTACCTACCTCGGCTTCACCGGTACACCGATCGAGTCTGGTGACAAGTCCACCCGCTCGGTGTTCGGTGACTACGTCGACGTCTACGACCTGACCCGTGCGGTCGAGGACGGCGCGACCGTCAAGATCTTCTACGAGTCGCGCCTGGCGAAGATCGACCTGTCCGACGACGACCTTGCCGCGCTCGACGAGCTGGCGGACGAGATCACCGAGACCGTCGAAGAGGATGCGGCCACGGCAGCGAAGTCCCGCTGGTCGCGTCTGGAAGCCATCGTCGGCGCCGACTCGCGCCTCGACCTGATCGCCCGGGACATCGTCGAGCACTGGGAGAAGCGGCGCGAGGCGCTGTTCGGTAAGGGCATGATCGTCTCGATGAGTCGCCGTATCGCGGTGCGCCTCTACGAGAAGATCATCGCGCTCCGCCCCGACTGGCACTCAGACGATCCGGCCAAGGGCAAGATCAAGGTCGTCATGACCGGCTCGGCTGCCGACCCGGCCGAGTTCCAACCACACATCCACTCCAAGGACGTACGCAAGGACCTCAAGCTCCGGGCGAAGAACCCCGACGACGAGCTCGAACTCGTCATCGTCCGAGACATGTGGCTGACCGGCTTCGATGCGCCGAGCATGCACACGATGTACGTCGACAAGACCATGCAGGGCGCAGGGCTCATGCAGGCCATCGCCCGAGTGAACCGCACCTTCCGGGACAAGCCCGGCGGGCTCATCGTCGACTACATCGGCGTGTTCGCGAACCTCCAGGCGGCGCTCCAGGAGTACTCGCCCTCCGACCGCGACCAGGCCGGCGTACCCATCGACGAGATGGTCGCCGTCATGCTGGAGAAGCACGACATCATCCGCGGCGTGCTACACGGTGTCGACTACGACTCCTCGCCGTCACTCACTGCCTCCCAGCGCTTGGCGGAGTACGCCAAGGTGCTCGACTTCGTCATGGCCGACCCTGACCGGACGAAGCGCTTCAACGACCAGGTGCTGGCGCTGGCCAAGGCGTTCGCTCTGGCTGGAGCGCGCGACGAGGCGGCAGCGATCCGCAACGACGTGCGCCTGTTCACCGATGTGCGTGCCGCCATCTTGAAGATCCAGAACCCGGATTCTGGGCGCGGAGGATCGGGCGCGGTCGAGATCGACACGGCGCTCGGGCAGCTGATCAACGAGGCCGTCGCTGCCGACCAGGTGGTCGACATCTACAAGCTCGCTGGCGTCGAGACGCCAGAGCTGTCGATCCTCAGCGATGAGTTCCTCGATTCGCTCGCTGACAAGGACAAGCCGAACCTGCAGATGGGGTTGCTGCGTCGGCTGCTCAACGACCAGATCCGTACTGTGCAGCGCACCAACCTTGCGCAGGCACGGAAGTTCTCCGAACTGCTCGATGAAGCGATCAACCGGTACACGAACCGGTCGCTGACGACGGCGGAGATCATCGCGGAACTGGTGAAGCTCGCCAAGCAGATGCGGGACGATCAGCAGCGCCACGACGCGCTGGGGCTTTCTGCCGCGGAGGTCGCGCTGTACGACGCGATCGCCCAGAACGATGCCGCGGTCATGCGCATGGGCGATGAGACATTGAAGAAGATCGCTGTCGACCTCGTCTGGGCTGTCCGTACCAGCGTTGTTATCGACTGGAATCAGAAGGAGAGCGTACGCGCCGCGATGCGCTCGAAGGTGCGACGCCTGCTTGCCAAGTACGACTACCCGCCTGACGCCGAGGAGAAGGCCATCGAGTTGGTGCTCGAGCAAGCCGAACTGTTCGCTAAGGGGGAGGCATCGGAGGGATGAACCACGCCCCGAAGGAGCCGACCGAGAAGTCCAAGTGGAGCCTCATCCCACTCACCCCTGAGTATCTCGAAGCTGAGCACAGTGGCTACGTCTCGGCGCTTGAGGCTGCACTTGAAGACGATGAAATCCGTAACATCGCGCTGTCCGGAAACTACGGTGTCGGCAAGAGCAGTATCTTGCGGGAGCTCGGGAAGCGACTTGACGGCCGCGTGGTCGAGCTTTCGCTGTCGACCCTTGCCCCGATTGAAGCGTCCAAGCTAGACGAGTCGGTGCCACTGCAGGCCACGACTCCGACGAACCGTATCCAGCAGGAGATCGTCAAGCAGCTGCTTTACCGGGAGGATCCGAGCAAGACGCCTGCGTCCAGATTTCGTCGAATCGAGCGCTTCCGGTGGTGGAGAGAGTTCGGCACGGCTGCACTGATCGGTCTGGCCGTCGCCGTCATTTTCTTGCTGACTGGCTGGACTGCGCAGGTTATAGCGACCTTCACGGCGCTGAACGACCTCGGCGTCTGGACGCATCTGATCGTTTGGGTCGTGGCAACGACTGCGGTGCTCCTGGTGCGCTGGCTGTTCTACGGGAAGATCCGCATCAAGCAGCTGTCCGCCGGCGCAGCGACTGTCACCCTCGATGACAACGCTGTGTCGTACTTCGACCAGTACCTCGACGAGATCGTCTACTTCTTCGACGTGTCGGATCGTGACGTCGTGATCTTCGAGGACATCGACCGCTTTAACGACTCACACATCTTTGAGACGCTGCGTGCGCTGAACACGTTGCTCACCGCCTCGCCTCAGATCGAGAAGCCGATCCGCTTCATCTACGCGATCAAGGACAGCATCTTCGACCGGATCGGGCTGGAGGCGGAAGGCCGCAAGCTCGAGACAGGCGTACTGGCAATCGAGGATCCGGCGCAGGCTGAGGCGGTGCGTGCTAACCGCACCAAGTTCTTTGATCTCGTGATTCCGGTGGTGCCGTTCATCACGCATCGCAGTGCACGGAACCTGGCGACTCGGTTGCTGGCCGAGATCGAGCACAAGGTAGAGCCGGAACTGCTCGATCTGGCTGCGCAGTACGTCCCTGATATGCGGCTACTGAAGAACGTCCGCAACGAGTTCATCGTCTTCCGCGATCGAATCTTCTCAGGCGACGGTGAGCAACTCGACCTGAGCGAGACTGACTTGTTCGCGATGATGCTCTACAAAAGCACGCACCTCACGGACTTCGAGACGATCCGACTCGGCAAGAGCAATCTGGACACCCTCTACAAGCTCAGTCGCGAGCTGGTAGCCGAGAACATCAAGCGGATCGAGGGCGAGCGTCGTACGCTTCGGCAGCGGCTTGCACGCAAGAGCGGCGCAGAGTCGCGCAGCTCCCACCTTGGGGACTTGCTGGCGGCGCACATCGAACGGACGGCAGCCTCGGCCTCAGCGCTAGGAAGCCGACGTCGGAACGGTTTGACATCCTCGGTTGATGGCGCCCCGAAGTCGGACGCGGAGCTACGAAGTGCGGAGTTCTGGGCGGCTTTCGTTGCGGCGGATGGTGACCCGGAGCTCCGTCAGCAGATGTCGTCTGGCAACGTACTAACGTTCTCGCGATCCAGCCTTGTCGGCGCGCTCGGTGATCCATTGGATGCTGACAGCTGGAGCGATGCAGATCGGGATCCGCTGAATGAACAACTCAACGAGAAGTTCGAGGACATCAAGTTCCTGCGCGGTGCGGACATGGGTGATCTGATCAAGCGCCCAGAGTTTCTAGTCATGTTCAAGGAACTCGACACGCCTGCGAGCGAAGGTACGTCTGCGACCTACAAGGAGACGGCGCAGTCGCTTGAGTACGTCGCCAAGGCACTGCTCAAGCCCGGCTTGGCCTATCAGCTTGTTCGGGCCGGACACATCAACCGCAACTTCACGCTGTACACCTCGACGTTCCACGGCGACCGCGTAAGCCCAGCGGCGACGAACTTCATCATCCACCACGTCGAGCGAGACCTGATGGATGCGCACTTTGAACTCGGCCCGGAGGATGTCGATGCCGTCGTGCGGGAACGTGGCAAGAGCGCACTGAAAGAACCAGCGCTCTACAACATCGCGATCCTTGATCGTCTCCTTGCAACCAACGTTGATGCAGCCGACATCATGATTCGCTCGCTGGTTGGCCTGGGAGAGAGGCAGACGCAGTTCCTGCAGGCGTACTTGACCGCCGGTGAGCAGCGCGCACAACTCGTCCAGCGGTTTGTGACAGTGTCGCCGAGAACGCTTCTCTACCTCGTGAACCAAGCGGAGCTGGACGACGCTTCGCAGCTAGAACTAGTAGGCGTTGCACTGGCGAATCTGTCATCGTCAGCGCAGCGCACGGACGCGCGGGTCGTCGATTATCTACGAACGCACTACGCGGAGTTCTCCGTCCTCACGAACGACGGGATGTCCGCCCAGGCAGAGCGAGTTGGAGCGCTCTTCGCCGAGGCGAGTATCACGCTGCCTAGCCTGACGCCGCTCTCGGCAAGTGCCCGTCCGTCGTTCGTCTCGCGCAGTTTGTACGACATCACGCATGAGAACCTGACCCTCGCGATTGGCAATGACGAGACGGTTGCTCTCGACGTCATCCGAGCGGCGAACAAGACGGTCTATGACTACGTCCTCGAACATATCGATGCCTATCTGGGCGCGATC
The DNA here is from genome assembly GCF_900116905.1 of Micrococcus terreus. Taxonomy (GTDB): domain Bacteria; phylum Actinomycetota; class Actinomycetes; order Actinomycetales; family Micrococcaceae; genus Citricoccus; species Citricoccus terreus. The sequence continues at coordinate 53,032 of NZ_FPCG01000010.1, read as the reverse complement.
GAAGGCTCTTCCGCAGCGGTCGATACAGGTGAGCAGTTCATCGCAGTGCTCGAGGAACTACTCGAGCAAGGGACGCCTCGCCTGGCCGACGTGGTTGAGCGCGCTGCGCCAGCGTGCCAGGTTGTCGATCTTGGCGCCATCTCCGAGGGAGCGTGGCCGGCGTTGGCTATGCATCAGCGGTTCCCTGCAACGTTCAAGAATGTCAGCCGATACGTTGCTGCTCTTGGAGTCGATGCCCACCTCGCTCCGCTGCTGGCCGCAGCAGGCACGCTCACCGAGGCTGAGTCGGCCGACGAGGACGAGAAGACCACGTTGGCGACCACGATCCTTGCGGCGCGGGAGCAGCTGCCAGCCGCAACACTGCGCGCGGACCTTGTTGCGAGCTTGAAGCTGGGCAGCCATCTCGAGATTGGGGAGATTGCTGCCGAGACCGGCGACTTGTTCGCGGTACTCCTCAAGCACGACATCATCTCGGACACCGCCGAGTCATACGCGCACCTTGCGGCGACTGATTGGCCAACGCGAAGGGCGTTCATCCGCGAGTCGGAGAAGTTCGCGCGCTACATGACGCCGGAGCTGGTGCAGCCGGATCTGGCGGCGCTTCTCGCCGACAATGAGATCGAGGACGCGATCAAGCGGGTGATCGTCGAGCAGTCTGAAGCGTACGCCGAGGTCGCTGGGCAGCGAGGGCTGAATGAACTGGCGCGCCTTGCTGTGAAGCACGGGCACACCATCCCGTCCGCCGTCGTGCAGAAGATGGCGCAGGGTGGCGCTTCTGCGCAGTACGTAGTACCCCTTCTCGAACCGCACCTTGGCGACCTTGCCCGCGCAGACCTCTTCGCGATCTTGCAGGAGCTGGGAGGCGACTATTCGAAGCTGACCGCAGTGGGACGCACCGCCCTGCATGTCGCAAATACACCTGCAGACCGAGCCCTCCTTGAGTGCTTGAAACAGCACGGAACTGTCAGCTCGTACGACGCGGACGTGTCGCCTATCAAGGTGAACAGGAAGCATAAGTAGAGCGGCCATGACTGACCTCATCACTGGCCGTGTGCGCGCCGTCTTCCGCGACGCCGTCTCGCAGCGCATGGTGCTCCGGGAGATCGATCGCATATGGCAAGCCGAAGGCTTCGCTCCGGGGACAACTACGTTTCTTGGCGGCCAGCGCGTCACACTCTGGGCCGAGTACGAGGCATCCGTTGACTGGGCAAGCCTTGAACACATCCGTCGTGTCCTCCGCGTCTACGAGAGTTTCCTCATCGAGTTTGGCGGTGACGACATCACTCCGTTCACTCGCGTGCTCGAACTCGACGGCTTCTCGGTCGACCCGAGTCGCAAGATCACGATGGTCGGCGGTGCGCTCTCGAGCCTCTCGGGCTTGGACGGGCTACGTGATGCCTCAGGAATCCGCGACGCCTTCCGCCGTATCGAACTGCTGCTCGACTCCGACCCGGCCGGTGTCGTCGGGGCAGTCAAGGAACTCATCGAAGCGACCGCCAAGACGGTGCTGGAGCACCTGGGGGAGACGGTAGTCAGGGACGCAGACCTCCCTGCGCTCCTGACTCAGACGCAAGACGCGCTCGGACTGTCGGCGTCAGGCGTGAGCGGCACTGCCGACAGCTCGGGGTCTATCAAGAAGGTGCTCGGCGGGCTCAAGGGAATCGCTATCGGGATCACCGAACTGCGCAATGCCGAGGGTAGCGGCCACGGTCGCACGCGTGCATCCAATCTGACCGCCAGGCATGCACGCCTCGCGGTCAACGCCGGACGCACCTGGTGCGAGATCGTGCTCGACACATACGGCGACCAGTCAGCGCCGTGGCGACGGAAGTGAAGTAACCGTGGGGCATCGCGACTACACGACAGCCGGATTTGACTCACCGGAAGTGCAACACAATATCATGGCACTCGTTGGCAACGGATTTGACCTCCAGGTGGCGAGCGACTACCAGATGCCGATTGATACTCGGTATGCCAGTTTTTACCACTTCCTCAAACTCCGATCATTTGATGAGACAAACCCGATTCTACAGGAGATGGAGGAATTGCAGCGCGCGAGGAAAGACAACTGGAGTGACGTTGAAGCAGTTGTCGAAAAGATGCTTCGAGAGAATCGGGTGCGACCCCGCGAACTCGGCGAATCACTCAAGCGGATACAGGAGCAGTTCTCGCAGTTTCTCGAACTTGCGGTGCCGAGCTCCCTACTCGTTCGACTTGGCGCGGATTCAATGAACAACAACTCGGCAGTAACGTCGTTGCAGGAGTTCTTGGGGGATCTCGATCGTGACGACTACGCCCGACTGCAATTCCCCAAGCGAATCAACAACTTCGACGTATTCAACTTCTTCTTTGTCAATTTCAACTACACGTCACTGCTCGATGACTTTGTCTATCTTGATCAGCAGCAGTTCGATCCGAGGCCCTACAAAACCGTGGACCGAAACTTCGACTTCAAGATCGACCCGGGTGCTGTTGCTGGCGAGTGGGGAGACCATTTCTCTTCCTATGTCACGTCGGACGTCGTTCACCCTCATGGACACCAGAGCATCCCTCGGTCGCTCTTGTTCGGCGTAGACACTCCGCAGCATGTGCGTGGTAACCAAGATCCGGCGCTCAGGCTCGCCAAGCCATTTTGGGCTCAGAATGACCTGCGGTATCGCCACTTGTTTGATGATACCGAACTATTCATCATCTTTGGTTGTTCGCTCGGCGAATCCGATCGATGGTGGTGGAAACATATTGCCGACGCTCTCGGAACTGAGCGCACTCGATCCGATGGGGTGAGAAAATGCTCACCGGAACTCATTCTCTACTGGTTCAATGAGGGCGGAAACGTATGGGATGTCGATGCGGTCTGCGACAAATTCCTTGAGTTTGCTGCCCCATCCGAACGCGCTCGGCTGAGGGAGTATGTCCATGTCGTTATGCACGACGCCGGAACTGCCAGAAACTGGCTCAATACCTCTCGAGCAGATGGCAGTAAACTCTAGCGTGAATGTTTGGTGTTTGTCGGTCGCCTGGATTTAGCACCTGAACCCCGAGGAGCGTCAGCTGATATGCGCTCGCTTCCCCTTCCCGCCCCGCGCTGGCCGCATCTCGATCCCAGCCGCCATCGGCGCCGTGCGGATCGTTGTTGGAGTGGAGTCGAACTCCTTGGCGACGTTCGCGAGCGACGCACCCCGGACATACCGGAGCGCGGCGCCCTGTACTTGCTCCCGTGTCAGTCCTCGGCTCTCGTTGCGGAGCGGCACGCACCTGCGCTTGCAGATCTCGCTCACGGTGGCGCGGTGGATATGGAAGCGCTGAGCGATCTCCTTGACCGAGACACCAGCCTTGTAGAGCTCAACAACTTCGAGCTGCTGCATGATTGGCAGGTGCAGCTGCGGCTTGCGCCCTCGCCGCCCAGGAACGGCGTGCGGGGCCGTCTCCGGCGCCTTCGGGGGCTCTGTAGGCTCTCGGCTAGGCTTGGGCGGGCAGCCCGCCCTGTAGGCCAACAGGGGCGGCCATTCTTTGTAATGGTCGCTGCCCAGGCCCACCACATGCGCACGGCCTCCCGGCGCGACCAGTCATGCCGCTCCGGGGCGGACCAGGGGACGATCAGGACCGAGACGGTCAGGACGGCTCGAGGGGCAGGACGGCCTCCACCAGGAAGCCGAAAGAAGCGGATGGTCCCGCCCAGCCATGGCCTCCGATCCTGACGGCACCGCGGTGGACCGGTGCTGCTGGCGTTCGTCCTGGTCGAGTTCGTGGGCAGCAACTTCACCCAGTGGGCGACCTACCTCTCCGGCCTGCTCGTGGTCCTCGCCTGTGGCGGACTGGCGTGGGGAGTGCTCCGCCCGAGCTGGCGTCTCGAAAGTGACGAAACGGTCTCGACGCCTCGGTCAAAGGTCAAGATTCGATAACCCTCGCGGGCCGACGTGGGGGTCTGGGCGGGGCGCACCTGCCGGGCGGAACGGCCCACCCACCCCGTCCTACCGCTGTTCTGCTGGCGCAGCCTGTGGTCCGCCTCGGTCTGCAACGACGGCTTCACACATGATCACGGTCACTTCTCACCATCCGGGAGCCGTCTTAGGGTGGGGGCGTGAGCGCTTTCTCCCGAGCTCTCCGCCGCCGTTCGCTGTCCGACCGTCGCCCCGGAGCCCTGATGCCCACTGCCGCCACGGCAGTGCTGATCGGTGCGCTCGGATGCGGACTGGCCGTTCCGGCCCATGCAGTCCTGACCGGCGCCCCGGAGCCCAGCTCGGACCAGGAGAACTCCGCGGCCGCCGGCCCCGCGCGGTTCGGTCCGGGCGTGATCCCCGCTGACCCGCGCCACTATGCCGCCTTCCAGATCACCTTGACCGGTCAGGTGCCCGAGCGGGCCGAGGGCGATCTGCGGGTGGGCTCCTTCCAGGCTGGACTGACCCGCGCCGAGCCCGGCGAGCTGCTCGAGGAGCTCTCGGAGCCCGGGTCCGAGCAGGCCCAGCAGGTGGCTGAGGCCGTGCAGCAGGTGCGGCCGGACGTGCTCCTGCTCTCCGGGATCGATGTGGACGAGGGCCTGCAGGTGGCGGCGGCGCTGCGCACCAACTACCTCACCCAGGGCACCAGGCACACTGCGGGCATCGACTACCCCCACGTCTATGTGGCCCCGGTGAACGCCGGAGTGGACACGGGGGCAGACCTGGACGACGACGGCATGATCGGTGGGCCGGGTGACTCCTTCGGCTACGGCGAGTTCCCCGGACAGGCCGGGATGATGATCCTCTCCCGGGTGCCGTTGGAGACCGACCAGGCCCGGACCTTCCAGGACTTCAAGTGGCAGGACATGCCCGCCTCGGCCCTGCCCACCGAGCGGTTCACCGAGCTGGAGGCCTCGGTCCTGCGGCTCTCCAGCACCTCGCACTGGGACGTTCCGGTGAGCGTGGGCGGCCGCACCGTCCATCTGCTCGCCTCTGCTCCGGCCGACCCGCAGACGGCCCCGGCCGGTGCGGAGCGCAACCATGATGAGGTGCGCTTCTGGGCAGACTACATCGCCGGGGCCGGCTATCCCGTGGACGACGACGGCCACGCAGGAGGTCTGGAGGCGTCCAGCGACTTCGTGGTGCTCGGATCGCTCGGCGCCGACCCGTCCACCGAGACCGGCGCGGATGAGTCCACGATGACCCACCTGATCCAGCTGCCCCAGGTGCAGGACACCCATCCCACCTCGAGCGGAGCGCTGCTCTCGCAGACCCCGGAGGACACCGCCGTGGTGCAGGACGCCCAGGGCGAGCCGACCACGGCGCGGGTGGACTACGTGCTGCCCTCGAGCACCCTGACCGCCTCGAACTCCGGCGTGTTCTGGCCGGAGGCCGGGCAGCCGGGGCACTCCGCTGCCACCGACCACCGTCTGGTCTGGGTGGACATCACCCCGGACCTCTGAGCGGTCTCGCTGCCGTCCGCTCCCGCAGGGCCCTAGCGCCCCAGCAGCCGCCGCAGGTGGGCGCTGCCGAACACTCCGTCCGGGTCCACCCGGTCTCGCACCCGCAGGGCATCGGCGAACCGCGGGTGACGCTCCGCCAGCTCCGCCGCCCTGAGTGTGTGCATCTTCCCCCAGTGCGGCCGCCCGCCGAGCTCGCCGAACAGCCGTTCCACCGGCTCGAAGTACGGCTGATGCTCGTGGATGAAGAACTCATGCACCGCGAGGTACACGCGAGGTGAGCCGTAGGCGGTGCTCAGCCAGGCGTCGTCGGGAGCCGCTGTCCTGACCTCCACGGGGAAGCCCACCAGATGACCGGCGGCGCGCGCCTCGGTCAGGATCCGCTGCAGGCCGGACATCGCCGGGGCGAACGACTCCACGGGCAGGGCATACTCCATCTCGCGGAAGCGCACGCGGCGTGAGGAGACGTAGACGCGGTGCCAGTCATCCGTGACCGCAGGCCCGGGCATGCCCCACGCGGCGAGCCGGTTCAGCGCAGGCTGCAGGGCGGGGACGGCCCGGCCCGCACGGCACATCGCGGCGTAGGCGGTGTTGCCCAGGGCCTCCTCGCCCACGAACCGGCGGACAGGACTCGGACGGTGCACGGGAGCATCCGCAGGCAGATGCGTGAGGGTCTTGACGAGCGCTTGGCGTGTGTACGGGAACCAGAAGAACTCCAGGTGATCCTGCGCGGCCGAGCGCTCCAGGAACGACTCCACCACGGCCTCCAGCGGCTCCAACTGCTCCTCGCACCGCAGGCGGTAGGCCGGGACGCACTGGATCTCCACCTCGGTGAGCACCCCGAACGCGCCCAGGCCCACCCGCGCGGCGTGGAACAGCTCCGGATCGGACTCCGCGCTGACGGTCACGGTGGAGCCGTCGGCCAGCACCAGCCGCAGGGACACCACGGTCCCGCTGAGCCCGGTCAGCCCCAGCCCGGTCCCATGGGTCCCCGTGGAGATCGCCCCGGCCAGGGTCTGCCGGTCGATGTCCCCCATGTTCTGCAGGGCCAGGCCCTGCCGGGCCAGTTCCTTCCCGACGACGGCCAGGGGCGTCCCAGCGCGGAAGACGGCACGGTGGGTGGCCGGGTCCACGGACACCAGGCCGGTGAGGTGCTCCAGGGAGAGCTGGAGTCCGTCCGTGGCGGCGATGGGGGAGAAGGAGTGGCCGGAGCCGATCGGGCGCAGGGTGCCGCCGCGTTCGGCGGTGCGGCGGACCAGGTTGGCCAGCTCCTGCTCGGTGTGCGGAGCGGCGTGCCCGGCGGGGGTCCAGGCAGCGGTGCTGGCCCAGGTGGTGCGGGTGTGCTGGGGGTACCCGCTCTGAGGGTGCTGGCGGTTCTGCGGGGATCGGTGGATGAGCTTCACAGGAACGCCTGCCCTTCACCGCGGTAGGTGGGCCAGACATCGGTGATCCGACCCTGGGAGTAGACGAGGGTGCGCTGGACATGCTCGGCGGGCTCGCCGGCCTTGGCGTGGCGCAGGAACACGGTGTCACCGAGCTGCAGACCCGCGGCGGCAGTGCCGGTCAGCGGGGTCTGGACCTCGCCGGCGCCCTCCGCGCTGGAGTAGGACAGCCCCTCCGGCCAGGCGACCGTGGGCAACCGGTCCTTGCCGGGGACCCCGGAGGCCACCCAGCCGCCGCCCAGCACGGTCACCGTGCGCGGGCCGGGACGGCGCACCACGTCCGTGAGCAGGTAGGACGCCGGGGCGGGGCGGAACCCCACGAAGCGGTCGAAGCTCGCCGGCCCCATCAGCCCGGACCCGGCGGCCACCTCGGTCACGCACTCTTCGGCGCACGTGGACTCCAGGGACCCCGTGCCTCCACCGTTGACGAACTCCAGGTCCGTGCCTGCAGTGTGGGCAGCCTCGCGCACCGCGTGGACCACCTGCGCTCGCCGTTCGGCCAGCTCGGTGCGGGAGAACCGCTTCATGCCCCGCACCAGGGTTCCGCGCAGTCGCCCGGCGTCCGGCACCCCGGCCACCTGGCCCTCGTACGCCATCAGTCCCACCAGGGACAGTCCCTCGCGGTGCAGGATCTGTTCGGCCAGCTCCTTCGCCTGCTCGGGCGTGCGCACTGGGGAGCGCAGCGCCCCGATGTGCACGCCTCGGACCGGACGCCACGCGGCGTCCACGTCGATCGCCACACGCAACGGGGCCGTCGTCGGGAAGGTCTGTGTCGGTGCGGTGCTGGACTGGATGAGGTCCAGGTGCTCAGTGCTGTCCACCATCACGGTGATGACCTCACGGGCACGCTCGGAGGCGGCCCAGGCAGCGAGGGCGGCGCGGTCGGCGGTGGGGTAGGCCACCACGAGGTCCGTCAGTCCGCACTCGGCCAGCCACAGGGCCTCCGGGAGGGTGTAGCAGAGCACTCCGCGGAATCCGGGCTGCTCCAGCGCAGTGGTCACGGCCCGGCGGATCCGCAGGGACTTGGAGGCCACGCGGATGGGTGTGCCGGCGGCGCGGCGGGTGAGGTCGGCGGCGTTGGCCAGGAACAGGTCCAGGTCCAGCAGCGCGACCGGACCGCTGCGCTCGGCGGGAGGCAGCGCGTGCAGGGCGGTGAGGTAGCCCTGGAACCGTTCGGCGGTGCTCACCCTAGGATCCTGTCATGACCTCTTCGCCCGGCACCGGCTCTGCCCCCTGGACGCGCACCCAGCTCGACTCCGGACACCACGTGATCTGGAACCGCCCCGCAGGGGAGCGGGACGGCACCGATCTGGTGGTGGTCATCCACGGCTACGGCTCCAACGAGCTGCGGGCCGCCCAGGGCTACTTCAGCATGCTCCCGGAGGGCGTGACCGGACTGGCGGTGCGCGGCGGGTTCGAGATCGACGCGGCGGCCGCTCCGGTGACGGACGGTCCCGTGGGGGACGGATCCGGCCCCGGCGGGCCCGACCCGGGCGCCTGGGGCTGGTTCCTGCTGGACTACTTCCTCACCAACGACTTCGCCGAGGTGATCGCCGCAGCCCACCGGATCTACGACCTGCTCGAGGCCGAGGAGGTCAAGGGCCACCGGTTCCGCTCGGTCTCGGTGCTCGGCCACTCCCAGGGCATGGCCATGGCCTCCACCGTGATGCGGCTGCGTCCGGAGGCGTTCACCTGCGTGGTGGGGCTGAGCGGGTTCGTGCTCTCCAACCAGCTGCTCGAGACCCTGGACTCGCCGGCCGAGGGGCCGGGGCCGCGCCCGTTCTTCTGGGGCCGGGACCCACAGGACCTCGTCATCCACCCGGACGCCGTGGCCTATACCGCGGACTGGCTGGACCGGCACACCCTGCTCACTGCACGGCGGTACGAGGGCATGGGACACGGGATCAGCGCCGAGGAGGCCCGCGACGTGCGGATCTTCCTCCAGCACACCCTGGCCGCCGCGCACTGACCGGAACCTCCCTGTGGGAGGTGCGGGGCCGTCGTCGGGAAGGCTGTCCGAGCAGGGCGAGGCCGCTCAGAGGTCCCGGGTCTCGTTGCGGGTGACGGACTCGCCGGTTCCGGGATCCCGCACCGACCGGGACTCGGTGACGCGGCCGCGTGAGGAGTTCGCCCCCATCTGGACCAGGGAGAGCAGCAGGAGCAGCGCGCCGGCGCCCATCAGGATGTAGCCCACGATGGTCAGGTCCACGCCGGGGACGGCGTCGTTGACGGCGAAGGAGAGGATGGCGCCCAAGGCGATCAGGACGACAGAGGTTCCAAGACGCATGAGAAGGCCCTTCGTTCGAGGTTCCGACCGGGGGTGCGGCCGATGTGGCCCAGCTTACATTCCGGGCCGGACGCGTTCCGCTGAGAGCGGGACAGCGCCGATTCCCATGGTCGAGGCCCGGCGCCGTGGTGTTTCATGGAGACCTACACCCCGTTGTCCCGGAGCGGTGGACGGGCCGGACCGGTCCGCGCCGCACACAGGAGGAGCAGCATGGCCAAGAACGGCAAGATGTCCCTGAAGAGCGTCGCGGGCCAGAAGGCCACCGACTTCGCCCTCAACCAGGCGATCGACGAGGACGGCAACCCCACGCCGGCCTTCCAGACGGCCGTGCTCAAGGCCCTGGACATCCAGCGGCCCCTGGTGCTGATGAACCTGAACCGGCTGCGCACGAAGCACCCGGATGAGACCCCCGCGCAGCTGTCCGATCGGCTCACCAAGCAGTACCTGCTCAGCGTGACCGGCGGTGGGGCGGCTGTGGGCGGCACCGCCGTGGTCCCCGGGATCGGCACCGTGGCCGCTCTGGGCCTCTCCGCCGCCGCGACGGTCGGCTTCCTGGAGGCCAGTGCGCTGTACGCCCAGTCGATCGCCGAACTGCACGGGATCACCACCGATGACCCGGGCCGGGCCCAGGCGCTGGTGATGGCCGTCATGCTCGGCGAGGACGGCCGCAAGATGATCAAGGAGTTCGCCAACCAGGGCCGCGGTGGGCTCAACAGCCTCACCGGTCCCGGCCCGGCCTCCGGTGTGGCAGCGGTGTTCACCGGCTCGGCCGGCGTCTCCGAGGTGCTCTTCCAGCAGCTGCGCCGCAGCTTCTTCCGCAAGATCCTGGTCCGCCAGGGCGCCGGGTTCCTGGGACGCCTCATCCCGTTCGGCGTGGGCGCCGTGATCGGCGGCGTGGGCAACCGCGCCATGGGCAAGGCCGTGGTCAAGTCCGCTCAACACCTGTTCGGTCCTGCTCCGGTCCAGCTGCCCGAGGAGCTGCGCGGTGAGCTCACGGAGCTGCCTGAGGGCAAGGAGGCCCGCAAGGAGGCCCGCCAGCTGGTCCGCCAGGGCGTGAAGGACGACGCCGAGGACATGGCCGCCGAGGTCCGTGCGGCCCGCGAGCGGCACCGGGCTGAGCGCGGCGAGGCCTGATCAGCTGAGCAGGAGGCTGGCCACCGTGTGGATGGCCAGCCCTGCCAGCGCTCCGACAATGGACCCGTTGATCCGGATGAACTGCAGGTCCCGGCCCATGTAGAGCTCGATCGTGCGCGAGGCCTTCTGGCCGTCCCACCGCTGGATGGTCTCGCCGATCACGCCCACGATCTGCGGTCCGTACTGGCGCAGCACATGGTTGGCTGCGGTGCCGGCCCAGCCATCCACCCGGGCAGAGAGCTCCGGGTCCTCCTGCAGCCGCGCGCCCAGGTCCTGCAGCGCGGAGACCAGGGCCAGATGCAGGTCCGACGTCGGCTCCTTCAGCTGGGCCAGCAGCGTCGCCTTGGCATTGGCCCAGGCCTTGCCCGCCCACTCCTGCATGCGCGGATCGTTGAACAGGCTGGTCTTGAGCGACTCCACCTTGGCGCGGGTGTCCGCATCCGAGCGCATGTCCCGGACCAGGTCCTGCAGCCATTGGTCGATGGACCGGCGCAGCTCGTGGTCCGGGTCTGCGCGCACGGCGGCCAGGTACTTGAGCAGCTCGGCGTGGATCCGTTCGGCCAGCAGGTGGTCCAGGGCCTCCGGCACCCAGCCCGGGGAGCGGGAGCGCACCGTGGAGACGAAGAAGTCCGGGTGGGCGGCCACCCAGTCCCCGGTGTGTGAGACCAGCAGGTCGACCACGCGGTCGTGATGGCGCTGGGTGACCACGTTCTCCAGCACGGTGGCCAGGGTGGGGGACCACTCCGGCTCCACCATGTGCCGTTGGACCAGGGAGGCGATCAGGTCCCGGACGGCACCGTCGTCGGTGGCGCTGAGCAGCCCCTCAGCCGCCGTGGAGACCTCTCCGGCCACCCGTTCGGCGTGCGGACGCTGACGCAGCCACGCCCCGGTGCGTTCGGAGAGGGCCAGCTGACCGAGCTTCTCCTCCACCACCTCGCCCTCCATGAAGTTCTGGTGGACGAAGTCCCCGAGGGTCTCGCCGATCATGTCCTTCTTGCGGGGGATCAGCGCGGTGTGGGGGATCTTCAGGCCGAGGGGGTGCCGGAAGATCGCGGTGACGGCGAACCAGTCCGCCAGGGCGCCGACCATTCCTCCCTCTGCGGCGGCTCGCACGTAGGAGAGCCACGGGTACTGGTCCTGCAGCAGGAAGGCGATGGTGAAGATGACCGCCATGACCACGAGCAGTCCCGTGGCCACCGTCTTCATCCGGCGCAGGGCCGCTGCCCGCTCGGCCTCGGTGGGGCCGCCGGGCTGCAGCCGCAGGTCGGGGGCGCCGCGTTCGGGTGTGGGGTGCATGAGACCTTCCGGGCCGTGCAGTCGAGGTGTCATCACCAGTTAACCAGTCGGATGCCCACGGTCCGTGTCGGCGTCCTCCCGCCAGGACTACTCTCTGGGGTGTGCAGTCGATCCGGACCCTGTCCCCCCGCACGTCCTCGACCCAGCTGACCGGTGTCACCGCTGCGGAGGAGGCCCTGCCGGCCCGACCTCTGGTGATCGCCCATCGGGGGTCCTCGGCCGCCTACGCCGAGCACACCCGTGCCGCCTATCTGCATGCTCTGGCCGAAGGGGCCGACGGTGTGGAGTGCGATGTGCACCTGACCAAGGACCGCCAGCTCGTCCTCTGGCACGACTCCACCGTGGACCGCACCTCCGACGGCAGCGGGCGGGTGTCCGATCACACGCTGGCTCAGCTGAGCCGGCTGGACGTGCACTCCTGGCATCCCGCCGAGGTGCCGACCGAGTTTGGCCGAGCCGAGAACCAACTGCTCACCCTGCCCGAGCTGGTGGAGCTGCTGGTCGCCGCCGGTCGGCCCGTCCGGCTGGCCGTGGAGTTCAAGCACCCCAGTCCGTACGGCCATGAGCTGGAGGAGCGTGCCCTGAGCTGGCTGATCGGGGCTGGCTGGGATCCGGAGACCTCTCGGATCGGGCAGGTCCAGATCTCCTTCATGAGCTTCTACGCCGGGTCCCTGCAGTACCTCAGCCCCACGGTGAGCACCGAGATGCTGTGCGCACTCGTGGACCTGGTGCCGGCGGACCCGATCCCCTCCCGCCTGGCCTGGAGCCCGTTGAGCAGGGCCGCGGTGCGGGCGACCCTGCGGCAGGCCGCGGCGGACTCCGAGCGGATCATCTGGGACGGACGGGCCGGGATGGCCGGCCCCGGCGTGGAGTACGTGCGCAGCCACCTGGCCGATGTGAAGGCCTGGCTGGCCGCCGGACGCCGACTGCGCGTCTGGACCGCGGATCACCCCGAGGACGTGGAGCTGCTGGCCGGACTGGGAGTCCAGGAGATCACCACCAATCGGCCGGGTCAGGTGCTGGCGCAGGTGACGGATCGAGCACGGCGTTGAGCCACTTCTCCGGCCAGGTCACCGGGATGTTTCAGGTCTGAAAACACTCCTGCACACCTGGCGCTGACGGCGTGTGGCGTGTCTCCGGTGTCCGGAGGAGTGAGTATGCTCACCATCAAGCACCGTGGTGTTCCATACGTCACAGTGTCCACTCGCCACCTACATGGGAGGGACCATGTCCTTTACTCCACGCCGCCGGCGCCTGTCCGCTGTGACCGCCGCCGCCGCAGCCGCCGCGCTGCTGCTCTCCAGCTGCGCCCAGAGCCAGCGCGATGACTCGGGTGACAACGGGGACTCCGGCTCCGAGTCGTCCGTGGACGGCAACTTCATCTTCGCCGCCTCCTCCGATCCCAAGAGCCTGGATCCCGCCTTCGCCTCTGACGGCGAGTCCTTCCGCGTCTCCCGCCAGATCTTCGAGGGCCTGGTCGGAGTCGAGCCCGGCACGGCGGACCCCGCACCGCTGCTCGCCGAGTCCTGGGAGTCCAGTGAGGACGGCCTGACCCATGAGTTCACGCTCAAGGAGGGCGTGAAGTTCCACGACGGCACCGACTTCAACGCCGAAGCCGTCTGCGCCAACTTCGACCGCTGGTACAACTTCGAGGGCATCCAGCAGTCCGAGACCCAGGCCTACTACTACGGCAAGCTCTTCCGCGGCTTCTCCGACTCCCCGGACACCGCCGTCTACAAGTCCTGCGAGGCCACGGACGAGGGCACCGCCACCGTCACCCTGAACCAGCCCTTCGCCGGGTTCATCGCCTCCCTGTCCCTGCCGGCCTTCGCCATGCAGTCCCCCGCCGCCATGGAGGAGCACGGCGCGGACGAGGCCAGCGGCACCGCCGAGGCTCCGGAGCTGACCGAGTACGCCCGCGCGCACCCCACCGGCACCGGCCCCTACAAGTTCGACTCGTGGGCCGTGGGCCAGGACATCAAGCTCTCCAGCTTCGATGACTACTGGGGCGAGAAGGGCCAGGTCACCAACATCACCTTCCGCGTGATCGATGACCCCGTGGCTCGCCGCCAGTCCCTGGAGGCCGGCCAGATCGACGGCTACGACCTGGTCTCCCCGGCCGATGTGGGCTCCCTGGCCGACGCCGGCTACAACATCGTCAACCGCGAGCCCTTCACCATCCTCTACCTGGGCATGAACCAGGAGGTCGAGGAGCTCAAGGACCTCAAGGTGCGCCAGGCGATCTCCTACGCGATCGACAAGGACGCGCTGATCCGCCAGACCCTGCCCGAGGGCACCAAGAAGGCCGTGACCTTCATCCCGGACATGGTCAACGGCTACACCGAGGACGTGGAGAAGTACGAGTACGACCCGGAGAAGGCCAAGCAGCTGCTGGCCGAGGCCGGCTACGAGGACGGCTTCACCGTGGACTTCAACTACCCCACCGGCGTCTCCCGTCCGTACATGCCCACCCCTGAGCAGGTCTTCTCGAACCTGTCCGGCCAGCTGGCCGAGGTCGGCATCAAGGTCAACGCCAAGCCGGAGAAGTGGTCCCCGGACTACCTGGACCGCGTCCAGGGCTCGGCCAACCACGGCATCCACCTGCTGGGCTGGACCGGCGACTACAACGACACCGACAACTTCGTGGGTGTGTTCTTCGGCGGCGAGAAGCCCGAGTTCGGCTTCAACGATCCGGACCTCTTCGAGGCCCTGAACGAGGCTCGCCAGGTGCCGAACCTGGAGGAGCAGACGCCGATGTACGAGGAGATCAACAAGCAGGTCTCCGAGCTGGCACCGGCTGTCCCGCTGGCCCACCCGGCTCCGTCGCTGGCCTTCGCCGAGCGCGTGGAGTCCTACCCGGCCAGCCCGGTCAACGACGAGGTCTTCAACCAGATCAAGCTCTCGGAGTGATCTGAGGGTCTGGCACCTCACGCATCACCTCGCCTCACCCGTGGGGCACCTGAGTGAGGATCACGACGACGGCCCCGCGCCGTCGTCGTGATCCTCACCTGATCCACGTCTCCCGCACCTGAAGGGAAGCCTCGTGCTTCGACTCATCGGCAAGCGCCTGCTGCTGCTGATCCCCACCCTCTTCGGACTCTCCGTCCTGCTCTTCCTCTGGGTCCGCTCCCTGCCCGGCGGCCCGGCCACCGCGCTGCTGGGGGACAAGGCGACCCCAGAGGCCGTGGCTCGCGTCAACGCGGCATATGGGTTCGACAAGCCCCTGGTGGAGCAGTACTTCCAGTACATGGGCCGGATCCTCTCCGGCGACTTCGGCAGCAGCCTGCTGACCAACCGCCCCGTGCTGGAGGAGTTCGCCGCTCGGTTCCCGGCCACCCTGGAGCTCTCCGCCTTCGCGATCGTCTTCGCGGTGGCGCTCGGCATCCCGCTGGGCTACTGGGCCGCCCGCCACGTGGGCAGGTGGCAGGACCAGCTGGCCGTGCTGCTCTCCCTGATGGGCGTGGTGGTCCCGGTGTTCTTCCTGGCCTTCATCCTCAAGTGGGTGTTCGCCGTGCAGCTGGGCTGGCTGCCCCCGGACGGCCGGCAGAACCCGCGCATCGACGCCACGCACTACACGAACTTCTTCGTATGGGACGGGCTGATCACCGGTGAGTTCGACGCCGCCTTCGACGCCTTCACCCACCTGGTGCTGCCGGGCATCGCCCTGGGCACCATCCCGCTGGCGATCATCGCCCGCATCACCCGCGCCTCCGTGCTGGAGGTGCAGAACGCGGACTACGTGCGCACCGCCAAGGCCAAGGGCCTGGCCCCGAACCTGATCCGCAACCGGTTCGTCATGCGCAACGCGATGCTCCCGGTCATCACCACCCTGGGCCTGCAGCTGGGCCTGCTGATCTCCGGCGCGGTGCTCACCGAGACGGTGTTCGCCTTCAACGGGATCGGCAGCTTCCTGTGGGACGCCATCTTCAATCTGGACTTCCCGGTCCTGCAGGGGTTCATCATCTTCATCGCGCTGATCTACTCACTCATCAACCTGGTCGTGGACGTCTCCTACGGCCTGATCGACCCCCGGGTGCGTGTCTCATGAGCATGAATCTTCCTCCCACACCAGGCGGCGGACCCTCCGCCGAGATGACCCCGGGCGCTGCCCCGGTGGGCGCGCCCGTGGAGGCCGACGGCGCCCCCGTGGCCGCCGGGCAGACCCAGTCCACGTCCGAGCCGGGCATGGACACCAAGGGCACCTCCGTCTGGAAGGACGCCTTCCAGCGGCTCAAGCGCAATCCCGCGGCGATCGCCGGTGCGATCATCGTGGTGCTGTTCTTCCTGGTCGCGATCCTGGCTCCTGTCCTCGCCCCGTATCCCGGCGAGTCCGTTCCCGGTGCACGGGAGATCACCCCGGGCAATATCCCGGGACCGGGCGAGATCGGCGCCTACCCGCTGGGCCTGGACCGCTTCGGCGGTGACGTGCTCTCCAAACTGATCTGGGGAGCCCAGGCCTCGCTGACCATCGGCATCGTCTCCACGGCCATGGGCCTGGCGGGCGGCATGCTCCTGGGCCTGCTGGCCGGCACGTTCGGCGGCTGGGTGGACGGCGTGGTCATGCGGATCGTGGACATCCTGCTCTCCGTGCCGAACCTGCTGCTGGCCGTGTCCATCGCCGCCGTGCTGGGCCAGGGACAGTACGCGGTGATGATCGCCATCGGTGTCTCCCAGGTGCCGATCTTCGCGCGTCTGCTGCGGTCCTCCATGCTCACGCAGAAGGGGTCGGACTACGTCCTGGCCGCCCAGACGCTGGGTCTGAGCCGCAGCACCATCACCATGAGCCACGTGCTGCCGAACTCGGTGGGACCGGTGATCGTCCAGGCCACGCTGACCCTGGCCACCGCGGTGATCGACGCAGCGGCCCTGTCCTTCCTGGGTCTGGGCGGCGGACGCCCGGAGACCGCCGAGTGGGGACGCATGCTCACCTACGCCCAGGCCGAGCTGGGCATCGCCCCGTGGCTGGCCTTCCTGCCGGGCATCTGCATCGCGGTGACCGCCCTGGGCTTCACCCTGCTGGGTGAGTCCCTGCGTGAGGCCCTGGACCCGAAGTCGAGGAGACGGTGATGAACCAGCACCCTGAGCAGACTGAGAACTCTGAGAAGTCTGAGATGACCGAGATGTCGACCAAGCCCGTCCAGGGCGAGCCGCTGTTGAAGATCACCGACCTGCAGGTCGCCTTCTCCACCATGCACGGCAGCGTGCAGGCCGTGGACAACGCCTCCATGGAGCTGGCCGCCGGCAGCACGCTGGCGATCGTGGGCGAGTCCGGTTCGGGCAAGTCCACCACGGCCATGGCCGCCATCGGCCTGCTGCCGGGCAACGGCAAGGTCACCGGAGGCTCCATCCGGTTCGACGGCCAGGAGCTGGTCGGCATGCCGGAGTCCAAGCTGCGCCGGATCCGCGGTGAGCAGATCGGGCTGGTCCCGCAGGACCCCATGTCCAACCTGAACCCGGTCTCCAAGATCGGCACGCAGATCGCCGAGACCCTCCTCACCCACCGTCAGGCCACCAAGAAGGATGTGGACCAGAAGGTGGTGGCGGTGATGGAGCAGGCCGGCATCCCGGAGGCCGCCCGCCGCGCCAAGCAGTATCCGCACGAGCTCTCCGGCGGTCTGCGTCAGCGTGCTCTGATCGCGATCGCCCTGGCCTGCCGGCCCCAGCTGCTGATCGCCGATGAGCCCACCTCCGCCCTGGACGTCACCGTCCAGCAGGTCATCCTCGATCAGATCGGGGAGATGACCCAGGAGCTGGGGACCGCCGTCCTGCTCATCACCCACGACCTCGGCCTGGCCGCCGAACGTGCCCAGAATTTGGTGGTCATGCACCGTGGTCTGGTGGTGGAGACCGGTCCGGCCGAACAGCTGCTCAACGACCCCCAGCACCCGTACACCCAGTCCCTGGTCCGTGCGGCACCGTCCGTGGCGGCCGTGCGGCTGGCACCGGACGCGTTCGCGGCACCCAGTGGCACCTCCGGCAGCCACGCGGCAGGTGAGCCGACCGCGGACGGTGACCGGCCGTCGTCGGGAACTGCTGTGGAGGGGGCGCCGAAGCGCACCGCGGAGCCCCTGGTGACCATCACCGACCTGACGAAGGTGTACCCCAAGAGGGGCCAGGCCGACTTCTACGCCACCCGGGATGTGACGCTGGAGATCCCGCGGGGCTCCACGGTGTCGATCGTGGGCGAGTCGGGCTCCGGCAAGACCACCACGGCGCGGATGCTCCTGAAGCTGATCGAGCCGACCTCGGGGTCCATCACGTTCGAGGGCAAGGACGTGCTGAACCTGAACAAGGCGGACCTGAAGGACTTCCGGCAGCGCGTGCAGGCGGTGTTCCAGGACCCGTACTCCTCGCTGAACCCCATGTTCACGGTGGGGCGGATCATCGAGGAGCCGCTGGTCGCGTACAAGCGGGGCAACGCCCGGGAGCGGCGCGAGCGCGTGCTGAAGCTGATGGACCAGGTGGCCCTGCCGGCGCACATGTTCCGGCGGTATCCGGCCGAGCTCTCCGGTGGTCAGCGGCAGCGCATCGCGATCGCCCGAGCCCTGGCGCTGAACCCGGACCTGATCGTGTGCGACGAGCCGGTGTCCGCGCTGGACGTGCTGGTGCAGGCCCAGATCCTGGACCTGCTCAAGGACCTGCAGCAGGAACTGGGGCTGAGCTACCTGTTCATCTCCCACGACCTCGCCGTGGTGCGGCTGATCTCCGACTACGTCTGCGTGATGAAGGACGGCGAGCTGGTGGAGGCCGCGACCTCGGAGGAGATCTTCACCAACCCGCGGCACCCGTACACACGGAAGCTGCTGGCCTCGATCCCGGGCAACGAGCTGGAGATCGACGCCGACGCCGAGGTGGCCTGAGGCTCAGCGGGGGGAGACCCACATGGTGATCTCGGCATGGACCACCACGGTGCCGGACGGGTCGGTGACGTCCACCGGGACCACCACGTCACGGGACTGATCTGCTGTGAGCATGCTCAGGTCCTCCACGGTGGCCACCGCGGTCAGGGTGCCCTGGGCCTTCTTCCGGTACTCCACCGTCATGCCCTTGGGGATCCAGCGGTGGCTGGCCGGCATGGACATGTCCGCCGTGGATCCGGCCACCAGCTCCGCCAGGTTGCAGCAGGCGATGGCGTGGACGGTGCCGAGGTGGTTGCGCACACCCCACCAGTCGGGCATCCGTGCCTCCCCGCGACCGGGCTCCAGGGAGATCACTCGGGGAAGGATGGTGCGGAAGTACGGTGCCTTCAGGCACAGCGCGGCGCTGAACAGCTGCTTGCCGAGTGGGCGGCCCTGCAGAGCGGCATAGGTCTTCTGGAGTGCGGTGGGCATGGTGTCCCTCTCGTCCGGCGGCGGATGGTTACGGAACGGTAACATTCGGGCGTGCGGCGGGGAAGGAACGGACCCCTCGGCTCAGAGCTTCCCGTGCTGCTGGGCCACCTGAAGGGTGAGGGCGCCGATCGCCTGCTCCTCGTCTGTGGGAACCACCAGGACCGGGATGGCCGAGTCTGGTGTGGAGATCACGCGCGGCTCCCCGGAGCGCTGCTCGTTCAGCTCCGCGCTGTACTGCACGCCCAGGGCACCCAGTCGGTCCAGCACCGCAGCCCGGAACGGGGCCGAGTTCTCCCCGATGCCGGCGGTGAACACGATCGCCTGCGCACCGTCCACGGCCACGTGGTATCCACCGACGTACTTGGCCAGACGGTAGGAGGCCACCTCCAGTGCGGTCCGCGCTGCGGTGTCCCCGGCCTCAGCCGCCTCCACGACCTCACGCATGTCCGCGTTGCCGGACAGCCCCAGCAGGCCCGACTCCTTGTTCAGCAGGTGGTCCATCTGCTCCGCGGTGTAGATCCCGCGCGAGATCAGCTGGGTGATCACCGAGGGGTCCACGTCCCCGGACCGGGTGCCCATCACCAGTCCGGCCAGCGGGGTGTAGCCCATGGAGGTGTCCACCGACTTCCCGTCCCGGATGGCGGTGGCTGAGGCGCCGTTGCCCAGGTGCAGGACCACCGCACGGAACTGATCGCGCTCGATCCCCAGGGTCTGGGCGGCCACCCCGGTCACCAGGTCATGGCTGGTGCCGTGGAAGCCGTACCGGCGGATGCCGTGCTCGGTGTACAGCGCGTCCGGCAGGGCGTACCGCCAGGCCTCCTCCGGCATGCTCTGGTGGAAGGAGGTGTCGAAGACGACCACCTGCGGCATCTCCCGCCACCGTGCCGTGATGGCGCGCAGCCCCTGTGCCGCCGCGGGGTTGTGCAGCGGGGCCAAGGGGGCCAGCCGTTCGATCGCCCGGATGACCTCCATGGTCACCAGGGCCGGTGCGCTGAACCGCTCGCCGCCGTGCACCACCCGGTGTCCGGCCGCGTCGATCGTCCGTCCCGCCAGCACCTCCTCCAGGTGGGCGTCCACCTGCTCCAGTGCCGCGGCGTGATCCGGGATCCCCGAACCAGGCACGCCGATCCTCTCCACCAATCCCTTGGTGAGGATGGGCTGGTCAGGCTCGGAGCCGTCGTCGTGGATCTCCCGCACCTGGTACTTCAGGGAGGAGGAGCCGGAGTTGATGATCAGGATGAGCATGGTGGTCCGTTCCGTCAGGCTGAGTGGGGCTGCTGCGACTGCTGCGACTGCTGCGACTGCTGGGACTACTGGGACTGCGCCTGGATGGCGGTGATGGCCACCGTGTTCACGATGTCCTCCACGGTGCAGCCCCGGGAGAGGTCGTTCACCGGCTTGTTCAGACCCTGCAGCACCGGTCCCACGGCCACTGCCCCGGCCGACTGCTGCACGGCCTTGTAGGTGTTGTTGCCCGTGTTCAAGTCCGGGAAGATGAACACCGTGGCCTGCCCAGCGACCTCCGAGTCCGGCATCTTCGAGGCCGCCACGGACTGGTTCACCGCGGCGTCATACTGCAGCGGTCCGTCCACCTTCAGCTCCGGATGCGCGCCGCGGACCAGCTCGGTGGCCTGGCGGACCTTGTCCACGGCCTCGCCCGAACCGGAGCCGCCCGTGGAGTAGGAGAGCATGGCCACGCGCGGATCCACGCCGAACTGCTCAGCGGTGACCGAGGAGGCGTAGGCGATGTCCGCCAGCTGCTCCGCGTTCGGATCCGGGTTCACCGCACAGTCGCCGTAGACCAGGGCGCGGTCCGGCAGCAGCATGAAGAACACGGAGGAGACGATCGAGACGCCAGGGCGGGTCTTGACGAACTCCAGGGCCGGGCGGATGGTGTTCGCGGTGGTGTGCGCGGCACCGGAGACCATGCCGTCCACATCGCCCAGCTGGACCATCATGGTCCCGAAGTACGCGCCCTCGAGCATCACCTCGCGGGCGCGCTCCAGATCCACTCCCTTATGGGCGCGCAGTTTCGCATACTCCTCTGCATAGCGCTCGCGGTCCGGGGAGGTGGCCGGGTCCACCAGCTCCAGTCCGGTCAGGTCCACGCCCTCACTCGCGGCCAGCTCCTTCAGGGCGGCCTCCGGTCCCAGCACCACCAGGTCACAGACATCACGACGACGCAGGATCTCCGCGGCCCGGAGGATGCGCGGATCCTCACCCTCGGGCAGCACGATCCGCTGGCGGTCGGACTGGGCCCGTTCGATCAGATCGTGCAGGAAGCGCAGCGGGGTGATCCGGGAGGTGCGTGGGATCTCGATCCGCTGGAGCAGCTCGTCCCCGTCCACCCGCTGATGCCAGGCGCCCAGGGCCGCAGCGGTCTTGCGGGGCTGGGCACTGGAGAGCTCGCTGCGCACGGTGGAGACGTCCCGGGCAGTGGTGAAGGTGTCCGCCATGGTGACGAAGATCGGGAACGCCGCATCCCGGTAGAGCCGCTGGACGCTGTGATTGGGCAGGATCCCGTTGGTCAGGATCATGCCGGCCGGCACCGGGAAGTCCGGGGTCAGGGCCGAGGCCACGGTGGCCAGCACGGCGTCGGAACGGTCACCGGAGACGATGACCAGTGCGGCCTCGCGCAGGATCTCCAGGAAGTTCCCGCCCTCCATGGACACCGCCTTGACCTCGGAGACGTCCCGGTCCAGGTTCTCCTGCCCGGCCACCTGGGACAGATCCAGCGCGTGGGCGATCTCCGAGACGGAGGGCAGAGCCAGTTCGGGCAGCTCCGGCAGGACGTAGACCGGCCAGGAGTGGCGGCCGGGGCGAATGGCGTCGTGGATCTCGTCCAGCTGAGTGGGGTCGGCCCGGTTGACCATCATGGCCAGCAGGTCCACGCCGGCCTCGTCCAGGGAACGGCGGGCCAGGTCCACGGCGTCTGCGGCCTGGGATGCGGATAGCCCGGTCCCGGCGACCACCCCGATGACGGGCATGCCGAGGTTCCGGGCCAGATCGGCATTGAGCTCCAGCTCCACGGCGGGGTCGGCGGCGGCCAGGTCGGTGCCCTCGACCACCACGATCCCGCACTCCTGGGCGATCGCGTCGAACAGGGCCACGCAGCGTTCCTGCACCTGGTCGCCGTGGCCCTCGGCGATCAGCGCGCGCGCCTCGGCGGCGGTGAGCCCACCCCGGGACCGTTCAGCGCTCAGGCCGAACTGCTCACGCATCAGCTGGACCATCGGGTCGGCGTCCGGATCGTCCCCGGGGACGATGGGCCGGAAGTAGCCGATGGAGCCGGACCGCTTGTACAGCGAGTCGGCCAGGCCGAGGCTGACCAGGGACTTCCCGGCGCCGCTCGTGGTGGTGGTGACGAAGATGCCCTGGGGCATGGTGCGCCTCTCCTCGGGGGTCGAGTCGTCCGCGTCTGACGAGTGTCAGTCGGACCTGCCTCCACTATAGGGAGCGGGACACAGATGGTTCGTATACCCTCCATGCGCTACAGTTCGTTCATCACACTGGTGATGCCGGACACAGCTCATGGGGATCTGCATCACCGCTTCCATCGCACCATCTCCAGCCGACACCGTGGGGCGTCGGCCGATCCGCACAGAGGGGAATGGAGAACC
Source organism: Micrococcus terreus (assembly GCF_900116905.1). Taxonomy (GTDB): domain Bacteria; phylum Actinomycetota; class Actinomycetes; order Actinomycetales; family Micrococcaceae; genus Citricoccus; species Citricoccus terreus. The sequence continues at coordinate 30,524 of NZ_FPCG01000010.1, read as the reverse complement.
ATGTCACAGCACGCGCATGCTGATCGAGGGCATCCGGTCCACAATCCGGACATCGTCGGGTTCACCCAGGCCGAGATCAATGAGACTCCGGTCAAGCCCAAGTGGAACTCGCTGGGCCCGGGCATCGTCGCCGCCGCCACCGGTGTGGGCGCCGCTGACCTGGTGGCCACCCTGACCGCCGGCTCCCGCTACGGCTACATGCTGATGTGGGCCGTGGTCCTGGGCGTCATCCTGAAGATCGTGCTCGTGGAGGGCACCGGACGGTACTACCTCTCCACCGGCAAGACGATCTTCCAGGGCTGGCGCACGCTGGGCCAGTGGACCAGCTGGTACTTCGGCATCTACATCATCGTCTGGGGCTTCGTGTACGGCGCCACCGCCATGAGCTCCACGGCGTTGCCGCTGGCGGCCCTGTTCCCGGGCGTGGACTCCAAGATCTTCGCCATCGCGGCCGGTCTGATCGGCATGGGCCTGGTGTGGCTCAACAAGTACCGCCTGGTCGAGACCCTGATGACGGTGCTGATCGGCATCATGTTCGTCACCGTGCTGCTCTCCGCAGCCATGACCACTCCGAACATCGGCGAGATCCTCACCGGACTGGTCCCGCGCCTGCCCACCGAGGACGGCGCCATGTTCTACGTCCTGGGCCTGGCCGGCGGCGTCGGCGGCACCATCACCCTGGCCGCGTACGGCTACTGGCTGCGTGAGAAGGGGTGGAACACCCCCAAGTGGATGCGCGTGATGCGCTTCGACAACTCGGTCAGCTACATCCTCACCGGCATCTTCGTGATCGCCACCATGATCATGGGCGTGGAGCTGCTGCACTCGGCTGACATCGCCATCTCCGCAGGCGACCGCGGCCTGCTGGATGTGGGCAACGTGCTGGCCGAGCGCTACGGCGAGGCCTGGTCGGTTGTCTTCCTGGTCGGCTTCTTCGCCGCGTCCTTCTCCTCGCTGCTGGGCGTATGGCACGGCGTGTCCCTGATGTTCGCCGACTTCTGGACGAACTTCCGCCGTCCGGCCGACGAGCTGGACCAGGACGATGCCCCGTCGCTGGCCTCCAAGCCCGCACGCTTCTACCTGATCTGGCTGACCATCCTGCCGATGTCCCTGCTGTTCCTGGACCGCCCGATCTTCCTGATCCTGCTCTACGGCACGCTCGGCGCGCTGTTCATGCCGTTCCTGGCGATCACTCTGCTGTTCCTGAACAACCAGAAGAAGCTGGTCCCGGAGAAGTTCCGCAACAAGTGGTACCACAACGTGCTGCTGGGCCTCACCGCGCTGATCTTCATCGTGCTGGGCGGCAGCGAGCTGATCAAGGCTCTGACCCCGCTGTTCGGCGGCTGATCCAGCCGGCACTCCTGGCAGACGTCAGCAGCGTCCTGCACAGCTGACACAGGCCCTCGAGCCCTCCACCCGGGAGGTTCGGGGGCCTGTTCGCGTTCTGGGACGTGGGGCAGACTGGAGTACATGATCGTCGCATTCTCTGTCGCTCCCTCTGGCCAGCCCAGCCTGTCGAACCATCCGGAAGGGGCCGTCGTCGGGAACACCACCGCCGGCGCCGAGGCCGATGGCTCGGTGCATGAGGCGGTGGCTGCCGCGGTGAAGGTGGTCCGGGAGTCGGGCCTGCCCAACCGCACTTCCTCGATGTTCACCGAGATCGAGGGGGAGTGGGACGAGGTGATGGCCGTGGTGAAGGCAGCCGTGGACGCGGTCTCCCCGTTCGGTTCTCGCATCTCCCTGGTGCTCAAGGCGGACATCCGCCCGGGGCACACGGGTGAGATCGATGGGAAGGTGCAGCGCCTGGAGGCCGCACTGGAGGATCTGTGATCCGCTCCGCCCGCACGGAGCACAGCTACTACGTTCGCGACGCCGCGCAGGCGGATCTGCCTGCGGTCCTGACGATGAAGGCCGCCGCCTGGCGGGAGGCCTACGGACACCTGCGGGATGAGCAGTTCTTCCAGCGTGCCGAGGCCACCCTGGACCGGCAGATCGAACATTGGCGCGGGATCGTGGACCGGGGGACCACCGTCTGGATGGCCGAGGACGAGCGCGGGACCTGCGTGGGCATGGCCTGTGCCGCGCCGGCTCGGCCGGAGCGGATGCACGGGCGGACCGACCTGCCCGACCTCGAGCTCACCGCCCTCTACGTGCTCGCCTCGGCGCAGGGCACCGGGGTGGCCGACGCCCTGCTGGACCGCGCCCTGGGTGAGGCCCCGGCCTTCCTCTGGGTCCTGGCGGAGAATCCCCGCGCCCAGTCCTTCTACCGCCGGCACGGATTTCACGACGACGGCGCCTCCGTGGCCATGGACGGCCCCTGGGAGGGCCTCCAGGAGCAGTTGATGGTGCGGCGCGCTGCCGGCATGGGCTCGAGCGCGTGAACGGACGAGGACGGGGCGGAGGCAAGAGGTCCGGTTCCGCCGAGCGTCCGGGCCGTGGTCGAGGACGCGGTGGGGCGGAGGCGGCGGAGATCGAGCCCGGGGCGTTCCCCATCGACACCGGGACCGCCGAGATCCTGCCCGACCCCTGGACGGACGGCGCCTGGCTGCTGAAGGTCAACGGCGTGGAGTCCTCTCAGCTGAACCCGGACCAGCCCCTGGAGATGGGGTTCGAGTACATGCGCTGGGCCGCCGCGGTGATGATGCACCGCTGGACCTCGGACACGGCGCTGCGCGTGCTGCACCTGGGCGGTGCCGGCTGCACCCTGGCCCGGTGGACGCACGCCTGGTTCCCCCAATCCCGTCAGACCGCGGTGGAGCTGGACGCCGGTCTGGCCCTGGCGGCGCGGGACCGTTTCGGGCTGCCGCGCGCCCCGGCCCTGCGGATCCGGGTGGAGGAGGCTGGAGCCACGTTGGCCGGAGCCCACCCGGACAGCCGTGACGTCGTCATCCGGGACGTGTTCGCCGGCACCGGCCCGAGCGATCAGATCACCCCGCCCCACCTCACCGGCCTGGAATCGGCCGAGGCTGCCGCGCGCACGGTGGGTCCGGGCGGGCTGTACCTGGTCAACTTCGGCGGGGGACCGGATCTGACCTTGGCCCGGCGTGAGGTGTCCACCCTGCGACAGTGCTTCGCCACCGTCGGGGTGATCGCCGATCCGCAGATGCTCAAGGGGCGGCGCCGGGGGAACATCATCCTGGTCGCCTGCCAAGACGAGCTGACCCGTCCTGCGGCCGGGGGCAGGGACGGTCTGGTCCGGCACCTGCTGGCGGACCCGTTGCCAGCCCGGCTGATCGAGCCCGCCGCCGACTTCGCCGCCGGAGCACCACCCTTGACAGCAGCCCTCCAGCCCGTGTCCTGACCGGGGCGGACACCTAGACTGGAGATGCCCCCAGGATCGACGAGGATCCCGCGGACCCGAAGAGGAGATGGCCATGACCCAGCAGTCAAGACAGGTGCAGACACACGGGATCGTCGTGGGGGTGGACGGCTCGGATCAGTCGCATGCGGCCTGCCGCTGGGCCCTGCGCGAAGCTGAGCTGCGTGGCCTCCCGGTGACCCTGGTGACCGCCTACAGCATGCCGGTGTTCGCTGCATCGGCTCTGGAAGCAGGCTACGGCGGCCCGGACGACGAACTGATCCGCACCGGAGCGGCCCAGGTGCTGGAGGAGATGGTCCAGCGGCTGAAGAAGGACGGGCCGTTCTCGGTGGAGGTCCGTCAGGCCGTGGAGATGGGCGACGCCGCCGGAGTCCTGGTGGACTACTCCGCCCAGGCCGAGCTGCTGGTCGCCGGATCTCGCGGCCGCGGCGGGTTCCTGGGCCGCCTGCTCGGCTCGACCTCCGGCGCCCTCCCAGCCCACGCCAAGTGCCCCGTGGTGATCGTTCCCCCGGGGGACCTGACTCCGCGCTTCCAGCAGGGTGTCCCCGTCGCCGTGGGCGTCGATGGTTCGAACCAGGGGCGCGTTGCCGCTCTGACAGCGGCCCGCGAGGCCTCCGTGCGGGGCACCCCGCTGCGCGTGGTCTGCGCCATGCCGCCGGTCTCCGGTGCCGTGGCCTGGCTGCCGGCCACCGTGGACGAGCACGCCCTGGTGGAGGAGCTGCGCGAGACCCTGGACCAGGGGGTGGCCTGGCTGCAGTCCGAGTTCCCCGAGCTGGAGATCAGCGCCCATGTGGTGGACGGCGTCCCGGTGGACGTGCTGGTCGAGGAGTCCCGCACGGCACGGCTGACCGTGGTGGGCACGCGCGGACGTGGCGGGTTCACCGGTGCCCTGCTCGGCTCCACCAGCCACGGCGTGATCGCCCATGCCAAGGGGCCGGTGATGGTGGTGCCGTACGCCAAGGACCAGCGTCTGGCGTCCCGGGAGAAGTTCGGCCCCGTCGACTGATCTGAGGATCCCGGCAGGCGCTCGATGCCCTGCACGAGCGCTGCTCAGTCCCAGCCGAGCTCGTGCAGGCGCTCGTCGTCGATCCCGAAGAAGTGGGCCACCTCGTGGATCACGGTCACGGTGATCTCCTCGATCAGCTCGTCCCGGTCCTGGAAGGCGCGCAGCAGAGGTCCGCGGTAGATGATGATGCGGTCGGGCATCTGCCAGGGCATGCCCGCCCGCTCCGTCAGCGGGATGCCGTCATAGAGTCCGAACAGCTCGGTGTCCGGGTCCTCCCAGGGCTCGGGTTCGTACTCCTCCTCCACGAACACGGCCACGTTGGACAGTCGGTCCGCGAGCTCCGGCGGAATGCGGTCCAGCGCCTCGGTGACGACCTGGTCGAACTCGTCCTCGCTCATCTGGTCCGGAGGTCCCTCGGCGGTGCTCATCCCACCAGTCTGCCTGGTTTGCGGTGGACGCCGTCCGCGCCTTAGACTTCTCTGGTCCACTTCGGGAACCCGAAGTGTTCAGGCCCCCATCGTCTAGAGGCCTAGGACACCGCCCTTTCACGGCGGCGACACGGGTTCGAATCCCGTTGGGGGTACGCAGGAAACGGCTCCAGCAGTCACCCTCTCTGTGTCGCAGATCGCATCCATGTGTGGTCAGAAGCGGAGAGAATGTCTGGTAAAGTTGTTTCTCGCACACTGGCCCTGTAGCGCAGTTGGTTAGCGCGCCGCCCTGTCACGGCGGAGGTCGCGGGTTCGAGTCCCGTCAGGGTCGCTTGGATGTTCCGGTGCCGTTCCGGCGCGGAAGATCCTGGTGACATCGTCAGATATCACCGGGCTCTGTAGCTCAGTTGGTAGAGCGTACGACTGAAAATCGTAAGGTCACCGGATCGACGCCGGTCGGAGCCACCAGCATCACGAAGGCCCCCCGCAGCACGCGGGGGGCCTTCGCCGTTCATTCCACCTGCGGGGCCGCAACAGATTCAACGCCTGGGTAAGGTGGCCCTGTGGAATATGCCAAGCCAGCAGCCGACCGTCCGCCCCTCGGTGACCCTGACGCGCCACGAGCCAGAACGGACCGGACCGTCACCTCCGAACGCTTCGACGGCAGGGTGATGCCGTGGGTGTTCTGGCCCGCCACGGTGGTGATCCTCGCCTTCGTGATCCTCACCATGGTCTTCCCGGAGGGAATGGAGTCTGCCATCGGGACGGTCCAGAGCGTGATCATCTCCAACTTCAGCTGGTGGTACGTCCTCCTGTCCTTCGGACTGGTGGTGTTCTGCCTCTACGTGGGGTTCTCCCGCAAGGGGTCGATCATCCTCGGTCGTCCGGACACCAAGCCGGAGTTCTCCACCGTGGCCTGGCTGTCGCTGCTCTTTGCGGCAGGCATGGGCATCGGCCTGGTGTTCTTCGGCATGACCGAGCCGTTGATGCATTACGCGACGCCCCGACCGGGCGTCGAGGCCGCAGGACTGAACGAGGGTGCGCTCCAGAGCCAGGCCCTGTCCCAGACGTACCTGCACTGGGGGCTGCAGCCGTGGGCCATCTACGCTGTGGTCGGCCTGGCCATCGCCCACGCCATCCATCGACGCGGGCGCCCGCTGTCCATGCGGTGGGCCGTGGAGCCCTTGATCGGAGAGAAGGCCGCCCGCGGAGGCTGGGGCAATCTCATCGACTGCTTCGCCCTGGCGGGCACCGTGTTCGGAGTGGCCACGTCGCTGGGCCTCGGGGTGACTCAGATGGCCGCCGGTCTGCGGTCTCTGGGAGTGGTCCCGGAGGACAATCCGGCCGTCGAGTACATCATGATCGCGGTCGTCACCGGTTTCGTGATCTGGTCCGTGCTCTCCGGTGTGAACCGTGGCATGAAGTGGCTCTCCACCACCAACCTCTTCATCGCGGCGGGGCTGGTCCTGTTCCTGCTGATCGTGGGGCCCACCCAGTTCCTCCTCAAGGAGATGGTGCAGACCTTCGGCATGTACCTGCAGAACTTCATCGGCCTGTCCCTCGACACCTCGGCCTTCTTCGGTTCTGCCGGTGACGACTGGCAGGCGGGCTGGAGCAGCTACTACTGGGCGTGGTGGATGTCCTGGACGCCGTTCGTGGGAGTGTTCATCGCACGCATCTCCCGCGGGCGCACGGTCCGCGAGTTCATGCTCGGAGTCCTGCTGGTCCCCACGATGATCTCCGTGGTGTGGTTCGCCGTCCTCGGCGGCACTGCCCTCTACAACGAGGCGGTGCGTCCTGACGGGTACACCTCCGTGATCGGTGAGGACGGATCGGTGGACTCCAACTCCGCGCTCTTCCAGGTGCTGGAGCAGCTTCCCGCAGGGGGGATCCTGGTGGCCGGTGCCATCATCCTGTCCGCCATCTTCTTCATCACCTCCTCCGACTCCGGTTCTCTGGTGATGGCGATGATCTCCACCGGCGGTGATCCCGAGCCGCCGAGCAGGATCCGCGTCTTCTTCGCTGTCACCACCGCCCTGCTGGCCGCGGCGCTTCTCCTGGCTGGTGGGCTGACGGCCATCCAGACCCTGGCCATCACCATCGGGCTGCCGTTCAGCATCCTCATTGTGCTGATGGTCTTCGCCGTGCTGCGTGCTCTCAGTGCCAATGTGCGCAGGATGGAGGCCTTGAAGCGCAAGTCGTTCCTGACGCACATCCAGGACCGGTTCGGCCTGGAGACGGACGACGACGCCGTGGAGAACCCCGGCGCCAGTGCGGAGAACTGGTGGAAGGGTCTCAGCCGAGAGCATCGTGCCCGTATTGCACGGGCGGCCGCAGACCCACAGGAGGGTTCGCAAATCTGACGGGTGCCGGGTGCCAGATCCTGCCGCGGGGCGATCTCCCGCGGTGGGATCGGTGACTCACTCCCGGAGGAACCAGGCGGCGGAGTCGGGCATCAACTGGCCCTCCACCTCGGCCTCGTCGTGGCTGAACACTGCCGCGGCGTACTCCTGGGGCATGTCCACGGCGGTCTCACTCAGGTTGGCCAGCACCAGCACGGTCTTCTCCGGGATCGGCTCACCCGAGCCCAGGTGCGCACCCCCGCCGGTGGTCACGGTGAAGGACAGCACGCCGCGCTCCGGTGCATGGAGCTGGGACCAGGCGAAGCGGCCCGTGCCCAGGTCCAGCTCGCCGCGGATGCCGATCAGCTGGCGGTACAGCTCGAAGGTCGAGCCCTCCACGCCCACCTGCTGGTCCGCCGCGTAGCGGGCGAAGGACTCCGGCTGCGGCAGCCAGGGGGCACTCGGGGTGCCCTGGGGCTGGGAGGAGGTGGCGCCGTCGGGATGGCCCACGGTGAAGCCGTAGCCCGGAGCGTCCGCGCGCCAGGGCATGGGCACCCGACAGCCGTCCCGCCCCTTCTCCTCACCGTTGGTGCGGAAGAAGCTGGGGTCCTGGCGCAGGGAGTCCTCCAGGGTGGTGTGCTCGGGCAGGCCGAGCTCATCGCCCTGGTAGACGTAGGCCGAGCCGGGCAGGGCCAGCTCGATCAGGGCGGCGGACCGGCCGCGCTTCCAGCCCAGAGGCTCGTCCGGCTGCTCCTCCTCCGCCCCGATGCCCGAGGGGTAGCGGGTGGGATCGGTCAGTCCGAAGCGGGAGGTGTGGCGGACGGTGTCATGGTTGGAGAGCACCCAGGTGTTGGGCGCACCGACCTTGGCGGCCTCGTCCAGGGAGACCTCGATGGCGTCCGAGAGTCGCTGCGCGTCCCAGCCGGCCAGCAGGAAGGTGAAGTTGAACGCCTGATGCATCTCGTCGGGACGGACGTAGCGGAACAGCCGCTCCAGCGGCGAGACCCAGGCCTCGGCCACCAGGACCGGCTCGTGATCGTACTCGTCCAGCACGCGGTGCCAGGAACGGTAGACCTCGTGGACGCCCTCCTGATCGTGGTACGGCACCGGGTGGGCGTGCTCCTCCGGGTTCTCCGCGGCGTGCGGGTCCACGGCGAGGCCGTCGTCCTCGCCGAGCACGGCGGCATCCGTGACCATGCCCGGGCGGGTCTCATGGTCCGGCAGCCCCTCGGCCTTGATCAGCCCGTGGGCCACATCCACCCGGAAGCCGTCCACGCCACGGTCCAGCCAGAAGCGCAGGATGTCCTCGAACTCGTCCCGGACCTCCGGGTTCTCCCAGTTCAGATCCGGCTGGGTGGAGTCGAACAGGTGCAGGTACCAGTCCCCGGGGGTGCCGTCCGGGTCGGTCGTCCGGGTCCAGGCGTCCCCGCCGAAGGTGGACTGCCAGTTGTTCGGCGGCTCGGACCCGTCCTCGCCCTTGCCGGGGCGGAACATGTAGCGCTCGCGCTCCGGGGAACCCGGCTCGGCGGCCAGGGCTGCCTGGAACCACGGGTGCTCCGAGGAGGTGTGGTTGGGGACCAGGTCCACGATGATCCGCAGCCCGGCCTGGTGCGCGGCGGCGATCAGGTCATCGGCGTCCTGCAGGGTGCCGAACAGCGGGTCCACGTCCCGGTAGTCGGCCACGTCATAGCCGCCGTCCTTCTGCGGGGAGACGTAGAACGGGGAGAGCCACACCGCGTCCACACCGAGCTGCTGCAGGTAGGGCAGCTGGGCGGTCACGCCGGCCAGATCGCCCATGCCGTTGCCGTCCGCATCCGCGAAGGACCGGGGGTAGACCTGGTAGATCACCGCGTCCACCCACCAGGGGTTGGTCGGACGGTTCCGTGCCTCTGAGGGAGGGGTGGACATGCTGCCGGTGCTCTTTTCCAAGGTCATGGAAACCAGCCTAGTGTCCGGGTCCGGGGGCATGGCCAGCCCGGGGGCGTGCGGTCGGTCTCAGCTGGCCCGGCCGAGCTGCCGGACGTCCAGCCAGCGCTTGACCATGCGGTGGTTGGCCAGCACGGCGGTGGACATGTCCCCCGCCTCCAGGGAGTCGATGGCGGTCTGCACATCGAACACGGAGTCGTCCGGCCAGACCAGGGCGGCCAGCGGCCCGTAGTCCAGCTCCAGGTGTGCGTCCGGGTGGAAGGACTGCAGCCAGGCCACCAGCGAGGTGACATCGTCCAGCAGGTCCAGGTCCGGGGCGTGCAGGGACATCACGACGGCGGCCCTCCGGCCACGCTCCAGGGCGGCGGTGAGCGAGGTGGTCATCCGGGCGCCGACCACCTCTGCCTCGACACGCTCCACCTCCACAGGGTCCTCGCGGCCGAACAGGGTGAACCACCCCGCCGGGACGCCCCACACAGCAGTCCGGGTGCGCACCTGCAGCTGCTCGTCCTGGTCCACCTGGTCGAACATGCCCGTGCGCTCAGCCCGGGCGGCCAGCCGCTCCAGGTTCGCCTGCCGCGCCGCCTCCGGCACCACCAGGGCGAAGGTCTCCGCGCGCATGGACCCCTCCAGCTGCACGGCGGCCAGCTCCGAGCGCAGGGCCATCTCCTCCGGGCAGTAGAACTCGGAGACCCCGGCGCCGGGACGGCCGTCCGCATCCACCGCCGGCACCTTCAGCACGCGCACCAGGTCGTCCTGGTGAGGGAACGGATCGGTGACATCGCGCACCAGACGGTGACGGGACCGTCGTCGGGCCATCTCCTCCACCTGGGCCCTGCTCAGGTGACGGTGGCGCTGGAAGCCGGCCTGGACGTCGTCGGGAAAGGCGGCGAGCGGCTCATAGACCCGCAGCTCCGCCTGGGCCAGGGTCAGCATGGGGTCAGGATCCGAGCTCGACGACGACCGGTGCGTGGTCCGAGGCGCCCTTGCCCTTGCGCTCCTCGCGGTCGATGTACGCGTCCGTGACGGATTCGGCCAGGGCGGGGGAGGCCATGACGAAGTCGATCCGCATGCCCTCCTTCTTGGGGAAGCGCAGCTGCTTGTAGTCCCAGTACGTGTAGACGCCCGGGCCGGGGTGGCGAGGGCGGACCACATCCACCAGGCCGGCGTCCTCGAACGCGCTGAACGCCGCGCGCTCGGGGGCGGAGACGTGGGTCAGACCGTTCTCGAGGAAGAAGTCCATGTCCCACACGTCCTCGTCCCGGGGGGCGATGTTCCAGTCGCCGGTCAGGGCCAGGCGGGTCTGCGGGTCCGCGGCGAGCTGGGCCTGGGCGTCCTGACACAGCACGTCCAGCCACTCGAGCTTGTAGGGCATGTGCTCGTCATCCAGGGCGCGGCCGTTGGGGACGTAGAGAGACCAGATGCGCAGGGGGGCGGCAGTGTCTCCGTCCCGGGGCTCGGTGCCGACCGTGGCGGCGATGGCGCGGGCCTCCTCCTGGGGATCGATCCCGCCCTTGCCGAAGTGCGGCTGCCCGGGGAACGCCCGCTGGACGTCCTCCAGTCCCACCCGGGAGGCGATCGCCACGCCGTTCCACTGGGAGTAGCCGAAGTGGGCCACCTCGTACCCCATGCGTTCGAAGAGCTCCCAGGGGAAGTTCTCGTCCTTGCACTTGGTCTCCTGGATGGCCAGCACGTCCGTCTGGGTGCGGTCGAGCCAGGCCTCCACGCGGTCGGCGCGGGCACGGAGGGAGTTCACGTTCCAGGTGGCGATCTTCACCGCTCCAACGTACCAAGAGTGGCGGGGTGGGGGTGGGCGGTGGTGGCGCGGTGGGGGTGGGTGCGGCGGTGGGGCCGGGCCGGGGTCCGGGGACAACAGTTCCTCGTGGGGGCGGCTCGGAATGGGAACTCGTGACCCCGGAAGGGGGCGGGGAAACGTGTGGCTGGAAATACGGGGGCGGACAGTCTGCTGACCTGTGATTCTCAGCCGCACGTTGCCGGGGAGGGGGGGTGGGCCCGTCCCGCGCCCGGCCCCGCACCCCGCACGCACCCTCCGCACCCCGCCGGTGGCGATTAGTAGGAAGTCCGAGTATCTTCGACTGTGACCCCGATCACTCCCGTGCGGCGGCCCACAAGGCCTCCCCGCGAACCCCGCATCACGCAGGAAGCCAGGACTCGCATGCGCACCCTCAGCCACTTCATCGACGGACAGCACGTGGAGGGGACCAGCGGCCGCACGGCAGACGTCTACAACCCCAGCACCGGGCAGGTCCAGGCACAGCTGCCCCTGGCCAGCCGTGAGGAGGTGGAGCGGGCGATCACCGTGGCCGCCGAAGCCCAGAAGCAGTGGGCCGCCACCAACCCGCAGCGCCGGACCCGGGTCCTGCTGAAGTTCGTGGACCTGGTGAACGAGCACATGGACGAGCTGGCTGAGCTGCTCTCCCGTGAGCACGGCAAGACCTTCCCGGATGCCAAGGGGGACATCCAGCGCGGGGTCGAGGTGGTGGAGTTCTGCGCGGCCGCCCCGCATCTGCTCAAGGGCGAGTTCTCGGACTCGGTGGGCACCGGGATCGACGTGCACTCGCTGCGTCAGCCCCTCGGTGTGGTCGCCGGCATCACCCCGTTCAACTTCCCGGCCATGATCCCGCTGTGGAAGTCGGGCCCGGCGCTGGCCTGCGGCAACGCGTTCATCCTCAAGCCCTCCGAGCGCGACCCCTCCGTGCCGCTGCGCCTGGCCGAGCTCTACCAGGAGGCCGGCGTCCCGGACGGCGTCTTCCAGGTGGTCAACGGGGACAAGGAGGCCGTGGACGCACTGCTGGACGACCCGCGCATCAAGGCGGTGGGCTTCGTGGGCTCCACGCCGATCGCCCAGTCCATCTATGAGCACGCCGCCCGCACCGGCAAGCGCGCGCAGTGCTTCGGCGGGGCCAAGAACCACATGGTGATCCTGCCGGACGCCGACCTGGACATGGCTGCAGACGCCCTGATCGGCGCCGGGTACGGCTCGGCGGGCGAGCGCTGCATGGCCATCTCGGTGGCGGTCCCGGTCGGCGAGGAGACCGCCGATGCCCTGGTGGCCAAGCTGCGCGAACGGATCGCCCAGCTCACGGTCGGGGAGTCCATGGACCCGAACGCGGACTTCGGTCCGGTGGTGGCCGCCTCCGCGAAGGAGCGCATCGAGGGGTACATCGAGGCCGGTGTGCAGGAGGGCGCGGAACTGCTGGAGGACGGCCGCGGGATCACCGTGGACGGACACCCGGACGGCTTCTGGGTGGGCCCCACGCTGTTCGACCGCGTCACGCGCGAGATGAGCATCTACCGGGAGGAGATCTTCGGTCCGGTGCTCTGCGTGGTCCGCGCGCAGGACTACGAGGAGGCGCTGACCCTGGTCAACGAGCACGAGTTCGGCAACGGCACCGCCATCTTCACCCGCGACGGTGACGCCGCCCGCGACTTCTCCTCCCGGGTGGAGGCCGGCATGGTGGGGATCAACGTCCCCATCCCGGTGCCGATCGCGTACTACACCTTCGGCGGCTGGAAGGCTTCCGGCTTCGGCGACCTCAACCAGCACGGCGCCGACGCGTTCCGGTTCTACACCAAGACCAAGACCGTCACCTCGCGCTGGCCCTCGGGCATTCGTGAGGGCGCCGAGTTCATCATGCCGGAGGGGTCATGAGCACCGAGACCACCGTCCGTGAGCAGCACATCGCGTTCCTGGGGCTGGGCAATATGGGCGGGCCCATGGCGGCCAACCTGGTCCAGGCCGGGTACCGCGTGACCGGGTTCGACCCCATGCCCCCTGCCCAGGAGGCCGCCCGCGCCACCGGTGTGGCCGTCGTCGGGACCATGGTGGAGGCGGTGCAGGAGGCGGATGTGGTGCTGACCATGCTTCCCAGCGGGAGGCATCTGCTGGAGGCCTACCTGGGACAGGCACGTCCCGACGACGGCGCCGCGGCTTCCGCGCCCGAGGGCACCGAGGGTGCCCCGCAGGGTCTGCTGGCCGTCGCCCGTCCGGGGACGGTGTTCCTGGACTGCTCCACGATCGACGTGGCGGAGTCGCGCCGTGCGGCGGAGCTGGCGATCGCGGCCGGGCACCGTTCCGTGGACGCACCGGTGTCCGGGGGCGTGGTGGGCGCCGAGGCGGGGACGCTGACGTTCATGGTCGGCGGGGACGAGGCGGACGTGGCCGCCGTGGCGGACCTGTTGGACGTGATGGGCAGGCGGACCGTGCACTGCGGCGGACACGGCAACGGGCAGGCCGCCAAGGTGTGCAACAACATGCTGCTGGGCATCTCCATGCTCGGCACCGTGGAGGCGTTCGTGCTCGGCGAGCAGCTGGGGCTGGACCATCAGGCGCTGTTCGACGTGCTCTCCACCTCGTCCGGACAGTGCTGGTCCGTCACCACCAACTGCCCGGTCCCGGGTCCGGTGCCCGGCAGTCCGGCCAACCGCGACTACCAGCCCGGGTTCGCCAGCCAGCTGATGCTCAAGGACCTGACCCTGGCCGAGCGGGCGCTCGCGGACACCGGCGTGCAGGCCCAGCTCGGCCCGGCCGCCGCGGCGATCTACCGCCAGTGGGTGGAGGACGGCGGGGCGGGCAAGGACTTCTCCGGGATCATCGAGCAGCTGCGCGAGCGCTCCGCCGGGGGCTGAGGGTCCGTCGGCCGCCGCGTCCGCCCCCGTCCCCGTCCCCTCTCTCCGTCCCGTCCCGTCCCCGTCGAGCCAGAAGCAGTGGTGGGCATCAGCGCTGATGCCCACCACAGCTTCTGGCTCGATGCTCTGCGGGGGCACGAGTAGACTGGTCCGCATGTTCCGCAGTGCCACCATGAAGCCCTGGACTCGCCGCTGACGGCGGCAGAGTCCTTTCACGCCTGTCCAGACCCCTGCTGAGGTCTGCCCGCGGCTTCCTCTCCACTCTGTTCGCCGTCCCGGTCCGTGCCGGGCGGTCACTGTGTGATGCCCGGCTCCCTGACGAGTCGAAGAGAACAGAGTGCAGAACACCTATCGCATCAAGAACACCCAGCCCTCCGCCGCGTCCGGCACCGCCCTGCCCGCCGGGAACGCCGCGCACATCCGCGCGGAGGACATCCACCTCACGCTGGGGGACCGTCCGGTCCTGACCGGGGTGGACGTCACCGTCTCCGCCCAGTCCCGTCTGGCGATCGTGGGAGAGAACGGGCGGGGCAAGTCCACCCTGCTCCACGTCCTGGCCGGGCTGCTCGCGCCCGACCGCGGAACGGTCTCCCGGGTGGGGACCCTCGCCGTGGTGGAGCAGGAGCTCGAGTCCCGGGACGATCAGACCGTGGGATCACTGATCGCGCAGTCCCTCCAGGACAGTCTGGAGGCGCTCGCGGAGCTGGACCGCGCCACCGCCGCCCTGGCCGAGGGGCAGGACGGCGCGGACGAGGCCTACGCGGAGGCCCTGGAGCGGGCCGCCGGCCTGGACGCCTGGGACGCCGAGCGCCGCGTGGACATCGCCCTGGCAGGACTGGACGCCTGCGCCGACCGGAACCGAGCCCCGTCCACCCTGTCCGTGGGCCAGCGCTACCGGGTCCGCCTGGCCTGCGTCCTGGGGGCCGAGCCGGACCTGATGCTGCTGGACGAACCCACCAACCACCTGGACGCGCAGAGCCTGACGTTCCTCACCGAGCGTCTCCGCTCGCTGCGCGGGGGCCTGGCCGTGGTCACCCACGACCGTGCCCTGCTGCGGGACCTGGCCACGAGCTTCCTGGACCTGGACCCGTCCGAGGACGGCCGGCCCCGCCTGTACGCCGGCGGCTATGAGGCCTGGGTGCAGGGGCGGCAGCGTGACCGCGCGCGGTGGGAGCAGGACTACGCCGACCAGCAGGCCGAACGGGCGCAGCTCGCCGCGGCCGCCGAGGAGGCTCGCGGCAGACTGCAGTCCGGCTGGCGCCCGGAGAAGGGGCACGGCAAGCATCAGCGGGCCACGCGGGCCGGGGGCGTGGTGCAGGCGTTCAAGCGCCGGCAGGAGGCGCTGGAGGCCCACGTCATCACCGTCCCCGAGCCGCCCCTGAGCCTGGCCTGGCCCGCCGCGTCCACCCGGGCCGGGCGGCCGGTGCTCACCTGCGACGGCGTGACCGTGCAGGGCCGGCTCCACACCGCCGTCAGCCTGGACGTGGAGGGTGGGGACCGGCTGGTGGTCACCGGCGCGAACGGCGCGGGCAAGTCCACCCTGCTGGGGGTGCTGGCCGGCCAGATCGCCCCGACCTCAGGCCGCGTGGACGTCCATCCGACGGCACGCGTGGTGCTGCTCTCCCAGGAGACCCCGGCATGGGACCCGGAGCGCACCGCGTACGAGGTCTATGACCGGCACGTGAGCGCTATGCACGCGCGGCGGGCTGAGCGGCGAGACCCGGTGCCCCTGAGCGGAACCGGCCTGTTGGACTCCCGCACACAGCGCACGCCAGTGGGGCGGATGTCCCAGGGGCAGCGCCGCCGTCTCCACCTGGCCCTGTGCCTGGCCGAACGGCCCGATCTGCTCCTGCTGGATGAGCCGACCAACCACCTCTCGGTGTCCCTGGTGGACGAGATGACGCAGGCGCTGCGGTCCACCGGCTCGGCGGTAGTGGTGGCCACCCATGACCGGCAGATGCTGCGGGACCTGGCCGTCTGGCCGGCCCTGCGCCTGAGCAGTGGGGAGGAGGCGGAATGAACACTCTTCGTGTTCTGAGTCCTCTGTCCGTGCAGCACTACCGCCGCTTGTTCGCTGCCATGGTCCTGGCGGTCTTCGGTCAGGGAGCCTGGGCGCTGTACCTGGCGATGCAGACCCTCGAGTTGGGTGCCACCCCTGCGGATCTCTCCACGGTGGTGGTCTGGAGCGGCGTGGGGCTGCTGCTGTGGTCCCTGCCTGCAGGCGTGGTCGCCGACCGCCTGCCGCAGCGGACGATCCTGATCGGGGTGATGACCCTGAACGCCGTGGCTGCGGCCGTCACCACCTGGCTGGCGTGGAGTGAGGCCGTGACGTTCTGGCAGCTGGGTCTGTCGGCTTTCCTCATCGGCGCATCCACGGCGTTCTTCTTTCCTGCGTACACGGCTCTGGTCCCCACCCTGGTGGAGGCGGACGAGCTGATGGCCGTCAACGGGTTGGAGGGGGCCGCCCGGCCGGTGATCGGGCAGGCCGCTGCGCCGGCCGTCATCGGCGCCGTGATCGGCGCCAGCGTCCCTCCCGTGGGAGGACTGGTCATCACGCTGGCTTTCCTGATGGCCGTGCTCTGTGCGGTGGGGCTTCCCGTGCAGGTTCGTCTCGAGAAGGGGGGCCGGGAGGATTCCCGGCCCCACCCACTGCGGGATCTGGTGGGCGGCTTCGCCTATGTGGCACGCACGCCGTGGGTGGCCGTCAGCGTGGTGTTCGCGGCGATGATGGGGCTGCTGGTCGTGGGTCCTCTGGAGGTGCTGCTGCCGGCGCTGCTGCGGGAGGGCCATGAGAACGGGGCCGCCGTCTACGGAATGATCCTGGCCGCGGTGGGCATCGGCGGGCTCGTGGGTTCCTTGATCATGGGATCTCTGCGCACACCCCAGCATGTGCTTCCCTGGATGATCGGCCTTTGGGCAGTGGGCTGTGTGCCCTTCGCACTGGTCGCTGTGACGCTGCATCCCTGGGTCCTCGGTACGGGCCTGCTGGTGTACGGTGCGCTGATCGGGGCGGGCATGGTCATCTGGGGGACGGCCCTCCAGGAGCGCGTGCCGCTGGACTACCTGGGCCGGGTGGCGAGTCTGGACTTCTTCGTCAGCATCGCCTTCATGCCGCTGTCGATCTCGGTGACCGGGCTGCTGGCCGAACGACTTGGAACGGGCACCCTGTTCGTGGCGGCCGGTGCCGGTCCGGCTGCGGTGGGTCTTGTGCTGCTGATGGCCTGGGCCCTCATCAGGCGAAGTCGCCGGCGGCCCGGCGGAAACGGGAGAGGATGCGCGTGAGGTCGCGGACGTCGTCGGGCGTGAAGCCGGACTGGGCGAAGACCTGCGCGTTCAGGTCCTTCGCGGCCGCCCGCATCACGCGCTGACCGTCCGGGGTCAGGCTGATCAGGGTGGTGCGCCCGTCCGTGGGGTGCGGAGCGCGGGTGACGAGTCCGGCCTGCTCGAGCCGATCCACGGCGTTGGTGATCGAGGTGGGGTGGACCTGCAGCAGGGCGCTGGCCCGGTTCATCGGCAGAGCGCCGGTGCGGGAGAACTCCAGCAGAGCCAGCACCTCGAACCGCGCGAAGGTCAGGGCGTGTGGCTTCAGAACAGCCTCGATCCGCTGGGTCAGGATCTTCTCCGTGCGGACCAGGGCGGTGATCGCGGCCATCGGCTCGGCCTCCTCGGTCCAGCCGGCGCGGACCCAGTTGGCGTGGGCGTCCACGATGGGGTCGCGGTGCAGCGGTGTGGGCATGGGGAGGGTCCTCTCGCTGCGGCGGCCGGCTCGGGTTGCCTGTGACCTGCGTCACCGGCAGAATAGTTGGAAGTCCAAGTGTTTGCCACTTCGTGTCAGCACCAGTCCCTGCACACCCGCAGGTCGGAACCGCGCAGCTGCCGCCACCACCCCCGGCGCCAGCCGACCCAGGAGATCACCATGACCCTCACCGCCGCATCCGCCCAGGCCCACCAGCCCACCCCCGGGGGCACCTCCGGTGAGGCGAAAGTGGCACGTGAGGGGGCGTCGTCGGGACCTGCGATGCGGGGGATGGCCCCGGGTGCCGCCGCGAAGCCGGACACCTTAGCGTTGCCGGAACTGGACGTGCTGGGCCTGGCGGACCGACTGCCGGCCGAGGAGCGTGAGCGGCTGCTGCAGATCCGCGAGCACCTGCAGAGCGTGGTCCGGCCGGCCGTGATCGAGTACTGGAACCAGGAGGAGTTCGCCTTCGACCTGCTGCCCGGACTGGCCGAGCTGGGCCTGGGGCGGCTGCAGGTGGACGGGACCTCGCGGCTGTTCAAGGGCCTGGTGTACGCGGAGGTGACGCGGGCGGACGTGTCCCTCTCGGCGCTGGTGGGGATCCACAACGAGCTGATCGTGGGGATGATCCACGAGCTGGGATCGGACGCGCAGAGGCAGGAATGGCTGCCGCGGCTGGAGCGGTTCGAGGCGATCGGGGCGTTCGCGCTGACCGAGCCCGAGCACGGCTCGGACATCGCCGGGGGGCTGGAGACCACGGCCGAGCGGGATGGCGAGGAGTGGGTCATCACCGGGGCCAAACGGTGGATCGGGGCCGGGACCATTGCCGATGTAGCGCTGGTGTGGGCGCGGGACACGGCCGATGGTGAGGTCAAGGGCTTCCTGGTGGAGACCGACCGGCCCGGCTACCGCGCCACCAAGATCCGGAACAAGACCGGGCTGCGGATCATGCAGAACGCGGACATCGAGTTGGACGCGGTGCGGATCCCGTCGGAGAACCTGCTGCCCGGGGCCACGGACTTCTCCCAGGCCAACGAGCTGCTCAAGGACTCCCGTGCGTGGGTGGGCTGGCAGGGGGCGGGCATCCAGTTGGCCGCGTTCGAGATCGCCCGCGACTACGCCCTGACCCGCCAGCAGTTCGGCCGTCCGCTGGCCAAGTTCCAGCTGATCCAGGACGGGCTGGCCGAGATGCTCGGCAATGCCTCGGCTTCGCTCGCGATGATGGGGGAGATCGCCCGGCTGCAGGAGCGCGGGGAGCTGGAGATGACCCAGGCGGCCATGGTGAAGGCCACCACCACCCGCCTGGCCCGCTCCACGGTGGCGATTGCGCGCAACGCCCTGGGCGGGAACGGGATCTGCTCAGAGTTCGAGGCGGCCAAGGTCTTCAACGACGCCGAGGTGCTGTACACCTACGAGGGCACCTATCAGATCAACCAGCTGATCGTGGGGCGCGCAGTCACCGGAATGGGCGCCTTCGTCTGAGCGGGGCGAGGGGGGCTGATCGCCCCTCTCATTCCTCCCGACGGCGACTGGCTGGGCGGACCGGATCATCGCTCGGTTCGCCGATGTTGAGACGCAAAGCCTCCGCGGCGACGATCAAGTAGTTGTCGCGTTCACCTGAGAGCGGTATGGAATCTTCGCCGTAGAGATCGAACGCAATGTCGACGATTCTCTCCGGATCGGTGATGCCGAGTCGACTGGCGAGAAGACTGAGGTCGAGGATGTCTTTGCCGCGTTCGGCGGCCAACTTCATGGCCAGCAGAGTCTCATCGGTCGCCACGAGGACCGTCGCGGGCCCACTCGGAACAGCGGTCCATTGAGCCCCGTCGGGGATGAATGCTCGGGCGGAGTCATTCAGCCAGTTCTCGGGCAGATTGTGCTCGGCGGCCATCTGACGAGCGACAGCCTCCACCTCTTCCGTGTGTGAATAGGAAGCGTCGATGTCCTGTGTCATCCGACGGGATCCGTAGAAGATCATTGCTGCACCGTCGACAAGCCGGATGTCACTGTCCACGCCTTGATCTTGCAACCGCCGTGTCAGCGCGGTGATCAAGGAACGGACCTCCTCGGGGCTGAGGTCACGTCCTGCGCTCATGCGCTCATGAGCGATCTGCTGCGTATGCCGATATTCGCGCTGCGCAAAGCCTCTGGAGTCTCCCGATCCGTCAAGGCGATCCAGTCTTTGCTCATCGGAAGGAAGGTATCGCCGGGGTACCACTTGCTGCGCAGCGGCTCTGGGGCAGGCCACGGGCGAGAGGACCCGACTGTCGCACCGACAGCCCAACGGACCCCGGCGCGGAGCAACGTGTCGAAGCGTTCGCTGGAGGTGGATGGGGGTGTTGGCAACGTGGGGAGGGGACGCCCTGCAAGATGGGCACGCAGCCTCGTGAACACGTCGGACAGGAGGCGGAGGGCAAATTCCTCGTCGCCAGACTCAAGCTCGTGCCGGATATCAGCGGCCGCGCGATCTATATCTGCCTGGGCCTGGGCAACAGCCTGAGGAGAAACCGGTGTGAGCTCGATTCCCGCGGCCGTCAGCACAGTCAGGAAGCTGTCCAGATCAGCTCCCGGGTGGCCGGCCTCAATTTGTCTGACCAATCGCGGTGAGACTCCTGAGGCCTCGGCCAGCTGCGTCTCGGTCAGGCCTGCTGCAAGGCGCTGCCGGCGCACGCAAGTACCCACATCGAGCGGTCGCTCCAGTGACATGATGACCATGGGAACCTCCGCAGCGGTCTAGACCGAACATGTCCATCATAGGTTGGGCCTATCGAGAGTGCTCGGGATTCCTGGCCCCTGTGGGGATCACTCCGCGGTGCCGGTGGGGTCCTTCCACCAGGTGTCGAGGATGCTGGCGGGTGTGGTCCGCTTGTGCCGGGACCGCAGGTACATCTGCTCCAAGCGCTGGGCGGCGTCGGCGGGGACCACACGGCCCTCGAGGTAGTCGTCGATCATCTCGTAGCTCAGCCCCAGCTCGGCCTCATCGGTCTGACCAGGCTTGCCGTCCAGCAGGTCGGCGGTGGGGACCTTGGCCCAGAGCCGCTCCTCGGCGCCCAGGTGCTGCAGCAGGGCCCGGTTCTGGCGCTTGTTCAGCCCGAACAGCGGCAGCACGTCAGCCCCGCCGTCGCCGTACTTGGTGAAGAACCCGGTGACGGACTCGGCGCCGTGATCGGTCCCGACCACCAGCAGCCCCTGCCCACCGGCGAGGGCGTACTGGGCGACCATGCGCACGCGCGCCTTGACGTTGCCCTTGTTGTAGTCGCTGATCGGCTCACCGACGGCAGCGGCGTACTCGGCCTCGAACCCGTCCACGGCTGGAGCGATGTCATAGGTGACCTCTTCGTCCCCGTCGATGAAGTCCAGGGCGGCCTGGGCGTCGTCCTCGTCCAGCTGCACGTTGTACGGCAGGCGGACCGGGACGAACACGGCGTCCTTCCCCTCGGCGCGCAGCTCCTCCACGGCCAGCTGGCACAGCCGCCCGGCCAGAGTGGAGTCCAGTCCGCCGGAGATCCCGAGCACGAACCCGCGCGCTCCGGTGGAGGTCAGGTACTCCTTGAGGAAGCGGACCCGGTCGGCCACCTCGGTGGCCGGGTCGATCTCGGGCTTGACGCCCATCTCCTGGATGATTCGCCGCTGCAGTTCACGCATGCGTCCAGACTAGGTCAGCACCCGGGCCGATCACATCCGCGCACCTCAGCCCGTGGACTTCTCGCTCCAGCCCAGGTTGCGGGCCATCTTCTGCAGGGCGGTGACCACGGCCTCGAACTCGCCCTCGTCCAGGCCCGCGGAGACCTGCGCGCGCAGCTCCTTCACCACCTCGGCCACGCGTTCGCCGCTGGCCCGGCCGGTGGAGGTCAGCGTGTACAGCTCGCCCTCGTAGACCAGCCAGCCTGACTCCACGAGCTCCTCGAGGTGCTCCTCCACGGTCTGCGGCCCGTCCGGGTCGTGTGCCTCGGCGGCAGCGGCGGGCGGGGCGGCGCGGTGCAGTTCGGCCATGGTGTGCGGGCGCTGGGTGAGCGCGTTCATGAGCATCCACTGGGTCCGGGTCAGCCCGTGCTCCTCCAGCGACTCCCCGATCTGTGTGGTGATCAGTCCGTCCACCAGGCGCAGCCAGTAGGTGAGCAGGTGGTCCTGCTCGGCGGCATCCGGCGTGTCAGCAGTGTGGTCCATCGGCTCGCTCATGCTCTCACCCTAGGTGCGCCCTCCGTGCGAATCCAGAGGTCAGGTGGATGTGGGGAATCTAGGATGGGGTGCATGACCTCCTCACCTGATGCCTCCTCCGCCTCCCAGGCCTCCTTCCCGACGACGGCCGGCACCTCCCAGCCCGCCGGCACCACCTTCGGTGGCTCCCTGCGGGACGGGCGCAGCGAGCAGGACTCGGCAACGGACCGTGCCCGGCTGCTGGAGCTGATCAAGGAGCTCGCGGTCGTGCGGGGCAAGGTCACCCTGTCCTCCGGCAAGGAGGCCGACTACTACATCGACCTGCGCCGGATCACCCTGCACCATGAGGCCGCGCCCCTGGTGGGGCGGGTCATGTTGGACCTGTTGGACCAGGCCGGTGTGGAGTTCGTCGGAGCCGGTGGTCTGACCATGGGTGCGGACCCCGTGGGTACGGCGATGATGCACGCCGCGGGTGCCCAGGGCCGGGCACTCGACGCTTTCGTGGTGCGCAAGGCCCAGAAGTCCTACGGCATGGGTCGCCAGGTGGAGGGACCGCCGGTGGAGGGTCGGAAGGTCGTGGTCCTGGAGGACACCTCCACCACGGGCGGTTCAGCGCTGACGGCTGTGGAGGGCGTGCGTGCCGCCGGGGGGAACATCCAGGCCGTGGCGGTCATCGTGGACCGGGACACCGGTGCCGCAGAGCGCATCGAGCAGGAAGCCGGCGTCCCGTACCTCTACGCCTTCGGCAGGGACGAACTCGGCCTCGACTGACCTCCGGGCAGTGCATGAACGCTGACGGTTCCCACCCGCTGGGGACGGTGCCTGACGTCAGGGGCCTCTGCGGAGAGAACCGCCCGCTCAGCAGGGCGCGCATCTGGATGCTGATTTGCGAGAGTATGGGTCATGGACATCCCCAGTGATCAGCGTGAGCGGCCGGAGTCGGGCATCCCGCTCGAGGCGCGCATTCGACTCGGCCATGCCATGGTCCAAGGGGTCGCTGACCAGGTCGGCGTCGATCTGGTCCACATCAAGGGCTATGCCG
Source organism: Micrococcus terreus (assembly GCF_900116905.1). Classification (GTDB taxonomy): domain Bacteria; phylum Actinomycetota; class Actinomycetes; order Actinomycetales; family Micrococcaceae; genus Citricoccus; species Citricoccus terreus. The sequence goes on along the minus strand of NZ_FPCG01000010.1, from coordinate 7,917 downwards.
TCGATCAAGGGTTGTACCGCGAAGGGCGTGCCAGCACCGACGTGGACATCTGGGTCCGTCCCAGTCAGGTCGACCGGCTGATCCAGGCGCTCGCCGAGCACGACTGGAAGCCGCTGACCAGCTTCCGGTCCGGCTCGATCTTCGAGCACGCGGCCGTCTCCCACCACCCGACCTGGAGCTATGTGGACATCCACCGAGTGGTCCCCGGGGTCGGGCTCCCGCCGGAGGAGGCGTTCGAGAACGTCTGGGCAGAGCACAAGACGGTGCAGATCGCCGAGTACCCCTGTGCCGTCCCCTCCGCCGACCACCAGATGGCGGTGATCATCCTGCATGAGGCCCGCAGCGGGGCCACGCGTCAGCCGGACGTGGACCACATCCGTGCCCAGCTCACTGAGGAGCAGCGCCTGCACCTGCGCGGCATCGCCTCCAGCTGGAAGGCCGATGTGGCCTGGGCGGCCGCCACGGACCGGCTCGAGCTCTTCACGGACCACCCCGAATACCCCCTGTGGAAGGCCGTGCGCACCAACGCCAGCGGCATTGCCCTGCTCAAGGCCCGTCTGCAGACCGAACAGAGCTGGCTCAAGCGCGCCGAGCTGATCGCCTATGCGGCCACCCCCAACCTGGACCACCTGCGCCTGAGCCTGCACCGCGAACCGACCGCCCAGGACGTCCTGCAGGACCTGTCCTCGCGCTGGACGAGGGGGCTGGGCGGGCTGCGCCGGCAGCTCGTCACCGACCTGACTTCCCGTCTCACCCACCGCAGGAGAGGACCCCGCTCATGACCGCCCTGCGCAGAACCCACCCGGTGGCCCAGGTGCTGGTGGATGACCCCGTCTGCACCGTGGTCGCCCACGTCCCCGCTGGACGAGCGGTGGTCCTCCAGGGCGCCAGTGAGGTGATCTGGCATCGCCTCCCCGCAGCCGAGGAGCCCGCCCTGGGAGCCAGCCAGCTGGCTGCCGAGCTGGCGCAGGAGACCGGGGTGGACGTCGTCGTGCTGGAGCAGCAGGTGCTGGACATGGCCGCTGACCTGGCCGAACAGGGTCTGGTGGAACTGCTCTGACCGGAGCGGCTCAGAGCCAGTCGTTGCGGCGGAACAGGATGAACAGCGTCAGGGCCACGCCGAGCATCAGCGCCAGGGCCATGGGGTAGCCGAACACCCAGTGCAGCTCGGGCATGTGCGTGAAGTTCATGCCGTAGATGGAGCCGACCAGCTGCGGGGCGAAGATGATGGCCGCCCACGAGGAGATCCGCTTGACCTGCTCGTTCTGAGCCACGGAGACCTCCGCCAGCCGCTTGGAGGCCAGCGTGGAGTCCAGCTCCAAGGCGTTCTCCAGCATGGCGCGCATGGCGGCCACGCGGTCGTTGAGCTGCAGGGCGTGATCGCGCACATCCCGCAGGCGGCGCACCAGCTCCACCTGATCGGTGTCCTCGTCCGAGGGCTCCGGCGCATCCGTGGTGCGGTCCCCGCCGTGCTGGTCCCAGCCGGCCCGGACCATCATGTCCTCCACCATCGCCGGCAGGGAGCGGATAGCCCGCTGGAAGTTGAGCACCTCGCGGGAGAGCTCATAGATGCGGCGGGTGACCTCCCCGTCCCCGGAGAAGATCTGGTCCTCGATCTCGGAGACGTCATTGTCCAGCCCGTCCGCCACCGGGTAGTAGTCATCCACCACCCGGTCCAGGATGGCGTGCACCACCCCGGCCGGCCCCATGGCCAGCTGCTCGGGATCGTCCTGCTCCAGCTTCCGCCGCACCTGGGCCAGATCCGGCTCCTGGGCGTGCCGGACGGTGATCACGTGGTGCGGGCCCATGAACACGGCCAGCTCGCCGAACTCCACGGTCTCGGTGGCGTCGATGTACCGTGCGGGGATCAGCACCAGGAAGCGGTCCTCACCGTAGTGCTCGTGCTTGGCCCGCTGGGATCCGGCCAGCGCGTCCTCCACCGCCAGCTCATGCAGCCCCAGCTCCTCGGCCACCTCGCGGAACTCGGCCTCGTCCGGGCGGTAGAGCCCGATCCACGCCATCCCGCCCGTCTCCTGCGCGGCCTCGAAGGTCTCCTCCAGAGTGGTGGGGGCCAGGATGCGCTTGCCGTCGCGGTAGATGGCGTTGTCGATGATCGTCACACCCTCATTCTCGCGTGCCGCGCGCTCCCAAGCGGTACCGTCATGCGCATGAGCCTCTCCGCACTCCTCCAGTCCGCGAAGTCCGCCGAAGACGTCACCACCGCACCGATCGCCGCGCTCGGCCTGATCGGCGGCTACGTCACCGCCCGGGAGACCGGGATCCGCCCGCTGGGCGGCGCAGTCCTCGCGGCGGCAGGTGCCTACGCCGGCCGGACCTGGCTGGCCAAGACCGGGCCCGTCCCGACGACGGCCCTCGCCTTGGTCTACCTCGGCGGCTTCGGTGCCTCGCATCCCTTGGCGAAGAGGATCGGTCCCTGGCCCGCAGTGCTGACGGTGGCCGCGGCATCGGCGGCGGCCTCCTGGGCCGTGGCCGACCGGCGATGACCGGACCCACTGGGTCCACCGGACCCACGGATCCCACCCCCGAGCGCGACGCGCGCTCGCTGGAAGGCGAGGCGACTGCGGACCGGCCGGTCGGCGTCGGGCCCTGGGAGGGAGAGTGGCCCCAGGGTGAGCACTGGGACCCGGACCTGCTGCGGGACGGGGACCGGCGGAATGTGGGCGATGAGTTCCGGTACTGGCGACTGGAGGCGATCGTGGCCGAGCTGGACACCCGGCGGCATCCGTTCCACGTGGCGATCGAGAACTGGCAGCACGATCTGAACATCGGGACCGTGGTGCGCACGGCCAACGCGTTCAACGCCGCGGGGGTGCACATCATCGGGCGGCGGCGCTGGAACCGGCGCGGGGCCATGGTGACCGACCGCTACCTGCACGTGCACCATCACCCCACGGTGGAGGAGTTCACGGCGTGGGCGCAGGCCGAGGGGGTGGCGGTGATCGGGGTGGACATCTTCCCGGACTCGGTCCCGCTGGAGACCTACGAGCTGCCGGAGCGGTGCGTGCTGGTGTTCGGTCAGGAAGGGCCGGGGCTGAGCGAGGAGGTCCACGCCGCCACGCAGGCCACGCTGTCCATTGCGCAGTTCGGCTCCACCCGGTCCATCAACGCCGGTGTGGCCGCGGGGATCGCCATGCATGCCTGGGTCCGCCAGCACGTGTTCGGCCAGCGGACCCAGGGGTGACGCGCTTCTGAGCTGAAGCTGCAGGCGCTCAGGCGTTCAGCGGCGCAGCCTCAGAGCCGCCAGCAGGCGTTGAGCGTGTCCACATTGTTGAACGTGGCCCACAGGTAGGACTGCATGCGCGGCAGTCCGGCCACGTAGCCGCCCAAGTGGGTGGGGGTCAGGATGGTGTCGAACCGGACCTCGGTTCCCTGCTTGCACCACTGCTGGGCCAGGGTGCGGGAGACGGTGTAGGGGATGACGTCGTCGGTCAGCGAGCTGGCCACCATCACCGGGAAGTCCGGGGCGTTGCCCGCAGCGCCCAGGGACTGCTCCTGCACGATCGCCTTCATCTGCGGGTCCGAGGTCATGGTCTGCGCGAAGGTCTCCCCGGTGTGGGTGAGCCCGGCGGACTTGATGAACGAGTGCTTGAGCACACCGTCGATCGTGCAGTTCTCCTGCGCCTCGGCGTGCTTGACCATGCCGGCCTCGTTCAGCACCGTGGACGGATCCAGGCTGTACGCCTCCATCAGCCCGGCGATCCCGTAGAGCAGGAACTCGGAGTAGAGCGTGCCGTCGATGTTCTGGCCCACCGCGGTCAGGTCGGCCGGAGCCGCTCCCACGTAGGCGCCCTGGACGTCCAGCTCCGGTGCGTAGGACCCGGCCAGCTCGGCGGCGGCCGCGGAGGCGCCACCACCTTGGGAGTACCCGGCCAGGGCGATCCGGCTGTCCGGCGTCACCTGGGTGCCGGGGACCTGGGCGGCCGCGCGCACGGAGTCCAGCACGGCGTTGCCCTGGTCCTCGCGCACCAGGTAGGTGTGGATGCCCTCGGTGCCCAGTCCGGCGTAGTCGGTCATGACCACGGCGTACCCGGCGTTGAGCAGGTCGGACACGCCGATCCCCTCGTACTGCATGCCCACGGAGAGTGTGCGGGACGGAGCACAGTGGTCGCCGATCCCCTGGGTGCCCGGGGCGTACGCGATCACCGGTCGGGTGCCCTTGCCGGTCCACGCCTTGGTGGGGGTCAGCACGGTGCCGCTGACCACGGTGGGCTCACCGGCGCGGTTGGTGGAGGAGTAGAGCACCTTGGTGGCGGTGGCCGGGTACTTGATCAGTTTGATGGGGTCCAGGTAGAACTCGGTCTTCTCGGAGCGGATCAGCGTGCCCGGCGTGGTGGGGATGGTGGCCGGGGAATCGTAGAAGCCGGTGTCCGTGGTCTCGGCGATCTCCGCCTGCGCGGCGCCGCGCTCCAGGGCCTGGTCGTCTCCCACCGCATCCTCCACGGTGGACTCGGAGGTGCCGGACGCGGTCACAGTCATCGTGCCGGCGGGGCTGACCGGCGCAGCGTGGGCGGGGGCTCCCATCAGTGCCGCGGTCAGGCCCAGTGCCACGGCCGGGATGATCCCGACGGCGGCGCGCATCCGGCGGCGGACAGGTCCGGCCTCGCTGGGCGCGGGTGAGACGGAGGGGGAATGGGCGGCAGGCGTGCTGCCGGCGGGTGGGGTGGTGGTCATGTCGACTCCTGTCCACGAACGCATCCGTGCGGTGCGGGGCAGTGGGGGCGGTGCTGCGTCGTGGTGCGCAGCCGAGCGGGGTGAGGCTGCCCGGGTGAGGCGAGACGGCGGTCGGAGTTACTGGTGAGTTGTACCGACCAGTAGATGCTAAGTGATCTGGATCACACCTGGCTAGAGGTTCACCGACTGTTCATCGCCGGGTCGTGGGGCAGGCTCCTCAGCGGCCCGGGTGTGTCCGGCGCCGCCCTCCTCGGACCCGTGCGGCCTCATCTGCCATGGATAGGATGGACGGCGAGCAGCAGTCCGCCTCAACGCCGAGCGCCCCTGTGTTCGGCACGCCACGCAAGGAGCACATCATGCCCATCGCCACCCCGGACCAGTACGCCGAGATGATCGACTCCGCCAAGAACGGCGGCTACGCCTTCCCCGCGGTCAACGTCACCAGCTCCCAGACCCTGAACGCCGCCATCCGCGGGTTCGCCGAGGCCGGATCGGACGGCATCATCCAGGCCTCCACCGGTGGCGCCGCCTACTGGTCGGGTTCGAACATCAAGAACATGGTCACCGGTTCGCTGGCCATGGTCGCCTTCGCCCGTGAGGTCGCCAAGAAGTATGACGTGCGCATCGCCCTGCACACGGACCACTGCCCCAAGGACAAGCTGGACGAGTTCGTGAACCCGCTGCTGGACGCCTCCGCCGAGGAGGTCAAGGCCGGGCGGGACCCGCTGTTCAACTCCCACATGTGGGACGGCTCCGCCGAGACCCTGGAGGAGAACCTGCGGATCGCCAAGGACCTGCTGGCCCGCACCCACGCCAACCACCAGATCCTCGAGGTCGAGATCGGCACCGTGGGCGGCGAGGAGGACGGCGTGGCCCACGAGATCAACGAGAAGCTGTACACCACCATCGAGGACGGCGTCGCCACCATCGAGGCTCTGGGCATGGGGGAGAACGGCCGGTACATCACCGCGCTGACCTTCGGCAACGTGCACGGCGTCTACAAGCCCGGCAATGTGAAGCTGCGCCCGGAGATCCTCAAGGAGATCCAGGAGTCGGTGGGAGAGAAGTTCGGCAAGAAGTCCCCGTTCGACCTGGTCTTCCACGGCGGCTCGGGCTCCACGGACATCGAGATCGCTGATGCCGTCTCCTACGGCGTGATCAAGATGAACATCGACACCGACACCCAGTACGCCTTCACCCGCCCGGTGGTCTCGCACATGTTCCAGAACTATGACGGCGTGCTCAAGGTGGACGGCGAGGTCGGCAACAAGAAGCTGTACGACCCCCGCACCTGGGGCGCCAAGGCCGAGGAGTCCATGGCCGTGCGTGTGGTCGAGGCCTGCGAGCGACTGGGCTCGGCCGGCAAGTCCATCAAGTGATCGGAGGGTCCACTCTGAACTCCCTGAACCTGAACCCCCTGAACGTGCTCGACTCCGTGACGGTCGTCGGCATGGACCTGGAGGACATGCTGTTCCAGGACACCTCCTGGATCGGCGAGGTCGCCATCGTCTCGGTCCTCGCCTTCGCCATCATCGTGGTCCTGGGCATGCTGCTCTCCCGCAACGCGCTCTCCGGACGCAAGCGCCTGCGCGAGGTCGAGGCAGAGCGCGACCAGGCCCTGCGCCAGGTCGAATCCCTCCAGACCCGGGTCGACTCCCTAGAGCGGCGAGTGGACCGCCGCCAGGAGCTCGAGTCCGAGCTGGGCAGCTGGGATCGCCAGGCCCAGCAGCTCGGCCTGTAACAGCACAACCATCCCGACGACGGCCGGTCACCTTCCGAGAAGAAGGTGACCGGCCGTCGTCTTGTCAGCGAACCTGCCGCGTCTAGGGATCCTTCTATGTTCGTCAAGCTGGTCTGGTGACTGCGTTGGTGGTGTTAAGGATCCGGTAAATCTGGCGGGCTAGGTAGCGTTTCAGGCAGCGACGGATCTCTTTGGTGGTGCGGCCCTGGACTTGACGCCGCTCGACGTAGGCACGGGTCTGCGGGTCGTGGGTCATCCGAGTGAGCACCGCGATGTGCAAGGCCCGGTTCAGTCGCCTGTCGCCGCCTCGGTTGAGTCGGTGGCGGACGGTGTTCCCCGAGGACGCCGGGATGGGGTTAACCCCGGCCAGGGCGGCGAACGCTGCTTCGGAGCGGACTCGGCCGTGATGGGACCACGCGGTGAGGCAGATGGCGGCGGTCACTGGCCCGATGCCGGTCTTCTCCAGCAGTGGTGCGGCCTGGCTGGCCTGGACGAGCTCGGTCATACGGGTGCTGTTGGCGGTGATCTGCTCGTCGAGTTCGACCACGCGCTTGGCCAACCGGATAGCCTCAACCCTAGCGGTGGTGGTACCCAGGTCTTCGTCGCGGGTTCGCCACCGAGCCACCGTGGCGATCTGCGTGCGGGTCACTGGTTTGCGGGCATCGAGGCCCAGGTCGACGACGCGCAGCAGTGCGATCAGCGCGTTCACGGTGGCGGTGCGCTCGGCGCTCATGTGGTCACGAGCCGCGACCAGCACACGCAGCCCCGCCCGCACGCCCTCGGCCAGGCGTGGCCGGCGCAGCTGCCCGGAGTCCAGCGGAAGGACGGCCGCGGCGATACGGTGCGCGTCCAGGGGGTCCGATTTGCCCAGACCCCGGTTGCTCCGCGCGTTCATCCGGGCGGCTTCGACCACCTCATAACCGGCCTGCGCGACGGCGGCAGCCAGGCCGGCACCATAGGACGCCACGCCCTCGATCACCCACAACGCGGCCAGATCACCCTCGGTGCGGCGTGCCACCCAGGCGATCGCGCGGGACATGCCGGTGGCCGTGGCGGGGAACTGGCCGGTGTCGAGGACTTCACCGGTAGCGGCCAGGACCGCCAGGACGTGGTTGCGGGCGTGGGTGTCGACTCCGATGACGAACGGGTGGGCGTGGGCGACTATGGTCATAGCGGCTCGGGTCCTTCCTAGTCCAGGGTTGATGATCCGGCCGCTGGCGGCCGGTGCCGGTCTGGGTAGGAGTCACCGCGGGGCAGTACTGTGATGAGTCACGCCCGCAAGGGCGGACAGCCTTCTGATCAGGTCACCGAGGTGGGCCAGGACGACGCCGGCCGCTCCGTCCCTGGACGGACAAATCCCTAGCAGGGCACCCGCAGGGGCCGAGCGTGTCTTGAGTCACGACCAAGGACGAGGCGACCGGCATCAACCTTGCCAGCCGGTCCCAGACCAGCCACCAGAAAGACTCACAGCGTGTCTCCCTTAT
>NZ_FPCG01000007.1 GCF_900116905.1 Micrococcus terreus | reverse complement strand
TCAGCTCGATCATGGGATCAGTCCCTTCAGGAGTGGATCAGGCGTCGAAGTCGACGACCAGTTCCTTGGAGGTCGGGCGGGTCTGGCAGGTCAGCACGTAGCCGCGCTCCACCTCGTCCTTCTCCAGGGCGTAGTTCTCCTCCATCTCGAACTCACCCTTGACCACCTTGGCCCGGCAGGTGCCGCACACGCCGCCGGCGCAGGCGAACGGGGTGTCCGGGCGCACGCGCAGGGCGGCGTTGAGCACCGTCTCGTGGGCGGAGACCGGGGACTCGATCGAGGAGGAGAGCCCGTCCAGGCGGAACTCGATGGTGTAGTTCTCACCGGAGGGGTCGGCCACCACGGCACGGCCCTGCTGGCCCTGCGGGCGATCGGGCTGGCCGGTGGTGAACAGCTCGAAGCGGATCTTGTCCTCCGGGACGCCGCGCTTGGCCAGGGTGTCCCGGCACATCTGCACCAGCTCGAACGGGCCGCACAGGAACCACTCGTCGGCCTCGGTCACCCGCACCACATGGTCCAGCAGCTCGTCCAGCTTGTCCTGGTCGATCCGCCCGGACATCAGGGGGCTGATCCGCTGCTCGCGTGAGAGCACGTGGTGCACGGCCAGGCGGGAGGGATACTTGTCCTTCAGGTCGCCCAGCTCCTCGGAGAACATGACGTCCATGGCGGAGCGGTTGGCGTAGACCAGATCGAAGGTGGAGGTGTCCGAGGCGCGCAGCACGGCCTTGGCGATCGACATGATCGGGGTGATGCCCGAGCCGGCGGCGAAGGCGACCAGGTGGACGTTGGCCTTGCCGGCCACCTCCTTCTCGGCCAGCTTCTCGGCGTCGTTCATGGAGGTGACGTTGACCTTGGAGGTGAACGCGCCCTGCGGGTTCATCACCTCCATGCGGTCCCCGGCCTTGAGGTTCTCGTTGGCCCAGGTGGAGAACAGCCCGCCCAGGTCCTTCTTGATGGCCACGCGGATCTCACCGGGCTTCGGGTCGGTGCAGATCGAGTAGGAGCGGCGCACCTCCTGGCCGTCGATCTGGGCGCGCAGCGCCACGTACTGGCCGGGAACGTAGTCGTAGTCGTCCTGCAGCTGCTCGGGGATGGCGAAGGCCACCTCCACGGAGTCGGCGGTCAGGCGCCGGACCTCGGCGACCTCGAGCTCGTTGAACGTGGCACGGCGGCGGCCGGTGGTCTCTGTGGTCTCAGTCATCAGTGCACCTTGAAGTAGTCGAAGGGTTCCAGGCAGTCCTGGCAGGTGTACAGCGCCTTGCAGGCAGTGGAGCCGAACCGGGTCAGCTCCTGGGTCTTGAGCGAATGGCAGCGCGGGCACTTCACGGCCAGCCCCATCCGCACCGGTCCGGCCGCGGCCTTCCCGGTGGGCGGAGCGATCCCGTACTCGTTGAGCTTGCGCTTGCCGTCCTCGGTCATCCAGTCGGTGGTCCAGGCCGGCTGCAGCACCAGCTCCACCTCCACCTGGTCCCAGCCCTCGGCCTTCAGAGCGGAGCTCACATCATCGGTGATGGTCTCCATGGCCGGGCATCCGGAATAGGTGGGGGTGATCACGACGACGGCCCGGTCGCCTTCCACGCGGGCCTCCCGCAGGATGCCCAGGTCGGCGATTGACAGGACGGGGATCTCCGGGTCGTTCACCCGGGCCGCGGCGTCCCAGACGCGAGCGGCATCCGGGTCCTGCGGGCGCAGCTCGTGGTGGGGGACCTCAGCGTCCGGCGAGCCGGACGCCTCCGGTGCGGGGCCGTCGTCGGGAAGGCCTTGCGACCGGCGCAGCTGGGCGGTGCGCCGGTCCATCTCCTGGGCGCCCAGGATCTGCTCGGTGATGTCACCCAGGACCTCGCGGGAGTCCCGGACGGGGCGGGGGCTGGAGCTCATGGTGGTCACCTCACTGGATCAGGGCGCTCAGGGGATGTGGACAGGACAGGTCAGGTCAGAACGGGACAGCTCACCACGTGGCGCCGGGATGCTGGCGCGCGAGCACCTGCATCTCGGTGAGGATGTGACCGCGGTGCTCGGAGAACTCGCCCGAACGGTCACCGCCCCAGGCGCCGTCCACGGCGGGCACGCGCAGCTCGGCCTCGGCCAGGATCGCCTCGATCCGGCGGTCGAAGTCCTCACGCAGGGAGGAGGGCAGCACGGCGATCCCCTGCTCGGCCAGGCGGGTGAGCAGCTCATCGTCGGCGAAGAGCTCGTCCACATAGGGCCACATGTAGAACAGGGCCTTCTCCATGCGGCGGTGGGACTCCTCGGTGCCCTTGCCCAGACGCAGGGTCCACTGGGAGGCGTGGTCCTGGTGGTACTGGATCTCCTTGAGCGCCTTGTCCGCGATGGCGGCCAGGGTCTCGTCCTTCGACTCCACCAGACGGCGGTACAGCTCGTACTGGTAGTAGGAGAAGATCAGCTGCTTGACGATCGTCTGGGCGAAGTCGCCGTTCTCCTGCTCCACCAGACGGCAGGAGCGGAACTCGTGCTCGTCACGGAAGTAGGCCAGGTCGTCCTCGGTCTTGCCCCAGGCGGTGCCGGCGTAGGTCAGAAAGAACCGGGCATGGCCGAGCAGGTCCAGCCCGATGTTGCCCAGGGCGATGTCCTCCTCCAGCTCCGGGGCACGGGAGATCCACCAGCCCAGGCGCTGGGCCAGCATCAGGGCGTCGTCACCCAGGTACAGCGCGTAGTTGGCCACATCCTCCGAGGCCGTGACCCCGGACGCGCCGATCTCCTCGGCGGTGATGGCGATGCCGGCGCTCTGCTTGGTGGCGGAGTCATGGGATGCGAAGCTCACAGGTGCTTCACCCCTTCACTCTTGGTGTAGTACGTGGCGTGGCGGTAGCTCTTGCCCTGGGCCGACTCGAAGTAGCCGCCCTTGGAGTCCGGGTCCGAGGAGGAGATGACCTCCGAGGGGACCACCCACACCGAGGTGCCCTCGTTGCGCCGGGTGTACAGGTCACGGGCGTTGCGCAGGGCCATGGTGGCGTCCGGGGCGTGCAGCGATCCGGCGTGGACGTGGGACAGGCCGCGCGAGGAGCGCACGAAGACCTCCCACAGGCCCCAGGCGGTCTCGCCCTCGGGCTCCGGGGCGGTGGCGGCCATGGTCAGTTCTTCAGCGTTCTGGCTGCTCTGCTGCTGGGTCATCTCTCAGGCTCCGATCAGGGCGGTGTCGGCGGTCTGCTGAGCGGCAGCCTCCTTGCGGGCGTACTCGGCGGCGGCCTCACGGACCCAGGCGCCGTTCTCATGGGCCTGGCGGCGGCGCTGCATGCGCTGGACGTTGCACGGGCCCTTGCCGGCGATCACGGACTTGAACTCGTTCCAGTCCAGCTCGCCGAAGTCGTAGTGGCCGCGCTCCTCGTTCCACTTCAGGTCCGGATCCGGCAGGGTCAGGCCCAGGGCCTCGGCCTGCGGCACGATCATGTCCACGAAGCGCTGGCGCAGCTCGTCGTTGGAGAAGCGCTTGATGTTCCAGGCCATGGACTGACGCGAGTTGGGGGAGTCATCGTCCGGCGGGCCGAACATCTGCAGGGCCGGGCCGTAGAAGCGGTTCACGGCGTCCTGGGCCATCTGCTTCTGCGCAGGGGTGCCGTGCGAGAGCTCGAAGAGGATCTCCCAGCCCTGGCGCTGGTGGAAGGACTCCTCCTTGCAGATCCGGACCATGGCGCGGCCGTACGGACCGTAGGAGGCGCGGCACAGCGGGACCTGGTTGGCGATCGCGGCGCCGTCCACGAGCCAACCGATGGCACCCATGTCAGCCCAGGTGCGAGCCGGGTAGTTGAAGATCGAGGAGTACTTGGCCTTGCCGGAGAGCAGCTGCTGGTTCAGCACGTGGCGGGGAGTGCCCAGGGTCTCGGCGGCCGAGTACAGGTACAGACCGTGGCCGGCCTCGTCCTGGACCTTGGCCATCAGGATGGCCTTGCGCTTCAGGGAAGGTGCCCGGGTGATCCAGTTGGCCTCGGGCTGCATGCCGATGATCTCGGAGTGCGCGTGCTGGGAGACCTGACGGACCAGGGTCTTGCGGTAGCCCTCGGGCATCCAGTCGCGAGGCTCGATCCGGGAGTCCTCGGCGATGACGCGGTCGAAGTACTCCTGACCGGCCTGCTCCTCAGGGGTCTGGACAGCGGAGAGATGTCCGCCGGCGGTGTTCGTTGCGGCCATGATGTTCACCTCACGGGGAGAAGGGGTGTCAGGCGGCTGCCCGACCGGTGAGTCAGGGGTCAGTGGACGCGACGACAGCGCGATTTACTGACCGTTCGTTCAGGATATGGGTCGGTGTGAGGTGCGTCAAGCCCTGGGCCGAACCTTCCTGCCCGTCCTGCCCGTGACGTGGGGGCGTCATCCAGGGCACACTGGGCAGACCCGCACTTGACGCAGGTCACACTGGTGGGATTACCTAATGATCGGTCGGTCGGTTATGAACGGAGTCCCCCTGTGTCTGAGAGCATCACCCGGTCCGTGCACCCCTTGATGGGGCAGGACCCCGCCGCCGACTGGCTCGGCATCGAGGTCGAACATGCTGAGTACGGGCAGGTCACCATGCACATGACCGTGCGTGAGGAGATGCTCAACGGATTCGGGATCGCCCATGGCGGGATGGTCTTCGCCTTCGCCGACACCTGCTTCGCCTGGGTCTGTAACGACCCTGAGGGCGACGGCTCCACCATCACCGTGGCCCAGGGTGTGGACGTGAACTTCATGTCCTCCCCGCGCGCCGGCCAGCGTCTGACTGCCGTGGGCCGGGTGGTCGCCCAGACCGGCCGCAGCGGACTCTATGACATCGAGGTCACCGACGACGCCGGTCATCTGGTGGCACAGTTCCGCGGCCGCAGCCGCACCATCCCCCGCAAGGGCTGACCTCAGCCCCCTGCCGCCCAGCCGCCACCAGACCCCAGAACCCCCACGCCGAGGAAGTGCCCACCATGACTGAATGCTCCGTCCCCAACCCGTACACCCCGTCACCCATCCCGGCCGACCGCTCGGTCCCGGACGCTGAGGAGACGATGAGCCGGGACCAGATCGAGTCCCTGCAGTTCGAGCGTCTGAACTGGGCGCTGCACCACGCCTACGAGAACGTCCAGGCGTACCAGGAGCTCTTCGACGGGCACGGCGTGCATCCCGGTGACTTCAAGGAGCTCGAGGACCTCAAGCTCTTCCCGTACACGGACAAGGAGTTCCTGCGGAAGGCCTACCCGTTCAAGTCCTTCGCCGTGCCGATGTCCGAGATCCGGCGCATCCACGCCTCCTCCGGCACCACCGGTCAGCCCACCGTGGTGGCCTACACCGAGAACGACCTGGACACCTGGGGCACCCTGGTGGCCCGCTGCTTCCGGATGGCCGGCGTCCAGCCCGGCATGAAGGTCCACAACGCCTACGGCTACGGCCTGTTCACCGGCGGACTGGGCGCCCACTACGGCGCCGAGCGGCTGGGCTGCGCCGTGATCCCGATGTCCGGCGGCCAGACCGAGAAGCAGGTGCAGATGATCCGGGACTTCGAGCCCGAGGCGATCCTCTCCACCCCCACCTACCTGCTGACCATCGCCGACGGCTTCAAGAAGATGGGGCTGGACCCCAAGGAGTCCTCGCTGAAGACCGCCGTCCTGGGCGCCGAGCCCTGGACCGAGGAGATGCGCCGGGAGATCGAACAGACCTTCGGGATCGACGCCTGCGACATCTACGGCCTCTCCGAGGTCATGGGTCCGGGCGTGGCCGGCGAGTCCCGCGTGACCAAGGACGGCTCGCACATCTGGGAGGACCACTTCCGCCCGGAGATCATCGACCCCTTCACCGACGAGGTCTTGGAGACCGGACGTCCCGGAGAACTGGTGTTCACGGCGCTGACCAAGGAGGCGCTGCCGATCATCCGCTACCGCACGCACGACCTCACCCGCCTGCTGCCTGGCACCGAGCGCCCCGGTCACCGCCGCATGGGTCGGATCACCGGCCGTTCGGACGACATGATCATCCTGCGCGGCGTGAACCTGTTCCCGTCCCAGATCGAGGAGCTGGCGCTGAACATTCCGGCGTTCTCCCCGCACTTCACCCTGGAGATCACCCGTCCGAACCGGATGGACCAGATGACGGTGAACATCGAGCGCCGTGAAGAGGTCACCGTGGAGGTGGCTGAGGAGGGTGCCAAGAAGCTGGTGCATGAGATCAAGACCAAAATCGGCTCCTCCTGCACCATCAAGGTCTGCGAGCCCGGCTCCCTGGCCCGCTCCTCCGGCAAGCTGCGCCGCGTCTACGATCTGCGCGACAACGGCTGACCCGCACCTGCCTGCCGTGCTGCCACGTGGGCCAGGCCGTCCCCGGTCTGGCCCACTGAGTGATATACAGGGACGTCTGCCCTAAGACCAGAGGACCGAACCCCCGATGACCGCCACTGCCACACCCCCTGACAGCACGGACTCCCCCCGGCGCGGCCGACCCGGCTATGACCGAGAGACCCTGATCCGCGTCTGCGTGGAGGTCTTCAACGTCCACGGCTACGACGCCACCTCCATGGGGATGCTCGCCAAGCACCTGGGCATCTCCAAGTCCGCGATCTACCACCACGTGGACTCCAAGGAGGCGATCCTCGACCACGCGGTGACGGACGCACTGGACGCCCTCGAGGCATGCCTGGACGGCGTGGCGGGCAACGGGGCCGACGCTGGCGCGCAGGTCGAGGAGGGCATCCGCGGCACGCTCAGTGTGCTGGTGGAGAAGCAGCCCGAGGTGACCCTGCTGCTGCGCCTGCGCGGGAACTCGGCGGTCGAGCTGGCCGCCGTCGAGCGCCGCCGTGAGCTCACCCGGAGACTAGGTGACCTACTCGAGGCCGCCCAGGCCACCGGTGCGGTGCGTACCGACGTGACCTCGCACAACCTCGCCCGCCTCGCGCTCGGGATGATCAACTCGATCGTGGACTGGTACCGCCCGGGCCGTGGCGTCCCCGGCGAGCAGGGCGCGGGCAAGATGATCGACGCCGTCACCGGCGTGGTGCTCGGGGGCCTGCGGGGCTGAGGATCCTCAGTCCTCGGCGTCGAGCGCGGCGAGCACGTCGGCCACGATCGCGGCCGCACAGCCCTCCGCTTCCGCAGACACCCGCCGTCCGCGTCGGACGGGGCCACGACCACCGTCCGGGCGCCGTCCTGCACGGCTGTCAGGTGGGCTTAGACGGACCCCTCCTGAGCCGGGAGCGGCATGTACGCAGTGAAGGGGGCACCGGCTTCGAGGTGGGCCCGCCGCCGGTGGAGGCGGAGGCGCCGCCCGTGCTCTCCGTGGAACCGTCGGTGGCGGGGGTATGCGTCAGGGCCGCCCGATGCGCGGTGCGCACCGGGCGGCCCCTGATCCGTCAGTGGAGGAGGTCAGCCGAGCGGGGTGTCCTTGTCGTCCAGGTTCCAGTCCTCCACCGGGCCGAGGTTCTCCCCGTCCGGCCCGTAGCGGTAGAAGCCCTGGCCGTCGGCCACACCGCTGTGGCCCTCGGCGATGCTCTTCTCGAGCAGCTCAGCGAAGCCGCGCTGCCAGTCGACGCCCGTGTTGCGGGAGACGTTGGCGGCCACGTGGAAGCCCACGACGTCGTAGGTCTGGAACGGGCCGCGCTCGTTGCCGGTGGCCACGCGCCAGGTGCGGTCGATGTCCGCCGGGTTGCCCACTCCGTGCATGTACAGCTTGGAGCCGGCCTGCAGCCACGGGATGAGCAGGGAGTTGAGGAAGTAGCCCGGGATCTCCTTGCGCACGTGCACGGGGACCATGCCGGTCTCCTCGGCGAACTGCAGGGCTCCCGCGACGGCCTCCGGCGAGGTCGCGGCGGTGCCCATGACCTCGGCGGTGTTCTGCGCCCAGATGCGGTTGGCGTAGTGCAGGGCCAGGAAGCGCTCCGGATGGCCGCTGGCGTCGGCGAAGTCCGAGGGCAGCAGGGAGGAGGTGTTCGTGGCGAACAGGGTCGTGGCGGGGGCGAGCTCGCCCACCTGGGCCCACACCTTGCGCTTGAGCTCCAGGTTCTCCGGGACGGCCTCGATCACGATGTCCGCATTCGCCAGGGCCTCGCCGAGGTCCGAGGTCGGCGTGATGCGGGCGAGGGCGTCGTCGAAGCGCTGCGGGTCGTAGCCCTCCCCGAGGTCCGCTTCGTAGCCCTGACGGATCCAGGCCCAGCGCCGGTCGATCCCCTCGATGGCGGCAGGGACGGCGTCGTAGGCCATGACCTTCTTGCCGTGGTACGCGGCCTGCATGATGATCTGGGAACCCAGCACGCCGGTCCCCAGTACGGCAACCTGCTCAAAACGTGTGAAATCGGACATGTGTGTCGACCTTCTTCTCTCGCGGTCTGGATGGGACATGCAGGAGAACGCCCCAGGCGCGCTCCTTGTTCCCCGACGTGACGACGGGCCGCCCGGTGCGCGGGGTACGCACGGGACGGCCCGTCGGGGCAGGGACACTCAGCCCTGGGAGGCCTCGGACGAGGCCATCGGCCAGGTCTTGGACACGAGCGTCAGCACGTCGTACTGGGCGCAAAGCTCGTCCTTCTGGTTGTGGATCTGGCAGTCCCAGGCCACCTCGCCGTACTCGTCGGTGACGCGCGGGGTGATCTTCTTGGCGGTCAGCGTGACGCGGATGGCGTCGTCGTAGGTCACCGGGGTGATGAAGCGCAGGCTCTCCAAACCGTAGTTGGCCAGCACCGGGCCCGGATCCGGGGCCACGAACAGGCCGGCCGCCCAGGAGACGAGCAGGTAGCCGTGGGCCACCCGGCGAGGGAAGAACGGGTTGGCCATGGCGGCCTCCTCGTCCGTGTGCGCGTAGAACTTGTCCCCGGTCTCCTCGGCGAAGTCGGTGATGTCCTGCAGGGTGACGGTGCGCAGCTCGGAGGCGAACTGGTCACCGATCCGCAGGGTCTCCAGCGACTTGTAGAACGGGTGCTCACCGCGGCCTGCCTCCACGTCCTCTCGCGTGACGGTGTTCGCCTCCGCGCCCCGGTGCCAGATGCCGGTGATGGAGGTCAGCATGTCCGGGGAACCCTGGACGGCGGTGCGCTGCATGTAGTGCTTCACGGCGCGCACGCCGCCGAGCTCCTCGCCGCCGCCGGCCCGGCCCGGACCACCGTGGACCAGGTGCGGGACGGGGGAGCCGTGCCCGGTGGAGGTCTGGGCGGTCTGCCGGTTCAGCACGTGCACGCGGCCGTGGTGGGCGCCGATGCCGGCGAGGAACTGGGAGGCGACCTCGCCGTCGTTCGTGCACACCGTGGCCACCAGGGAGCCTGAGCCCAGGGCGGCCAGACGCACGGCGTCGTCGATGTCCGTGTAGCCGATCACCGAGGTGACCGGACCGAAGGCCTCGACCATGTGGACCTCGGGGGTGTCCGAATCCTCGAAGGAGAGCAGCGTGACCGGGTAGAACGCACCGGCGTCCAGGGCAGGATCGGCCTGGCCTGCGGCCTCGGGCCCGCCCAGGCGGACGGTGCCGCCGGCCTGCATGAGCTTCTCGACGGCGGCTCCCACCTCCCGCTGCTGGTCCTTGGAGGCCAGCGGGCCCATGGTGGCACCCTCGGTGCGCGGATCGCCCAGCACCACCTTCTCGGTGACGCGCGCGGCCACGGCGGTGACGACGTCGTCGACCCGATCCTGGGGGACGATCACCCGGCGCACGGCGGTGCACTTCTGACCGGCCTTGGCGGTGATCTCCACGAACACGGCCTTGATGAACGCCTCGAACTCCGGGGTGTCCTTCGTGGCGTCCGGGCCGAGGATGGCCGCGTTGAGCGAATCGGTCTCGGCGGTGAAGCGCAGACCGCCCTCCTGCACGGAGGGGTGGCGGCGCAGCGTGGCGGCGGTGCCGGCCGAACCGGTGAACGCCACGTGGTCGCGGTAGTCCAGGTGATCCAGCAGATCCCGGGCCGAGCCGGAGATCAGCTGCAGGGAGCCCTCGGGCAGGATGCCGGAGTCCAGCATCAGGCGCACGCACAGCTCGGTGACATAGCCGGTGGGGGTGGCGGGCTTGACGATGGTGGGCATGCCGGCGATGAACGAGGGCGCGAACTTCTCCAGCATCCCCCAGACCGGGAAGTTGAAGGCGTTGATCTGCACGGCCACACCGGGCATCCGGGAGTACACGTGCTCGCCGATGAACGAGCCGTCCCGGGAGAGCATCTCCACGTCCCCGTCCACGATCACGTTGGCGTTGGGCAGCTCGCGCCGACCCTTGGAGGAGAAGGTGAACAGGGTGCCGATGCCGCCGTCGGTGTCGATGGCGTGGTCCCGCTGGGTGGCACCCGTGGCGAAGGAGAGGTCGTACAGCTCCTGCTTGTGCTCGGTGAGGTAGGTGGCCAGCTCCTTGAGCTTGAGGGCGCGCTGATGGATGGTCAGCTCGCCCAGCGCCTTCTGGCCGACGGTGCGAGCGTGCTCCACGGCGGCGGCGATGTCGATCCCGTCCGTGCTCACCCGCGCCACGACCTCGCCCGTGGAGGCGTCCGTGACCTCGGTGACCTTCTGGGGGTCCTGCGGGCTCCACCACTGGCCGGCGATGAAGCTGGGCAGGATCTGGTCCGAGGCGGTCTGGGCAGGGCTGGAAGCGGTGGTGGTCACGGGTGCTCCTTCGATCCACAGCTGCGTGGAGAGACGACGTGTCTGAGATGCCTGACCGATCGGTCAGTATTTGTGGTCCACCATAACGCAGATCACAGCCCCCTGTCAGTGCTCCGGGCACAGTGACTACCCGGGGGGCATGCTCCGGACCATGTTCCACGCCATGATCCACCGCGCTACCGTCACCCAGGCCGATCTGCACTACGTGGGGTCGGTGACGGTGGACCAGGACCTGCTCGACGCCGCCGGGATCCTGCCGGGAGAGCTGGTGAGCATCGTGGACGTCACCAACGGGGCACGACTGGAGACCTACACGATCGCGGGGGAGCGCGGCACCGGTGTGCTCGGCATCAACGGCGCTGCCGCGCGGTTGATCCACCCCGGGGACATCGTCATCCTGATCGCCTACGCCCAGATGGAGGACGCCGAGGCGCGCACCTTTCAGCCCTCAGTGGTGCACGTGGACGCACAGAACCGGATCGTGGAGCTGGGCTCTGATCCGGCCGAGGGGCTGCTGGACGGCGTGGCCCGCCCGCCGCAGTCTCGCCGACTGGATGAGGCCCAGGCCGACCTCTGAGTCCGGACCCCGGACCCCGGACCCCGCACGCAACTGGCGGTCGGTCATCACTCTCATTCCCTCAGATTCGAGGGGATGCCGGTGATAACTGACCGCCAGATCTATGGGGGGTTCAGGGGAGTGGTTCAGCCCTGGTCGCCGTAGTCGTAGAAGCCCTTGCCGGTCTTGCGGCCCAGCTCTCCGCGCGCCACCATGTCACGCATCAGCTGCGGTGGGTCGAAGCGCTCGCCCAGCTCGGAGGCCAGGTACTCGGCGATCCCCAGGCGCACGTCCAGGCCCACGATGTCGTTCAGCGCCAGCGGGCCCACCGGGTGCTTGTAGCCCAGGACCATGGCGTTGTCGATGTCCTCCGGCGCGGCCACGCCCTCCTCGACCATGCGGATGGCCTCCAGTCCCAGGGCCACCCCCAGGCGCGATGAGGCGAAGCCCGGGGCGTCGTTGACCGAGACGGGGGTCTTGGAGATGCCCGCCACCCACTGCACGGCCAGGTCCCGCAGCTCCTGCCCGGTCTTCTCGCCGTTGACGATCTCCACCAGCTTGGAGGCCGGCACCGGGTTGAAGAAGTGCAGACCGCAGAACCGCTCCGGGCGGGAGAGCTTCTCGGCGATCCGGTCGATCGACAGGGACGAGGTGTTCGAGGCCAGCCAGGCGTCCTCGCGCAGGTGCGACTCCACCGAGGTCAGCGAGGAGACCTTGAGGTCGAAGTCCTCCGGCACCGCCTCGATCACCAGGTCGCACTGGGCGAAGTCGGCCTGGTCCAGCGAGAGCGTGAGGTTCTGCGCCCACACGTCCAGGTTGCCGTCGATCGCCCCGCGCTCCAGGGACTTGGCCAGGTCGCGCTCGATCCGCTCCTTGGCGGACTCGGCGGCCTGCGGATCGCGCTCCACCACGGTGACGCGCGAGCCGGAGATCAGGAAGGCGTGGGCGATGCCCGCCCCCATGCGGCCGCCTCCCAGGACCCCGACGACGGCCGGGACGGTCCCTGGCTTCGGTGCAGGTGAGGCGGTGGTCGAGGTCGAATCGGTGCTCATCGGTTCTCCTGGGGTCACGGGGTCGGGGGTCACTTCTTGGCGCTGCGGTCGAGGAAGGCCTGCATGCGATCGAACTTGGCCTCGGACTCGAACAGGATCGCCTGGGCCAGCTCATCCACGTGGGGGTGGGCCTCGCGGGGCATGTGGAACACCCGCTTGGTGATCCGCACGGCCAGCGGGTCCTGCGCGCCGATCCGGTCAGCCAGGGCGTGCGCGCCGTCCAGCAGCTCGGCGGACTCGTGCAGCTCGGTGACCAGGTGCAGGTCCAGGGCCTCTTGGGCGGAGAGGATCCGTCCGGTCATCAGCAGCTCCAGGGCCACCGGCTCGCCGATCAGCTCCTTCAGCCGCCACATGGCACCGGCGGCCGCGGTGATGCCCAGTCCGGCCTCGGGCTGTCCCATCTTCAGGGTGGGGGTGGCCAGGCGGAAGTCCGCGGCGTAGGCCAGCTCGGCACCGCCGCCCAGGGCGTAGCCGTCGATCGCTGCGATCACCGGCAGCGGCAGGCGGTGGATGCGGTCGAAGATCTGGGAGTTCACGCCGCGCAGGGCATCGTCCCGGCGGCGCTCGCGCAGCTGGCCGATGTCCGCGCCGGAGGCGAAGATGCCCTGCATCGTCCCGCTCTTCCTGTTCTCCACCTCGGTGCCGGTGATGACCAGCACGCGCGGGTTGCGCTCCAGCCATCCGCACAGGGCATGGAACTCATCGACCATGGTCTGGTCGATCGCATTGCGCACGCCCGGGCGGTCCATGAACGCGACCACACGGTCCGGGCGGTCGGCCGTGGCCTCGATCCGCAGGGCGGAGAAGCCCTCGGTCAGTTCGGCCAGGCCGGGGAAGTGCTGGTCAGGGGTCTGCTCTGGCTGGTCGGACATGCTCAGACCTTCTCCACCAGCATCGCGGCACCCTGGCCCACGCCGATGCACAGGGTCGCCAGGCCCTTGTCCGCGCCCTCGGCCTCCATGCGGCGCAGCAGGGTGACCAGGAGGCGAGAACCGGAGGAGCCGAGCGGATGGCCCAAGGCGATGGCGCCGCCGTCGTTGTTCACGATGCTCGGGTCCAGGCCCAGGCGACGCATGCTGCCCAGCGACTGCGTGGCGAAGGCCTCATTGAGCTCGACCGCGCCGAGCTGGTCTGCGGTCCAGCCACTGCGGGCGAAGGCCTTCTCCGTGGCCGGGACCGGGCCCAGGCCCATGATCTCCGGGGCCAGGCCGGCGCTGGTGGCCTCGACCACGCGGGCGCGGGCCTTCAGGCCGTACTTCTCGGCGGCGCGCTCGGAGACCACCAGGATCGCGGAGGCGCCGTCGTTCAGGGAGGAGGAGTTGCCGGCGGTGACCACGGAGCCGCCCTTGACCACGGGGCGCAGCTTGGCCAGCACCTCGGGGGTGGTGCCCTCGCGCGGACCCTCATCGGTGTCCACCACGGAGGTGGCGCCCTTCTTGCCGGTCACCGTCACGGGGGTGATCTCCTGGGCCAGGCGGCCCTCGGCGATCGCGGCCAGGGCCTTGGCGTGAGAGCTCACGGCGAATTCGTCCGCGTCCTCACGGGAGATGTTGTCCACGCGGGCCACCTCCTCGGCGGTCTCCGGCATGGAGAAGGTGAACTTGTCCCCGAACTCCTCGCTGGTGAAGCGCGGGTTCACGAAGCGCCAGCCGATGGAGGTGTCGAAGGTCTCTCCGGGCCTGGCGAAGGCGGTGGTGGGCTTGGCCGTCACCCAGGGGGCGCGGGACATGGACTCCACGCCGCCGGCGACCACGATGTCCGCCGCGCCGGCCTTGATCATGAAGGTGGCCATGGCGATGGCGCTCATGCCCGAGGCGCACAGTCGGTTCACGGTGATGCCCGGGACGGTGTCCGGGAAGCCGGCCAGCAGCCAGGCCATGCGCGCCACGTTGCGGTTCTCCTCGCCGGCACCGTTCGCGTTGCCCAGGATCACCTCGTCGACGTCGGCCGGATCGATTCCGGCATCGGTCACCACCTGCTTCACCACCAGGGCGGCCAGATCGTCCGGACGGACGGAGGACAGGGCACCGCCGTAGCGTCCGACGGGGGTGCGGGTTCCTCCGACGAGGAAGGCCTGGGGCTGTGAGGACATGAGGTGACTCCTTAAGTGCGGCAGCAGGGGAGACCGCACGATTTACTGACCGAGTGTTCAGGAATCAGTATTCCGCGCGGATGTGATCCGGGTCAATCCATGGCAGGACCGCGTCATCATCTGACCGGACCGCAGTCAGGGCCCGGTGCGCTTCTGGAGTCCATCCTCCGTCGAGACCCTCGCCGAGTCCAGTACCAATGAGTCATCACTGATAATTGATCCGGTATGAATCAGGGGTGGTCCGAGCTGGTCGACTGGTGCGGTGCGCCCCTCAGAGGCTCTTGCCCTGATTCACCATTCCCTGCATGAACTCGGCCACGACCTTCTGCGAGATCGCCACGTCCAGCACGAACACGCTGTCCTGATCGGTGGCCAGCCAGTCGGTCAGGTGCTGCAGGTCAGCCAGGGTGGTGGCCTTCACTCCCTCGGCGCCCAGGGCCCTGCCGAGCGCGGAGAAGTCGACCTCGTCGATCAGCATGGCCGCATCATGCAGGCCCTTGGAGGCGTACTGGTGCAGCTCGGCGCCGTAGGCGGAGTCGTTCAGGGCCACCATCACGCCCCGGCGGGTGGTGCGGATGAAGGTCTCCAGGTCCGCCAGGCCCATCAGTCCGCCGCCGTCTCCGGTGATGTGCACGGTCAGCCGGTCCGGGCGAGCCACGGAGACCCCGGCCGCCGAGCCCAGCCCCAGGCCGATGGACTGGAACGCGGTGCCCACCATGACCAGGGCGTGCGGATCCGGGACGGAGAGGTACATCGGCGCCCAGCCCAGGAAGTGACCCCCGTCCATCACCACGGACCGGTCCTGAGGCAGGATCTGCTCCAGGGCGGCCACCACGGCGCGGGGGTTGAGCCGTCCGTCTGGACCGAACTCGGTGGGATCCTCCACCGGCTCCGCCCCGCGGAAGTCCGCCGAGGCGACCTCCGGGACCTGCTCACGCCAGGTGAGGGAGCCGGCGTCGGGACGGTCTGTCTTCTCCTGCACTGTCTGCACAGACTGCTCCACTGCCTCCAGCAGCGCCTCCAGGAAGGTGCCCAGGTCAGCGTTGACGTGCTCGTCCACGCGCTCGTGGTGCAGGCCGGGCTCGTTGTCCACGCGGATCACGTGGGCGTCCGGGCCGAACAGGGTGCCGTGGCGCATCTGGAACGGGTTCAGCGAGGCGCCGGCCACCAGGACCACGTCCGCCGTGTGCGCCACCTCCCAGCGGTGCGTGCGCATGAAGCCGCCGGCGATCCCCAGGTTCCAGGGGGAGTCCACGGTGTTCGAGGCCATCACGGTGGTGACGAACAGTCCGCCCAGCAGGTCGCCGATGCGCTGGACGGTCTCTCCCGTACCGGACATGGGCACGCCGCGGCCGACCATCAGCAGCGGGCGCTCGGCGGCGAGGAGTCGCTCCGCCACAGCTTGCACCTGCGGCGGGACCGGCGGGTGCTGCGGCTTGGGGGCGAGCGGCTCGAGGGGGACGGGGTCGGTCAGGGGTGCGGTGGAGTGGTCATAGGGGAGGGAGAGCACCACCGGCTGGACGGTCTGCGCGGCGAGGTCGAAGGCGCGGTGGGCCATCGCCTCGGCGTTCTGCGGGGTGGCGGTCAGCGTGGTGACGCCCACGGCCGAGACTGCCTGGACCTGGTCGATGTCGAAGAACCGGGGCCCGGTGGACGGGGCGTCGCCGACCACCAGGACCAGCGGGATGCGCGCCAGCCGGGCCTCGGCCAGGGCGGTGTAGGTGTTGGTGAATCCGGCGCCGTACGTGGTGGTGGCCACGCCCACGCCGCCGCCGGCACGGTGGAACGCGTCCGCCATGGTCACGGTGGCCGACTCGTGCCGGGCCGAGGTGAAGGGAAAGCCCCGCTCGGTCAGGGAGCTCACCAGGTGGGCGTTGCCGTTGCCCATCAGCCCGAACAGGTGGTCGGCGCGCTCGGCGATCACATCCGCCACGGCCGTGGAGACGGTGCGCGGCGCGTGGTCCGGGGTGGGAGCGGGGGCCATGCCGTCCACGGGGGCGGTGGCGGTGACGGCGGTGTCCGGAGTGGTCTCGGGCGCTGCGGGGGATTCAGGCATGCTCCGATGGTGGTGGTCAGGGGTGCAGGAGGGCAAGTGAACTCGTGGTGGGTGCGCAGAATGCTGTGCGATGGGCCATGAGGGTGTCAAGATGTCACCTATGAGCACTCCTGAAGCCCGGATCGATGCCCTCGACGCGCGCCTGCTGCTCGCCCTGGACGCCGACCCCTTCGCCACAGTGGTGGCCCTGGCTCAACGGCTGGGCGTGGCCCGCAACACCGTGCAGACCCGGCTGCGCCGCCTCGAGGCCAGTGGGGCGCTCGCCGAGGTCACCCGCCGCGTCACCCCGGAGGCGCTGGGCTTCAGTCTGACCGCCTTCCTCACCGTCTCCATCCGCCAGGGCCAGCACGACGACGCCCTGGCCGGCCTGCGTGCGATCCCGCAGATCATCGAGATCCACGCCACCACCGGCGACGCCGATCTGCGCGTGCGGGTGGTCGCCCGGGACACCACGGACCTCTACCAGGTGACCAATCGGATCGTGGACGCACCGGGCGTGCTGCGCACCAGCACCAGCATCTCGCTGCAGGAGATCATGCCGCTGCGCCTGGCCGGTCTGCTCGAGGAAGCCGCTTCCCGCCCCTGATCACGTGTACGGCGGAGACAGGTTTCACCGGCGTGTCCCTGTCTGGATCGTTCACGTGATCCGAGCGAGGGAGGGAAAGAGGGAGAGAGGGGGAGGGGACGACGACGGCCCGGTCACCTTCCAGCGGAAGGTGGCCGGGCCGTCGTCGGGCAGGGATCAGAGAGCTGTGTCGAGGGGGGCCTCGTCGTGCTCGCGATCATGGGTGTGCAGGTCTCGGTCCTGGATGGACTTGGGGACCATGGACACGGCGATGAGGGAGATCAGGGCCAGCACGGCGATGTAGACGCCGATCGACCAGGAGACCCCGGTGTTGTCCAGCAGCAGCTGGGCGATCAGCGGGGCGAACGCGCCGCCGATGATGGAGCCCAGTGCGTAGCCGATGGACACGCCCGAGAAGCGGATCTTCGCGGGGAACATCTCCGCGTAGAGCGCCGACTGCGGGCCGTAGGACGGGCCCAGGCCGAGCGTCAGGACCACGATGGCCAGGGTGAACAGCACCAGGTTGGCGGTGTCCAGCAGGAACCACATGGGGATGGCCCAGAGCACGATGATGCCGTAGCCGATCTGGAAGGTCAGCACACGGCCGATCTTGTCCGAGATCCACCCGCCGAACATGGTGAACACCAGCCAGCCCAGTCCGCCGATCAGGGCGGCGACGAGCGTCTCGGTGCGAGCCATGCCCAGTTCACGGGTGCCGTAGGAGCTGAAGAACGCGATCACCAGGTAGCCGGCGGCGTTGTTGGCGGCGAAGATCAGCGCGGCGAGGATGACCTCCTTGGTGTGGCCGCGGAACAGATCGCCGAGCGGGGCCGAGGCCTCGGCCTTCAGGTTCTGCATCTCCTTGAAGACCGGGGACTCCTCCACGGAGCGGCGGATCCAGTAGCCGACCACGATCAGCACCACGGAGAACAGGAACGGCACGCGCCAGCCCCACTCCAGGAACTGCTCGTCGGACATGAAGGTGGACAGGCCGAACATGAACAGCGTGGCCATGATCATGCCCAGCGGCACGCCGATCTGCGGGTAGGAGCCGAAGAAGCCGCGCTTGCCCACGGGGGCGTGCTCCACGGACATCAGGGCGGCGCCGCCCCACTCGCCACCGGCCGAGAAGCCCTGGATCAGGCGGAGCAGGATCAGCAGGACCGGGGCCCAGAAGCCGATGACGGCGTAGGTGGGCAGCAGGCCGATCAGGGCAGTGGCAGCGCCCATGCCGACCAGGGTGAAGACCAGCACGACCTTGCGGCCGAACCTGTCGCCGATGTGACCGGCGATGATGGCGCCCAGCGGACGGACCAGGAAGGAGATGCCCAGGGAGGCCCAGGAGGCGATCTGCGCACCGGTCTCACCCATGGGGGCGAAGAACAGGGGAGCGAGCACCAGGGCGGCGGCCTGGGCGTAGATGAAGAAGTCGTACCACTCGATAGTGGTGCCCACGAGCGTGCCCGCGAGGACCTTCTTCTCCTCGCGAGTGCGACGTGCCGGGGGCATCGCGGTGGTGGATGGGTGGGCCATGGAGCCTCCAGGATGATTCAGCTCGTCAACGAATGACGGGCGGACAGCGGGGATGACGGTGCGGTGTCCGGGCCGAGGCCTGGGCGAATGATGACGCGGTCGGTGCGGGGTGCGACGGTCGAATTAGTGACCGACCGATCGGTCATGTAGAGACACTATGCACGAAAGTGACCCGGTTCACAACCATTCGGACCTGACGATCCCGAATCGAGATCCGTTCCTCAGCAGGTTCCTCAGCCGGTGGCTCAGCGCCGGCCCGTCATGACCTCGGCGATCTGTGCCACGCACGGCTCGTTCTGCAGGCTGGTGGTGTCGCCCAGGGTGCTGCCCTCGTAGAGCTGGGTGAGCAGACGCCGCATGATCTTCCCGGAGCGCGTCTTGGGCACATCAGGGACCACGACGACGTCACGCGGCTTGGCCACGGGCCCGATCACCCTGCCGACGTGGCCGCGCAGGGCCTCGGTGAGCTCAGTGTGGTCGGCGCCCTGGGGCAGGGCGTCCTCGCGGACCACCACGAACGCGACGGCGGCATGGCCCGTCTTGGCATCCGGCACCGGGCAGACCCCGGCCTCCACGACGGCCGGATGGGCCACCAGGGCCGACTCGATCTCGATGGTGGAGAGGCGGTGCCCGGAGATGTTGATGACATCGTCGATCCGGCCCAGGATCCAGATGTCCCCGTCCTCATCGGTCTTCGCGCCGTCTCCCGCCAGGAACCAGCCGCGGTCCGCGTACTTCTCCCAATAGGAGGTGTAGTACCGCTCCGGATCGCCCCACACGGTCCGGGCTATGGCCGGGCCGGTCCGGGTGACCACGATGTACCCCTGCTGTCCCTGCGGAACCGGCCGGCCGTCGTCGTCCACCACCGCCGTCTCCACCCCGGGAAGGGGACGGGACCCGCACCCCGGCTTGAAGCGGGTGTCCGTGGGGCGGGGGGAGAGGACGGTGGCGCCGGTCTCGGACTGCCACCAGGTGTCCACCATGGGCACGCCGGCGCCGCCGCAGGCCAGGGCATCCCGGCCGATCTGGGTCCGCGCCCAGGTCCACGCCTCCGGATTGACGGCCTCACCCACGGTCCCGATCAGACGGATGCTGGACAGGTCCCAGCCGCCCTGCTCCGGGGTGGGGATGCCCTCCGGGAACCAGCCCATCAGTGAGCGGATCAGCGTGGGTGCGGTGTAGTACGTGGTGACGCCGTAGCGCTCGATCACCTCGAAGTGCCGGCCGGGGTGCGGCGCGTTCGGCACCCCCTCGTAGATGACCTGGGTGACGCCGTTGGAGAGCGGCCCGTAGATCTCATAGGTGTGCGCGGTGACCCAGGCCAGATCCGCGGTGCACCAGTGGACGTCCTGCTCGCGCTGCGCCGGGTCCGGGTGGGAGAAGAGCAGGTCGTAGGACCAGCTGGCCTGCGTGAGGTAGCCGCCGGAGGTGTGGACCAGTCCCTTGGGCTTCCCGGTGGTGCCGGAGGTGTACATGATGAACAGCGGCGTCTCGGCGGGGAAGGCGCGCGCGGTGTGGGTCTGCGGCTGGCGGTCCACCAGCTCGTGCCACCAGAGGTCGCGTCCGGGGGTCCAGGGGATCTGCTCGGCCTCGGGCGTGGTGGGGGCGCTGTGGCCGGTGCGGTCGATCACCAGGACGTGCTCGATGCCGTTCTGACCGGACACCGCCTCGTCCGCGTTGGCTTTGACCGGAACGGCCTTGCCGCGGCGGAACTGACCGTCCGTGGTGACCAGGAGCTTGGCGCCGGTGTCCTCCACGCGGAACTTCAGCGCCTCCGCGGAGAACCCGCCGAACACCAGCGAGTGCACCGCCCCGATCCGGGCGCAGGCCAGGGTGATGACGATCGTCTCCACCAGCACGGGCAGGTAGACCACCACGCGGTCGCCCTGGGTGATGCCGAGCTCCTCGAGCGCGTTCGCGGCCTGGGCCACGCGGCGCTGCAGGTCGGCGTAGGTCACCGTGAGGCGGTCGCCGGGCTCGCCCTCGAAGTGCAGGGCCACCTTGTCCCCGCGTCCGGCGGCGACGTGCCGGTCCACGCAGTTCTCCGCCACGTTCAGCTCGCCGCCCTCGAACCAGCGGATGTCCGGACCGCGCCGGGTCTGCGGGTCCGGTGCGGTGCGGGAGTGGGCGGTGTGCCACGGGGTGCGCCAGTCCAGCCGCCGGGCGGCCGCCTCCCAGAACGCGATCCGGTCGGCCTCCTCGACGGGCTGGCCGTCACCACGCCCGCCGTGGAGCAGGTGGGCGGGGCGGCCCGGGTGGACGTCCGGGTCGGCGGCGTGGACGACGGCGGCCGGCAGGGGACCGGGGGCGGGCTCCGGCGCGCGGGGGGCGGGGGAGGGCTCCGGGGTGCTGGGTGCGGAGGAGGGGGCAAACGCTGCCTCGGGTGCGGCGGGGAGTGCCGCCTCAGGTGCGTGCTCAGGGGACATGGCTTAGACCTCGATTCCATCGGTCCTGGCGGCGCCGTCCCGGTGGCCTCCGGCGGCCGGGGTGAGGCCGTGGTGGTCTCGGTGCGCCAGGTCCTCCGTTTGCTCGGGAGGGGTTCCGGCGGGGTGCGGGGACGTGATCTGACGGGTCAGGGCGGCCGCACCCACGAAGAGCGCGAACACCACCAGGAACAGGCTGAGGCCGGTCAGTCCGAATCCGGCCAGCCAGGGCCAGAGGGTCACGGTGGCCGCGAGCAGCGCGCCCGCGACGATCAGGGCGGTCACGCCCCGCTGCCGACGGCGTCCGGCTCCCACCACCGTCCACCGTCGCTGCACGAGGGTGACCACCACCAGTCCCGCGAGGTTGGCGATCATCCCGACCCACACCGGGTGCACGCCCAGGAAGAACTGCTGGGGGCTGAATCCGGAGGCGGTGTACCAGCCCAGGCCGGCGCCGAATCCGGCCAGCAGGGCCGTGATAGCGGCGGACCGGGTGGCCAGCGGCCAGAAGAACGCGGCCATCACGGGGGCGAAGGTGGCCCCGTTGCGCAGGGTCCAGGCCATCACGTTCCACCATGCCGACTGTTCGGTGCGCAGCAGGGCGAAGAGGACCATGACCACGGTCAGGCCCACCAGGGCCCACCGCGTGTAGCGGACCAGCTGCGCCTCGGTTGCCCGGGGGTTCACGGCCGAGCCAAGGTCGCGCCCCAGGGACGTGGCCCCGGAGAACTGGCATGGCCCGGCCCAGCCCAGGGCGCAGGCCCACAGGCCCACGAAGAACACCCCGGCGGCCCAGGCGGGCAACACACCGGTGATGTACTCCGGGATCGCCACGAGCGGCAGGGGCGCCCCGGGGACCACCATGGCCGCGGCCACGCCGATGAACACGCCCAGCAGGATCAGGGGGATGCCCATGACCGCGGCTCGGTACAGCCCTCGCTGGCCGTCCTCCGGCGTCCGGGCGGACATGGACATCTGGAAGGCCGCCTGTGCCAGGGGGACGTTGACGATGAAGGTGCCGAACCAGGCCACGATCAGCGAGACCCCCGCATTGGACAGCTGGAACATCTCCGGGCGCGTGTCGCTGAAGGCGGCGATCCCCCCGGCTCCGGGTGAGACCGCCAGCGCCCACACGCCGACCACGAACATCAGCCCGATCATCAGGACGTTCATGGTCTGGCTGAAGGCCACCGACCGCATGCCGCCGGTGGTCAGGAAGGCCAGCAGCACCACGGCGGTGGCGGCCACGGCCAGCGGCAGGGACAGTCC
Source organism: Micrococcus terreus (assembly GCF_900116905.1). GTDB lineage: Bacteria > Actinomycetota > Actinomycetes > Actinomycetales > Micrococcaceae > Citricoccus > Citricoccus terreus. The sequence continues at coordinate 156,452 of NZ_FPCG01000007.1, read as the reverse complement.
GGTGACCACGTGCAGCGCCGAGGCGAAGGCGATGGTGGTGGCCACGGAGTACATGGGGAACGTCAGGCCGGTGATGATCGAGCCGATGGCCTTGGCGCCGCGGCCGAACCGATCGCCGATGATCCCGGTCACCGTGACCACGAGCTTCTCGCGCAGCGGCTTCACCAGCAGCAGCGCGATCAGCAGCACCTGGACGGTCTCGGCCACCCCGTACCAGACAGCGGACACCCCGGTGCGGTAGCTCAGCTCCACGATCGCGATGTAGGAGGATCCGGAGAACAGTCCGGTGATGCAGAACGCCACCGTCCACGGGCTGAAGGTGCGTCCGCCCACGAAGAACCCGCCCTGGCCGGTCTCCTGCCGGCGCACGGCGATCCGTCCCCCGACCACCAGCCAGGCGGTGTAGACCACGGCCAGGCCGATCGTCCACAGTCCCACGGCGGTCATGCGCGCGCTCCGATCGTGACGGTCGGCCCGGTGGATCCGGTGGAGGGTGCATCGGCGTTGACCAGGGTCAGGACCGGCTCCGGCGCGTCCTGGGGGAGCCGCTGCGGCTCGTATCCGCAGGCGGAATTGCAGGCGCCCTCGGCGTCGTGCTCCACGGTGCGCTCCGCGAAGGACCATGCGACCTCCAGGTCCACGTGCGCGTCGCGGAGCAGGTTGACGGCCGGACAGGAGTGCTCGACGTCCGCGGCGAACTGCCGCAGGACGGCCGGATCGGTCTGCGGGGTGCCGATGCAGACCTGGAGCCGGAAGGTGTGGAAGTAGGGCTGGACGTCGGCGGTTCCGGCCAGTCCGCGCTGGTCCTGGCGGGCGAGGGCGTAGGTGTGCACCCCGGTGAGCTCCAGGCCGCGCCGCTGCGCGAGCTGGTCGATCACCACGGTAATGCACGCCCCCACCGAGCCGGCGAGGTACTCCATGGGCGTGGGCCCCTCATCGCGGCCGCCGATCCGCTCCGGCTCGTCTACGGTGAAGGTGAAGTCTCGGACCGCCACCCGGGTCTGTTGGCGCCCGGTCCAGGTGCCGGCGGCCCGCAGCGTCTTCGACGCGTCCTCCCGAGGGGCCTCGGGGAAGCGGTCATGGGAAGTGGAGAGCATGGGTGGTTCCTCCCGGTGATGGGTGACGGGGATCGATGGTGGGGGTCGTGGGTCAGGCCCAGCGGCGGACGGCCCAGCGCTCCACGAGGCCGAGCAGTGCGTCCGAGAGCTTGCCGATCACGGCGAGCAGGATGATCGCCAGGATGAGCCGGTCGGTGCGGCCGTTGTTCTGGGAGTCGGTCAGCAGGAAGCCCAGCCCCATGGACGAGGCGATCAGCTCTGCCGCCACCAGGAACAGCCAGGCTTGGGCCAGGGCCAGCCGCAGTCCGGAGAACACCGCCGGGATGACGGCCGGCAGCTGGACCGTGCGCAGCAGGCGCAGGCCGTGGTAGCCGAAGGCCCGTCCGGCCTCCACGAGGTGCGGGTCCACGTGCCGCAGTGCGTAGTAGACGGTGGTGAACACCGGGAAGAACGCGCCGATCGCGATCAGCGTGATCTTGGACTCCTCGCCGATCTTCAGCCACAGGATCAGCAGCGGCACCCAGGCCAGGGAGGGGACCGCCCGCAGGGCTCCCACCACCGGCGCCAGCAGCGCGTCGGCCCACCGGGACAGGCCCAGCAGGGAGCCGACGGCCAGGCCCAGAAGCCCGCCGGAGAGGAAGCCCAGCAGCACGCGCTGCGCGGAGATGGCGATGTGGTGCCCCAGCTCCCCGCGGGCGGCCAGGTCCGTGCCGGCCTCCAGGACGGACAGCGGCGAGGGCAGCTGCACGGGGGAGAACAGGCCGGCGGCGGTCACCGCCCACCAGAGGACCACCAGCAGGACGGGCACCACCAGCGCGACGACGGCTCGGGTACCTGGGCGGGAAAGCGGACTGCGCGCCGGGTCGCCGGAGGGGCGGGCGGGTGCGGGGGGCGGGGTCTGCTCGGTGCGCTCGGCGGCGGTGGACGCGGTCACTGGACGGCCTTCTCGGCGAAGGAGGGCTCCAGGAGCTCGGACAGCGCCTGGTCCACGGCAGCCTGGTCGCGGACATCGCCGGTCTCCACGAAGATCGGGCCGACCTTCTCCAGCACGTCCAGCTGCGCCTGGCCGGGCACTGGGTCCACGTCGAGGTTCGAGCGTTCCTCGATCACGGTGGTGGCCACCTCGAGGTCCAGTCCGGCCACATCGGCAAGGATCTGGGCGGTCTCCTCGGGGTTCTCCAGGGCCCAGGTGCGGGCCTGCTCGTACACGTCCACCACGGTCTGAGCCAGCTCGGGGGACTCCTCCAGGAACGACTCGGTGGCGTTGAGGAACCCGTAGGTGTTGAAGTCCACGTTGCGGTAGAACAGCGTGGCCCCGGCCTGCTCGGCGCCGGCCATGATCGGATCCAGACCGGACCAGGCGTCCACGGAGCCGTTCTCCAGCGCGGAGCGGCCGTCGGCATGCTGCAGGTTCTGCACCGTCACGTCGGCGGGATCCACACCGGCCTCTTCCAGCGCCTGGATGAGGAAGAAGTAGGGGTCAGTGCCTTTGGTGGCCGCCACGTTCTTGCCCTCGAGCTGGGACACCTCGGTGATCTCCGAGTCGGCGGGCACCACCAGGGCGGACCACTCGGGCTGGGAGTACAGGCTGATCGTCTTGATGGGCGAGCCGTTGGCGCGGGCCAGCAGCGCGGCCGAACCGGCGGTGGAGCCGATGTCGATCGCCTCCGCGCGCAGGGCCTCATTGGCCTTGTTCGAACCGGCTGACTGGACCCATTCCACCTCGACGCCCTCGTCCGTCAGTTCCTCCTCCAGCCACCCCTTCTCCTTGATGACGAGGGAGAGCGGGTTGTAGGTGGCGAAGTCGATGGACAGCGTGTCCGCGGAGGAGCCGCCCCCGGCGTCCCCTCCGGCGCCGGTGCCGCCGGACGCGGAGTTCTCACCGGCCACGCAGCCGGTCAGGGCCAGGGCGGACACGGCGACGACGGCCAGCCCGGTCAGGGCGCGGGCACGGCGGGGCCGACCGGCTCGTCGGGTGGGGACAGAGGGGGCGATGCGCATGAGTGGCCTTTCGAGACGAAGCGTTCAGGTGAGTCGAGTCAGACGGTCGATGACCGCGAGATGGTGCCACGTGTCAGTGCTGTCAGAACTGACGAGCATGACAGGGGGATGAGGTGAGGCCGCAGCCGGGACCAGGTCCACCGGGGGTGGACCCGGCTCTTGGCCTGCAGGCGGCCCGAGGTCAGTGGGTCAGTGTCGGTGGGAGTCCACGCCGAGCCCCTCGAGCAGGGAGGAGCGCAGGGCGGCCAGTTCGGCCGAGCCCCGGTCGCGCGGGCGGCTGCCCGGGACGGTGAGCACCTGCCGCGTGGTGGCCCCTGGACGGTCCGGGTCGGACGGATCCGCGCCCAGCAGCAGGATGCGGTCGGCCAGCTGCAGGGCCTCGTCCACATCGTGGGTGACCAGCAGGACCGTGGTTCCGGTCTGGGCGTGGATGTCCAGCAGCAGGTCCTGCATCTTCAGCCGCGTCAGGGCATCCAGTGCCCCGAACGGCTCGTCCAGCAGCAGCACCCCAGGACGCCGGGCCAGTGCTCGGGCCAGGGATGCGCGCTGGGCCATGCCGCCGGAGACCTCTCGGGGCCGGCGTCCGGCTGCGGCCGAGAGTCCCACCAGCTCCAGCAGGAGGTCCACCTGCTCGGCGCCGGCACTGCGGCTGGTCCGGGAGGGCAGCCCCAGGGCGACGTTCTGGTGGATGGTGCGCCACGGCATCAGGCGCGGCTCTTGGAAGCCCATGGCCGTGCGGTGGTCATGCGGACGGACCGGCTCCTCGCCGATCAGCACGCTGCCGGAGAACCCCTGGTCCAGTCCTGCCGCCGCGCGCAGCAGTGTGGACTTGCCGCAGCCGGAGGCGCCGACGATCGCCAGGATCTCGCCGGGGGCGACCGTCAGGTCCACGTCACGCAGGACGGTCCGCGTCCCACCGTCCACGGGGAAGGACCGGCCCACGCCGCTGAAGGTGACCGGAAGGCTGCTGGAGGTGCCCGCTGAGGTGCGGGCGCCGTCGTCGTGAGCGGTGGACTGTCCGGGAGCGGCGGAGGAGGCCGGGCTGGACAGGGAGGGGGCAGTGGTGACTGCAGTCATGGTGAATCACACTCCATCGGTCCTGGCGGTAGCACCCTCGCCCACGGGGTGAGTGGGGGGTTGCTGCGGCGTCACGGAGCCAGATCTCTCAGCCGCTCTGGATGGTTCGTCTTTCCAGTAGGCCTGATTTTGCGCGGAACTGTCAATTTCTGCGGGCCTGTTGGCGTCATGCGCGGTCACGGGAGATGTCGCGGAAAGTCTGGACGAGTTGTCGGTCGAGACGGGGACGAAATCGTCAGCCCATGTGAGCAGGCGGTGAGGGGGCGGTGAGGGGGCGGTGGTGGCCGGATTCATGACGATGTGTGACTTGAGCGACGTTTCGGAGCTGGCGCGACCCGGGCATCAGGGTGCTAAGTTGTGACCACCCATCCAGAGCGGCCGAGAGATCTGGCTCGATGACGCCGCAGCAACCCGCCCATTACGGGGCCAGGGTGCTACCGCCAGGACCGATGGAGCAGTCACGCGACGATCCCACGGAAGAGCCCTGACGGGACGCGCTCGCGGGCTCTTCGCCAAGACGTTGTGTGGGCTTCCGAGGTCATGAACCGAGGAGCATCACATGAGCAAGATCATCACTCGCAGCCCGGGATCTCGCCAGCGCGGAGCCTTCACCGTCGGCCTGGTCGCCATCGCCCTGACCCTCTCCGCCTGCGGAAACGGTGCCCAAGCACAGAACCCCACCACTGGCCCTGAGTCCGCTGCCGCCTCGGGTGAGCCGGTCGAAGGCGGCCACCTGGTATTTGCCGACGTCGTGCCCGCACCGCGCTGGCAGACCCAGTCGGCCACCGACTACCGCCAGGCGAACGTGCTGAATTCGGTGCTGGACCGCCTGACCTACTACGACGCCGAGACCGAGACACTGGTGCCGTGGATCGCCACGGATTGGTCGCCCAATGACGACCTGACCGAGTGGACCTTCACCATTCGCGAGGGCGTGACCTTCTCTGACGGCACTCCTCTGGACGCAGAGGCCGTGGCACGGAATCTCCAGGTCTTTGGCGAGGGCATCACTGACGCGCAGATCCAGCCCAACCAGGACTACAAGAACTTCGTCTCGGCAGAGGTCACCGGCGACGATCAGGTCACCGTGACCCTCTCCGAGCCCAACGCGAACTTCGTCCGCGCCACCTCCTCGGTGACCAGCGGCCTGGTTGCACCCTCGGTCTTCGAACTCGACAATGCCGGTCAGAACGACATTGCCCAGGTCATCGGGTCCGGTCCTTTCACCTTCGAATCGCAGGTGCCCGATCAGGAGATCGTCTTCACCGCCCGTGAGGACTACGCCTGGGCTCCCGAGACCGCGGAGAACCAGGGTGCGCCCTATCTGGACGGCTTCACGCTGCGCTACCTGCCCGAGGTCGGCCACCGTGCCGGCTCCGTCTCGACGGGTCAGGCGGACCTGGTGCGCGGCATCCAGCCGGTGGACGAAGCCACCCTGGAAGCCGCTGGCCACAGCGTCTATGCAGCAGCCGGGACGGACCTGTCCTCCAACCACATGGCCGTCCGCTTCGAGAATGAGGAAGTCTCCGACGCACGCGTGCGTCAGGCCCTGCAGATCGGCACCAACCGCGAAGCCATCAAGCAGACCGTGCTCTCGGACAGCTACCAGCTCTCCGGATCGATCTTGAACCACGGTGCCCCGGGCTTCGTGGACCTCTCGGAGGACTTCGCCTACGACCCAGAGCGGGCCAAGGAACTGCTTGATGAAGCCGGGTGGACTGTCGGCTCGGACGGTATCCGTGAGAAGGACGGCCAGCGACTGGAGCTGACGGTTTCCGCCAGCTCGAACTCGGTGGTCATCAAGCCAGTGTTCGACCTGATGGTCCAGCAGTGGGCGGAGCTCGGTGTGAAGTTGACCAGCCGCGCCGGTGACAACACCTTCTTCTTGCAGGCCCAGACCGACGAGACGGTGCCGCTCTATGGCACCCGCGCCTTCAGCTACGGCGGGCTCGGTCCGCTCTACGGCTCCGGTGGAACCCTGACCTTGGCCGACGATCCCGAGTTCGACGAGCTGGTGGACCGCGCTAACGCCGAGGCCGACGAGGACGCCCGCAACGAGATCCTTGCCGAGCAGCAGGACTACATCGTCAACGAGCAGGCCCACGCCATCGTGCTGTGGGACGAAGTTCAGGTCTATGGCGCTCACTCGGGCACGCATGTGGAGTTCACCACCGGTGCGGCTCCGATCTTCCAGGGTGCCTGGAAGGAAGGAGAGTAAGCAGATGGCACGGTATGCCCTCGGTCGTGTCGGCCAGGCGCTGATCGTGATCTGGTTGGCCTACACCGTCGTGTTCCTGTCGGTGCAGCTGCTGCCCAGCGACCCGGTGACGATTTTCCTCTCAGCTGACGCTGCCCCGGATCCGGCGGTGGTGGCCGCGATGCAAGCGCAGTACGGCTACGACCAGCCACTGATCGTGCAGTACCTCGGTCAACTGGCCGGACTGTTCGTCGGTGACTTCGGCTATGCCTTGAGCGCCGGGCAAACGGTGGTCGAACGCATTGGCGGCGTCATCGGTTCCACCCTGGAATTGGCGGGCTGGGCGTTCGTCTTCGCCGTCGTCCTCTCCTTTGTCTTGGTGAGTGTGGCGAGCTTGGTGAAGGTGCGCTGGGTGCGTGCCGTGCTGGAGGCTTTGCCGCCGTTGTTCTCCTCGGTCCCGGTGTTCTGGGTCGGTCTGATCGCGTTGCAGGTCCTCTCGTTCCAGCTGGGCGTGATGTCGATATTCCCTGATGGATCGTTCCTCTCGCTGACGGTTCCGGTGGTGCTGTTGGGTGCTTACGTCTCCGCACCGATCGCGCAGGTGCTGTTCAAGGCGATCGAGCAGACCTACGCCCAGCCCTTCGTCGACGTGCTGCGAGCCAAGGGTGCCTCAGAAACGCGGATCTTCTTCGCGCACATCCTCAAGAACTCGGTCGCGCCAGCCTTCACCGTCATGGCGATGGCCGTCGGTGCGCTGCTGGCCGGATCGGTCATTACCGAGACGGTGTTCTCCCGCTCCGGGCTGGGCCAGATCGTCCTCCAGGGCGTCACCGCCCAGGACATCCCCCTGGTCCAAGGGCTGGTCCTGATCACGGCCACAGCGTTCGTGGTCTTCAACCTCATTGTCGATCTGCTGCACCCGCTGCTGGACCCCCGGGTCTTGAAGGCTCATCCGGCTGCTGCGGGAAGGACACGGTAATGGCACTGGGAATCGTAGAAGATGTGGTCGCTCACCAGCCCGGCCCAACCGCTGGGCCCGCTGCTGGACCCCATGATGCCAACGATCTGGAACCGGCCCGCGCTCGCCGTCGGCGCCGCGTGGACTGGGCACTGCTGTTGTCCGGTCTGCCGCTGCTGCTGATTCTGGGCTTTGCGTTCTTTCCGGGGGTCTTCACCTCGCAGGATCCGTTGAACGGCATTGCCACGCAGGTGATGCAGGGCCCCTCGGGTGAGCATTGGTTTGGCACCGACCACCTAGGCCGAGATGTCTTCGCTCGTGTGGTCTACGGGACCTCGCAGACCTTCCTGACCGCCGGGTTGGCTGTCTTGGTCGGGCTCGTGGTCGGCAGTGCGCTCGGATTGGCCTCGGCAACGCTGGGCCGCTGGGTGGACCCGGTCATCATGCGCCTGATCGACGTGCTGTTGGCCATCCCGTCCTTCCTCATCGCGCTGATCATCGTCACCGCCAGCGAGCCTGGACCGATCTCCTTGGGCATCGGCGTCGGTATCGGGTCGATCGCGACCTTTGCCCGGCTGACCCGCACCGAGGTCATGCGCATCCGTGCCTTGGACTACGTCGAAGCGGCACACCTCAACGGCGGCAACGCCTGGTCTGTGGCGCGTCGACATGTTGTGCCGAACGCGGCCGGGCAGATCCTGTCCCTGCTGGTCGTCGACTTCGGCGTCGCCATCCTGGCGATCTCCAGCCTCGGATTCCTGGGCTTCGGCGCCCCGCCACCCACCCCGGAATGGGGACTGATCATCGCCGAGGGGCGCCAATACTTGGGTGCCGCCTGGTGGATGACCACACTGCCCGGTCTTGTCATTGTCCTCACCGTCGTCCTGCTGGGCATCTTCGGACGATGCGTACAGAAGCAGCTGCGGTTCTAGGAGACTCTCATGACCATTCACACACACAGTCCCGCACACACGACGGCGGATTCCGCCCCAGTTCTTGTCGATATCCAGGACCTTCAGGTCACCTACGGGGACAGCTCGCCCGCCCTGGACGGAGTCGACCTAACGATCCGCCCCGGCGAGGTCGTCGCCTTGGTCGGCGAGTCTGGGTCCGGAAAGTCCACCCTGACCAAGGCCATCATTGGGCTGCTCTCGGGTAGCGGTCGTGTCACCGGCGGCACTCTGACCTTCGACGGTCAAGACCTGGTGAACGCCTCCACTGCGGAGTTCCGCAGGGTCCGGGGAACCAGGATCGGGTTGGTGCCTCAGGACCCTGGGGCCTCGCTCGACCCGGTCCGCACCATCGGATATCAACTCACCGAGGTGTTTCGCATTCACCCGCAGAAGGAGCTGCGATCCAAGGAATCCCAGCTTGCCGAAGCTGCACGCCTGCTGGACTTGGTGGGCGTCGACCGTCCTGAGCAGCGCCTGCGTCAGTTCCCCCACGAGCTGTCGGGCGGACTGAAGCAGCGTGTGCTGATCGCCATGGCCTTCGCGCTCAAGCCCGATCTGCTGATTGCCGATGAGCCGACCTCGGCCCTCGACGTCACCGTGCAGAAGCGTGTGCTGGAGGTCTTTGACCGGTTGGCCAAACAGACCGGGACAGCGGTGCTGTTCGTGACTCATGATCTGGCGCTGGCCACGGACCATGCCAGCCGAATTGTGGTGTTGCAAAACGGTCGCATTGTGGAGGACCGTGATGTCCGGGCCATCGCGACCGACCCGCAGCATGAGTACACCAAGCTGCTCGTTGATGCTGCAGGGCAGCGCACACCGGCCGATGATCTCCTGGAGCGCGCTCTGGCCGCCGCCGGGATCAAGGATCCGGTGCCGGATCTGGAGGCTCAGCTGTTGCCCGCTGTGGAAGTCCACGGACTGACCAAGGTCTTCGGCACGGGCGAGGCGGCACGGCGCGCCGTCGACGATGTGTCCTTCTCGGTGCCCGCGGGAACGACTTTCTCCTTGGTGGGAGAGTCCGGCTCGGGCAAGTCCACCACGGCACGACTGATCTTGCGACTGCTGCACCAGGACGTGGGAACCGTGCACGTCCACGGTCAGGACGTCAGCGACCTGACAGGTCGGCAGCGGCGTGACCTCTGGAAAGACCTGCAGTTGGTCTACCAGAACCCCGATTCTGCGCTCGACCCTCGGATGAGCATCGAGAAGATCGTCTCCGAACCCCTGGACAACCATCGGATCGGCACCCGCGCCGAACGCAAGGCGAAGGTCGCCGAACTCCTGGAGCAGGTCAACCTGCCTCCTCGGGTGGCAGCCGCTCGGCCGGCTGAACTCTCCGGAGGGCAGCGTCAACGCGTCGCAATCGCTCGAGCCCTGGTTCTGGGTGCCCGCACCATCGTGTTGGATGAAGCGCTCTCGGCTCTGGACGTACTCACCCAAGCGCAGGTCCTGGACCTACTTGATGCGCTGCAGCGTGATTTGGGCTTGACGTACATCTTCATCTCCCACGACCTGCACATCGTGGAGCAGATCTCCGACCGCGTCGGTGTCATGCAGGCCGGCCGCCTTGTGGAGAGCGGAACCGTGCGCGAGATCTTTGACTCTCCTCGCGAGCACCACACCCAGGCGCTGCTAGCAGCGAACCCCGGGAACCTGCTGCGCGAGCTCACCCCGGTCCACTAGGAGGACACAGCTCATGACGAACCACTCCACTACCGCCACAGGCGGTGCACAGGGGACTCGCCCGCGACTGATCATCAACGCTTTCCTCATGAATACTGGCAGCCACATCCAGGGCGGCCAGTGGCGACGCCCGGAAGCCCAACAGCACCGATTCAATGAGCTGAGCATGTGGCAGGAGCTGGCGCGGGAACTTGAAGACGCCAAGTTTGACGCAATGTTCTTCGCCGACGTCGTCGGCCTCTATGGGAATCACGACGGCGGATGGGCTGAGCACCTGCGCCATGGACTGCAGATTCCCTCGAACGACCCGGTCGTGCTGCTCTCTGCGCTGGCGGCGACGACGGAGAACATCGGCCTGGCCGCCACCAGCTCGATCATCCAGTCCCACCCCTTCCAGTTCGCCCGTCAGATGTCGACCTTGGACCATCTTTCCGGCGGCCGGGTGGGATGGAACATTGTGACGTCGGCCCTGGAAAACTCCCATCGGAACTTCGGTGCAGCTGGTCTGGAGAAGCACGATGACCGCTACGCCTGGGCTGATGAATACATGGACGTGGTCTACAAGCTCTGGGAAGGATCCTGGGACGACGGGGCACTGCTGCAGGACAAGGCCGGAAGTGTCTTCTCCGACCCAGAGCGGGTTGCCAAGATCCACCACCAGGGTGTTCGCTACTCTGTCGAAGGGCCGCACCTGTCCAGCCCTTCCCCGCAGCGGACCCCTCTACTGTTTCAGGCTGGAGCCTCCCCGCGAGGCCAGGAGTTCTGTGCCACACACGCCGAAGCCACGTTCACGGCGCTGGTGGATCCTTCCCATGCGGCCGAGTACACCGCCAAGGTGCGGGACCGTGCCGAATCCTTAGGCCGCGCGCGCGACAGCATCAAGTTCCTCCAAGGCTTCCACATCATCGTGGGGTCCACGGAGGCAGAAGTGCAGCGCAAGAGTGATGACCTGGAGCAGACTCTGGACATGGACTCCCTGTTGAGCCACATAGGAGGAAACCTCGGAGTGGACTTCGGCGGGCTCCCCTTGGACACCAAAATGAAGGACCTCACCACCGAGGGCGGCCAAGGACACTTGGCGGCTGTCCGCCGTGCGGCGAATACCGAGGACCCCACACTGGAGGACTTCGTGCGCTACCGGTCCATCAACAACCGACTGGCCGGAACACCCGAGCAGATCGCCGATGTCTTGGAACAGTGGCAAGACGCAGGCATCGATGGCATCAACATCATCAATTCCACTCTGCCCGGCACATATACCGACATCATCCAGGGGCTACTGCCCGAACTGAGACGCCGGGGGCTTGCGCAAGTCGAGTACGCGCCGGGCACACTGCGCCAGAAGCTCACCGGACAAGGCGACCGTTTGCCCGAGGGCCACCCCGGAGCAACATACCGCGGCGCGTTCGTTGAGTACTCCGCAGCAGCCACTGAACGCCCCCGGGAGCAGACTGAAGTGGAACCACTTCCCGTCGGCTCATGAAGGGAGTTCACCTGAGGCACCTGTCATGGGACGACACTTGGTTCGACCCGGTGCCCGCGGTGTGCTCGAATGAACCACGTACCCATCAAGAGCGGCCGAGAGACCTGGATCGACGACGCCGCAGCAACCCCCGCACAGACGGATCGGTGCTACCGCCAGGACCGATGGAAGGAGCATCATCGTGTCTGAATCCACTTTCCCCACCACCGCCTCCGGTCAGCGGGAGATCCTCTTCAACGCCTTCGACATGAACTGCGTGGCCCACCAGTCACCGGGTCTGTGGCGTCACCCGGAGGACAAGTCGCGCACCTACAACACCCTGGGCTACTGGACCAACCTGGCCCAGACCCTGGAGCGTGGCCTATTCGATGGACTGTTCATCGCCGACGTGCTCGGTCCCTATGACGTCTACGGCAACTCGGACGAGGCGACTCTGAAGGCCGGCACCCAGGTGCCCACCAATGACCCGATCCTCGTGGTGCCACCGATGGCCGCCGTCACCGAGAACCTCACCTTCGGCGTCACCGCCGGAACCGCCTACGAGCACCCTTACTCCTTCGCCCGCCGTCTGGCCACGCTGGACCACCTCACCGAGGGCCGCGTGGGCTGGAACGTGGTGACCGGCTACCTGCCCTCGGCAGCCCGCAACTTCGGTCACGACGACCAGATGGAGCACGACGAGCGCTACAACCACGCCGACGAGTACCTCGATGTGGTCTATAAGCTGCTCGAGGGCTCCTGGGAGGACGACGCCGTCGTCGAGGACCGTGAGAACGGTGTCTTCATCGACCCGACCAAGGTCCACCGCATCGAGCACGAGGGCAAGTACTTCAAGACCCCCGGCATTGCCTTCACCGAGCCCAGCAAGCAGCGCACCCCGGTGATCTACCAGGCCGGTGCCTCCACCCGTGGCCGCGCCTTCGCCGGCAAGCACGCTGAGGCCGTGTTCATCAACCCGCCGACCCCGGACCTGATCAAGGCCACCACCACCAAGCTGCGCCAGGCTGCGGTGGAGGCAGGTCGCGACCCGTACGACATCCGGATCATGTCCATGCAGACCATCGTCACCGGTGCCACCGACGAGGAGGCGCAGGCCAAGTACGAAGAGCTGGCCAGCTACACCGACGTCGAGGGCGGCCTGGTGCTGATGAGCGGCTGGATGGGCATCGACCTGTCTCAGTTCGACCTGGATGAGCCGCTGGGCGACGTGGAGTCCAACGCGATCCAGTCGACCATCGAGACCTTCAAGAAGGCATCCGGCGACGACGAGAACCCCTGGACCGTGCGCCGCATCGCCGAGTGGTGCGGTGTGGGCGGCTTCGGCCCGGTGATCATCGGCTCCGGTGAAACTGTGGCTCGCCGCCTGGCCGAGATCCAGGACGAGACCGACATCGACGGCTTCAACCTGGCCTACCACATCACCCCGGGCACCTTTGAGGACATCGTGGAGTACGTGGTGCCGGAGCTGCAGAAGCTCGGCCGCTACAAGACCGAGTACCGCGAGGGCACCATGCGCAACAAGCTCTTCGGCAAGGGTGACCACCTGCCGGAGAACCACTACGGCTCTCGGTTCGCCCTGCGGAACCGCCAGCTGGTCGGCTGACGGGCTGGTCGGCTGACAGGCTGGCCGGCCCAGCCTGGCCCGCCAGCCTCAGCCCGCGCCACCGGCCCCACCCCACGACGACGGCACCCCAGGTTCCCTGCACAGGGAACCTGGGGTGCCGTCGTCGTGCTCTCAGGGCGTCAGCTCACCGGGGGAGGTGACGCTCCGGGGCGGGGCGACTCAGTAGCGGTCGGGTCCGCCGCCCTCGTTCTCGAGGGACTGCGAGGGGTCGGAGACGGTGTCGGTGCCGACGGTGATCTTCTCCGAGCCAGCCTTGACGTTGCCCTGGGTCAGGTCAGCGCCAGCGGCGTCCTTCTGGCCCTTGGCGTCCTGGTTGTCCTTGATCTCGTTCACCTTGTCCGTCACCTTCTCGGTCACATCCTTCGCTGTGGTGGTGACCTGCTCGGCCACCACGGGTGCCTTGGCCTTGACGGTCTCCGTGGCCTCGTGGACCTTCTGCTGGGTCTTGGGGTCCTGCCAGAAGTTCTTGGCGTTGTTGCTCATCTTCTCGAGGTTGCGGCGGCCCTCCTGGCTGCCCAGAAGGTAGCCGAGAGCGGCGCCGATGCCGAGGGTGATCAGTCGCATGGTGATGTCTCCTATCGTGGCGGGGACTCAGTGGACTCCGCCGGTGGGGTGTCCTGAGAGAAGTCTTGTCCTGCTGGCCCCGCCGGTCAACTTACTCCCAGCGAACATCCAGGCAACTCGTGGCTCACATCACGTCGTAACGGCTGCGCACCATCTGATAGACGCCGTAGAGCATCAGCCCCGCACCCAACGCCCCCAGGGCAACCTCGCCGAAGGGCTGGGCGGCCAGCCCCTGCAGGGCGCCGTCCAGTCCCGTGGACTCCTCCGGCTCGGAGGTGGCGGTGGAGAGGATGAACAGGGTCCCCAGTGCGGCCAGTGCGGCTCCCTTGGCGATGTACCCCACGGTCCCCAGGGTGGTCACCGCGGTGTTCACCTTCTGCTCGGAGGAGTGCCGCAGGTCTGTGCCGAACCGCCGGGTGGTGCCCTTGTAGATGTAGTAGCCGGCCATCACCAGCAGTCCCGCACCCACCAGATAGAGCACGACGACGCCCGCCGGGTGGGCCATCAGGGTGGCGGTGAGCGATCGGGTGGACTCGGCGGAGTCATTGCTGCCGCCGAACGCGTAGGTGCCGAAGACCACAGCCAGTGCCGTAAACACGATCGCCTGACCGGCCGCCTTGCCCCGGGTCTTCCATCGGTCGGCACGGTCGGCGTCAGAACCGGCACCGGACCCGGAGGCAGGCAGCAGCACCTGTCCGGCGTTCCACAGGGCCAGGGCCACACAGCCGACCAGGCAGATCCAGATCAGCACGATCCCCCAGGGCATCCCGGAGAGGGTCTCCAGGGCGCCGGTGGTGTCGGTCTGCTCCTGTTCGTCGCCGGCCACCACGCGCAGCGCCAGGAACCCGATCACCAGGTGCAGCACGCCGTTGGCCACGAACCCCACCCGTGCCAGGCGCTCCAGCCAGGGGTGATCCGCCACGGACTGGGCGGCCTGGACGGTCTGATGGAGTGGGCGCTCTGCGGCGGGGCGGGGTGGCATGAGACCAGGGTGCCAGACTGGGGACGGTGAGCATAGATCAGCAGCGAGCAGGCGGTGGGGACGCATGGGCGGACTGGACCCAGTGGGCCCTTCAGCGGTGCTCTGACCAGCCGGGCACCTGGTTGGACTGGCCCTTCGACCCGCAGACGCCCGTGGCGAAGGTCCGTGGCCGTCCGCAGGGTCCGGCCCGCATGTTCGCGCTGATCTCGGGGCACCGCCTGAACCTCAAGTGCGAGCCGGAACTGGCCGTCCGGCTGCGTGCCGCGCAGGAGTTCGTCGAACCCGGGTGGCACATGTCCAAGCGCCACTGGAACACCGTCCGGCTGGACCTGCTGGCCCGGCTCGGCCCCGAGGAGCAGGGTTGAACTGCCTCACACTCGCAATGTCAAGCCGTGGAAGTGGAACTCCACGATGTGACGGAACAGCGGGGAATCTGGAGGCCAGCACCGGCAGACCGGCCCTGGAGGAGAGTCAGCTCAGGCTGCGGGCCGCGGGTCCTCCGGGGCCAGGCTCAGCCGGGCGTGGTGCCAGCGGTGGATGCCCTCCAGCAGCAGGCAGGCCACGGCACCGATCGCCACGGCGGCCAGCCCCAGGTCCAGCGGCGGCAGCTCGAACTGGTGGAACTGCTGGGAGATCGGCACGGTCAGCACCAGGAACAGCAGCACGTACATGGACCCGATCAACAGCAGCTTCCACCGGTTGAGCGGACGCGAGATCAGGTTCAGCACCCACAGGCCCATCAGGGTCAGCGTCATCACCGAGGAGGTCTGGATCTGCTGCACGGACACCGTCGCCGGGTCCTCCACGAACCACCGCGCGTACGCGTTCACCGCGAGCATGCCCAGCAGGATCACCACACCGGAGGGGATGGCGAACGTCAGGGCCCGGCCCAGGAACCCGGGCACATACCGCCGCGGGTTGGGCATCAGGGCCAGGAAGAACGTGGGCAGTCCGATCATCAGGAAGTCCACGGTGGAGGCCTGCCTCGGCAGCAGCGGGAACTGCCAGGCGAACAGGGAGAACACCACGCCGAACAGCACGGCGTAGGAGGTCTTGGTCAGGAACATGTGCGCCAGCCGCTCCATGTTCGCGATCACCTTGCGCCCCTCGGCCAGCACGGAGGGCAGCCGCGCGAATTTCCCGTCCAGCAGCACCATCCGGGACACCGCCTTGGTGGCCGGCGCTCCGTTGCCCATGGCGATCCCCAGGTCCGCGGTCTTCAGCGCCAGGGCGTCGTTGATGCCGTCGCCGGTCATCGCCACCACGTGCCCGCGGGACTGCAGCGCCTGCACCATCGACTTCTTCTGGTCCGGGGAGACTCGCCCGAACACCGAGTGCTCCTCCAGCACCCGGGCCAGCTCCTCGGGGTCCTCGGGCAGTCGCCGCGCGTCATAGCCGTCGCCCACCAGCTCCATCCCGACCTCGCGGGCCACGGCGGCCACGGTGCGCGGGTTGTCCCCGGAGATGACCTTCAGCGCCACGCCCTGTTCGCGGAAGAACTCCAGGGTCTCGTGCGCGTCACTGCGCACGTTCTCCCGGAAGGTCAGCACGGCCTCCGGCATCAGCGCTGCGGGCAGGTCCTCGCCGGCACCGAACCAGGTTCCGGCCTCCTCCGGCACGGCATTCCCGACGGCGGCGGGAGACAGGGAGCGGGCCAGCACCATGGTGCGCAGTCCCTGGGACGCGCTGGACTGGCACTGCCGCTCGAGCCGCTGCACGTGGTCCGGATCCAGGTGGTCGCCTGCGGCGTCCAACACCACTTCGGGTGCGGCCAGCACCCAGGCGCCTCGGAGACTGTCCGCTGGGGCTGACGCAGGAGCGGAGGGGGCGGCGGAACCGGACGTGGCAGCGGAAGGTGACGGGCCGTCGTCGGGAAGGCCTGGAGAGGTGGGGGTGCCGAAGGCGACCGCGCTCCACCGGCGGGCGGAGGAGAAGGCCACCTGCGCCGTGGAGCGCTCAGCGGGACGCTGGGTGAAGGCCTCACGCAGGGCCAGCGTGGTGGGGTTGGCGTTGGGGTCGGCGCCGAACCAGGCGAGCACCTGCCGCCAGGGCTGGGGCTCGGCGGGCTCGGCGGCGTCGGAACCGGCGTCCATGACCACGCCGGGGTGGGCCGGGGTGACGGTGTCGAAGACGATCCCGCCCTCGGTCAGCGTGCCGGTCTTGTCCAGGCAGACGGTGTCCACGCGGGCCAGGATTTCCACGGCGGGCTGCTCCTGGATCAGCACCTTCTCCTGCGCCAGCTTCAGGGCCGCCACCGCGAAGGAGATGGTGGTCATCAGGGCCAGGCCCTGCGGGATCATCGAGGTGATGGAGGCGACGGCTGCGACCACGGCGGGCTCGAAGGCGTCGTTCTCCAGCACGTACGCCCAGCCGCCCACGGCCTGGACCTGACCGTGCACGATGATCGCCACGATCGGCACCAGGGCGATGGTCAGCCACTTGGCCACGGTGTCCAGGGCGCCGCGCAGCTCGGAGTGGATCTTGGAGAACTTGCGCGCCTCGATCGCCAGCTGGGAGGCATGGGAGTCCGCGCCCACTGCGGTCACCCGGAAGATCCCGTACCCGGAGAGCACCGCCGAGCCGGAGAGCACGCCGTCCCCCACGGACTTGGCCACCGGATCGGACTCGCCGGTCAGCAGGGACTCGTCGATGTCCAGTCCGTCGCTGGTCAGCACGATCCCGTCCGCCGGGACCTGGTCGCCGCGGCGCAGCACCACGGCGTCGTCCAGCAGGATCTCCTCCAGGCGCACGTCCGTCTCGGCGCCGTCCCGCAGCACGTGTGCGGCGTCCTGGTGCAGCAGCGCGATCCGGTCCAGCTTCCGCTTGGCCGAGTACTCCTGGATCACGCCGATCACCACATTGGCCACGGCGGCCAGGCAGAACACGAGGTCGAACCAGCGCCCCAGCACGATGATCGCCACCGCGCAGGCCCCGATCGCCAGGTTGAACAGGGTCAGCACGTGCACCCGCAGGATCTTCCAGATCGAGCGGGAGGTGTCCTTGGGCTGACGGTTGGTCAGTCCGGCCTCTTCACGGACCACGATGTCGGCCCCGTCCAGTCCGCGTCCGGCCAGGACGTGGTCCCCGGGCCGGGTCAGGCCGTGCACTCCGCGCCGACCCAGGTGGTGGCGGCGCTTCTGTTCGTGGGGGTGCAGGTCGGCGCCGTCCTCGTGTTCGGCGTGGGCGCCGAGGGGGGAGGCGTCAGCGGTGCGCAGGTCCGTCACTCCGGGGGGCACGTCACGGTCCGGCTCGCTGTCCTGTCGGCGCCTCACGTGCGATGTCCCCCTGGTGCTGCTGTCGGTCGTCAGTGGTGCCGGTGCAACCCGGTGCGGGTGCCGTGCCGGCGGGTGGATGCGATGCGGGCACAGCGCGGTGCGGCCCACCCTCGAGAGTAGTGGCCAGGGAAGCGCCGCGCCCTCCCTCTCCGGGGCGAATCCGGGGCACGCCCGGGTCATCCCTGAGGATGACGCACGGGGACCTGGGTGGACGCCGGCTCCGCGCGGGACGGAGTAGCCTGGCCGGATGGCCCAGCGGATCTACAGCACCACCGTGACCAACGACGGCGGCACCGCCGGGTGGGTACGGGTCAGTGACGGTCCGCAGGTGCAGACCGGTCCGCCGAGCGATCCCTCGCAGGGGGTGAATCCGGAGCAGTTCCTGGGCATGGCGTGGAGCACCTGCCTGAATGCGACCGTGGAGGCCGTGCTGCGTGACCGCGGCGTGCTGGGGGCGGACGGTGCTCCGGTGCGCAGCCGGGTGAGCGTGCAGCTCAGCCTGATCCGCGAGCCCGGTGGGGAGTACGCGTTCGTCCCGGAGGCGACCGTGTCCGTGGAGGAGTCGGCCGGCCTGTCCGAAGGCGAGCTGCAGGACGTGGCGCAGGCGGCGCATGCGCGGTGCCCGGTGTCCAAGCTGCTGACCGGACGCGGGGATCCGGTGGTGGTCCGGGCGGCTGCCTGGGACGAGGGGGCCGAGGGCGCCGAGGACGCCGAGGACGCCGAGGGAGGAGCTCACCGCGTGGGCGACCCTGTTCGTGTGACCGGAGAGGGCCCGGAGAGTACTGAAACGGTCACAGGAACGGTGACGGACACGCGCGCTCAGGTCGATGACCCCCTTCCCGGGACAGGGCGGACCTCGGGGACGGGCGGATCTGTCCCGGGAAGGGGGTCGGAGCAGTCCGGCCCCGCATCCGATGGCGCAGGGGAGGCTCGGTGAGCGCGCAGCCCGCATCTGCCGACCAGCCCGACACCGCAGCCCCGCAGCCCGCCGCAGCGCCGAACACCACCCCGTTCATCGAGTTCCGCGGGGTCTCCAAGACCTACCCCGCACGGCGCCGGGCCGGGACCGTGCACGCGCTGCAGGGCATCGACCTGCAGATCGCTCCGGGCGAGGTCTTCGGGGTGGTGGGCGAATCAGGCTCCGGCAAGTCGACCCTGCTGCGCCTGGTCAACCGCCTGGAGACCCCCACGCAGGGCAGCGTCCTGGTGGACGGCACCGACCTCGCCACGCTCTCCGCCGCCGCCACCCGGGCTCGCCGCCGCCGGATCGGCATGGTCTTCCAGCAGTTCAACCTCCTGGCCAACCAGACCGTGTACGCCAATGCCGCCATGCCCCTGCGCCTGGCGAAGCGAGGCAGTGAGGTGAGCGGCCGTCGTCGGGAGACAGCGCCGCAGGCGCTGAGCGCACCCTCACGCCGGGACGCTGAGCGAGCGCGCGTGATGGAGCTGCTGGACTTCGTGCGGATGTCCTCGCATGCGGACAAGCATCCGAGTCAGCTCTCCGGTGGGGAGCGGCAGCGGGTGGCGATCGCCCGGGCGCTGGTGACCAAACCGGACGTGCTGCTGTGTGATGAGCCCACGTCCGCGCTGGACGGGCATCACACGGAGGAGGTCATGGGGATCCTCAGCCGGGTGCGGACCGAGCTGGGCACCACCATCCTGCTGGTCAGCCACGAGCTGGACGTGATCAAGGGGATCTGTGACCGGGCCGCGGTGCTGGAGGGCGGGCGGCTCACCGCGCTGGTGGACGTGGCCCCGCCGGACGCCCGCGAGGCCTTCGACTCCTACGCCGAGCGCGCCCAGCGGTTCCTCGGCCCGCACACCCCGGCCGCCGAGGCCCCAGCCGCCCCGGAAGGTGAGGGCTGATGGAACAGATCCTGCAGAACCTGCGCGACCAGCTGGACCGCTACCAGTCGGAGATGCTCGGATCCATCCTGGAGACCGGGGTGATGCTGGGCAACGCGCTGCTGGCCGCGGTGCTGATCGGGCTGCCGCTGGGCACGCTGATGTACCTGACCCGCCCGGACGGGCCGCAGCCGCGCCGCACCGTGTACGCGGTGGCCAACGGGTTCGTGAACGTGGTGCGCTCGGTCCCGTTCCTGCTGTTCGTGGTGGCACTGATCCCGTTCACCCGGTGGCTGGTGGGGACCTCGTTCGGGACCACGGCGGCCTCGGTCCCGCTGGCGTTCATTGCGGTGGCGCTCTACGCCCGGTGGGTGGAGCAGACCCTGCTGGACGTGCCCGAGCAGACGGTGGAGCTGGCCGACTCGCTGGGCGCCACCACCGGCCAGCTCGTCACGCGCTTCCTCTACCCTGAGGCCAGGTCCGGTCTGGTGCTGAGCCTGACCACGGTGACCATCTCCCTGATCTCCTACTCGACCATCATGGGCGTGGTGGGCGGCGGCGGTGTGGGCGACTTCGCCATCCGCTACGGCTACCAGACCTACGAGGAGGAGATCATGTACCTGACCATCCTCATCATGATCGTGCTGGTGATGCTGGTGCAGCTGCTGGGCAGCACGATCGCCCGCGGACTGGACCGGCGCCGCCGCTGACCGTTTCCCCTGAATCACTCGACCGCATCATTCACATCCCTGAAAGAGGTAACCCCCGTGCTGTTCTCCCGTTCTGACCGCTCCTCCGGATCTGCCGGCTCGTACTCCCGCCGCGCCCCGCTGCGCGCCCGAGCTCTGGCCGCCACGGTGCTGGCCGGTTCGCTGCTGGCCGTGACCGCCTGCGGCGGTGGAGCCAACGACGACGGCGCCGCAGGGTCTGCAGGCGAAGGCGGCTCCGGCGGTGGTCAGGACACGGTCATCAAGGTGGCCTCGCACCTGCCGCCCATGACCGATGTGGTCAAGAAGGCCGGTGAGGTCGCCGCCGAGGAGGGCTACACCGTGGAGCTGGTCCAGGTCAGCGACAACGTCCAGTACAACCGCCTGGTGGCCGACGGTGAGGCCGATGCCTCCTTCGCCCAGCACAAGCCGTTCATGGAGAAGTACAACCAGGAGAATGACGCGGACCTGGTGCACGTAGCGCCGATCTACGACGCCAAGGTCGGCTACTACTCGAAGGACTACACCTCTCTGGAGGAGATCCCGCAGGGCGCCAAGGTGGCCATCCCCAACGACGTCTCCAACGAGGGCCGCGCCCTGGCGATCCTGGACGACCACGGGCTGATCACCTTGAAGGAGGGCGTGGGCTTCGAGGGCCGCGTGGGCGATGTGGAGGAGAACCCCAAGGACCTCGAGTGGGTCCAGGTGGACCTGCTGAACCTGCCCAGCGCCTACGAGGAGGACGGGATCGCCCTGGTCTACAGCTACCCCTCGTACATCGCCAAGGTGGGGCTGACCCCGGATGACGCCGTGGTGCTGGAGGAGAACGTGGACCAGCGCTTCTCCATCTCCCTGGTGGCCCGCGAGGACAACGTGGACTCGGAGAAGATCCAGGTGCTCAAGGACGCCTTCACCTCGGACGAGGTCAAGGAGTTCCTCGAGGCCAACAACACCCTGGTCCCCTCCTTCTGATCCAGAGCACGAGGTCCAGCGCGGTGAGTTCATCGATTCCCGCCCCGATCCACTCGATGTTCCCTGAGGTGGCTGCCTGGCTGACCCAGCGTGGCGCCGAGGGGCTGGCACCGGACCTGCGGTACAGCGCGGTCTTCTCCGAGCAGAGCCTGGCACCGGGCACCCAGGAGTTGGCCGAGTTCTGGGAGACCGGTGCCTGGATCAGCTGGCTCGGTGGCCCGGCGGTGGACCCGGGTGGGTGGCCATGCAACGCCGAGGGGCGGCCACTGGCCCATGTGGCCACGTTCCATCTGGGCGGCGTGGACGCCCTGCATGTGGAGAGCCGCCGCGCCTGGCCGCAGGAGCAGATCCAGGAGGGCCTGCCCACGGAGGGGGTGCTCCAGGTGTTCCACGATCTGCAGACCTACGGGTACGAGCTCGAGGACAGCCAGGCCCGCGGCTGGCTCGTCCAGTGGCTGCCCGGTCCCGAGCAGGATGCCTCTCGCCGGCCGCTGGTCCGTCCGCCGGAGGATGTGGAGGTTCCCAGCGAGGTGTGCCAGCCCGGGCTGTTCATGCCCGGGTTCACCCTGCCCTCGTCCTTGGAGCACCGCGACGATCAGGCGCATTCCTTCGAACAGCATGACGAGCTGGTCGAGGAACTGGCCGGCAGCTGGCAGGTCCAGCGCGGACTGGAGCCCACCCCGGGGTGGACGATCCCGTTCACGCACGTCTACGGGCACAGCTCCTCCGGATCCGCCGTGCCCCTGGACGAGGTTCTGCCGGAGGCACTGCCCCTGGAGGGGGAGGACGAACACCGGCTGGTGTTGGAGATCGAGTCGTGGACCACGCTGAACGGGTGGTTTGGGGACGCGTCCAGCCTGGAGGTGTGGATGCGCGCCTCGGACCTGGCCCAGCGCCGCTTCGACCACGCCTGGTGCATGATCCGCACCGACTGAGACAGCTGGTCCTGTTCGAGCAGCGGGCGGCCGGTACCCTCGAGACATGCGGCTGACCACCGGACTGTTCTCGGCACCACTGGAGCGGCTCCGCGGCAGCCTGCTCTACACCTTCTCCGGGGACCGGTCTGGTCAGGTGCCCGCCTGGCAGCTGGAGCTCGCCCAGGGAGGGGATCCCGGGCACTTCGGACCGGACTCGGCGGTGTGGACGGTGCACGGCGGGATGTCCACCATCCCGGCGGGCATTCGGGCGCTGCTGGTCCAGGCGCTGCACCCCGGGGCGCTCGCCGGCGTGGCCGAGCACTCGGACTACCGGGCCGATCCCTTCGCCCGGCTGGCCGGGACCATCCGCTGGATCTTCACCGTCACCTACGGCTCCCGCGAGCAGGCGCGTCAGGCCTGCGAGCACGTGCGGCGGCTGCACGTGCCGGTCCGGGGCGAGTACACCGCCGGCGACGGCAGCCGGCGGCGGTACTCCGCCAACGATCCGGGGCTCTCGGAGTGGGTGCACCTGGCGTTCACGGACGCGTTCCTGTCCAGCTACGAGCACTTCGTGGGGCCGGTCCCTGCCCCGCCGGGAACGCCGGAGGGCGTCTCCGGTGCGGACGCCTATGTGGCCGAGTGGGCGGTGGCCGGCGAGCTGATGGGGGTGCAGGATCCGCCGCGTACCCGGGCGGCGCTGAGGCAGCGCCTGCAGGACCACGACGACGACCGGCAGCTGGCCGGGGGCGCGCGGGTGCAGGAGGTGGTCGGCTTCCTGAAGGACCCGCCGTTGGAGGCGAACCTGAAGCCCGGGTACCGGGCACTGTTCCTGGCAGTCGTCGACTCCCTTCCGGCACGGCACCGGGAGCTGACCGGACTGCGCGGGACCCCGGCCCCGGCACTCACCCGGCTGATGGGCAGGGTGACCCTGCGGGTGATCGGGCGGGTGCTGCCCCGGCCGGGCCCGGCCGAGCAGGCCGCGCGCCGCCGCCAGGACAGGCTGGGGACTCCCGGGCGGTGATCTGATCCCTCTGGCAGAGTGGGAGCGGATGCAGGTGGACGGGAGGGACCGGCGGAGCGGCCGCCGGGACGTCGCCTGGAGTGGAGGGACGTCATGGAGCAGACCGTGTGGACTCGACCGATCGGATGGGGTGCGGCCGCCGTGCTGGCCCTGGGGCTGACGGCCTGCGGGGCCGGCGGCGACGGCGGTCAGGATGCTGGCGGGGGTGCCTCGCCGTCCGGCACGGACAGCTCGGCTGCGGCAGCTCCCACGCCGTCCCCGGAGTCGGAGTCGGACGCTGACCAGGCGCCCCGGCTGTCCGAGGTCTGGCCGGAGGCGCGGCAGCAGCTGGATGAGGCCACCAGCGTGCGGATCACCGGGAGGATGCCCTCCGGGCGGGACCACGCGGACATCGACTACCGGGGCCAGCTGGACGGCAGCAACTATCACACCGTGGTGAAGACCGAGGGAGGAGATGTGGTGGATGTAATCAGCGACGGCGAGATCGCCCACGCGCACCTGCCCGACTCCGCCCTGGACCGGATGGGCCCTCCCGGCAGGGTGAAGGAGATGTTGGACGGCCAGCGTGTCCAGCAGCCGGAGTCCAGCCTGGGCGTGGGCGTGGAGATCCTGTTCCAGGACATCACCCAGAACCTGCCCGAGGGCGAGACCTGGGACGGAGAGTACACCGAGGCCACCGTGGTGGAGGAGGACGGGCGCACGCTCTACAGCTATCCGGACACCGAGCGGCGCGGCGTGATCCTCTTCGATGCGCAGGACCGGTCCCTGGCCGGGCTGCGGCAGGGGGAGTCCGCCGTGGGCTCTGAGGGGGCGGGCAGCGCGCGGCCGGACGCCGACACCCTGGACGCCTGGTTCGCCTTCTCCGAGTGGAACGCCGTGGAGCCGGTCCCCATGCCGGACGAGGACGAGACCGTCACCGAGGACGAGCTGGTGGCCCTGATCATCACCGGGGACTGACCCCTGACGCTGTCTGGGCCGCGCGCTACCGTGGTCCCATGGACGACTCGACCGGCACCGCCGGAGCACCGCACACCAACGATCCGGCGACCATCCGCCGACTGATGGACGCCCGCGGAAGCCGCTGGGCCGTCGTCGGGCTGACCCCCAATCCGGCCCTTCACAGATGAGCATGGGTAGCGGTGTGCGCGTGGGCGTCTCGAGGGGTGTGTTGTGAGGTCTGGGTAGAGGTCGAGGCCTCCAGGATGGGTAGCGACCAAGCAACCCGATCCATGAAGGCCTCGACGTGTCTCCTGCTATCTGCGCGCCCGCGTGCGCGCTCTTCGACCTGCCCGACGTCCATGTCAGGGCCGTGGAACGCGGACCACGCTCGTTCACCGTGGTGGTGGAGGCTTCTCCGACGCTGGTGGGGTGCCCGTCCTGCGGGGTGCTCGCCACCGGCCACGGCCGCCGGGAGGTCGTGCTCCACGATCTGCCCTGCGCTGGGGTGACCGTGCGGGTGGTGTGGCGCAAGCGGATCTTCAGGTGCCGGGAGGACGCCTGCGAGGTCGTGACGTTCAGCGAGGTCCACGAGCTGGCCGCGCCGCGGGCCAAGCTCACCACCCGCGCGATCGCCTGGGCGGTGACGCAGCTGCGCTCCCACGACATCGCGGTCTCCGCCCTGGCGGACATGCTCGGAGTCGCCTGGAACACCGTCTGGCACGCCGTGGCCCCGGTCATCGAAGGCCAGCTGGCCGCGGAGGATCGGCTGGCCGGGGTGGACGCCCTCGGTGTCGACGAGCACGTGTGGCGCCACGTGGGTCCACCCGGCACCGGGCTGGTCACCGGGATCGTGGACCACTCCCGCGGCGAGGACGGCCGGCCCCGGGCGCGACTGCTGGACCTGGTCAAGGGGCGCACGGGGGCGGCCTACGGCGACTGGCTCACCGAGCAGGGTCCGGCGTTCACGAGCGGGATCCGCACGGCGACGCTGGACCCGTTCCACGGCTACGCCAACGCCATCCGCGACGAACTCCCTGAGGCGATCACCGTCCTGGACGCCTTCCACGTGGTGAAACTCGGTGGGCAGGTCGTGGACGAGGTGCGTCGTCGGGTGCAGCAGGACACCCTGGGCCACCGGGGCCGGGCCGGGGACCCGCTCTACGGGATCCGCCGCACCTTGCAGATCGGCGCCGAGCACCTCACCGCCAAACAGATCACCCGGCTCAACACCAAGCTCGAGGCCGGAGACCCGCACCACGCGGTGACCCTGGCCTGGCACTGCTATCAGAAGCTGCGTGCGATCTACCACGCCCGCCCCGAGACCGGCCGCCGGCTGGTCGCCGAGATCCTTGCCGCCTTCCCGTCCTGCCCGATCCCGGAGATCGCCCGGCTCGGGCGGACCCTGCGCCGGTGGAAGGCCGCGATCCTGGCCTACTTCGACACCGCCGGGGCCTCCAACGGGCCCACCGAGGCCGTGAACGGGGTGATCGAGACGATGCGCCGGGTCGCCCGCGGCTTCCGGAACTTCGGCAACTACCGCCTACGCGCCCTGCTCGCCGCCGGCGGACACCGGCCGTGGCGCAAGACCCCTACCCATGCTCATCTGTGAAGGGCCCGCAACCCTTTCTGGCGGCAGTACCGGAAACGCCCCGGAACGCGTCTTGCAATGCCCCTCCCGGCGTAGAATTGAGGATGATGAACTCCCGGAGTTCAGCACTCGGTTCACCCACTGACGAGGGGCAACGATGACGGCAACCATTCAGCGAAAACAACGCACGTCAGCCCCGCCGCGCACACGGCTGCCGGTGTCGAACTTCGCCGCGAAAACCACCATGGCCGTCACCGGTCTCATTTTCGTCGGATTTGTGTTCGTGCACATGTACGGCAATCTGCACATCTTCCGCGGCCAGGAGGAGTTCGACCACTACGCGCACTGGCTGCGCGAGATCCTGATGCCGCTCATGCCCTACGCGGGTGTCCTGTGGGTGCTGCGCGTCGTGCTGCTGATCAGCCTGGTGCTGCACGTGGGCTGCGGGCTCCTGCTGTGGACGCGCGCCCGTCGAGCCCGCGGGCCGTTCAAACGCACCGGGCTGCGCCGCGGCGACGCCCTGATGGCGCGCTCGATGCTCGGGACCGGCCTGGTGATCCTGCTGTTCGTGATCTTCCACATCCTGGACCTCACGCTGGGTGTCCAGCCGGCCGCATCCGGGGCGTTCGAGAGCGGATCGGCGTACGCCAATCTGGTCGCCAGTTTCCAGCGGCCCGTCGTGGCCCTCTTCTACATGCTCACCATGCTGGTGCTCACCGTGCACGTGGCCCACGGGACGTGGACCGCCGCCAACGACCTCGGCGCCACCGGCAGGCGGCTGCGGCAGCTCGCCGCGTGGGTGGCGGGACTGGTCGCCATGGCCATCTGCCTGGGCAACATCTCGATCCCCGTCTTGGTTCTCCTGGGAGTGATTCAGTGATGACGGCATCCTCGACCACCCAGCCGCACGCCCTGCTGGACGAGCTGCGCACCGTGGGCTCGGACCTCCCTGGTCTGGGCTCGGACGTGCCCCCGTCCCAGACGTGGGCGGACCGGCGGCTGCACTACCGCATGGTGGGCCCGCTCAACCGTCGGAAGTTCACCGTGGTCGTCGTGGGCACCGGACTCGCCGGTGCAGGTGCGGCGGCGGCCCTGGGCGAACTCGGCTACAACGTGGAGTCGTTCACCTTCCACGACGCCCCGCGCCGCGCCCACTCGGTGGCCGCCCAGGGCGGCATCAACGCCGCACGCGCCCGCACGGTGGACAACGACTCGATCGCCCGGTTCGTGAAGGACACCGTCAAGGGCGGCGACTTCCGCGGCCGCGAGGCCGATGCCTGGCGGCTGGCCGAGGAGAGCATCCGGGTCATCGACCACATGAACGCGATCGGCGCGCCCTTCGCCCGCGAGTACGGGGGCGGGCTGGCCACCCGCTCGTTCGGCGGCGTGCAGGTCTCCCGGACCTACTACACGCGCGGGCAGACCGGTCAGCAGCTGCAGGTTGCCGCCGCCCAGGCGCTGCTGCGGCAGGTCTCCACGGGACAGGTGAACCTGCACACTCGCACCGAGATGCTGGACCTCATCGTCGTGGAGGGCCGCGCCCAGGGCATCGTGGTGCGCGACCTCGTGACCGGGAAGATCTCGGCGGTCACCGGGGACGCCGTGGTGCTCGCCACCGGCGGCTACGGCAACGTCTACTACCGCTCCACGCTGGCCAAGAACTCGAACGTCACCGCCGCATTCCGGGCCCACCGGCGCGGCGCGCTGTTCGCCAACCCGTGCTTCATCCAGTTCCACCCCACGGCCCTGCCGGTCTCCAGCGAGTGGCAGTCGAAGACCACTCTCATGAGCGAGTCCCTGCGCAACGACGGCCGAATCTGGGTTCCCGTGAAGGCCGGGGACCACCGGCCCCCGAACGAGATTCCCGAGGACGAGCGCGACTACTACCTCGAACGCCGGTACCCGGCCTTCGGCAACCTCACACCGCGCGACGTCGCCAGCCGGGCCGCGCGCACCGAGATCGACGCGGGGCGCGGCGTCGGGCCGCTGAAGAACTCCGTCTACCTCGACTTCCGGGACGCCATCGAGCGTCTGGGCCGCAAGGTGATCGCGGAGCGTTACGGCAACCTTTTCGAGATGTACTCGGACGCCACCGGCGAGGACCCGTACGAGGAGCCCATGCGCATTGCACCCGGCGCGCACTTCGCCATGGGCGGGCTGTGGAGCGACTACGACATGATGACGTCGATCCCCGGGCTGTTCGTGGGCGGCGAGGCCGGCTGGGGCTACCACGGCGCCAACCGCCTGGGCGCCAACTCGCTGCTCTCCGCGTGCGTGGACGGGTGGTTCACGCTCCCCTACTCGGTGCCCAACTACCTGGCGCCGCTGCTGGGCAGGTCGAAGCTCTCACCGGACGACGGCGTCGTGCGGGCCGCGGTTGCCGAGGCCGAGGCGGGCGTGCAGGCGCTGGTCGACATCGGCGGTACGCAGGGCCCGGAGCGCTTCCACCGCCGGCTGGGCGACCTGCTGTACGAGAAGTGCGGGGTGACGCGCACCGCCGAGGGGCTGGCCGAGGGTCTGCGAGGCATCCGGAAGCTGCGCAGGGAGTTCTGGAGCGACCTGCGGGTGCAGGGGCGCCCGGACGGCTTCAACCAGGAGCTCGAGCGCGCCGGCCGCGTGGCCGACTACCTGGACATGGCAGAGCTCATGTGCCTGGACGCGCTGGACCGGGACGAGTCCGCCGGCGCGCACTTCCGCGAGGAGCACCAGACCGAGGGCGGCGAGGCCCAGCGCGACGACGAGCACTGGCTGTTCGCGTCCGCGTGGGAGCGTGCTGATTCCGGCGAGACCGGCGAAACGGGGCCGCGCTACATCAGGCACCAGGAGCCCCTGGAGTTCCCCAGCGTCCCGCCCGAGACCCGCGACTACCGATGAGAGGACCATCCTCATGAAACTCACGTTGAAAGTCTGGCGTCAGGAGTCCGGCGCCGAGGAAGGGCACTTCGAGGAGTACCTGCTGGAGGAGGTCGGACCCGAGTTCTCCCTCCTGGAGGCGCTCGACAAGCTCAACGACGACCTCGTTGCCCGTGGTGAGGAGCCGATCGCGTTCGACTCGGACTGCCGCGAAGGCATCTGCGGGGCGTGCGGCGTGACCGTGGACGGCACTCCGCACGGCCCCCAGAAGAACACGCCGTCGTGCCGGCAGCACCTGCGGTCCTTCGAGGACGGCGCGACCGTGCAGCTCGAACCGTTCCGCAGCGGAGCGTTCCCCGTGGTCAAGGACCTCGCGGTGAACCGCAGCGCGCTGGACCGGGTGATCGAGGCCGGCGGGTTCGTCTCCACCTCCGTGGGCACGGCGCCGGACGCGGACGCCATCCCGGTCTCGCACGAGGCCGCGGAGTGGGCGCTGGACCTGGCAGCGTGCATCGGCTGCGGTGCGTGCGTTGCCGCGTGCCCCAACGGTTCCGCGCAGCTGTTCGCCGGGTCCAAGACGATGCACCTGGCCACGCTGCCCTCCAGCCAGAAGGAGCGTGGCCGCCGGGCCAAAGGCATCACGCGCGCGGCCGAGGAGGAGTTCGGTCCGTGCTCGGTCTACGGCGAGTGCGCGGAGGTGTGCCCCGCTGGGATCCCGTTGACCGCGATTGCCGGTCTCAACAAGGAGAAGCTGCGGCAGGTGCTGCGCAACAAGGACGACTGACCCGCTCCCCCGTCGACAGACGACGACGCTCGGTGCCCCTGGGAGGGCACCGAGCGTCGTCGTGCGGGGAGGGTTTGCCGGGCGGACTACATGGCGAGGTCGCCGAGGATCCACATCCAGCCGCTGCCCACCACGGTCCAGATGATGATGATGGCCACGGACATGATGAAGGCGACCTTGAACCACTCGGAGACCTTGACGTACCCGGAACCGTAGACCACCCCGGACGGGCCCGAGGCGTAGTGGCTGATGGCGCCGAACAGGTTGCCGATGTAGCCGAGGGCGAGGGCCGCGAACATCGGCGGGGCACCCGCGGTGATGGCCGCACCCAGGAAGACGCCGTACATCGCGACGATCTGCGCGGTGTTCGAGGCGAACAAGTAGTGCGCGTAGAAGTAGACGAGCGCCAGGATGGCAAAGGCAACAGCCCAGGGCATGCCGCCGACGGCGCCGGAAACCACCGAGCCGATCCAGGTGATGACGCCCAGGTTGTTCAGGTTCTCCGCCATGCCCACCAGGACCGCGAAGAAGATCAGGGTGTTCCAGGCGGAGCCGTTCTTGGCCATGTCGTTCCAGGTGAGCACCTTGGTCACCAGCAGCACCGCGATGCCGACGAAGGCCGCCGTGGTGGCGTTGACACCGATGGCCGTGCCGAAGACCCACAGCAGCAGGAGCAGCACGAACGTGGCCGCCATGATGATCTCACCGCGAGTCATGGACCCCATCTTCTGCAGCTCGCTGCGGGCCATGGTGGGTGCTTCCGGAGTGCTCTTCAGCGTGGGCGGGTAGACCTTCATGAGCAGCCACGGGACCACCGCCAGGCTCACGAGGCCGGGGATCAGCGCGGCCAGGGCCCACTGGCCCCAGGAGATGTGCACGCCGAGCTTCTCGGCGGAGGCCACGGCCAGCGGGTTGCCGGCCATCGCGGTGATGAACATGGCGCTGGTGATCACGTTGACGTGGGCGGCGGTGAACGTGAGGTAGGAGCCGAGCTTCCTGCGGGACTCGTCGGTGTCCGGGGTGGAGCCCTGCACCTCCGCGACGGAGCGGACGATCGGGTAGATCACACCACCCGCGCGGGCCGTGTTGGACGGGGTGGCCGGGGCGAGCAGGAGGTCCGTGACGGCCATGCCGTAGGCGATGCCCAGGGGTGATTTGCCCAGGATCGTGAGGAACATCAGGGCCACGCGGCGCCCCAGCCCGGTGAGCAGAAAGCCGTCCGCGATGAAGAATGCCGCGACGATCAGCAGCACCGCGGAATTGGAGAACCCGCTCAGGGCCTCCCCGCTCTTGACGTCCATGGCGCCGGTGATCATGGCGGTGGCCAGACCGATCAGCGCCACCGAGGGGGTGGGCAGGGGCTGCAGGATGAGCCCCAGGATGGTCGCGACGAAGATCCCGAGCATGTGCATGCCGCGGGGGTCCACGCCCTCCGGCGCGGGGATGAAGAAGATCACCGCTCCCACCAGCACCATCAGTCCGAACTTCCAGAGCATGGAGACGGTGTCCCGACTCATGGCTCTGGATTCGTGGGTGGAATCAACCTGATGGCCGGACATTTCTGCCTCCGAGTGTCGCTCCGGTGTGAGACCCTTCTCCCCACAATTTTAGACCCGTGGCCAGCGGAAATACGGTTCCCTGGTCATGTGGAGCCGACCGGCCTGGTGATTCCCGTCACCGTTCAATAAGGGTCGTGGGAAGCGCGCAAAGGCAGGGTATGGATCGGTTTTCAACCGGCCGTGGGTGTCGACATCGAGGCGTTCCCCGTCCACCAGAAATTTCTGGCGCTGGGTGCCTTACCTCTAGCGGAATCTGGGCTGTCCACCCCTGCCGACGCTCTTTAGGAGCGTGGATGGGGACAGCCGCCGGCTGGTCGCCGAGATCCTTGCCGCCTTCCCGTCCTGCCCGATCCCGGAGATCGCCCGCCTCGGGCGGACCCTGCGCCGGTGGAAGGCCGCGATCCTGGCCTACTTCGACACCGCCGGGGCCTCCAACGGGCCCACCGAGGCCGTGAACGGGGTGATCGAGACGATGCGCCGGGTCGCCCGCGGCTTCCGGAACTTCGGCAACTACCGCCTACGCGCCCTGCTCGCCGCCGGCGGACACCGGCCGTGGCGCAAGACCCCTACCCATGCTCATCTGTGAAGGGCCCCCAATCCGCGGCGTGCCGCGGTGGGCGTCTCCCTGTTCGTGCGGGACACCCTGGGGATGGAGATCATCCCGGTAAATCTGGGCGCTCAGGAGGTGCACGGGGAGACCGGCTACCGGAGGCTGGCGGACGTGCCCGGGGAGATCGACGTGGTGGACTGCTTCGTGAACTCCCAGAAGGTGGGGGCGATCGTCGATCAGGCGATCGAGGTGGGGGCGAAGGCCGTGTGGCTGCAGGTGGGCGTGGTGGACGAGGCCGCCGCGCAACGCGCCCGGGACGCCGGGCTGGGCGTGGTGATGGACACCTGCCCCGTGATCGAGGCGAGGCGCTGATGGCACTGCTGCACATCGCCGAACAGTCCGACTGGGAGGCCGCCCAGCAGACCGGCGTCTACGACCGCTCCACCCGTGGGGCGAGCATCGCCCAGGTGGGATACCTGCACGGCAGCGCCACCATGGACCAGGTGCGCAGCGTGCTGGGATTCGTCTACGCGGACGTCACCGAGCCGCTGGTGCTGCTCACCCTGGACGAGGGCGAGCTGGCGGCGCACGGGCTGCGGGTGCTCCTGGAGCCGGGCGACCCGCAGGACCCGGACAGCGAGCTGTTCCCGCACGTGTACGGCGGGCCCGTCCCGGTGTCCGCGGTGCGCTCCGTGGAGCCGCTCAGCAGGGACTGAACGGATCCACGGGTCGGTGAGCGGCCGGACTCAGCCGAAGTGCGTCGGCAGGGTCGACTCCCATGCCTCACGCAGCTCGGCGATCGGCAGGCTGAACGCGCCCTGGACGTCGAGCGCCTCGGACGCCCGGTCCACAACGCCGATCCGGGCCACCGGGAAGTTCCGCGCGGAGGTCATGTCCTTGAACCGGACCTCCTCGGTGCGCGGCACAGCCACCACGGCGCGGGCCTGGGACTCGGAGAACAGGGCCGTGAACAGGTCCACGCCGTCCCGCTCGAGCACCTCGTCCAGCGAGACCCGGGCGCCCACGCCGAAGCGCAGCACCATCTCGGACAGGGTCGCGGCCAGGCCGCCCTCGGAGAGGTCATGCGCGGCGTCGATCATCCCGTCCCGGGAGGCGTTGATCAGCAGGTCGCCGAGCAGCTTCTCCGCGGCCAGGTCCACCTTCGGGGGAACTCCCCCCAGGTGCCCGCGCAGGTGGGCGAACTCAGAGCCGTCCAGCTCATCACGCGTGACACCCATCAGGTAGACGGCCTGCCCGTCCGCGTCCGCGGTGAAGCCGGAGGGGGTGCGGCGGGAGACATCGTCGAATCGGCCCAGGGTGGCCACCACCGGGGTGGGGTGGATGGCGGTGGACCCGGTGGAGTTGTACAGGGAGACGTTGCCGCCGGTGACGGGCACGCCCAGCTCCATGCAGGCGTCGGAGAGCCCGCGGATGCCCTCGGCCAGCTGCCACATGACCTCCGGGTCCTCGGGCGAGCCGTAGTTCAGGCAGTCGGAGACGGCCATCGGCACGGCGCCGGTGGTCGCCACATTGCGGTAGGACTCGGCCAGGGCCAACTGGGCGCCGGCGTAGGGGTCCAGGTAGGCGTAGCGGCCGTTGGCGTCGGTGGCCAGGCCCACGCCCATCCCGGTCTCCTCGTCCACGCGGATCACGCCGGCGTCGTCCGGTGCGGCCAGGGCGGTGTTGCCGCCCACGTACCGGTCGTACTGGCGGGTGATCCAGGACTTGTCGCACATATTGGGTGCGGCCATCAGCTCCAGCACCGCGGCGCGCAGGTCCTCTCCCGACGACGGCAGGTCGGCTCCCGCGGCAGAGTCACGGAAGCGATCGGCCACCAGAGCGTCCTGGTAGGAGGGGCGATGGTACGGGCGGTCGTAGACGGGGCCGTCGTGGGCGACGGTCTTGGGGTCCACGTCCACGATCACCTCGCCCTTCCAGGTGATGATCAGCCGGTTGGTGTCGGTGACCTCGCCCAGCCAGGAGTACTCCACGCCCCAGTGGGCCATGAACGCTTCGAACGCCTCGACGTTGTCCGGGCGGACCACGGCCATCATGCGCTCCTGGGACTCGGACATCAGGATCTCGCCCGGGGTCAGGGTGGGGTCACGCAGCAGCACGTCGGTCAGCTCCACCTGCATGCCGCCCTCGCCGTTGGAGGCCAGTTCGGAGGTGGCGCAGGAGATGCCGGCGGCGCCCAGGTCCTGGATGCCCTCCACCAGGGAGTTCTTGAACAGCTCCAGGCAGCACTCGATCAGCACCTTCTCGGCGAAGGGGTCACCCACCTGGACGGCGGGACGCTTGGAGGGCTTGGTGTCGTCGAAGGACTCGGAGGCCAGCACGGAGGCACCGCCGATCCCGTCCCCACCGGTGCGTGCGCCGAAGAGCACGATCCGGTTGCCCACACCCGAGGCGTTGGCCAGGCGCAGGTCCTCATGGCGCAGCACACCCACGGCCAGCGCGTTCACCAGCGGGTTGCCCTGGTACACGGGGTCGAAGATCGTCTCGCCGCCGATGTTCGGCAGGCCCAGGGAGTTGCCGTAGGAGCCGATCCCGGAGACCACGCCGTGCACCACGCGCTGGGAGTCGGGGTGGTCGATCGCCCCGAAGCGCAGCGGGTCCATCACGGCCACGGGGCGGGCGCCCATGGAGATGATGTCCCGGACGATCCCGCCGATCCCGGTGGCCGCGCCCTGGTGGGGCTCCACGAAGGAGGGGGAGTTGTGGGACTCGATCTTGAAGGTCACGGCCCAGCCGTCGCCGAGGTCGGTGACGCCGGCGTTCTCGCCGATGCCCACGAGCATGTCCTTCTTCATCTCCTCGGTCAGCTTCTGCCCGAACTGGCGCAGGTGGACCTTGGTGGACTTGTAGGAGCAGTGCTCGGACCACATGACCGAGTACATGGCCAGCTCGGCCGCGGTGGGGCGGCGGCCGAGGATCGTCAGGATCTCCTCGTACTCGTTCTGCTTCAGGCCCAGTTCGGCCCAGGGCAGCTCGACATCCGGGGTGGCGGCGGCGTTCTCCACGGTGTCGATGTTGAACTGCTCGCTCACTTGCTCACTCCTGCGTTCGCTCCTGCTTCTGCTCCGGCCAGTCCTGCCAGCACGGAGGTGAACACGCCCAGCCCGTCGGTGCCCAGGCGCATGCCCTCGGCCGAGTCGGGACCGAATCCGGCCTCCACGGCGTGCTCGGGGTGCGGCATCAGGCCGACCACGTTGCCGGCTGCGTTGGAGATCCCGGCGATGTTCCGCCGTGAGCCGTTGGGGTTCCAGCCCACGTAGCGGAACACCACGCGGCCCTCGCCCTCGAGCTCGTCCAGGGTCTTCTCATCGGCCACGTACTGGCCGTCCTGGTTCTTGAGCACCACGGTGATCTCCTCGCCGGCGGCGTAGTCCCGGGTCCAGGCGGTGGTGTTGTTCTCCACGCGCAGCACCTGGTCGCGGCAGAGGAACTTGAGGTGGTCGTTCTTGATCATCGAGCCGGGCAGCAGGTGGGCCTCGGTGAGTATCTGGAAGCCGTTGCAGATGCCCAGCACGGGCAGTCCTGCACCGGAGCCGGAGGAGCCGTCGCGGCCGCCGGCGGCCTGGACGATCTCGTCCATCACGGGGGCGAAGCGGGCGATCGCCCCGGCGCGCAGGTAGTCGCCGTAGGAGAAGCCACCGGGGATCACGACGGCGTCCAGCGCTCCCAGCGCAGCGGCGGCGTCGGGCTCGGCATGCCAGAGGGAGACGGGCTGACCGCCGGCCAGGCGCACAGCGCGGGCGGCGTCACGGTCGTCCAGGGTGCCGGGGAAGGTGACCACGCCGATGCGGGCACCGGACAGCGGGGTTTCGGGCGAGGAGTAGTCCCCGATCAGGGGCAGGTCGGAACGGGCGGTCATCAGGACTGGACCTCGACGTTCACCACGTCCTCGATCACGGGGTTGGAGAGCATCTGCTCGGCGGCCTCCCGGGCCTGGCGCAGCACGTCCTCGGTGACCTCGCCCTCCACGGTGAGCTCGAAGCGCTTGCCCTGGCGCACTCCGGAGAAGGCGGAGAAGCCGAGTCGGGGCAGTGCTCCGGCGATCGCCTTGCCCTGCGGGTCAAGGATCTCGGGCTTGGGCATGACGTCGACGACGATCGTGGGCATCCAGCGCTCCTGGTGTGGAAGAACAGTCTCTGGCAGACCGATGTATGGGTGGTGTGCAGCCCGTGGAGGAGGGGGGAGGGGCATCCGGTGCCCGGTGCCGTCTCACGCCGAACGCACACCGTTCCCGGTCTGTTCGGACGCTCCGCGAGCTTGCCCGTCCAGTCTACCGGCGGCGCCGGACACCCCGTGCCCTGTGAGCCGGCGGCACTTAGGCTGGGTCCATGTCAGCCAAGAACTCCTCTCGCCCCACCGGTGCCACCGGTTTCTCCGTCCTGCTGCCCCTGATGGCCGGGGCCGTGCTGGCCGGCGTGGTGGCCATCAGCCGCTCCGTCCGCGAGGACCGCGCAGCCGGCATCCGCCGTCCCGGCAACGGGCGCGATGTCGCCCGGATCTCGGCCGAGAAGCTGCCCCAGGACACCCAGACCTCGCAGCTGAGCGCTGTCCCGCCCGCGAAGGGCACTGGGGCCTCCTCATGAGCGCACCCCAGGACGAGCGTTGTCCCTGCGGCACCGGTGAGGTCTACAGCTCGTGCTGCGGTCGCTTCCACGGCACCTTCGCTCAGTCCCAGGAGCTGACCGCTCCCACCGCGGAGGCGCTGATGCGCTCGCGGTACACCGCCTTCGCGCTCGCCTCGCACGGCACGTTCGCCCAGGCGGAGCAGTATCTGCTGGCCACCTGGACCCCGGAGACCCGGCCGCGGGAGCTGGCCCTGGACGCGCCCGGCCAGGGGCCGGACGAGGCGCTGGACTGGGTCCGTCTGGACATCGAGCAGGTGGAGGGCGGCGGTCCCTTCCACGACGACGGCTCCGTCACCTTCACCGCCCACTTCCAGACCCCAGGCGGCACCCGCCAGCAGCGGGAGCGCTCCCAGTTCGTGAAGCGGGCTGGGGTCTGGCTCTACCGCGACGGCGATGTCGACTGAGGCTCTGACCTTGCCTGCACCACACCCCTAGGCGAGCGAGTCAGGATCGTATACGATCGTCGGTGAGCGGTGTCACAGCCGCAGGTCCGCACTCCGCCATCAGGGAAGCAGGCACACCAGACATGACCTCCGCGTCAGAGCAGATCGTCCCCCAGCCCGTCGACTTCACCGAGCGCGCCAGTCGCCCCGGCAAGGTCGTGGCACTCCACCTGAACTACCCCTCCCGGATCGAGCAGCGTGGCCGCTCGCCGAAGTTCCCCGGCTACTTCATCAAGGCCGGCACCTCCATCGCCAACACCGGCGACTCCATCGAGCGCCCCGCCGGCACCGAGCTGCTGGCCTACGAGGGCGAGATCGCCCTGATCATCGGTGAGACCTGCCGCCGGGTCTCCCCGGAGGAGGGCTGGTCCAAGGTCTCCGGCATCACCGCCGCCAATGACTGGGGCCTGTACGACCTCCGCCACGCGGACAAGGGCTCGAACGTGAAGAACAAGTCCGGTGACGGCTACACCCCGCTCGGCCCGGCCGTGCTGCCGGCCGCGGGCCTGGACCCGAAGGCCCTGCGCGTGCGCACCTGGGTCAACGGCGAGCTCGTCCAGGACGACACCACCGAGGGCCTGGTCTTCCCCTTCGGCCAGCTCGTCGCCGACCTCTCGCAGCTGATGACCCTCGAAGAGGGCGATGTCATCCTGACCGGCACCCCCGCCGGATCCTCCGTGGCCCAGCCGGGCGACGTCGTCGAGGTGGAGGTGGACGCCCCCACCGCTCCCGGCGCCCCCAGCACCGGCCGACTGGTCACCCGCGTGGTGGCCGGCGAGCACGAGATGGCCCCCTATGGCGCCCAGCCGCAGGTGGACGACACCCAGCGCGAGGAGGCCTGGGGCTCGCGTGAGGCCGCTGGCCTGTCGGCCGCTCCGGAGAAGGCCAACGACGACGGCCCCGCACCTGAGCAGGTCAGTGACCATTACGTCCCCTCGGCTCCGGTGGCGGACCGCTCCCTGCTGACCGAGGAGCTCAAGGCCAAGATCAACGAGACCGCGGTGGCCACCATCACCGCCCAGCTGCGCAAACAGGGGATCAACAACGCGACCATCGACGGCGTGCGCCCCACCCACCCGGGCCGCCGGATCCTCGGCTACGCCAAGACCCTGCGCTACGTGCCCAACCGTGAGGACCTGTTCAAGGCCTTCGGCGGCGGGTTCAACGCCCAGAAGCGTGCCATGGACTCCGTCCAGCAGGACGACGTGGTGGTCATGGAGGCCCGCGGGGAGAAGGGCACCGGCACCCTCGGGGACGTTCTGGCCCTGCGCGCCCAGGTCAACGGCGCCAACGCGGTCATCACCGACGGCGGCGTCCGGGACTCGGAGGCCGTGGCCGGCGTCGGGATCCAGGTCTACTCCAACGGTGCCCACCCGGCGGTCCTCGGCCGTCGCCACGTGCCCTGGGAGGTCGGCGGGACCATCGCCTGCGGCGGCACCACCGTCCAGCCCGGCGACATCATCATCGGCGACGACGACGGCGTGGTCGTGGTCCCCCCGGCCCTGCTGCACGAGGTGGTCGAGGCCGCCTACGAGCAGGAGCAGCAGGACGCCTGGGTCTACGACCGCGTGGCCGAGGGGCACCCGGTGGACGGGCTGTTCCCGCCCAACGCCGAGTGGAAGGCCAAGTACGCCGAGTACCGGGCCCAGCAGGACGGCCAGGGGACGGCCTGATCCCATGACCATGACCCAGCAGGACCGGCGGGCGGAGGAGGTGGGCCCGGTCACCTCCAAGGCGGATCTGGCCTACCAGACCATCCTCAGCGGCAT
Organism: Micrococcus terreus; assembly: GCF_900116905.1. Lineage (GTDB taxonomy): Bacteria > Actinomycetota > Actinomycetes > Actinomycetales > Micrococcaceae > Citricoccus > Citricoccus terreus. Next base: position 118,004 of record NZ_FPCG01000007.1, on the reverse strand, counting down.
CCAGCAGGGCCGTTTCGCCCCGGGCAGTCGCCTGGTGCTGGCCCAGCTGGCCGAGGAGCTGGGGATGTCCGTGGTCCCGGTGCGCGAGGCCGTGCGCCGGCTCCAGCAGGACAACCTGGTGGCGTACGAACGCAACGTGGGGGCCACCGTGGTGGGGATCGACCCCATCGAGTACCTGCACACCATGGAGACCCTCGCCCTGGTGGAGGGCTTCTCCACCGCCCAGTGCGCCCCGCTGGTCACCGCCGAGGACCTGGAACGGGCCCGGCAGATCAACGAGCGCATGCGTGAGCTGCTCGAGGACTTCGATCCGGTGGAGTTCACCGCGTTGAACAAGCAGTTCCACTCGGTGCTGTTCGAACACCATCAGAACCCGCATGTGCTGGACCTGGTGCACCGAGGCTGGAACCGCCTGGCCGCCCTGCGCTCCTCCACCTTCGCCTACGTCCCCGGACGGGCCGCGGCCTCGGTGGACGAGCACGATCACTTGCTCGAGCTGATCCGGGACCGCGCCCCCTTCGAGGTGATCGAGTCTGCGGCTCGCCAGCACCGCGCCAATACCCTGACCGCCTACATCGACTCCGTGGAGTCCGGACCGGAGCACGCCTCCGGCACCGGACACTGACCCACTGACCCTTCCTGACCTACCCGTACTGACCAGCCTCCACCGAAAGGACACACTGTGAGCGAGCAGAAGACCGAGAGCTTCCGTCCCAAGAACCTGCCGGAGAAGATCCAGCACTACATCAACGGTGAGCACGTCGACTCGATCGACGGCGACACCTTCGACGTCCTGAACCCCGTCACCAACGAGGCCTACATCCAGGCCGCCTCCGGCAAGGTCGCGGACATCGACGCCGCTGTGGCCGCCGCCAAGGACGCCTTCGAGAACGGCCCGTGGCCGAAGATGCTGCCGCGCGAGCGCTCCCGCATCCTGCACAAGATCGCCGACATCGTGGAGTCCCGCGGTGACGACCTGGCCGAGATGGAGTGCTTCGACACCGGCCTGCCGATCAAGCAGGCCCTGGGCCAGGCCCGCCGCGCCGCCGAGAACTTCCGCTTCTTCGCGGACCTGATCGTCGCCCAGCATGACGACGCCTTCAAGGTTCCGGGTCGCCAGGCCAACTACGTCAACCGCAAGCCGATCGGCGTGGCCGGGCTCATCACCCCGTGGAACACCCCGTTCATGCTGGAGTCCTGGAAGCTGGGCCCGGCCCTGGCCACCGGCAACACCGTCGTGCTCAAGCCGGCCGAGTTCACCCCGCTCTCGGCCTCACTGTGGCCGGAGATCTTCGAGGAGGCCGGGCTGCCGAAGGGCGTGTTCAACATCGTCCACGGCTACGGCGAGGAGGGCTTCGCCGGGGACTCCCTGGTCAAGCACCCGGACGTCCCGCTGATCTCCTTCACCGGTGAGTCCCGCACCGGCCAGATCATCTTCGGCAACGCCGCCCCGTACCTGAAGGGCCTGTCCATGGAGCTGGGCGGCAAGTCCCCGGCCGTGGTCTTCGCCGATGCCGACCTGGACGCCGCCATCGACGCCACCATCTTCGGCGTCTTCTCCCTCAACGGCGAGCGCTGCACCGCCGGCTCGCGCATCCTGGTCCAGCGGGACATCTACGACGAGTTCGTGGAGCGCTACTCCGCTCAGGCCAAGCGCGTGAAGATGGGCCTGCCGCAGGACGAGACCACCGAGGTGGGCGCCCTGGTGCACCCGGAGCACTTCGAGAAGGTCATGTCCTACGTGGAGATCGGCAAGTCCGAGGCTCGTCTGACCGCCGGCGGCGGCCGTCCGGAGGAGTTCCCGGAGGGCAACTTCGTCCAGCCGACCGTCTTCGCCGACGTCTCCCCGGACGCCCGAATCTTCCAGGAGGAGATCTTCGGTCCGGTCGTGGCCATCACCCCGTTCGACACGGACGAGGAGGCCCTGGAGCTGGCCAACAACACCAAGTACGGCCTGGCCGCCTACATCTGGACCAACGACCTCAAGCGTGCGCACAACTTCGCCCAGGACGTGGAGGCCGGCATGGTGTGGCTGAACTCCAACAACGTGCGTGACCTGCGCACTCCGTTCGGCGGCGTGAAGGCCTCCGGCCTGGGCCACGAGGGCGGCTACCGCTCGATCGACTTCTACACCGATCAGCAGGCCGTGCACATCAACCTCGGCGAGGTCCACAACCCGGTCTTCGGCAAGCAGGAAGACGCCGCCGCCAAGATGGACGCCTGAGCCACTGGCTCCAGCCGCCCCCATCACCCCGTACCCACCCCCCTCGTTGAGAAGGACATCATCATGACGAACCCCGCTGACCGGACGAAGACGTCCTCGGGCTTCTATGTCTCCCAGGAGGCGCCCATCGAGACGGACAACCCCATCCAGACCCCGTCGGCACCGGCGCCGGACATCCTGCGCTGTGCCTACATGGAGCTGGTGGTCACCGATCTGGCCAAGTCCCGTGAGTTCTATGTGGACGTGCTCGGCCTGACCGTGACCGAGGAGGACGAGAACACCGTCTACCTGCGCTCCATCGAGGAGTTCATCCACCACAACCTGGTGCTGCGCCAGGGCGATGTGGCCGCTGTCGCCGCGTTCTCCTACCGCGTGCGCAGCCCCGAGGACCTGGACAAGGCCGTGGCCTTCTACGAGGAGCTCGGCTGCCGCGTGGAGCGCAAGGCCGAGGGCTTCACCAAGGGCATCGGCGACTCCGTGCGTGTGGAGGACCCGCTGGGCTTCCCCTACGAGTTCTTCTACGACGTGGAGCACGTGGAGCGTCTGGCCTGGCGCTACGACCTCTACACCCCCGGGGCCCTGGTCCGCCTGGACCACTTCAACCAGGTGACCCCGGACGTGCCGCGCGCCACCAAGTTCATGCAGGACCTGGGCTTCCGCGTCACCGAGGACATCCAGGACGACGAGGGCACCGTCTACGCCGCCTGGATGCGCCGCAAGCCCACCGTGCATGACACCGCCATGACCGGTGGCGACGGCCCCCGCATGCACCACGTGGCCTTCTCCACCCATGAGAAGCACAACATCCTGGCCATCTGCGACAAGCTCGGTGCCCTGCGCCGCTCGGACATGATCGAGCGCGGCCCCGGCCGTCACGGTGTGTCCAACGCGTTCTACCTCTACCTGCGTGACCCGGACGGGCACCGCGTGGAGATCTACACGCAGGACTACTACACCGGAGACCCGGACAACCCCGTGGTCACCTGGGACGTGCATGACAACCAGCGCCGCGACTGGTGGGGCACCCCGGTGGTCCCGTCCTGGTACACCGAGGCCTCCCTGGTCCTGGACCTGGACGGCAACCCGCAGGAGGTCGTGGCCCGCACGGACGACTCCGAGATGGCCGTGACCATCGGTGCCGACGGCTTCTCCTACACTCGCGCCGACGAGGGCGAGGAGTCCATGCCGGACTGGAAGAAGGGCGAGTACAAGCTGGGCCACCAGCTCTGAGCTCACCGTCTTCCACCTCCTGATGAGGTTCCCGACGACGGCCGTCACCTTCCCGCTGGAAGGTGCCGGCCGTCGTCGGGCATCCTTGTCTTCAGCCACCCCCAAGGAGCGCAGAACGCATGCTGGACCGTCAGACACACGTGAAGATCGCCGATGAGCTGCATCAGGCCGGACAGGACCGCAAGCCCGTGCCGCTGCTGACCGCGCGGTACCCGGAGATGGAGATCGAGGACTCCTACGCCGTGCAGGGCATCTGGGCTCAGCGTCAGCAGGAGTCCGGGCGGAAGAAGGTGGGCCACAAGATCGGGCTGACCTCCAAGGCCATGCAGGACGCCACCGGCATCACCGAGCCGGACTACGGGGTGATCTTCGATGACATGGTCATGGAGTCCGGCCACGTCTACGAGTGGGCCCGCTACACCCACCCGCGCGTGGAGATGGAGCTGGCGTTCGTGCTCAAGGACCCCCTCTCCGGTCCCGGTGTGAACCTGTTCGACGTCCTGCGGGCCACCGAGTACGTGGTGCCGGCGCTGGAGATCCTGGACTCGCGGATCGAGATGGAGGGCCGGACCATCACCGACACCATCTCGGACAACGCCGCCATGGGCGCCATGGTGATCGGCGGCAACCCGGTCAAGCCGGACGCCGTGGACCTGCGCTGGGTCTGCGGGATGCTCTCCCGGAACGAGGAGATCGTGGAGACCGGGGTGGCCGCCGGCGTGCTGAACCACCCGGGCAACGGCGTGCACTGGCTGGCCAACCGGATCGCCGGCCACGGAGACGTGCTCGAGGCCGGAGAGATCATCCTGGCCGGATCCTTCACCCGGCCCATGTGGGTCTACGCCGGGGACACCGTGTACGCCGACTACGGACCGTTGGGGACTGTGACATGCCGATTCGAGTGACCATCGAGCCCAGCCTGAAGGAGCTGTTCTCCTCCGAGGCCGTGCAGGCCCGCGGTGGACGTCCGGTGGCCGGCATGTTCCTCTCCTCCGGTGACGTCACCGCAGCTGAGATCTGCGCCGGTGCCGGACTGGACTACCTGCTGATCGACGGGGAGCACGCGCCGCTGTCCCTGGAGGGCATCTTGGCGCAGCTGCGGGTGATCGCGGGGACCGGGACGCTGTCCCTGGTGCGGGTGCCCGCCCTGGACGAGGTGATCATCAAGCAGGTGCTGGATCTGGGCGCCCAGAATGTGTTGGTGCCCATGGTGCACACGGCCCAGGATGCTGAGGCCGCCGTGCGGGCCATGCACTACCCGCCGAAGGGCGTGCGCGGGGTCGGTTCGGCCCTGGCCCGCTCCGGCCGGTGGAACCGCACCTCCGGGTACCTGCAGGACGCGGGGGAGCAGGTGACCCTGTTCGTGCAGATCGAGTCCGCCGCGGGCGTGGAGAACGCCGCTGCGATCGCTGCCGTGGACGGGGTGGACGGGATCTTCATCGGCCCCTCCGATCTCTCGGCCACCATGGGCCTGATCGGCCAGCAGGCCCACCCGGACGTGGTGGCCGCGGTCAAGAAGGTCATCGCCGAGGTCAAGGCCGCCGGGAAGATCGTGGGCGTGAACGCCTTCGTGCAGGCCCACGCCCAGGAGTATGTGGAGGCCGGGGTGGACTTCGTCAACGTGGGTGCCGATGTCGCCCTGCTGGCCCGCGGGTCGGAGGCGCTGGCGGACACCTGGTGCCCGGCTCCGGGCGCCGAGGACTCTGACGGGCAGGCGCCGCGCGGCTCCTACTGAGCCAGGCGCTGACCCAGCCGGGCGGCGATCTGAGCCGCGCTGGACGTGAGCCGTGCACCCACGGCGGCCACGTCCAGCTGGCGGGTCGCGTACACCACCGCCACGGCGGCGGGCAGATGCCCGTCCACACGCAGTGGCACCGCCACGGAGGAGACCCCGTCCAGCACCTCGTCGTTGCTCACGGCGAAGCCGCGCTGGCGAGTCTGCTCCACCTCGTCGCGCGGTCGGACGCCGCCGGTGAGCTCATCCAGCTCCTCCAGGCCCATGCCCGCCTGCACGGCAAGCCCGGGAGCACCGCGGTCCAGGGGGTGCCGCGTACCGGGCCGCTGCGTCACGGCGTGGCCGTGGGAGGGCTCCACCGTCACCAGGGTGATGCACTCGCCTTGGCCCCACACCGCCACGAATGCGCTCATCTGCAGCTCGTTGGCCAGTGTGGTCAGCTCCGGCAGGGCGGCTGACTGCAGATCCTGCTGCACCCCGCGAGCCAGCACCGCCAGACCGGGCGCGCCGATCAGCCGCCCCGAGGTGTCCCGGGTGAGGAGGCCGTGGTCCTCGAGGGTGCGCAGGATCCGGTACGCGATGGAGCGGTGCACCCCCAGCTGCGCGGCGACCTCGGCGATGGTGGGCGGCTCTGGAGCCGAGACCACCAGCTCCAGCATCTGCAGTCCGCGGGAGAGCGTCTGGGAGTGCGCGCCCGAGGTGGGACGGGGAGTGCCGGCAGGGCCGGCAGCGGTGACAGGGGTGACCATGAGGTGGCCTCGTCTCGGGAGTCGCAGGCGGAGAGGTCCAGTCGTCTGGACCTGAGCAGGAGGTGGACGGTGGGGGAGGATGACCCAGACGACAGGGTCTTGTGACCACAGTCACCTAACGTATATGATCTGAGTCACGTGTTCGGTATATGAACGACTCGTTCGATTATAGAACACAGCTCAGACCCTCGCATCCTCTCATCACCAGGAGCCCCCATGCTGTTCCATCACCACGGATATGTCTCCACCGATCCCCGCGTGCTGCCCGCATCCGGCGTCGGCGTGGACCGCTCGCCCGAACTGCCGGACACCATGGACGTCCTCGTGGTCGGCGCCGGCCCGGCTGGCATGACCGCCACCGCCCAGCTGGCCATGTTCCCCGAGGTCATGACCTGCCTGATCGACCGCCGCGACGGCCGTCTGGAGATCGGCCAGGCGGACGGCATCCAGGCCCGTTCCGTGGAGACCTTCCAGGCGTTCGGCTTCGCCGAGGAGATCATCGCCGAGGCCTTCGACCTGACCGAGATGAACTTCTGGAAGCCGGACCCGCAGAACCCGGAGCACATCATCCGCACCGCCCGTACCGTGGATGATCCCGCCGGCGTCTCCGAGTTCCCGCACCTGATCGTCAACCAGGCCCGCGTGCTGGACTACTTCGCCCGCTACGCCAAGAACGCACCCTCCCGCACCGAGCCCTACTGGGGCTGGGAGTTCGTCTCCCTGGAGGTCGGCGAGGGCGAGTACCCCGTCACGGTGACCCTCAAGCGCTCCGGCGAGGCCCCGAACGGCGGCACGGCGCAGGGCGAGGAGCGCACCGTGCGCGCCAAGTACGTCCTGGGCGGTGACGGCGCGCACTCACGCGTCCGCAAGGCCATCGGCGCGCAGCACGTTGGTGCCGTGTCCTACCACGCCTGGGGTGTGATGGACGTGATCGCCGAGACCGACTTCCCGGACATCCGCACCAAGTGCGCCATCCAGTCCAAGCACGGCTCCATCCTGCACATCCCCCGTGAGGGTGGGTTCCTGTTCCGCATGTACGTGGATCTGGGTGAGGTGGATGAGAACGACAACGGTGCCGTCCGCAAGACCCCGCTGGAGACCATCATCCGCAAGGCCAACGAGATCGTCTCGCCGTACTCGGTGGACGTGAAGGACGTGGGCTGGTGGAGCGTCTACGAGGTCGGACACCGCGTCACCGACCGGTTCGACGACGTCCCCACCGAGGAGGCCGGCACCCGCACCCCGCGCGTGTTCATCGCTGGCGACGCCTGCCACACCCACTCGGCCAAGGCCGGCCAGGGCATGAACGTGTCCATCCAGGACGGCTTCAACATCGCCTGGAAGCTGGGTCACGTGCTCACCGGCCTGGCCCCGGAGTCGCTGCTGGCCACCTACACCGCCGAGCGCCAGGAGATCGCCCAGAACCTGATCGACTTCGACCGCGAGTGGTCCTCGATGATGGCCGCCAAGCCCGAGGAGCTGGAGAGCGCCTCGGCCCTGGAGGACTTCTACACCAAGACCGCCGAGTTCCCGGCCGGTTTCATGACCGAGTACAAGCCGGGACTGCTGGTGGGGGAGAACACCCACCAGGAGCTGGCCGGCGGCTTCACGCTGGGCAAGCGCTTCAAGGCCCACCCGGTGCACCGGGTCTCGGACACCAACCGCAAGTACCTGGGTCACCAGCACACCGCTGACGGCCGCTGGCGGGTGTACGTCTTCGCCGACGCCGCCCCCTCCGGCTCCCAGGACTCGGCGGTGCGCACTTGGGCCGAATGGATGGGCGGGGAGAACGGTCCCGTTCGCGCCTTCACCCCGGAGGGCTGGGATCCCGACTCGGTGTTCGACGTCTCGGTGATCTACCAGCAGCCGCATCAGGAGGTCGAGCTGATGAAGGCCCCGCGGGTCTTCCGTCCGCAGGTCGGTCCGTTCCAGGTCACCAACCTGAACAAGGTCTACGGCGTGGACCCCGAGCAGGACATCTTCGAGGGCCGCGAGCTCAGCCGTGACGGCGTGGTGGTGGTGGTCCGTCCGGACCAGTACGTGGCCCACGTGCTGCCGCTGAGCGCCACCGACGAGCTGATGGAGTTCTTCCGCCCCATCTTCACCCGGTGACCTCCGGCTCGAGCCCGGTCTGATCCAGGCCTGGCCTCCCGACGACGGCGCCCCTCCTTCCTGAAGGAAGCGCACCGTCCGCGTGGGGTGAGGGAGCGCTGACCGCCCGGTCTCAGGCCTGCTCGTCGCCAGGGGTGAAGAGGTCCTCGATCCGGCAGCCGAACGCCGAGGCCAGGCGGAAGGCCAGGGGCAGGGAGGGGTCGTAGCGTCCCTTCTCAAGCGAGATCACCGTCTGCCGGGAGACCCCCAGCTCATCGGCCAGGCGCTGCTGGGACCAGCCCGCCCGTTCCCGGGCCTCCTTGAGGCTGTTCTCCATCAGGAGTCCACCCGCTTGGCCCACAGGTAGGAGCCGGCGAAGACCAGGATCATCAGCACGGCGATAGCCATCAGCAGCAGCCCGGTGTCGGCCTGCCAGCGGGTGATGGAGGCCAGCCCGGCGCCCACCCCCACCACAGGCAGGACCACATGGAAGGTGGCCTGGGCTGCGCGGTCGTACCACCGGTTCTCGATCGAGTCCTCGGGGTTGCTCGTGGCGCCTCGGACCGTGCTCCGGTCCACGAGCAGTGCCCAAGCCGCCATGCAGGCGACCGGCGCCGCGAGGCAGAAGAAGATGACCGGGAACAGCCACGTCCAGGCCTCGGGCATCTCGGGGCTGGCCGCACGTCCGAGAGCGGTGGCTCCCGCTGCCAGGGCGAACGCGCTGGCCAGGCCCAGGGAGAGGCTGACGGTGATCAGCCGCCCCGAACCGCCACCGAGCCGCGCGGAGCGTCCCCAGAATGAGCTGTGCCGGTGGATCTCGGTCGACTGACTGCTCTGTGCACCCGTACTGCGGTCCATGGTGTCCCTCCTGCTGACTGAGCCGATCGCATCGTCGAGGCTCGGCTGTGTACAGCAAGCTTGACAGTCAAGTCTGTTTGACGTCAAGTTAGCTTTACAAGATCGTCGCTGAGCGCCTCCAGGTGGTCCAGGGCGGCCAGCAGGCGTTCGCGCAGCTCCTGTGCCCGCTCGGCGAAGGCGCGCTGATGCCGGACGTACTCCGCTCGCCCCTCGGCCGTCTCGATCCGGATGGGCTCGTAGCCCCAGTCGGCCAGGTCATAGGGTGAGGCCTGCATGTCCACGCCGCGGATGTCCCATGCCAGCTCGAAGCAGTCCGCCACCAGGTCCGAACTGATGGCCGGCAGCAGCTTGTACGCCCACTTGTACAGGTCCATGTTCGCGTGGAGGCAGCCGGGCTGCTCCAGCTCCACCTGCCGAGCCCGCGTGGGCTGCAGCTCGTTGAGCTCCACCGCCTCCGGCGCGAAGAATCGGAAGGCGTCGATGTGCGAGCAGGTGATGCGGCTGCCCTCCACCACCGCATTCGTCCCCTCCGCGCCCAGCCGCAGGGGAACCGTGGAGTGCCGCACGCCGTGCACCTCCGCACGGTAGGCCATCGCCCATTCGTGCAGGCCGAAGCACGCCAGCCGTGCTGGTCGTGAGGCAGTGGCGGAGAGGATCCGCCGACCGAACTCCACCATGGATGCCCGCCGCTCGCAGAACTCCTCCACATCCACCTCCCAGCCGCCCTGCGGCGCCTGGTCTGAGGGTGCCACCTCGCGGTAGAAGCGCCAGGTGGCGGGGCCGTCGTCGGGAATCTCCTGGTCTGGGTGGGTGCCCTCACCAGCGCTGCGTGCCAGCACGACGCCGGTCCCCGGGTGCCAGCGCTGCAGCGCACCAGGGGTGAGCGAATAGTAGGAGAAGAGGAAGTCGTGCACCGGGTGCTTCTCACCACGGTGATGCAGTTCCACGATGGGGTCGGTGTAGGCGGCGATCCGGGCCCGATGGGCCTGCGCGCGGGCAGTCCAGTCCGACGGGTCCAGGACCGTGCGGTGGGCGGTGGCGGCTGCGGAGGGCATGCCCTCCAGCCTAGATGCCGGGGAGCAGCTGAGCCCTCGCAGAACGGGGCAGTGGGACTGCCGACGCAAGCGCCCAGGTCACGGGGAGGTTACAATGTGAAGGAAATGCTGTTCAGTAACCATTTCAGACCTTCCCTGAATGCTCGCTGTGAGGTTAGGGTCGGGGCCAGGCCCGCCTGTGTTGTGGATCACACTCGTCCAGACTGCCGGGCTGCCGTGCGGTATCGAGCACGGATCGCATCTGGTGAGAAGAGGAATGACCATGACCCCCCTACCCCCACGCGTCCGGCACCGCCGGGCGTTGGCTGCCGCCGTGGCGTCAGCCGGACTGTTGGCCAGTTCGCTGGCCACCCTTCCGGCTGTGGCCGCACCGGGTGGCGCAGAGCCCACAGGGCCGGGCCAGGTGAACGATGCGGCGGCGTCCGCATTCACCGAGGGCCGGTACATCGTGACCCTGGCGGGCGAGCCGGCCGTCACCTACACCGGCGGCATCAAGGGCCTGGCCCCCACTGCGGCGGAAGGCAATCAGTTCGACACTGAGGCCGCAGCGGTCCAGAAGTACGACCGTCACCTGCGCCTGCAGCAGCAGAGCGTCGCCTCCTCACAGGGTGTGGAGATCGGCACGCACTTCACCACGGCACTGAACGGCTTCGTGGCGGATCTGACGGCAGAGCAGGCCCTGGAACTGTCCAAGGACCCGCGCGTGCTGGCCGTGGAGGAGGACGTGCAGAACGCACCGGACTACTCCTCCACCGACTACCTGGGGCTGCCGGGTGAGAACGGGACATGGAACTCGACCTACGGTGGCGTGGAGAACGCCGGCAAGGGCGTGGTCATCGGCATCATCGACTCGGGCTACTACCCGGAGCAGGAGTTCCTGGCCGGAGAGCCCGTGCAGCCGCTGGCGGACGGCGCCAGCCCCGAGGTGGGCGTGCCGTACCGGGACAGCGACGGCCGGATCGCCATGCTCAAGGCCGACGGCGGCACGTTCAAGGGTGAATGTCAGGAGGGCCAGGACTTCTCCGCAGACACCTGCAACTCCAAGGTCGTGGCGGCCCGCTACTTCGCCGATGACTTCATCCGCCTGGTCCCGCCCACCCAGATCGCTCCGCACGAGAAGAACTCTCCGGTGGATGTGGGAGGCCACGGCACGCACACCGCCACCACGGCCGCCGGCAACGCAGGTGTGGAGCAGACCATCGATGGCGAGACCTATGGAACCGGTTCCGGTGTGGCCCCGGAAGCCAAGGTCTCGGTGTACAAGATCTGCTGGGAGGACACCAACCCGGACACCGGTGGCTGCTACACCAGTGCCTCCGTGGGTGCCATCGAAGCAGCCATTCAGGACAACGTGGACGTCCTGAACTACTCGATCTCCGGCAACAACAACTCCACCACCGACAGCGTGGCCCGAGCCTTCCGCTCAGCTGCGGCGGCAGGGATCTTCGTGGCGGCCTCCGGAGGCAACTCAGGGCCGACGGCCAACACCGTCAACCACTCATCCCCCTGGCTGACCACAGTGGCGGCCTCCACCTTCTCCAACGAGATGACGGCCACCGCTGAGTTCGCCGACGGCACCAAGTTCCGCGGCGCCTCCTCCACCCGAGTCGCGGTGGAGGACAAGGACGTGGTGCTGGCCGAAGAGGTCGGACTGGAGGGCAAGAGCGCGAACGAGGCCCGCCTGTGCCATCTCGGTGCACTCGACCCGGCCAAGGCCGAGGACAAGATCGTGGTCTGCGACCGCGGTGAGACGGCCCGCGTGGAGAAGTCCCAGGCCGTCAAGGACGCCGGTGGCGTCGGCATGGTCCTGGTGAACATCGGTGGCGGCTCCGAGGATGCCGACGTGCACTCGGTCCCCACGGTCCACACCTCGGACGAGTCCATCAAGACCAAGGTCTCCACCACGGACCTCAAGGCCTCGATCGTGGTGGGCGACACCACCGGGCTGCCTGAGGCGCCGCTGCCCCAGATCGCCGGGTTCTCCTCGCGCGGGCCCTCCAACGCCGTGAACAACGAACTCCTGAAGCCGGACATCTCAGCACCCGGCGTGAACGTGATGGCCGGCATCAGCCCCCATGACCCTGGCGCCAACGGCAACACCTTCGGTCTGATGTCCGGAACATCCATGTCCGCTCCGAACGTCGCCGGCCTGGCCGCGCTGCTGGCCGCCCAGCACCCGGACTGGTCACCGATGGCGGTCAAGTCCGCGATGATGACCACCAGCACCGACGTCAAGAAGGGCGATGGCAGCGTCGATGCCGACAACTTCGCCACCGGCGCCGGTCACGTGGACCCGAAGGCCATGGACGCTCCCGGTCTCGTCTACGAGTCCACCCTGGATGAGTGGACCCGAGTGGGCTCCACGATCAACCCCTTGCCCGCGCGTCAGGTGAACCTGGCGTCCGTGGCCATCCCTGATGTGGGTGCCAGCGCCTCCGTGGAGCGTACGGTGACCGCCACCGAGGACGGCACCTGGACCCTCTCCGGGGACATCCCGGGCTACGCGGTGTCCGCCGCTCCGGCGACCCTGGAGCTGAAGGAGGGTGAGAAGGCCCAGGTCACCCTCACCTTCACCCGGCAGGGAGCTCCCAGTGAGTGGGTGCACGGGTCCTTCACCTGGACCAGTGCCACCGGCAAGACCGTCACCTCGCCGGTGACGCTGCGCGGCCTTGATCTGGTCGCTCCGTCGGACGTGACCGGTGAAGGCCCCAGTGGTTCGGCCCCGGTCGAGCTGATGCCGGGCATCAGCGGCACCCTGACCCCGGCCTTCGCGGGTCTGACCCAGGGGGAGAAGGAGTCCATCACCAAGGCTCCCGGCAACGTCTCGTTGACAGAGGACGCCTCCAACCGAGTCAAGAAGGTCACCGTTCCGGTGGGCACCAAGGCCCTGGTGGTCGCGGTGGACTCCCAGCGTGCCGGGGACGACTGGGACCTGCGTCTGCGGACCCCGTCCAGCTCACTGATCACCACGGGTGCAACCATGGCGATGTCGGAGCGGATCGTGGTCCCCAACCCGGAGCCCGGTGAATGGACGACTCTGACCCAGATGTTCGCCACCTCGGACCGGTCCGAGGCCACCGCCGATCTGGGCATCGCCGTCGTCCGTGACGACGCCCGCAATCTGAGCGTCACCCCGGACCCCTTGGTGGTCACCGCCGGTCAGGACATGGAGGCCACTGTGCACTGGAAGGGACTGTCCGAGGGCACCTGGTACGGTGCCGTCGAGTGGCGGCCCGGCGTCAACACGCTGTTGACCGTGGAGGTCGGACCTCAGCCTGACCTCGTCCTCAGCCCGATCGCCGACGCCACCGCAACGGTCGGCCAGGCCATCGCACCGATCTCCGTCGAACTGAACCGCGAGGACGCAGACGTCACCGTGACCGGGCTGCCTGAGGGCGTGTCCTACGATCCCGCCACCGGTGCGATCGCAGGAACCCCCGCCGAGTCCGGATCCTTCGAGATCACGGTGACCGCCACTGTCGGCGCAGAGACGGCCACGCAGACGTTCACGCTCACGGTCGAGGAGGCGGTGCCTGCCCTGGCGATCTCGCCGATCGCCGATGTCGCCGCGAGCGAGGGTGAGCAGATCGCCCCGATCGCCGTCGAGGTGAACCGTGACGACGCCGAGATCACCGTGGCCGGCCTGCCGGCCGGGGTGAGCTTCGACTCCTCCACCGGTGTGATCTCCGGCGCCCCCACGGCACCGGGCACCTTCGAGGTGACCGTGACCGCCGTGCTCGGCGAGGAGAGCGTGACCGAGACCTTCACGCTCACGGTGGAGGCCGTCGTCGTGCCCGAGCCTGAGCCGGAGCCCGTTCCGACCTGCAAGCTGCCGGAGTTCAGCGACAACCCCGCCACGGCGCCGATGTACGACGCCATCCGCTGGATGCAGTGCTCGGAGATCTCCCTCGGCTATTCAGACGGCACCTTCAAGCCCCGCAAGGATGTCTCCCGCGGTGAGTCGGTGGCCTTCATCTACCGGTATGTGGACCCGGAGTTCACGGCCGCCCAGGCGAAGGACTTCACCGATGTGCCGGTGAACCACACCTTCTTCCAGCCCATCTCCTGGGCGAAGGAGACCAAGGTCTCCACCGGCTACACGGACGGCACCTTCAAGCCGGGCCGTGAGGTCACCCGCGGAGAGTTCGCCTCGTTCCTCTACCGCGCAGTGGTGGAGAACCGCGGTGCCCAGGCCAGTGCGGACAGCTTCGACGACGTTCCGGCGGGCAGCGCTCACCGGGTCGCCATCGAGTGGCTGCAGCGAGAGGGGCTGTCCACCGGCTACGTGGACGGGACCTTCCGTCCGACCCAGCCCATCACCCGCGCAGAGGTGGCTGCACTGATGCACCGGTATGACCTCAGCCAGGAGGACTGATGAGGTCCGGAACGGTCGACATCGACTGACCCAGCCCTGAGACGACTCATCCCCGGCGCCCGTGAGGCTCCGGGGATGAGTCGTGTTCAGGGGACTGAAGGGGCTTCCGGCCGCGAGGTGACCTGCGCATCCTTCGTCAGCCGGACGTCATTCATGTTAAAGATGCGTTTCAGGCCTACCGACTCAGGGAACGCTCAGGTACTGTCAGGTTATCCCCAGGTCGTGTCGTGCATCACACGCCGCTGGCTGGGCGGTCCGTGCGGTCTCGACTGCACGGACCTCATTCGGTCCGGGCCGCGCGAGCGCCCAGACAACATCATGGTGAGGAAAGGCGGAGGTTCATGTCTACGAACCCCACACAGCCCCGGCGCCTCCGGGCACTGGTCTCGGCGGCCGCCGGGATCGGGATGCTGGGAGCGTCGTTCGCGGCGCTGCCAGCGGCAGCAGCGCCCTCGGCAGAGAAGCCGGACGCAGCACAGCACGAGCTGCTGCAGCAGCTCCAGGGCGTCAAGAAGTATGAAGACGGCCGCTACTTCGTGATCCTGAAGGAGCAGCCGGCAGCAACCTATGACGGTGGCGTGGAGGGGATTCCCGCCACCTCGGTCACCTCGTCCGGCGGAGAGTTCCGCGCGGACTCGCCGGCGGTCCAGAAGTACGACAACTACCTGACGGCTCAGCAGACGGCGGTCGCCTCGACTGCTGACGTCGCGGTCAAGCACCACTTCACCACGGCGCTGAACGGCTTCGTGGCGGAGCTGACCGCAGACCAGGCACTGGCCCTCTCCCAGGACGACCGTGTCCTGGCCGTCTCCGAGGATGAGGAGCTCGCGCCGGACTACTCGTCCACCGAGTTCCTCGGACTGACTCCGGAGACCGGGGACACCTGGAACAAGACCTACGGCGGCATCGAACAGGCCGGCAAGGGCGTGGTGGTCGGTGTGATCGACACCGGCATCCACCCGGACAATCCCTTCGTGGCCGGCGAACCCGTCAAGCCGCTCTCCGGTGCTCCTCAGGTGGGTGTGCCCTACCTGGAGTCCAGCGGACGCATCGCCATGCTCAAGGCCGATGGCACCACGTATCGCGGCGAATGTGAGGTCGGAGAGGACTTCACGGCCGACGACTGCAACGACAAGCTCGTGGGCGCTCGCTACTTCGCCGACGACTTCCTCGCCTACGTCCCGCCCACGGACCGCGATCCCAATGAGCGGATCTCGCCCCTGGACATCAGTTCTCACGGCACCCACACGGCGACCACCGCCGCAGGCAACCATGGCGTCGAGCAGATCATGAACGGCGACCAGTCCTACGGCATGGGATCCGGTGTGGCTCCGGCCGCCAAGATCGCCGCCTACAAGGTCTGCTGGGAGGACACCGATCCGGACACCGGCGGCTGCTACGGCTCCGGCTCCGTCGCCGCCATCGAGGCCGGCATCACCGACAACGTCGATGTGCTGAACTACTCGATCTCCGGCAACAACAACTCGGTGGTGGACCCGGTCGCTCTGGCCTTCAAGTCCGCTGCTGAGGCTGGCATCTTCGTCTCGGCGTCGGCCGGCAACTCCGGCCCGACCCCGGACACCGTGGCCCACTCCTCGCCGTGGCTGACCTCGGTGGCGGCCTCCACCTTCTCCAATGAGCTGACCGGCACCGTGGAGTTCGCCGACGGCAAGAAGTTCCGGGGCGTCAGCTCCATGGCCAACGGTGTCGGCCCGGCTGACATCGTGCTGGCCGAAGAGGTCGGCCTGGAGGGCAAGCCCGCGAACGAGGTCCGTCTGTGCTACCTCGGTGCACTCGACCCGGCCAAGGCCGACGGCAAGATCGTGGTCTGCGACCGCGGTGAGACGGCTCGCGTGGAGAAGTCCCAGGCCGTCGACGAGGCCGGTGGCGTCGGCATGGTCCTGGTGAACATCGGTGGCGGCTCCGAGGATGCAGATCTGCATTCCGTGCCCACCGTCCACACCTCGGATGAGTCCATCAAGACCCACGTGCGCGACACCGACGTTCAGGCCACCCTCGTCTCCGGTGACACCACCGGACTGCCGGGTGCCCCTCAGCCTCAGATCGCCGGATTCTCCTCCCGTGGACCGTCCAACGCTGTGAACCTCGAGCTGCTCAAGCCCGATGTCGCCGCACCGGGCGTGAACGTGATCGCTGGCGTCTCGCCGCTGGACCCCAACTACGGTGGGGACTCCTTCGGTCTGATGTCCGGCACCTCGATGGCTGCCCCGAACCTGGCAGGCATGGCGGCGCTGATGGCCGGCAAGAACCCTGACTGGTCCCCGATGGCCATCAAGTCGGCCATGATGACCACCGCCGGTGACGTCAAGAACGCCAACGGCTCGGTCAACCTGGACAACTTCGCCACCGGTGCCGGCTCTGCCGACCCGGCGAAGATGGCCCAGCCGGGTCTGGTCTACGAGTCGGACTCCCGTCAGTGGGATGCCCTGCTGCTGGGCACCATGCGCGGTCGTGACGTCAACGTCCCGTCCATCGCCGTGTCCGACCTGGTGAACACCGCCACCGTCAAGCGCACCGTGACCGCCACTCAGGCCGGCACCTGGGCCGCTGAGGCCGATGTCCCGGGCTTCGACGTGTCCGTCTCCCCGGCCACCGTCTCGCTGGCCAAGGGCGAGTCCGCTGAGGTGACCATCACCTTCAGCCGCACCACGGCCAACCACAATGAGTGGAACCACGGTTCCCTGACCTGGATCAAGCCTGCGGGCCAGTCCGTCACCTCTCCGGTGACCCTGCGCGCGCTGGATCTGTCCGCAACCTCCTCCGTGGAGGGCGAGGGCGCCCAGGGCTCTGAGACCGTGGAGCTGCAGGGCGGCGTCACGGGTGCCATCGATCCCACGATCGATGGTCTGGCCAAGGCCGAGTCCGTGACCTTCACCAAGGTCCCCGGAGCTCTCTTCGGTGGCAACAACGCCCACAACGACCTGCAGCAGATCGCTGTGGGCGAGGGCGTGAACTCGCTGGTGCTGAAGCTGCAGGCACATGACGGGGTCGCTGACTGGGACATGTTCGTCATCACCCCGGCCGGCCGCCAGATCAACGTGGCGACGGCAGCCGGCTCCGAGGAGCTGGTCATCCCGAACCCCGCTGCAGGCCGCTACCTGGTGGTGTCCAACCTGTACAGCTCTGAGGGCAACGGCGAAGCCACTGCCACTCTGGAGCACGTGCAGCTGGCGGGCGACGCCGGCAACCTCACCGTGAACCCTGACCCGGTGAACATCACCCAGGGTGAGACCACTGAGGCCGAGCTGGCCTGGTCCGGTCTGACCGAGGGCGTCTGGAAGGGCGTCGTCACCTGGGCACCGGGTGTCACCACCGCGGTCTCCGTGACCGTGGGCGCCGGTGCCGGCGAGCCCGGTGAGTGCACGCTGGAGGACTTCACCGACAACGCACCCGGCTCGCAGTACTACGCCGACGTGCGCTGGATGCAGTGTGCTGACATCACCCGCGGCTACTCCGACGGCACGTACCGCAAGGGCAAGGACATCAGCCGCGCTGAGTCCGTGGCCTTCCTGTACCGCCACTCCGGTGACGAGTTCTCTGCTCCGGCAGTGAGCCCCTTCGAGGATGTGTCCGCCGGATACACCCACTACACCCCGATCACCTGGGCCGCTGCCCAGGACATCACCACCGGCTACACGGACGGCACCTTCCGCTCCGGCCAGTCGGTGACCCGCGGTGAGTTCGCCTCCTTCGTGTACCGGTACGCCGGTGCCGAGTTCTCGGCGACCAACGAGGCCCCGTTCTCCGACGTGGCCCCGGGCACCGCACATCATGAGGCCATCTCCTGGATGAAGTCCGAGGAGCTGACCAACGGTCGAGTCGACGGCACCTTCGGTGTCAACGACCCGATCACCCGTGGCGAGGTGGCTGCGTTCCTGCACCGCCTCGACCAGTCCCTGGGCGAGTGACCCGTCGTCCGGGTCGGGAGACTGAGTCCTCCTGACCCGGACGGCATCACTGCTCAACAGCACTGAGCCCCCTCAGGCCGTATGGCCTGGGGGGGCTCAGTCTCATTCAGACCAGCTCACGACGATGGAGACCCATGAACCACCCCCAGGGCCTGACCGGTCCCTCAACCCTGTCCTACTGGGCCAGCGCCCTGCACCTGGCGTTCCTGCCGGTGTTCGTGGTGGTCACCCGGCTGCCCTTCGAGGACCGGGGCGGCTGGCTGAACATCGTCTTCGGACTGCTCTCCGTCACCGCAACGGTGATGACCGTCATCCGCGTCCGCAGCGGTCTCTTTCGTCACCGCGCGTCGGAGGCGGGGCTGATCGCCCTGAGCGTGCTCAGCAGCCTGTCGATCCTGGCGGCTGCGGCGGCCCACCTGGCTACGAGTCCCGACTCCATCAGCGCGGGCGCCCTGTCACTGCTGGGCATCCTCCTACACGCCGCCACCGGACTGTGGCTGTGGATCCGCGAGGGGACCCGACGCGCCACGGCCTCGCCGGTGGGCGCAGCCCGCGCCTGAGTCGCCCGGGATCAGCGGCCGGTGCCGCCGTAGACGGTCGCCTCTTCCTCGGCATCCAGGTCGAAGGCCTCGTGGACAGCGCGCACGGCAGTGTCCAGCAGGTCCTCGCGGGTGACCACGGAGATGCGGATCTCCGAGGTGGAGATCAGATCGATGTTCACCCCGGCCTGGTGCAGCGCCTCGAAGAACCGTGCGGAGACGCCGGGGTTGGAGCGCATGCCGGCCCCGATCAGGGAGAGCTTGCCGATGTTGCGGTCATGCACCACGTCCTCGAACCCGATGCGCTCCTGAGCGTCGCACAGGGCCTGCATGGCGGCCTTGCCCTCCACGATCGGCACCGTGAAGGAGATGTCCGTCCGGCCTGAGCCGGCCCGGGAGACGTTCTGCACGATCATGTCGATGTTGGAGTTGGCGGAGGCGATCACGTTGAAGATCTCCGCGGCCTTGCCCGGGATGTCCGGGACGCCGACGATGGTGACCTTGGCCTCGGACCGGTCGTGTGCCACGCCGGAGACGATCGGCTGTTCCATGGGTTCGCCTTCCTCAAAGGTGATGATGTCGTCGGGGTTGGGCCGCACCCAGGTGCCCTCGTTCTGGGAGAAGGAGGAGCGCACGTGCAGCGGGACGCCGAAGCGGCGGGCGTACTCCACGCAGCGCAGGTGCAGGATCTTGGAGCCGGAGGCGGCCATCTCCAGCATCTCCTCGGAGCTGATCTCCTCGATCTTGCGCGCGGAGGAGACCACACGCGGATCCGCGGTGTAGATCCCGTCCACATCCGTGTAGATCTCGCACACCTCGGCGTCCAGGGCGGCCGCCAGGGCCACCGCTGTGGTGTCGGAGCCGCCGCGGCCCATGGTGGTGATGTCGTTGGACTCCCGGCTCATGCCCTGGAACCCGGCCACGATCGCGATCTCCCCGCGCTCCACGGCGGTCTTGACCCGGTGCGGAGAGACGTCGATGATCCGGGCCTGGCCGTGCAGCGAGTCGGTGAACATGCCCGCCTGGGACCCGGTGAAGGACTGCGCCGAGGATCCCTCGGCGTGGATGGCCATGGCCAGCAGCGCCATCGAGATGCGTTCGCCGGCCGAGAGCAGGATGTCCATCTCGCGCGCCGGAGCGTCCTCGGTCAGCTGAGCGGCCAGGTCCAGCAGCTCATCGGTGGTGTCACCCATGGCGGAGACCACCACGACCACCTCGTGGCCGGCCCGCTGGGTCTGGACGATCCGGCGTGCCACCCGCTGGATGCCGGCGGCATCCGAGACGGAGGAACCGCCGTACTTCTGGACTATCAGGCTCATGCAGACCTCGCTGCGTCTGGGCCGCGCCGCGGCCCGATGGGTGGGGAACTGGGGGCAAGTCTAGATCCCGAGACCTGCGCCCTCCTGAAGGTGACCACGACGACGTCACGCACGTGACGTCGTCGGGATCAGGAGGGACGGTGGCCGGGTGAGGCGGCCCGCCCGTGGACCAGCCAGTAGAGGACCACGGAGAGTGTGCCGGTGACGGCCAGGGCCAGGTACATCCCGGTGTAGCCGACCAGGGGGATGAGCAGGCCGAACACCACGGGTCCGATGGCCACGCCCAGGTCCAGCATCATGTAGTGGGTGGAGGTGGCGATGCCCAGTCGTTCGGGACGGGCGCGGGTGACGCCGATGACCTGCAGGGCCGGGGTGATGCCCCCGAACCCGATCCCGCCCAGCACACCGGCGGCCAGCACCACCCAGGTGTGCTCGGCGACCGCCAGCATGACCAGGGAGAGGATGAACAGGGCGAACAGAGGCAGCATCACGGTGTTGTCCCCGCGGGTGTCCTGGATGCGCCCGGCGAACAGTCGGACCAGGAGCATGCCGGCGGCGTAGGCGACGAAGAACAGGGACGCGGCGGTGACCATGCCCCGTTCCAGCAGGGCGGTGTTCAGGAACGTGACCACCCCGGCGTAGCCCGAGGCCGCCAGGAGCAGCACGAGCGCCGGGGGCAGGGCATCCGGGTCCAGCACATCCGAGAGGCTCAGACGGAAGCGGCGGGCGTGCTCCTCCGGGGTGGGGGTCCGCTCGGGGAAGCGGCCCAGCAGGACCGCGCCGAGGGCCAGCACTGAGGCGCCGGAGATGAACCAGAACACGGCGTCCGCGCCGAACATCCCGGAGAGCTGGACGGCGGCGAGCGGTCCGAGGGCGGTGGAGATGGTGGAGGCCGCCCCGAAGTACCCCACGCCCTCGCTGCGCCGGGCCCGCGGGACCAGGTCCACCACGGAGGCGGTCAGGGCGGTGCCGGCACCGCCGAACGCCATGCCGTGCAGCAGCCGCAGCCCCACCAGACTCGTGAAGTCCCACGTCAACGGATAGACCAGGCAGCAGGCCAGGAACACGATCAGGGCGATCAGCAGCAGCCGCTTGCGCCCGATGAAGTCCAGGTACTTCCCGGAGATGATCCGCACCAGTGCGGCGCCGAGGATGAACGAGCTGGCCGCGAATCCGGCCACGGCGTCCTGCACCCCGAACCGCTCCACGGCGTAGAGGGCCATGTAGGTCATCGTGGTGATGAACACCATGGACACGCCGAACATGGCGACCACCGCGGCCCAGAAGCTGGGCGTCCAGAGGCGAGGGGCGTCGTCGGGACGCTGGCGGTCCTCAGCCGGTGACATTGCGGCGGCCCTCGAAGGCTCGGCCGAGCGTCACCTCGTCCGCGTACTCCAGGTCTCCGCCCACCGGCAGGCCGGAGGCCAGACGGGTCACGGTGATGCCGGTGGAGCCGAGCATGCGTGAGAGGTAGGTGGCCGTGGCCTCGCCCTCCAGGTTGGGGTCGGTGGCGAGGATGACCTCCTGGATGGTGTCGTCCTGCAGACGGGTGAGCAGCTCACGGATGTGCAGCTGGTCCGGGCCGATCCCGCCGATCGGGTTGATGGCACCGCCGAGCACGTGGTACCGGCCACGGAAGGTGCGCGTGCGCTCGATGGCCACTACGTCCTTGGACTCCTCGACGACGCAGATCGCGGTCCCGTCACGCCGCTCGTCCCGGCAGATCCCGCAGGTCTCCTGTTCGGAGACGTTGAAGCAGATCCGGCACAGCTTGACCTTGTCCTTGACCGTGCGGATGGAGTCGGCCAGGCGGATCATGTCCTCGGAATCGGCCTCCAGGATGTGGAAGGCGATCCGCTGGGCGGACTTGGGCCCGATCCCGGGGAGGCGTCCGAGCTCGTCGATCAGGTCCTGGACGGCGCCCTCGTACACGGTGCCCCTTTCGGTGGGTCGGTCTGACGGGGCCTCAGCCCAGCGGTCCGCCGTCGAGGCTGCGTTCCTCGATCAGGCGTGCCCCGAGGATGCGCTCCACCACGGGGCGTCCGGCCAGGCCGGAGTCCTCGATGGTCTCATCGTCATCACTGGGGGTCTCGTCCGACCAGTCTACGGAGCCGTTCCCGCCCGGGGCGTTCACCCCGCCGGTGGAGTGGGCCGCGCCGGTGGCGCCTCCGGCTCCGCCAGGGCGTCCCGACGACGGCCCCTCACCTGAGGCGTCCGCCTGCGGTGAGGAGGCGGACGGCTCTGAGGCGCCGGGTTCGTCTGCCGAGGATGACGCTGTGGGCGCGCCGGCCGGGGTGCCGGCGGACATCGAGGAGGCCTGCGGGCTGGTCCCGGGGTGAGGCGCCGCGGCCCCGGCCTGGGTCCTGTTGTACTGCTCCATCATCTGCTGGAACCTGCTGGCCCGGCGGCCGTGCGGCGTACCGGAGCTGTCCGGGGCGGTCTGATCGGACGTCGTGGCGGAGGACTCGCCTGCGGTGGATGCGGCGGTGAATCCCGCGCCACCGGCACGTTCGGCACGCATCTCGGCCTCGGGCCGGGCGAACACCGGGATGCCCCAGCCGGGTTCGGGCCGGGAGACCTTCGGCTCCTCGGGGGCCGACTCCTCGAGCGTCGGTTCTGCTGCTGCCGGAGCGGCGGGTGCTGGAGCGGCGGGAGAGTCGGACGCAGGGGTGGCAGCGGCGTCGGACACCGGGATGTCCTCGGCGTCCAGGACGCCACGGTCCGGATCCTGGTCCGAGGATGAGGCAGAGGTGTCCAGGGGAGCGTAGGGATCGTCCTCGGGGGCGTACTGCTCCTCGTAGGGATCGAACGGATCCTCGTCCGGCTCCGGGGGCAGGGCCCAGGGGTTCTCGTCAGCAGGCGGGGGTCCCTGAGGCTCGGCGGGGCGGCCACCGGTGGGACCGGCCGGACGGTCTGACTGCGGAGCCGGGGCCGCTGGCTGATGCTCACGTTCCGGGGCTGGGGCCGGTGCGGCTGGCTGCCGGCCTGCTGCGGGTGCCGGGGCAGGGGACTGCTGCGGCTGGGGGGCCGCCGGGGTGGGGCGGCCCTCAGCTTTTGGGCCAGGACCACCTGCCGGAGCAGCCCCTCCCGTGATGAGGTCGATCTGCGGCTGCATGCCCAGGACTTGGTTCACCGCACGGGCGATGTCCTGATCGCCCCCGCGCTGCTGCACGCGGTCGCGGGCGCCGTCATTGGCGAAGCCGATGGTCAGCAGCTGGCCGTCGAACCCGGCCACGGAGGCGTTCTGGCTGACCACGATCCAGATGAACCGGGCGTTCTCCTGCAGCACGTCCAGGACCTCGGGCCAGGCACGGCGGATCATCTCCACCGAGTTGCCGCCACCGGAGGGCTGCTGCGGTGGGCCCGCAGGGGACTCGGGCTGCTGGCCGGGAGCCTGCTGGTGCTGCGGTGCCCCACGATCGGCAGCCGAGGCCGACGGGCCATCCGGGGCCGGCGGTGCGGGGCGCAGCTGCTCGCGCTGGTTGGGCGGGGTCTGCCGCGCCTGCGGTTCCTGCTGGGCCGGTGCGGGATGCTGTGCCTGAGACGGCGCCGGCCGGTCCTGGCGGGCGGGCTCCTCCGGCGGCACGGCCCAGGTGCCGCCCCAGTCGGCGGACGGTGCAGGGGCAGCGGGACGCTGAGTCTGCGGTGATGACTGGGAGGGCGCCGGGGCCTGATCGGTCTGCACCGGCTCGTCCTGCTGGCGCGGTGCGGACTGATCATGCTCGGGCACGCCGGGCTGGTGGTCCGGGCCGGCCGCGGGCTCGTCGGGACGCTGGCTCTGCGGCACGGGCGTTGCGGCGGCGGGGTGCTGTTCGGCCTGCTCCTCGCGCTCCTGCTCTGCCTCGCCGGACACAGCGGCCGGAGGGATGGTGGGGGTGTTCGGCTCGGACGGCGGGACGGGGGAGTCCTGAGCGGGCTGGACCGCCGGTGGGCGCGCGGCCGACTGCGGGGTCTGCGGCGCCTGGTCGGGTCGCTCGGCTGGCGCTTCGCCCTGCTGGTCCCGGCGCATCGCCGCGCGGGCCAGCGCGGCACCGGAGAGGCCCTGCTGACCCGGAGCACCCTGATCCATCCCCTGGCCACCCTGCTGAGGTGAGGCGCCAGGAGAGGGTGCGGGGCCGGCGTCGGGAAGCCCTGCCTCTGCCTGTCCTCCGTAGGAGAGGCGGCGCTCGATCCGATCCAGCCGCGCGGCCAGGCCACGTTCGGTCTGATCGGTGGAGGGCAGCATCAGCCGGGCCATGAGCAGCTCGAGGTGCAGCCGCGGACTCGTGGCGCCGACCATCTCGGTCAGGGCGTGGTTGGTGATGTCCGCCGCGCGGGAGAGCTCGCCGCCGCCCAGCTGGGCAGCCTGGGTCTCGAGCCGACGCAGCTGGTCCTCGGGCATGCCATGCAGGACGGAGGAGGCGGCATCCGGCATGGCCTTGACGATCACCAGGTCGCGGAACCGCTCCAACAGGTCCTCCACGAACCGGCGCGGGTCCTGACCGGACTGCACCACCCGGTCCACCACACGGAACACGGTCTGCGAATCGGAGGCGGCCACAGCGTCCACCACATCGTCGAGCAGGGCATCCGGGGTGTACCCGAGCAGGTTGACGGTGAGGTCATAGGCCAGCCCGTCCTCGGTGGCGCCGGCCATCAGCTGGTCCAGCACCGAGAGGGTGTCACGCACGGACCCACCGCCCGAGCGCACCACCAGCGAGAGCACACCGGGCGCCACGGCCACGTTCTCCTGGGCACAGAGCCGCTCCAGGTACTCCATCAGCGGCTCCGGCGGCACCAGCCGGAAGGGATAGTGGTGCGTGCGGGAACGGATGGTCCCGATCACCTTGTCCGGCTCGGTGGTGGCGAAGATGAACTTGATGTGCTCCGGCGGCTCCTCCACGATCTTCAGCAGCGCGTTGAAGCCCGCCGAGGTGACCATGTGGGCCTCGTCGATGATGAAGATCTTGTAGCGGTCTCGCACCGGGGCGAAGGTGGCCCGCTCGCGCAGATCTCGGGCGTCGTCCACACCGCCGTGGGAGGCGGCGTCGATCTCGATCACGTCCAGGGCGCCCGAGCCGCCGGTGGCCAGCTCCTGGCAGGAGTCGCACTGACCGCACGGGGTGGGGGTGGGGCCCTGGGCACAGTTCAGACAGCGCGCCAGAATGCGGGCCGAGGTGGTCTTGCCGCAGCCGCGGGGGCCGGAGAAGAGGTAGGCGTGGTTGACCCGGTCCTTGGACAGCGCCTGCATGAGGGGTCCGGTGACGTGCTCCTGCCCGATCACGTCCTCGAAGGAGTCGGGGCGGTAGCGGCGATACAGGGCGGTGGTCACCCACAGCACCCTAGTCGCTGCAGGGCGGTGCTGCACGGTCGGTCCACAGGAACGGAGGGCACGCGCAAGGGGACCGGGAAGAACCGTGCCGCAGGGTGGGTTGACCACTGGTGGACCCTGACCCCGACTCCCCGAGGAGCCCGGCCGTGACCACCTCTGCCGCCACCCTGACCGACCTCCCCGCCCTGACCCAGGAGCAGCTCGCCGTGCTGTTCGAGGGCGCGCACACCACCAACACCTTCACCGACGAGCCGGTGGACGTGGCCCTGGTCCAGAAGGTGTACGAGGACCTGCGGTGGGCGCCGACCGCCATGAACATCCAGCCGCTGCGTCTGACCGTGGTGGACTCGGCTGAGGCGCGCGAGCGTCTGATCGCCCACATGGCCCCGGGGAACCAGGACAAGACCGCGGCCGCACCGCTGGCCCTGGTGGCCGCCTATGACCCCCGCTGGCACGAGCACATGCCGCACCTGGCGCCGCACCGCGAGGGCGCGCGCGAGCAGTTCGAGGGCAAGGCTGAGGTCCGCGAAGGCATGGCACGCACCAACGCCCTGATCCAGACCGGCTACCTGATGTTGGCCCTGCGCGCCCACGGCCTGCAGGTCGGCCCCATGGGCGGCCTGGACACCTCCGGTGTGGACGCCGAGTTCCATGCGGAGAACGGCTGGAAGACCCTGCTGGTGATCAATGTGGGTCACGCCCCGAACCCCGAGGATGAGGACGCCCAGCGCCCGCGTGCCGGCCGGCTGGAGTTCGAGCAGGCCGCCCAGGTGCTCTGAGCCTGCACCGAGCTCAGTCGAGGCCGGTGAAGATCCAGGGGGTGCGGGGGAGACGGTCCGGGGCGAACGCGTCCAGGGCGGCGTCCAGACTCTCCCCGGGCAGTCCGACGGACTCCAACAGCACCGTGCGCACCCGGTCGGCCGTCCACGGTGCGGGCTCGGTGTCCGGGATGTCCTGGCCGTCCAGGCCGTCCAGCACGCCCATGTCCTCCAGGGTCACCGCGCCGTCCCGCTTGGCCAGCCGCTTCCCCTCGGCGTTGAGCACCAGAGGCACATGGGCGTACTCCGTGACGGGCCTGTCCTGTGCTTCACCGGGCACCTCGATCGCCCCGGCATCCCACAGGACCCCGGCCAGCCAGTCCTGACGCGGAGCCGAGCTGAGCAGGTCGTCGCCGCGCACCACCTGGTCCACGCCCTGCGTGAGATCGTCCACCACCACAGCCAGGTTGTAGGCGAACGCGCCGTCATTGCGCCGCAGCACGAAGTCGTCCACCGCCGCCCGCACCGTCCCGTGCAGCACATCGGTCACCTGATGGGCCGGTGCCCCGTCGGTTCCCGCGGCGCGCGCGGCGTCGATCCGCAGGGCTGCAGGGCGGTCCCGACGACGGCGCTCGCGTTCTGATTCCGAGAGGTTCCGGCAGGTGCCCGGATAGGAGCCGGGCGGAAGCAGCAGGCGACCCGCGCTGTGAGGCGAGGGGCCGTCGTCGGGCAGCTGTGCAGAGGAGGCGGGGGACTGCGTGGGATGAGGGGCGCTGGTGGCCTCGGCGATGTCCTTGCGCGAGCAGAAGCACTCGTAGACCAGGCCGCGCTCGCGAAGGACGTCCAGGGCGTGCTCATAGAGGTCGATGCGCTCGGACTGGCGGACGGGCTCGGCGTCCCAGTTCAGGCCGATCGCCTCGAGCTCGCGCAGCTGCTGGGCCTCGGCGCCGGCGCGAACCCGGTCCAGGTCCTCGATCCGCAGCAGGAAGGTGCGCTCGGTGTGCCGGGCGAAGAGCCAGGCGAGCAGGGCCGTGCGCAGATTGCCCAGGTGCAGCTGACCGGTGGGGCTGGGGGCGTACCGTCCTGCGCGCATGGGTGGGGGACCTTTCCGAGAACGTCAAAGACCCCCCACGCACCTGCCAGAGCCCACCTACCCTTGCTACCTTCCGGTCCTGGGGGAGTTCAGCGAGATGACACCACGTGAGGGGCCGCCGACCATACTACCAGCGTTGGGACGGTGGCGGCCTCCCGGGGCCGATTGGTCCCCGAGGGGCGGCGTCCGTTATGATGGACTCTGCTCGTGCGACGGTCACCCCGGTGATCGGCGTGTGAGTACATGAGGAGGATTCGCCTAGCGGCCTATGGCGCACGCCTGGAACGCGTGTTGGGTTCACGCCCTCGGGGGTTCAAATCCCCCATCCTCCGCAGTGGGAACAGCCCCGGTGACTCGGTTGAGTCGCCGGGGCTGTTCGCATCTGACAGGCCACGACTCCAGCTCGCGGCGACATGGGAGCCGCTGGCGCGTAGAGGTTGATACGTGGGCGATAATGAGTGTATGGTTCGCCCCTTGATAAGATCCCAGCATGTTCTGGGAATTGTTGCACTGGTCTGCTCCTTGATGGTGCCCAGTGCCGTCCCGGCCTTCGCGGCCACTCCCAGCGCTGCCAGCGCTGCCCCGTCCCAGGCCCTCACGGTCACCACCCCAGAGGTCGTCGGCAACGCCGTGGTCGGACAGCTGCTCTCCCTCGCCGGGGAGCTGGATCCGACCAGCCAGATCCAGTGGATGCGTGACGGGGTTCCACTGTCTGGAGCGACGGGTGCGGACTACCGCCTGGTCCTCGAGGACACCTGCTCGATCATCTCCGCTCGCATCACGCAGAACGGTTTTGCTGCGGACACAAACGGGGTCGGTCCCGTCCAGATCCTCGAGTCACAGCTGACTCGGCCGGTCGTCCAGGGGCAGGCCGCTCTGGGGAAGACCCTGACCGCCGTTCCGGGTCCGATGCCCTCTGGCTCGACCATCCACTACCAGTGGCTGCGCGACGGCGTGGAGATCATCGGCGCCACCCAGCCCACCTACACGCTGGGTGTGACGGACGTTAACCGGTCGATCACCGTGCAGATCAGCGGCTCACGCGGCGGGTGCACAATCCCGGCCGTGGCCAGCGCGGCCGGTGCATCCAGTGTGGTTGCCGCCGGCGTGCTGATCGGCCCGGATCCCACGGTCGCCGGAACCACCCGAGTGGGGCAGACCCTGACCGTGCTGCGCGGGACGTGGCCCATCGGGACCGCGCTGCGCCAGCAGTGGCTGCGCAACGGTGCGCCGATCACCGGTGCCACCGGCTACAAGTACACGTTGACGGCTGCTGACCGTGGTGCTCGCATCGCCGTTCGAGTGACCGCATCCAAGCCCGGACACGCGGACGTCACCAAGCTGACGCCAGCGACCGTTGCCGTCTCGCCCGGCGTCCTGACCGGACCGAACCCCACGATAGCCGGGGCGACCCGGGTGGGGCAGACCCTGACCGTGCTGCGCGGGACGTGGCCCATCGGGACCGCGCTGCGCCAGCAGTGGCTGCGCAACGGTGCGCCGATCACCGGTGCCACCGGCTACAAGTACACGTTGACGGCTGCTGACCGTGGTGCTCGCATCGCCGTCCGGGTGACAGCGTCCAAGACGGGGTACGACAACGTCACGAAGCTGACTCCCCGCACCGCGGTGATCTCCCTGGGCACGCTGACCGCACCGGCCCCGAAGATCTCCGGCACAGTGCGCGTGGGGCAGACCTTGACCGCGCTCCGTGGCACGTGGACCTCCGGGACCACGCTGCGCCAGCAGTGGCTGCGCAACGGTGTGCCGATCACCGGTGCCACGAGCCCCAAGTACATGCTGACAGCTGCCGACCGTGGCAAGTACATCTCCGTGCGAGTGACCGGTTCCAAAGCCGGATACACGACCGTCACCACGGTCAGCTCGAGGACGGGTGCTGTGGCGCTGGGCGTGCTGACGGCCCCCACGCCCAAGCTCTCGGGCACGGCCCGCGCCGGGTACACGGTCAGTGCCGCCCGGGGCACCTGGACCTCCGGGACCA
Organism: Micrococcus terreus; assembly: GCF_900116905.1. Lineage (GTDB taxonomy): Bacteria > Actinomycetota > Actinomycetes > Actinomycetales > Micrococcaceae > Citricoccus > Citricoccus terreus. The sequence continues at coordinate 88,739 of NZ_FPCG01000007.1, read as the reverse complement.
CGCTGCGCCAGCAGTGGCTGCGCAACGGAGTGGCGATCCCTGGAGCCACGGGCACCAGCTACCGACTCACCTCAGCTGATGTGGGCCGGAACATCTCGGTGCGCGTGACCGGCTCGAAGGCCGGCTATGGAACCGTCGCCCGGACCTCCGCCACTGTTCGTGTGGCCACGCAGACGCCGCCCACCTCCACGGGAAGCTGCCCTGCGGCCTACCCGATCAAGGGCAACGCCAACTCCGGCATCTATCACGTCCCCGGAGGGGCGTACTACGCCGTCACCAGAGCCGAGGAGTGCTTCGCCACTCGGGCGGCAGCCGAGGCGGCGGGGTATCGGGCCTCGAAGCGATGAACGTCTCCTCCTGAGGACCTGACGGCCCGAACTGTGCCCGGGTGACCACGTTGGCCACCGGGGCACAGTCGTCCCTGCGCTGCCGGGGCATCAACGGAGGGGCACCCCGGCCGCCAGCAGCCAGCCCGGGACACGCCCGGGAACCTTCACGTCGGCCCAGGTCCAGCGGATGACCCGGCGGCCTGCCCCGTCCATTGCTCGTTCACGGCGCCGCTCCTCCACGAAGACCTGATGGGTGCTCTGACGGGAGAGGGAGGCGGACCGGCTGTTCTTGATGAGTCCATCGAACTCGCCGAACACTCCGGCCTCGCACCACTCCACGTCCGGGCGGACGGGGCGTCCGTCCTCCAGACTGTGAGTGGTCTGCAGCCCCGGCATCAGCAGCCTTGCCTCCCAGATCTGGGCGTGTGAGGTTGCTTCGCCCCGGGATTCTGCACGTGCATCACCGAGCTCGATGGCGAGCGTGGCCCGTTCCAGCTTGCATCGGACGGGAATCAGGTCGATCCAGTGCGGGATCTCGGGCGCGGTGAGCCGTCGGCCGCCAGCTGTGCGTCCCCTGAGCACGCTGTCCACCACGGACAGTGCCTCTCCAGCGGGACCCGGCAGATCACATCGGCGGCGGCCCGGACCAGGGGGTCTGCGAGTGCCCCGCGGTGCAGGTCGGATGTGCGCATGCTCCATGGTGTGGAGCGCTCATCCTGCTGGGCCACTGACGTGGCTGCCGCCGAGGAGGGACAGAGCGTTGCCGGTGTCTGCGCAGGAGCGTCCGGGGCTCAACAGGACCAAGACGGTTCTACCGGGCCATGCAGGGGCTCGCAAGAACCGTCTTGGTGCTGTAAAGCGGCCGAAGGGGTGCTCAGCGCGCCAGCAGCTGCGGGTGGAACTTCTCGGTGACCTTCGGGTGAGCCCGGGCGAAGCCCTTGAGCATGTTCGCCCCGAACGAGGAGAGCATGGGGTTCTCCGGGTCGTCCGAGGCCCCGCGTGCGGCAGCGGCCAGCTCGGCCGGCAGCTCCACGGGCTCGATCACGGCGTCCAGGCGCGGGGAGTAGAAGAACGGCACCGCGTACCGGTCCACACCCTGGTCCGGGGCGATCACCCGGTGGATGGTGGCCATCAGGTAGCCGTTCGTGGCCACCTCGAGCATCTCGCCCAGGTTCACCACCAGCGCCCCGTGGATCGGCTCCACCGGCAGCCATTTGTCCTGACCGTACGGGCGCACCTCCAGCCCGCCGACCTGGTCCTGCAGCAGCAGGGTGATGAACCCGTAGTCGGCGTGCAGCCCCACGCCCTGCGTGCCGGCCTCCTTCACCCCGCCCACATAGTGCGCCAGCTTGGCCATCCAGGCACGGTTGCCGGTGAACGCCTCGGCGAAGTGGTCCTCGTCCAGCCCGATCGCCACGGACAGCGCCTTCAGCAGGTCCTCGCCCACGCGGTCCATCAGTGCGGTCCACTCCATGGCGGTGCGCTCCAGCTGGGGCATGTCCGCCGGCCACTGGTTGGGGCCCTGCAGCACCCAGTAGTCCTCACCGGGCTGGATCTGCTCGGCCGGCACCGGCGCGCGCTCGGGGGAGAAGTCGATCTGCTCCCGTGAGTCCGGACGGCCCTGGGTCCGCTCGGCGCCCACGCTGGAGTACCCGCGGTAGTGCGGTGAGTTCTGGTTGTGCAGCGCCAGCTTCTCCTGCTCCGGCCGGGCGAAGAAGTCCGCACTGACCTGGAACAGCTCGTCGACCTGGCCCTCGGCGGCCCCGTAGTCCACGATCTGGAAGAACCCCACGTGGTGTGCCGCGTGGCGCAGCTCATCCAGGAACTCCGGGTTGAAGGACCCATCCTCACGGCGCATCCGGGCCAGCGAGAGCACAGGGATCTCCAGCTCGGCGGTGTCCGCTGGGGCAGTGAGGGTTGCGGTGTCAGAAGTCATGGACACCAGTGAACGACGACGGCACCCCTTCCCAGCGCGGGTTGCCTCGCGCGACGCCCCGTGACGTCACGCCGTCATCTTCTGGTCATCGAGCCGGTGATCCGGGACAATGTCTGCTCCAGCAGCGCCTGACCGGCCTCCTCATGGATCGCGTCCTCACGGCCGAACCCCTCGGTCGCCAGGTCCGCCGGCGTGAGCACCGGGTAGGCGGTCTCCGGCACACCGTCCCCGGGCCGGACGTCCACATGGGTCACGGAGGCACCTCTCGCGTGCAGCCACTCGGCCATGGCATAGTCCGTGCGCGAGTCCCCGCAGGTGATCCAGCGGACCGGCATCTCCCCGTCGGCCGAGAGCAGCTCCCAGGCCCGCTCGGCGCCCAGGTCCTTGCCGCTGCGGACGTGTTCGATGTCCGAGGAGATGATCGTGGAGTCCACCTGGAACGCGGTGGACAGCCCGGCCTGCGCCAGCGCCGCCTGGGCGAACTCCTCGAACTCGGCCTGCGCCGGACGGTAGTCCTCCAGCGCCAGTCCCACGGTCATCTCTGCACTGACCATGGCCAGCTTGGTGTCGTCGAAGAACATGCTCTCGCCGTGCGTCTCGCGGATCTGCTGAGCCAAGCGCTCGGCGAGGTCGGCTCGGACTCGCATGCCGTCGTCGGGACGGATCCACTCCGGGACCGACCCCGCCGGGGTGACCTCTGGAAGCGGGCCGTCCGGAAGATGCGCCGCGGAGAACCAGACGGCTCCCTTCTCGCAGACGGCGTGCACGCGGGCGGTGGGGGACAGGCCTGCCTCGCGCAGGGCAGCCAGCAGCTGGTGGAGCACGAACTGGGCGGAACGGCCGGTGTTGAACACCACGGGGATGCCGCGGTCGGTCAGCTCCACCAGGGTGTGCAGGATGCCGTCCGGGACGGCGCGGGTCTGCGGGGAGGCGAGGGGGCCGTCCACATCCAGCAGGAGGCCGACCGGGGGAAGAGTGCGCATGGCACCAGCCTGCCACCCGCAGCCAGGTGAGGCTCCGGGCGCCGAAATCTGCAGATGAGACGCGACTCACAGTCGGGATAGTCTGTGCGGGTAGGCTCCCGACCGCATCCGAAGGAGAATCAGCCGGTGTCCACCCCACCCACGCCGTCCTCCCGCGCGCCCGGTGAGCCGGCGCCCCACAAGGAATGGCACGGACAGCGGATCTTCACCGAGGAGGACCTGGGCCGCTACTTCGAACAGGAGGATCCGCGTGCGGCCGCCCAGGTGCGCCGCCGGCGGAGGCGTCGGCACGCGGCGGTGATCGTGGTCCTGGTGCTGCTGCTGGTGGGCGTGCTGCTGGCGGCCTGGCAGGTGCTGCGGGGGAACTGGGAGATCCCCGGCTGGGAGGCGGCGCCCCCGCCGGCCCCGCTGTCCTGCCCCGTGGATCCGGTCTCCTTCAGCCAGGCCTCCACGGTGCACGTGTACAACGGCACCTCGATCGGCGGGCTCGCCGGTGAGGTGGCCAACGACCTCGAGGCCAGGGGGTTCACCATCGGCACCGTGGGCAACAAGCGCCTGGGGAACCAGCAGCGCGTGGGGGTGGTCACGGCCGGCCCGGAGGGACAGGACACCGCCTTGGCCGTGCAGCGAATGATCGAGGGCACCCAGTTCCAGCCCGATGACCGTGAGGATGACTCCGTGGACCTCGTGCTGGGCGTGCGCTACCAGCAGCTGGTGGCCGAGGACGCCGTGGACACCACCGCCGGGCCGCTGCTCTGCCCCGAGCCGGACACCGAGGGGCAGACCTCGTCTGCCTCCACCACGACGACGGCCCCCTGAGTCACCCGGTCAGGGCGAGTCAGAGGGCCGCTCGGCAGGGTCGCCGGGAAGGTGAGGCGGCGAGGTGCCGTCCTTACAGGCTCACGCCGAACACCAGCGGCACCAGCGTGTACATGACCAGCATGACCAGGCCCAGTGAGATCACGTTCAGCCAGACGCCGGCGCGGACCATCTGCTTGATCGAGACCTCACCGGAGCCGAACGCCACGGCGTTGGACGGCGTGGCCACCGGCAGCATGTAGGCCGAGCAGACGGCCAGCGTGACGGCGATGGTCATCAGCATCGGGCTGATGCCCAGGCCCACGGCCACGGCACCGAAGATCGGGAAGAACGCGGCGGCGGTGGCGGTGTTGGAGGTCAGCTCGGTCAGGCCCAGACCCACGATGATGACCACCAGGATGATGACCCAGCTGGGCACGCCGGACAGCCCGCCCACCTGCTCGCCGATCCACTGGGACAGGCCCGTGGCGGAGAACATCGCCGAGAGGGACAGGCCGCCGCCGAAGAGCAGCAGCAGGCCCCAGGGGATCTCCTTGGAGGCGGACCAGCGCAGCAGCGGGGTGCCGTTGGCGTCCACTGAGCGCTTCTGGGCCGGGACCAGGAAGCAGGCGATCGCAGCGGCCATGGCCACCTGGGTGTCGGAGATCGAGCCCAGCCACGGCATGGCCTCGGCCACGGCGGGGATGTCGGCGATGAACGGCACGAACACCCAGAAGAAGATGGCCACCAGGAAGATCAGGCCCACCCGGCGCTCCGGGGTGGTCATCCGGCCCATCTGGGCCAGCTCGTCACGGATCATCTCAGCGCCGCCGGGGATCACCTTGGCCTCGGGGCGGAACACCAGCTTGGTCAGCACCAGCCAGGCCACGAACAGCATCACCACAGCCCACGGCACGCCCACCAGCATCCACTGGCCGAACTCCATGTCGAAGCCCTGGGACTCGCCCAGGTAGGCCTTCATCAGGGCCATCGGCGGCTGGCCGATCAGGGTGGCGGTGGAGCCGATGGTCACGCCGTAGGCCACGCCCAGCAGCATGGAGGCGGCGAACTTGGGGCCGGCCGCGGCAGGGTCCACGCGGCGGACCAGGGTCAGGATGGACACGGCGATCGGCACCATGATCACGGCGGTGGCGGTGTTGGACACCCAGGCGGAGATGAACGCCGAGGCCACCATCAGGCCCAGCACGATCTGCGCCGGCTTGGTGCCGATCGTGCGGATGGTCAGCAGCGCCACGCGCAGGTGCAGGTTGGACTTCTCGGTGGCCAGGCCCAGGATCACGCCGCCCATCACCAGGAACACCACGGAGTCGGCGTACGGTGCGGCCACCTCCTTCATCGGCGCCATGCCGAACAGCGGGAACAACACCAGCGGCAGCAGGGAGGTGACCGGGATCGGCGCGGCCTCGGTCATCCACCAGATCGCCATCCACAGGGCACAGCCGGCCACGGCCCGGCCCTCGAAGGACAACGACGCCGGCAACACCAGTGCCAGCACCAGGCCGGCCACCGGCCCCAGGGCCAGCAGCCACCAGTTGCGCTTGCCGCCGGCGTCCAGGGAGTCGGCCTGGGCGGCGGTGGCGGCCGCATCGTCAGCGACTGCCTGATGGGCATCCGGGGCGTGCGCGGCAGGGGCAGTGTCGCGTGGGCTGCGTTCAGCGGCCGCCGCGGAGGGGTTCTGTGGTACGGACATGAGGACCTCGGTGTGTAGAAGCGATGGGACCCGGCGTGTGGGGCGGCACAGCGTTCGTCATGCGGGCAAGCGTTGCGTGTGGACCACCTCACGCGTCCAGGTGATGAGATTCACCGTAGGATGCCTGATCAAGATTCAGAAGTACACATTCACCACACATTGAGAGGTCGAGCGTCTCAAACCGGCCTGGATGGGTCTTTCACCCCGCCCGGTGTGCGGACCTACGCTCTGACGTGAGGTCCGGCACACGCCGGGCCACCGGACCGACCGAAGGAGGAGCCATGGACCTGCGTCAGCTGCGCTACTTCGTGGCCGTGGCCGAGGAGCGTCACTTCGGCCGCGCCGCTGAGCGCCTTCACATGGCCCAGCCCCCGCTGTCCCAGCAGATCAAGCAGATCGAGGCCGAGCTGGGCGTCCAGCTGTTGGAGCGCACCACCCGCAAGGTGGATCTCACCGACGCCGGGCGTCTGCTGCTGGACCGGGCCCGGCAGCTCCTGGCCGATGCCGAGGACCTGATCGCCGATGTCCGCGAGGTCGGCCAGGGCGCCGCGGGCGTGCTCCGCGTAGGATTCGCCGGCTCAGCCACCTACCGCCTGATGCCCTCGATCGTCCGTCTGGCCCGCACCGAGCTGCCCGGCGTGCGCCTGCACGTGATCGGCGAGCTGCTCACCCCCAAGATGGAGCAGGCGCTGCTGGAGAACCGCTTGGACGTGGCCGTGCTGCGTCCTCCCGTGGAGTCCACCGAGCTGGCCTTGGACGAGGTGGCCGAGGACCGGCTGCTGGTGGCCATCCCCAACGCGCACCCGTTGGCCGCCGAGTCCGGGCCCGTGGAGCTGGAGCGCCTAGCCGGTGAGGACCTGGTCGGCTACCCGCGCCAGTCCGCAGTCTCCTCCATCGTCTGGGAGGCCTGCCGCCGGGCCGGGTTCCGTCCCCGGATCGTGCAGGAGGCCACGGAGACCTCCACGCTGCTGGCTTTCGTCGCCTCGGGCATGGGAGTGGCCCTGGTTCCCGACGGCGCCCGGCCGGCCACCGCGGCCCGGGTCACCTATCGAGCGCTCGCCGATGCTCCCGCCGTCGGGCTCTCGCTGGCCTGGAAGGCCGGCGCCACCTCGCCCCTGATCCCTGCCTTCCAGGCGATCGCCCACCGAGCCGCCGACCAGGTCCGGCAGGACCTGCTCGCCTCACCGCTGGCCCCCGTGGAGGGCGCGCCGGCGGCCCCTGACCTGTCCGATCCATCCGATCCATCCAGCCAACCGGAGACACCGTGAAGATCCAGCGCATCGAGGCCATCCCCTACGCCATCCCGTACCACCACCCGCTGAAGTTCGCCTCGGGCGAGGTGCACACCGCCGACCACGTGCTCATCCGGGTCCACACGGACGAGGGTGTGGTGGGCGAGGCCGACGCCCCGCCACGTCCCTACACCTACGGTGAGACCCAGACCTCGATCAAGACCATCGTCGAGGAGGTCTTCGCTCCGCAGATCGTGGGTCTGGACGTGTTCGACCGGGAGAAGGTCCATGCCGTGATGCACCGGACCATCCACAACCAGGTGGCCAAGGGCGCCGTGGACATCGCCCTGTGGGACGCCGCCGGCAAGGCGCTGGGCACCCCGGTGCACAAGATGCTCGGCGGTTGGACGGACAGCATGCGGGTCAGCCACATGCTCGGGTTCAAGCCCGCCCAGGAGCTGCTGGACGAGGCCCTGCGCTTCGGCCAGGAGCACGGGATCACCACCTTCAAGCTCAAGGTCGGACGCCGTCCGCTGAGCCTGGACATCGAGGCCTGCCACGTGCTGCGCGAGGGCCTGGGGGAGGACGTGGAGCTCTACCTGGATGCCAATCGCGGCTGGACCGCCAATGAGGCCATGGAGGTGCTGCGCCGCACCGAGGGGCTGGGGCTGAGCCTGCTCGAGGAGCCCTGCGACGCCAAGGAGGCCATGAGCCGGCGCCGCCTGGTGGAGCACTCACCCATTCCCGTGGTGGGCGACGAATCCGTGCCCACGGCCGGAGACGTCTCCCGCGAGCTGCTCTCCGGTGGCTGCAACGCCATCTGCATCAAGACCGCACGGTCCGGGTTCACCGAGGCCACTGAGATCCTGGGACTGTGCACCGGCCTCGGTGTGGACGTGACCATGGGCAACCAGATCGACACCCAGGTCGGCTCCCTGGCCACCGTCACCTTCGGCGCGGCGCACCAGGCCACCTCGCGCCGGGCGGGAGAGCTCTCCAACTTCCTGGACATGTCCGATGACCTGCTGGCCGAGCCGATCACCATCCAGGACGGCCGGATCTCCGTCCGCGACGAGCCCGGCGTGGGTGCCGGGATCGACGAGGCCAAGCTGGAGCGGTACCGCACCGATCGCTGAGGTGCGGGGCCGTCGTCGGGCCATCCAGACGCTGGTCGTCTCAATGGCCGCGCAACTCGACCTACCCACTCTTGACCCGTGACCCTAGGCTCACAGCACAGGGTGTGACCGGGATCTCACCGGAACCCGCACCCAGACACCGACCCCAGGAAGGTTGACCATGACCCCCAACGAGCACGAGGCCTCAGCCGCCGCCTCCGGCGCAGCCGCCACCGACCGCTTCCGCCAGTCCGGCAAGACCGGGCATGCCGTGGCCGATCAGGCCCGCGTCAACGAGCTGGCCTCGGCCCTGATCCAGGCCGCCAATGACATCGTCCTGGAGAAGAAGGTCACCTACGACGAGTACAACGCGCTGAAGTCCTGGCTAATCCAGGTCGGCGAGGACGGCGAATGGCCGCTGTTCCTGGACGTGTGGCTGGAGCACTCCGTGGAGGAGGTGGCCACCAGCCACCGCGAGGGCAACAAGGGCTCGATCGAGGGACCGTACTACGTGCCGGACGCCCCGCAGCCGCAGGACAACCGCACCATCCCCATGCGTGAGGACGAGTCGGGCACCCCGCTGCTGTTCAAGGGCCAGATCACCTCGACGGACGGCACCCCGCTGCCGAACGCCAAGATCGAGCTGTGGCACGCCGACGCCGAGGGCTTCTACTCCCAGTTCGCCCCGGACCTGCCCGAGTGGAACCTGCGCGGCACCTTCCACGCGGATGATCAGGGCAACTTCGAGATCGACACCGTCCAGCCCGCTCCGTACCAGATCCCCACGGACGGCGCCTGCGGCAAGCTGATCGCCGCCGCCGGCTGGCACGCCTGGCGTCCGGCCCACCTGCACCTGAAGTTCTCGGCCGAGGGCCATGAGCTGCTCACCGCCCAGCTGTACTTCCCGGGTGACGAGCACAACGACGACGACATCGCCACCGCGGTCAAGCCTGAGCTGATGCTGGACATCCAGCCGGCCGAGTCCGGCACTGGCGTGCAGACCACCTATGACGTGCGTCTGGACCCCGTCTCGACACAGACCCCGGACACCGTCCCGGGCGAGTGACCCGCCTCAGGGCAGCGTCGCCCTGACCATCAGGACCCCCGGAGCCGCATGCTCCGGGGGTCCTGTGCATCTCACCGTCCGTCGGGGTAGAGGCTGCTGGACAGGCCGTACTCGGGATCCAGCTCCGAGCGCAGCATCTGATGGTCCTCAGGGTGTGGCTGGCACGGGGACTTCGCCAGCAGCTCGACCTGGTCCGTGCCGCCGCTGAGCGAGTGGGTGACCACGGCGGAGAGCTCACCGCGGCGGGTGTAGGTGGTGGTGAGGTCCCCGTTCTGTCCGGATCCGCCGTCGGTGGGGCCCGCCACGGTGTTGCGGACCTCGAATCCGGCCTCCTCGAGCTGCTGCACGAGCTGGGACTGGTAGCCGGCCGCACCGGACGGGACGGCACCGGAAACCACCCCCACCCAGGAGGTCTCGGTCTGCGGCGCCTCGGCTTCAGGACGCAGGCATGTGGTCTCACGCAACTGGGTGATCTGGACCTGCGAGCCCTCTGGTGCCAGATCCGGCAGGGGCGAGAGCAGCTCCTCGAGTGCGTGCTGGTGGTCCGAGGCCGTGGAGACCGCGTCCGGGGTGGTCTCTCCGGTGGTGGAATCCATGGAGCAGCCTCCGATCAGAGTGGTGGTCAACAGGGCTGCGATCGCGACGCCGAGGGTGCGCGGTCGGCATTGAGGTCGGGTGGTCATGGGTTCAGCCCCTCGATGGCAGGTGCAGTCCTCATTCCAGGGTATCCGTGGGCACAGTCGGCAGCTGTCCGTCGGTGTAGTCCTCGGGACGGGTCTCCAGGGGTGATTCCAGGTAGCTGTAGCCGAAGCCATAGTGGTGTTCGTAGGGCACGAACTCGGAGACCTGGGTCCCTTCGATGACGCCCTGGATGTTCTGCGCCGAGGTCGAGCCAGGGATGAAGTAGTCGGTGTGGCCGTCCATGACGCTGGTCGGATCGGTGGGGTCCTTGAATCCGGTCTCCAGCCGCGTGGCACCCATCTGGTGGACCGGGTTCGACCCCTCGAGGAAGGATCCGCCGTGGTAGCCGCCGCCGAAGCCTTGGGCGTAGGCGATCGGATCGTCACGGGTCTGCAGCAGGTATCGGTGGGCGTCGGGATTGGCGGTGTCACCAGGGCTGGAGACGTTGTGCCCCGTTCCTGCAGGTGCCACGTACAGGATATTGGTCGAGTCCAAGCCCTCCCGTTCGGCCGTACCCAGCAGTGAGCCGCCGGCGCTGTACCCGATGTAGGTCGAGCGCACGTCCGGGGACAGTTCCAGGTCCAGTGCGCGGTCGAAGGCTGCCAGGTGAGGCGCACCCTGCTCGTTGTAGCTGCTGGTGAGGTTGTCCGGAATCTCGTCGGGCAGATCGGTGCCCTGCCAGTAGATCGAGATACGGTCATCTCCCTCAGCTCCGTCTACGGCGTCGAGCTTGTCGGTGTAGGACTCGAGGCTGCCCAGATCAGCGCCAGTTCCGGGCACCATGACCGAGGCGATCTGGGTGTCCGCCGAGGGAGTGCCCACCATCGTGGCGATCCGGCCATCGCCTTCCAGCGAGACGTAGAGCACCTGAGTGTCATGGTCCAGGGCATAGTCCAGGCCTTGGGCCAGGGCGGTCAGTCGTTGATCCTCAGCGCTCCAGGCTGCGTGGGCCGCTCGCCATGCGTTGTAGGCCTGGTGGTAGTCCGCCCGGTGGGTCCCGCTGGCTTCGTCCAAGAAGTCCTGCAGAGTCGGTTCGGATCCAAGCTCCTGTCGCGCCTGCGCGACAGTTTCCCGGTGGCCGGCCACGCTGATGGTGTTGGCGGTGACCCGCTGGGAGAAGGGGATGCCGTTGAGATTGCCGAAGACGCCGGGGTAGAGCAGCAGCAGCCGTTCCTGCTCGTGGTCCGGGAGGCCTGCAAAAGCTGTCCGGATGCCCGCGATGCCCTCTTCGGTGAGAGCAGCGTCTCCAGACATGGCCTTGTTCATGATGTCTTCGGCGGAACCGGGGACGAACGGCCCCATCAGCACGTTGTTCGCGAGCAGCTGGGCCGCCTCGGGGTTGGCGTCGGCCCAGGCGCGCAGTTCATCGTCGCTCAGTCCGCGCAGTGACGCCAACAGCTGGGCTGGGGTGACGGTGCCGAAGCGCTCATTGAGGCCCGAGGTGAAGGTGGCCCAGCCGGACTGGGCGAGGCTGTCCAGGGCCGCCGTGCTGGGCAGGTCGGCACCGTCTCCGCCGGTGATGGACTGCAGGGCGGCTGCGGTCTCGGCCACACAGTTGTCCCACGAGGTGGTGAGGGCCGTGGCACGACCGTTGAACGCGGCCGCGGCGGCTTCGGCCGCTGCGATGACGGAGGGGTCGTCCGACCCCGTGGCTGCCGCCAACTGAGCCTCCACAGACGGTTTGAGCTGGGTGAGGGCCTCGGACTCGTTCTGCAACGAGGGGCCTGTGAAGGCGAAGTCCACCAGCGCGTCTCGGGCGGCCACCAGGGCTGCGGACCACTCTGCGGCAGGGGTACTGAGGTCGTCCAGACCGGCGTAGACCTGCGCCTGAGTCTGGGCCTCTTGATACCCCGACCGCAGCCGGGACCATGCGATCTGTGCATCGCCGAGATACTCGTCGGCCTTCTCGGCGTGGCTGGCCATGTCGTGGGCAGCCTCGTCCAGATCCGTCCACGGGACCTCGATGTGAGGGAAAGATGCCAGCGTCGTCACGATCCACTCACAGCCGGCAGATTGGACAGTGCGGTGGATGCGGCGTCGGTCATCTCGCCGTCTGCATCGATGAAGGCTTCCGCTGCGGTGGCGACACAGCCAGCCTTGCGGAGCACGAGGGCGGCGATCCTCGTGCCGACGTCATTGCGGGACGCCCAGAACGCTGAGAAGGCGGAGGAGACCTCTGCAGCTGTGCCGAACTGGCCGCTGACATTGTCGCCGGCGGTCGTGGCCATCTCGGCGCTACCGCGCAGGCTCTCGCCGTCAGCGGCGACGTCGACCAGGACTGCGTGGATGATTCCGGGTGTGACCTCGTAGGACATGTGGCCCCCTTCCCGATCCCATCGTTGCGGTTCGGGCACCTGGACGCGATGGGGAGAACTCCCCATCGAAGGGGCTCAGCCGGTCTTGACGCGGACCGAGGACCACTCCTCGGACAGGGAGATGTTGGCGTTGAGCGTCCCTCCGCGCGACTCCAGATCCTTCCAGATCGAGTCCCGGTTGAGGTCCGAACGTCCGCCCTTGGGGTAGCCGATCCAGAACACCCGTGCTCCGGCCCCGGAATCCAGCCAGTCGTCCAGCAGGCCATCCAGCGTGGTCTGGTCCTGGGCGAAGAGCACGACGGCGGAGGCCTGGTCGATCTGTCCGGTCACCTCGGTGCCCTCTGGCAGGGGGTCCAGCAGCGCGTGCAGGCCCTGGTTGCCGCCGGCCAGGAAGAGGGTGTCGCCGGGCTTGATGAACAGCTTCTGCGCTGTGGTCTTCGTGCTCATGCGTCCATTCTGACCTGACGGCGACCGTAAGGTGAGGGGCGAGATCTGCTGATCCGCACGTCGCGATGCCCGAGGAGGACCTGTGGCCCATGGACTGTCCCGCCGTCAGGCGCTGCTGGCCGCCGGCCTGACCGCCACCGCCGGGTTCGTGGACGGGCTGGCCTTCATCCACTTGGGCGGCTACTTCGTCTCCTTCATGTCCGGCAACTCCACGCGGGCCGGCTCCGACCTGGTGCAGGGTGATCCCTGGGGCTGGGCCAAGGCCATGGGCCTGGTGGCGTTCTTCGTGGTCGGCGTGGTCATCTCCTCGTTGGCGCTGCAGCTGCAGGACCGTCGGAGCGGGTTGAGCCGAGAGAACTCGCCTCGGACCCTGGCGGTCTGGACCTCGTGGGCGCTTCTGGTGCTCTCAGCCGTGCTGGCGATGGTCCCGGGAACCCAGGCCGCCGTCCCGCCGGCCGTGGCCGCAGCCATGGGCGCGGTGAACAGCACCTTCACCCGTGGGGGAGAGGTCACCGTCGGGCTGACCTACATGACCGGGACCCTGGTGAAGACCGGCCAGCACCTGGCCATGGCCCTGACCGGCGGTCACCCCACCGCCTGGCTGAGGTTCCTGGTGCTGTGGGGCGCCATCGCTCTGGGGGCGCTCGCCGGATCCTGGACCTACACGCAGATCGGACTGCATTCGCTCTGGGTGGCCGTGGGTCTGCTGACTGTTCCGGCGGTGCTGCTGACCTGGCGCTCACGTGCGCTCGGCGCCACCTCTCCTCAGCGGTCCGCCGTCACCAGTTCGTAGTGTCACCTCGGGACAACGGTGACATCTGACCTCAGAAGAGCGGAAGGGCACCGCTGCTCGGCGAGAATGGGAGTGCCCGGTCGCAATGGGGCATCGGGCGTCACAACTGAAGACATGAGGAACACGTGAACAGCAGCGCATCCGGTGAGGATTCGATCCTGAGTCCTGCGGGAGAGGTGGCGGCAGAGGCCGTCAAGAAGACATCGTGGTGGAAGGTCGGCACCGGAACGGTCCTGGTGGTCGGTGTGCTGGGTGCCGGTGGCGCCTTCGCCGTCAACCAGAGCCAGCGGGCGAAGGACGACACCTGGGCCACCGTGGTCCGGGTGGTGGACGGTGACACGTTCGAAGGGGTGATCGCCGGTGAGCAGAAGACGGTGCGTCTGCTCAATGTGGACACCCCGGAGACCAAGCACCCGCAGGAGCCGGTGCAGTGCATGGGCCCCGAGGCCACGGAGATGCTCAAGGACCTGCTCGAGCCCGGAGACCGGGTGAAGCTGGAGTATGACATCGAGCGGACCGACCGCTACGGGCGCACCCTGGCCGGAGTGTTCAAGGACGATTCACTGGTCAACGCCGACCTGGCGCGCGCGGGTCTGGGCGTGGCGGTGCTGTATGAGCCGAACCGCAAGTTCTACGACGAGGTCTGGGAGGCGCAGCAGGAGGCCGAGGCCGCCGGCGACGGGCTGTTCGATCCCCAGATCGACTGCACCCTGCCAGCCCACGAGCCGGCCCTGGCACCGCTCGAGGCGCTCCCGCTGGATGAGATCCCCACCGATCCGGCGGCCATCGCTTCAGCGTTGGCGGCTGTGGCACCGGTGATCGCCGCGGGCGAGGGGCTGGACGCGATGCTCGGTCTGGTCGGCAGTGCGGGAATGCCGCATCTGCACGCCGCCTACGGCAAGCGCGCCGAACAGCTCCAGCCCCGTGTGACTGCGGCGCTGGCTGACGCCCGGGGCTATCAGGGCGATCTGCAGCGCGCCGAACAGGCTGCCGAGCAGCGGATCGCGGCGGAGAAGAAGGCCGCGGAGAGGCGGGCGGCGGAGAAGAAGGCTGCCGAGAAACGAGCGGCCCAGGAGAAGGCCGAGGCGAAGAAGCGCGAGGCGGAACGCGCTGAGGCCGCCAAGAAGGCCCAGGCCGAGCGCGAGCGTCAGGCCAAGATCCAGGCTGAGCGGCGGGCGGCTGCCGAGCGTGAAGCTGCTCGTCAGCGGCAGCAGCAGGCGCCGGCCCCGCGTCCTGCTCCACGCCAGCCGGCCCCGGCTCCACGCCAACAGGCACCTGCGCCCGCACCGAAGCCGGCCCCTAAGCTCGCACCGAGGCCTGCGCCGGGCGGTTCGGGCTACGGGACAGATGCCGACTTCCCGGGCTACACCGGCCCGCGCTGCTACGCGCCGGGCGGTCAGGTCTGGAAGCCCTGCGGCTGATCGACCCCTGACAACAGAGCAGCGGGGCACCCACCGGACCGTGGTCCGGGAAGGTGCCCCGCCGTCGTCGGGAATCTGACCGTGAAGTTCAGGCCCGAGGATCAGTACTTGATGTGCTGGCCGCCGTCGATCGGGATGACGGTGCCGTTGATGAACCCGGCCTCGTTGGAGAGCAGGAAGGCCACCAGGGCGCCGACCTCCTCCGGCTTGCCGAAGCGCTTCATG
Source organism: Micrococcus terreus (assembly GCF_900116905.1). Lineage (GTDB taxonomy): Bacteria > Actinomycetota > Actinomycetes > Actinomycetales > Micrococcaceae > Citricoccus > Citricoccus terreus. The sequence continues at coordinate 73,687 of NZ_FPCG01000007.1, read as the reverse complement.
GGGTTGGGCTGGACGAACTCCTTGCCGACCTCTTCCCAGTTGTCCCCGCCCATCTGACGCAGGGATCCCTCGACCATGGGGGTCATGATGGCGCCCGGGGCGATCGCGTTGATGACCACGCCCTTCTGGCCGTACTCGATGGCGGAGTTGCGGGTCAGGCCCACCACGCCGTGCTTGGCGGCGGCGTATCCGGACTGGTTGCCCACGCCGCGGATGCCGCCCACCGAGGCGGTGTTGACGATGGCGCCGTGGCCCTGCTCGCCCATCACCTTCAGCACCTTCTCCATGCCCAGGAAGACACCGGTCAGGTTCACGGCGATGACCTTCTGGAACTCGGCGTTGGTGAAGTCCTCGGTCAGGTTCTGCTTGCCCTCGATGCCGGCGTTGTTGAAGAAGCCGTCGATGGCACCGTAGGCCTTCACATGCTGGTCCACGTAGTCCTGGACCTGCTTCTCGTCGGTGACGTCGGCGGTGACCAGCAGGACCTCGGCCTGGGGTGCGGCCTCCTTGACGGCGGACTCGGTGGCCTTCAGGCCGTCCGCGTTCATGTCCACCAGGGTCAGCTTCCCGCCCTGGCGTGCGATGGAGACGGCGGCTGCGGCGCCGAGGCCCGAGCCTGCGCCGGTGATGATGACGGACTTGTCCTGAAGTGTCATGGGAGTCGACCTTTCGTTGGTGGTGCCGAGAAGGGGATCTCCGCAGTCATCTGACCGAACTGTTCAAACTTGAAGAATATTCCGGGGGGTCGATCAGTCGTTCGCGGCACTGGAGCCGCGTCCGGTGGCGCCCAGGTTCGGCCCCACCGCGCCGGGGCGGTCGCCGCCAGGCTCACCCAGGCCGGACTGCGAGTCTGCGGAGGACTGCTCGCCGTGGGTCATGCGCAGGATCCGGCCCTCAGTCTCGAGCTGATCGCGGGTCTCCTTCATCTTCTCCACCTTGGCGGTGTCCCGCGGCGGCAGCTGGATGGACTCCTCGGCGGGGATACCGGCCTGCAGCTCGCGGGCCCGCTCCACCTCGGCATCCACCTCGGCGCCCAGCAGCAGCACGATGTTGAACACCCAGAGTGCGAACAGCAGGGCCATCACGGAGCCGATCGCCCCGTAGGAGCTGTACCCGGCGAACTGGGCGAAGTAGATGGACAGGGCCACCGCGGCGATCGCGATGCCGATGATCGCCACCACGGCGCCCATGCTGATCCAGGTGAACTTGGGCTGCTTGACGTTGGGGGTGGTGTAGTACAGCAGGGCGATCATGCCGATCACCAGTGCCAGGATGAACGGCCACTTGGCCCAGGCCCAGATCGGCAGGAAGGACTGGGTCAGGAAGGTCAGCATCCCGCCCAGGCCCAGCGGCTCGGCGATCGGGCCCAGCACTGCGGTCACCACGGTCTCGTTCAGGGCGATGGAGACCAGGATCAGCACGATCCCCAGCAGCATGGCCAGGGTGGTCAGCAGCATGGTGCCGGTCTGCTTGATCAGGGTGCGGCCCTCGGTGCGGCCATAGATGGTGTTCATGCAGCGGGAGAATGCCTTGACGTACGCCGAGGAGGACCACAGTGCGGTGGCGATACCGATGATCAGCGCGATCACGCCGCCGGTGGCCGAACTGGTCATGGTCTCCACCAGGTTGGTGACCAGACCCTGATAGTCGGCGGGGACGTACTGCGTGACCACGTCGTCCACGAGTCCGGTCACGGTGTCCGCGTTGTTGGCCAGCACCAGGGAGACGATCGAGAAGATCGCCAACAGCGCCGGGGCCAGCGAGAGCACCGTGTAGTAGGTCAGCATGGCCGCGAGGTCGGTGCCGCCATCCGCGGTGAACTCCTTGACGGCGCGCTTGAACGCGTACTTCCAGCTGGTGCCCTTGAGCTTGACGGGCGTCTGCGGCTTCTTCTTGCTGTCCGCCGCGGGCGCGTCTGCGGTGTCCAAGGTCTCATCGATGTGGTTCTGGGTCGACACGGGGTGTCCTCTCCGGATGTGTGGTGGCGATCTGTCCTGCAGTCTGAACATCTGCTTGACTCCTATCTCAGCACATCCCGCGCGTCAGACCTGAGGAGATCGATGGACCAGCATCCCCGTGAGCAGTCGGACCAGCCCGCCGAGGCCCCCGTCTACACCTTCCCGCTGGAGCTGCGGTGGTCGGATCAGGACCTCTACGGGCACGTGAACAACGCCCGGATCGTGACCCTGGCCGAGGAGGCGCGCGTGCGCTTCGCGTTGGAGACCGCCGGGCGGGAGGATGACGGCAGACGCGAGGCTCGAGTGGTGGCCCGGCAGACCGTGGACTACCACGCGCCGGTGCACTACGGCCCGGAGCTGACCATGCACGTGGGCGTGGTGCGGGTCGGCACCTCCTCCTACACCCTGCGCCAGCAAGGGCACCAGGACGGCCGCGCGGTGTTCACCGTGGACACGGTGATGGTGGTGCTGGGCGAAGACCATCGTGCCCGTCCGCTGACCGATGCCGAACGCGCGCATCTGCAGGAGTGGACCTGGCCCGAGGGCGGCACGGACGCCGAGGCCGCGCGCTCCTGACCGGTTCCACCCGTTCGCGACTACGCTGGGCCTGACCAACCGTGTCGGCCCGGCCGGCGTCCCAGCAGGAGGCAGCACCATGAGCTCCACCCCCGCCAGCACCGCAGACCGCCCCGCCGCCTCCGGCTCCGGCGGACGTGGCGGCTTCCTGTCCACTCTCCCCGGGAAGGTCACGACGGCGGCCCTGACCGTCATCGCGATCGTCACCGCGGCCTTCGGCGCCGGCGCGTTCGGAGGGACCCCCATCCAGGATGCGGCGGGTGGCTGGTTGGGCCCGGACGGCACCTGGATCGCACCGGCCTCCACGGCGTTCTCGATCTGGAGCGTGATCTACCTCGGTCTGATCGCCTACACCGTCTGGCAGTTCCTGCCCTCATCCGACAGCGCTCGGCATGACCGCCTGCGCCCCTGGATCCTGGCCGGCATCCTGCTGAACTCGCTGTGGATCTGGACCGTGCAGGCCGGCTGGCTGGCCATCAGTGTCCTGGTGATCGCCGTGCTGCTGGCAGTGCTGTGCCGGATCCTGGTGATCAAGGAGAACCTGCGCGTCAACGCCTGGGGCGAGCGGATCCTGGTGGACGGCGTGCAGGGCCTGTACCTGGGCTGGGTCTCGATCGCCACCGTCGCCAACGTGGCCGCCTGGCTGGCCTCGATGGGCTGGACCGGTTCGCCCCTGGGACCGATCGTCTGGACCAACATCATGATCGTGGTGGCCACCCTGGTGGGTGCCTTCACCGCCGTGTACAGCGGCGGTCGGCTCATGCCCGCCGTGGGTCTGGCCTGGGGTCTGGTCTGGGTGGCAGTGGGCCGCTCGGACGGGACCGGACTGAACTCGGCCTCGGTGGCGATCACCGCCGCCGGTGCCGCGGTGATCGTGATGATCGCCTGGGCGGTCTCCCTGTGGCTCTCCCGCCGCTCGGCCACCGGAGAGGCTCGCGACCTGATCCTGGACGCCCTCGACGGGGACGGCGACCCCGTGGACGGCCGCCGCGCCTGACGGTCGGCGCCGCTGCTCAGTAGTTCGAGGGCGGATCCGAGGCCGGGAACGACTCCCGGTCCCACTCATCCACGATGTCCATCCCGCCGGCGGCGTCGCTGTCCGGGAAGGTGAAGGGCTCGCGCTGATCGTCTTCTGCCGGGGCCCGGGTGGGCTCCAGACCCTCGCCGGGCAGGGGCGAGGTCGGCGCAGAGGCCACGGTGAGGTCCTCGGTGCCCGATCCCTCCGGGATCTCTGGGTGCAGGGTGGTCATGGGGTCCTCCTGACGTCGATTGGCTCACGGTCCGACCTGCCTCCCAGTGTCCACCGCGCAGGCTGCGGACGGCCAGGTATGGCCGCCCGCAGCGGTGCCGATCAGAACGGATAGGGGGCGATGTCGGGTCGGACGGTGAGCCATTGGGTCTCGGTGAAGGCCTCGATGTTGGCGGTGTAGCCGCCGAACCGGGAGCCGGTGCCGGAGGCTCCGACGCCACCGAAGGGGGCGTTGGATTCGTCCATGACGGTCTGTTCGTTGATATGGACCTTGCCGGAATGGACCATATCCGCCAGCTTCATCGCCTGACCCACGTCTCCGAGGATGGACACGGAGAGTCCGTACTCGCTGGCGTTGACGAGCTCGGCGGCCTCCTCGATCGAGTCGAAGGAGGCCACGGGGGCCACGGGCCCGAAGATCTCCTCGTCCCAGGCGGGGTTGTCCGGTCCCACACCGGCGATCACGGTGGGGGCGTAGAACAGGTTCTCGTAGGTGCCTCCGGCCTCGATGGAGCCTCCGGCGTCCTTAGCGGCTCGGACGATCCTGTCGATGTTGTCCCGTTGGCGCTCATCGATGATCGGGCCCAGGGCGACCTGTCCGCTCATCGGGTCTCCAACGGGCAGATTCTCGGCCTTCTCCCGCAGGGCGGCGACGTACTCGTCCTTCAAGGACTCGTGGACCAGGTGGCGGCCGGCGGTCATGCAGACCTGTCCCTGGTGCAGGAACGCGCCGAAGGCTCCAGCGGAGGCGGCTGCGGCTACATCTGCCCCGGGCAGCACGATCAACGCATTGTTCCCGCCCAGCTCCAGGTGGGCGCGCTTGAGGTTGCGTCCGCAGGCCTCCCCGACCTTGCGTCCGGCCGGGGTGGATCCGGTGAAGGAGACGATGCGCACCTCGGGGGCCTCGGTCAGGGCGATCCCGGCATCGGCTCCACCGGGCAGCAGCTGGAGCACACCGGGCGGCAGTCCGGCATCCTCAAAGGCCCGCATGATCATCACGCCACCGGAGACCGGAGTGCGCGGATCGGGTTTGAGGATCACGGTGTTGCCCAGGGCCAGTGCCGGGGCCACGGAACGGATGGAGAGGATCAGCGGGAAGTTGAATGGGGAGATCACCGCGACCACCCCGGCTGGCTGACGGCGGGCGAAGGACCAGTGGTCGGCATCGGAGGTGAGCACCTCGCCGGCGGCGTGGTGGGGCAGGGCCGCTGCATCGAAGCACTCGTTGGCGGCCACATGGGTCTCCAATCCAGCCTTGGCCCCGATGGCCCCGGTCTCGCGCTGGACCCACTCACCCAGTTCCTGGGCGTTGGCTTCGAAGAACTCCCCGGCCCGGCGCATGATCGCCGCCCGCTCCTCTGGCTTGGTGGCCGCCCAGGCCTTCTGAGCTTGAGCGGACCGGGTGGCCGCGGCGTGGACATCATCAGCGGTGGCCATCCCGGCGGTGCCCAGCACGGACCCGGTGGCCGGTTCGATCACCTCCGCAGACTCAGCCGAACCCGTGGTCCAACCATCGGTGTAGATCTTCCCGCCCCAGACAGACGGATCAAGAACAGACATGGGGGTGCTCCTTCGTGCAGTGGTGAGACGTGGATGATTGATCAGCTGATGCGCAGGATCGGCTTGACGGTCTTGCCGGACTTCGAGTCGGCCAGTGCCTGGTCGATCTGGTCGAAGTCGTAGAACTCCACCAGCTCGTCGAAGGGGAACCGGCCCTGCTGGTAGAGCGCCAGCAGGGCTGGGATCAGCTCATTCGAGGTCCCGGATCCGCCCAGGGTGCCGACCACCCGTTGGCCCCACAGCGTGCGGAAGTGGTCCAAGCTGAATCGGGCATCGACCGGTGCTCCGCCGATCAGGATCATGGTGCCGAGCATCCCGACGGCTTCCATGGCCTGTTCGATCACCTTCACACTTCCGGTGCAGTCCAGGACGTAGTCTGCCGGGCCGTCGCAGATCTCCAGGATCCGCTCGATCGCTTTCTCCTGTCCTGAGTTGATGGTGTGGGTGGCGCCGTAGCGGGTGGCCATCTCCAGACGTGAGTCGTGCAGGTCGATCGCGATGATCTTGGTGGCCGGGGTGTTCCGGGCGGCCATGACCGCTGCCAGCCCGACAGCACCGGTGCCGAATACCACCACGGACTCACCGGGCGCCGGCCGGGCGGTGTTCAGGATGGCCCCTGCCCCTGTGGTGATGCCACAGGCGAGGACACCTGCCAACTCCACGGGGACGTCGTCGGGAATCTCCACCAATGTGTGCGCGTAGGTCAGCGCGTGCGTGGCGAAGGAGGACTGTCCGAAGAAGTGTCCGGAGAGCTCGCTGCCGTCCTCGCGGCGGTAGCCGGTCGTCCCCTCCTGCGGGCCCATGAACCGGCGCCCGCCCACCAGGGCCGGCCCGATCAACTCACAGTAGCGGTGCTCCCCGCGGACACAGTTGCGGCACTGACCGCAATAGGGCCAGGCCATCACCACATGGTCTCCGACCTGCACATGGGTGACGCCCTCACCGACCTGCTCCACCACTCCGGATCCCTCGTGGCCCAGCACGCCGGGCAGAGGCAGCGGCATGTCGCCGGCCTGGGTGTTCGCATCTGTGTGGCAGACGCCGGTGGCGACCACGCGCACCAGGGCCTCACCAGGGCCGGGCCCGTCCAACTCGAGGGTCTCGCGGACGAACGGAGCGTCCTTCTCCTGGACGACAAGTGCTTCGACCTTCATGACGGCCTTCCGGTCGGGGTATGGACGGCCCGACGACGGGACGTCACCTTCCCGTCAGCCTGTCACCGATCCATCGCCTCGGCCAGAGGGAGAGACCGGACCAGCGCACCCGAACGGGAGGTCATCTTTCACCTTCACCGCCCTGAACCAGGGCCGATGGGGTGGAAAGATGACCTCCCGTTGACAAGAGGGGAACGCCTGCGTCAGGCAGCCGCCCCGGAGAGCTCCCGGCGCAGCGGGGCCTCGGCGGAGAGGAACTGGCGGTAGGCCGGCAGGGTCAGGAAGTCCGGGAACTCCTCGGCCAGGGCGGAGGCGGCGAACACCTCGCGGGCGTCGTCGAACCGATCACCCTCCTGGCGCTCGATCCGGGCGAACTCCTCCTCCATCAGCGTCTCCACCCAGTCGCGGGTGACCCGCCGGGTGCCTTCACCGGAGGCCAGCTGGGCCTGCGACCCGGCGTTGATCCACTGCCAGATCTGCGAGCGGGAGATCTCCGCGGTGGCGGCGTCCTCCATCAGGTTGTGGATGGCGGCGGCGCCGTTGCCGCGCAGCCAGGACTCCACGTAGCGGATGCCGACCTCGATGTTCATCCGCACACCGGCCTCGGTGATCGCTCCCGGGGTCTGGGACACGGCCAGCAGCGCCTGGGCATCCGGCTGGACATCGTCCCGGCGGCGCGCCCGGATCTGGTTGGGCAGCTCGCCCAAGACCTCGTCGAACACCTCGCGGGCCACCGGCACCAGGTCCGGGTGGGCCACCCAGGAGCCGTCGAAGCCGTCTGCGGCCTCACGGGTCTTGTCCTCACGGACCTTCCGCAGCGCGGCCTCATTGGCCTCCGGGTCGCGGCGGTTGGGGATGAAGGCCGCCATGCCGCCGATCGCCGAGGCACCGCGGCGGTGGCAGGCCCGCACCAGCTGCTCGGTGTACGCCCGCATCATCGGGGCGGTCATGGTCACGTCTGCGCGGTCCGGGAGCACGAAGTCCTCGCCGCGATCCCGGAAGTTCTTGATGATCGAGAAGATGTAGTCCCAGCGCCCGGCGTTCAGACCGGCGGCGTGGTTGCGCAGCTGGTAGAGGATCTCCTCCATCTCGAATGCGGCGGTGATGGTCTCGATCAGCACGGTGGCGCGCACGGTGCCCTGCGGGATGCCCAGGGCGTCCTGGGCCACCACGAAGATGCAGTTCCACAGCCGGGCCTCGAGGTGGTTCTCGGTCTTGGGCAGGTAGAAGTACGGTCCGCGGCCGCGGCGCAGCAGCTCCTTGGCGTTGTGGAAGAAGTAGAGCCCGAAGTCCACCAGTGCGCCGGCCATCGGCTGACCGTCCACCAGCAGGTGGTCCTCCTCCAGGTGCCAGCCGCGGGGACGCACGATGATCGTGGGGCGGTCCACCAGCTGCACGCCGCCGAGCCGGTACTCCTTGCCCTCGGGGGTGGTGAAGTCGATCTGCCGGCGGATGGCGTCCTTGAGGTTCACCTGTCCGGCGAGCATGTTCTCCCAGGACGGGGTGGAGGAGTCCTCGAAGTCGGCCAGCCAGCACTTGGCCCCGGAGTTCAGCGCATTGATCGTCATCTTCCGGTCCACGGGGCCGGTGATCTCCACGCGGCGGTCCTTCAGCCCGGGGGCCAGCGGGGCCACGCGCCAGGAGTCGTCCTCGCGGATGGTGCGGGTCTCCGGCAGGAACCCGGGGGTCCACCCCTCGGCGATCCGACGGCGGACCTCGCCGCGCGCCTGCAGCAGCTCACGGCGTCGGGAGTCGAAGCGGCGGTGCAGCATGGCCAGGAAGTCCAGTGCCTCGGGCGTGAGGATCTCCTCCTGGCGGGGCAGATGCGGACCCTGCAGGGTCACGCCGTTGATGGTGATGGGCTGATCGGTGGGGTACATGGTGCTCTCCTGGGGAGTGGGGCCCACACCGCGCGGTGCGCGGGGGCCGGGGGAGTGGTGTCAGGTGCCCCGTGGCGGGTGGTGAGGGGAGGATGTCCCGACGACGTCGCCACAGGTGAGGCGGCCGGCGTCGGGAAGCTGGGGTGAAGGCGGGTGACGCGGGAGGTGAGGTGACAGGTGGGGAGAACCAGGTGGCGGCCAGGCCGGGGCCCGGCCGCCACCGGTGCTCAGCGGGTCAGGGTCCGATGGGACCCCTCGCCGATCCAGGTGCGGCTCAGTGGAACTGCCCGGCCTCGGTGGAGCCGGTCAGTGCGGTGGTGGAGCTCTCCGGGTTGATGGCGGTGGAGATGGCGTCGAAGTAGCCGGTGCCGACTTCGCGCTGGTGCTTGGTGGCGGTGTAGCCGCGGGCCTCGTCGGCGAACTCGCGCTCCTGCAGCTCCACGTAGGCGGACATCTGGCGCTCGTTGTAGCCCTTGGCCAGATCGAACATGGAGTGGTTCAGGGCGTGGAATCCGGCCAGGGTGATGAACTGGAAGGTGTAGCCCATGGCGCCCAGCTCGCGCTGGAACTTGGCGATGGTGTCATCGTCCAGGTTCTTCTTCCAGTTGAAGGACGGCGAGCAGTTGTAGGAGAGCATCTGGTCCGGGAACTCGGACTTGACGGCCTCGGCGAACTGCTTGGCCAGCTCCAGGTCCGGGGTGCCGGTCTCCATCCAGATCAGGTCCGAATGCGGGGCGTAGGCCTTGGCGCGGGCGATGCAGGGCTCGATCCCGTTGCGGACCTTGTAGAAGCCCTCGGCGGTGCGCTCGCCGGTGATGAACTCGGCGTCGCGCTCGTCCACATCCGAGGTGATCAGGGTGGCGGCCTCGGCGTCGGTGCGGGCGATGATGACCGAGTTGACGCCGGAGACGTCAGCGGCCAGGCGGGCGGCGTTCAGGGTGCGGATGTGCTGACCGGTGGGGATCAGCACCTTGCCGCCCAGGTGGCCGCACTTCTTCTCGGAGGCCAGCTGGTCCTCCCAGTGCACACCGGAGGCACCGGCGGCGATCATGGCCTTCATCAGCTCGTAGGCGTTGAGCGGGCCCCCGAAGCCGGCCTCGGCGTCGGCCACGATCGGCACCAGGTAGTCCTCCACGGACTGGATGCCCTCGGAGAACTCGATCTGGTCGGCACGCAGCAGGGCGTTGTTGATCCGGCGGACCACGGCAGGGACCGAGTTGGCCGGGTAGAGGGACTGGTCCGGGTAGGTGTGGCCGGAGAGGTTGGCGTCCGCGGCGACCTGCCAGCCGGAGAGGTAGATGGCGCGCAGGCCGGCCTTGACCTGCTGGACGGCCATGTTGCCGGTCAGGGCGCCCAGGGCGTTGGTGAACGCGCCCTCGGCGTGCTCGGAGCTCAGCTGGTTCCAGAGCTTCTCAGCTCCGCGCTTGGCCAGGGTGTGCTCCTCCTGGACCCGGCCGCGCAGCTTGACGACGTCCTCGGCGGTGTAGGTGCGCTCGATGCCGGCCCAGCGCGGGTTGTGGTCCCAGTCGTGCTGGAGCTGCTCGGCGGAAGCGGGAGTGTGCGTGGTCTGCTCGGTCATGATCGACTCCTTGCTGATGGTGTGACCCGGAGTGGTCCGGGGCGGCCCGGCAAGGTGCCGGGGTCCGCAGGTCTGAGGGGCGGGTGGAGCGGTGGTGCTGCTCCGTTGCCCTCAAGTCTTCACTCGTCCGGCGCCGCGCAGGCCGGTTTCAGAGGAAAAGATCACCCAGAGATGACACCAGTCAAGAAACGTCGTCTAGTGGCAAGCGTTCGCACCTGCGCCCGTCAGATGGCGCCCTCTGGTTGCAAAAAATGGTGAACATGACAATTCAGGGTGGGGTCGTCGGTGGCGTGATGGTGACGGCGGCAGGATCGGCCTCAGGCGGAGCGAGGGCGATGCGCGTGGAACTGCTCCAGGTCCAGTGCATAGACCTCATGGTCCGGGAAGTCCACGATCCGCCGCGGCGTCCCACCCTCGGAGCGCGGCGTGACGGGTTCTTCCTGACCGGGCAGGTGCAGGGCCTGCTGCACCGTGGCGGCCTGGGCGAGCAGCCGCAGCTGGGCCCAGGTGGGGGGCATCAGGAACCGCTCGCCCGCCCGGAAGTCGCTCAGTGCCTGTTCGGGGGTGAGCCACTGCCAGGAGACGGACTCGAAGCTGAGCTGGCGCGGCTCCTGCCCGGCGGGGACGGCGGCCACATAGAACCGGGTGTCATAGCGCCGCGGCTGATCCTCCGGGGTGACCCACCGGGAGATCAGATGCATGCTCCACACATCGGCCTGGACGCCCAGATCTGTCAAGAACGGGCTGAAGCGCGCCGCGTCCTCCTCGATCTGGCCCTGCGTCTGCGCGGGGAGCACCGCCAGGTCCACGTCCGCGGGGGAGCCGTCCGGGCGCACGGCCAGCAGCACGCCGGTCTCCTCGAACGTCTCCCGCACCGCCGCATACTCCGGTGAGGGGTCGGTGTCCTCGATCCGTCCGCCGGGGAACGCTGTGGCTCCGGCACTGAACACCAGCTGCGTGGACCGGGTGAGGGTCAGCACCTCCAGCCCGGGGCGCTCGGGTGTCTCCACCGGCCGGACCAGAAGGATGGTGGCGGCCGGACGCACCGGTGGGGGGCCGTCGTCGTGGTGGTGGTCCTGTCCGGAACGGCTCACTGCTGTCTCCTTGATCGCTGGCCTCCCCTGAGGATAGCCAGCCACGGCACAGCCGCACCCACGCGTCCCCTGACGCCGGAGCCGACCCGCGGGTAACGTGGACTGGCAGAGACATGCAGTGACGCACTGACCCCATGCCGCCCACGGAAGGACCCCCGAGTGAAGATCGTCGTGTTGGCCAAGCAGGTTCCGGACACCTGGTCGGACCGGAAGCTGGATCTGGAGACGGGCATGTTGGATCGTGCTGTCTCGGAGCCGGTGCCGGATGAGATCAGTGAGCGGACCATGGAGGTGGCTCTGCAGTTCAAGGATGCCCACGCTGACACTGAGGTGGTGGCGGTGAGCATGGGGCCGGAGGATGCGACCAAGACGTTGCGGAAGATGCTCTCGATGGGGGCGGATTCGGCGGTGCTGGTGACTGATCCGGTGTTGGCTGGTTCGGATGTGGTCCAGACCGCGCAGGTGCTGGCCGCGGCGGTGGAGCGGATCGGTGCGGATCTGGTGCTGGCCGGAGATCAGGCCACGGATGGCCGTGGTGGTGTGGTGCCGGCGATGATCGCGGAGCTGCGGGGGATCCCGGTGCTGCCCTCGGTGGATCACGTGGAGATCAGCGCCTCTGAGGTGAGTGGTGTGGTGCAGGCCGAGTCCGGTGCGCTGAGCGTGGCGGCCCCGCTGCCGGCGGTGGCGTGCGTGACGGAGAAGGCCGCTGAGCCGCGGTTCCCGAACTTCAAGAACATCATGGCCGCGAAGAAGAAGCCGTTGGAGAGCTGGTCGTTGTCGGATCTGGGCATTCAGGCCGGTCCGGAGCAGGCCAGTGTGCGTTCGGTGATGGTCTCGGCTCAGGCCCGCCCGGAGAAGCAGGCCGGGCCGAAGGTGACTGATGACGGCACGGCCGCAGCTCAGCTGGTGGAGTTCCTGGCCGCCCAGCGTCTGGTCTGAGCCGACTGCCGCGCCCCTGTATCTGAGCGACCTGAGAAGACTGGAGTAGGACGATGACTGAACAGAACGAGCAGAACCGGCAGAGCACCGCCAGCGCCGCACCGATCCTGGTGTTGGTGGAGGCGGTGGCTGATGGCCGCCCGTCCAGCATGGCCGCTGAACTGCTGGGTGCGGCATCCCTGGTGGGAGTGCCGGTGGCGGTGGTGACGGCCGCTCCGGGTGCTGGTCAGGGTGTGGCTGAGCAGCTCGGTGCTCTGGGTGCCACCCAGGTGCTGGTGGCTGAGTCCGAGCAGGCCGGTGCGCAGCTGGGCTCGGTGCAGGTGGCCGCGCTGGCCGCAGGCGTGGGGCAGTTCTCTCCGGAGGCGGTGCTGGTGCCCAACACTCCGGAGTCCCGCGCGGTGGCCGGCCGTCTGGCGGTGCGGGTGAACGGTGCGGTCTGCGCCGATGCGGTGGGACTGCGCTGGGCCGATGAGGAGGTGATTGCCCAGCATTCGGTGTTCGGCGGTGACTTCACCTCTGAGTCCACCGTGGAGGGCGGGCCCCGGATCATCACCGTGCGCCCGGGCTCGATCTCCCAGCGTGCCCAGCCGGTGCAGGCCCCGCAGATCCACACCGCCACGCTGGAGCTGTCCCAGGGTGCCGCCGGTGCCCAGATCCGTGAGGTCTCCGAGCACGCTCCGGCTGGGGATCGTCCGGCGCTGCGCGGGGCCAAGACCGTGGTCTCCGGTGGTCGCGGCCTGGGTTCGGCCGAGGGGTTCGGCTTGGCCGAGCAGCTGGCCGATGTCCTCGGTGCCGCCGTGGGTGCCTCCCGTGCCGCGGTGGATGCCGGGTATGCCGCCCCGGAGCTGCAGGTGGGTCAGACCGGTGTCTCGGTGACCCCGGACCTGTATGTGGCCCTGGGGATCTCCGGTGCCATCCAGCACCGGGCGGGCATGCAGACGGCCAAGACGATCGTGGCGATCGACAAGGACCCGGACGCCCCGATCTTCGAGATCGCCGACTTCGGGGTGGTCGGGGATGCCTTCGAGGTGGTCCCGGCTGTGATCGAGCAGATCCAGGCCCGCCGCTCCGGCTGATCCAGACCCCACCGAGCCCAGCCTTCCGCTGAACGAGCATCAGGAGACAACACATGGCCAAGCAGCGCATGGCGGGCTACACGCCGTTGCGGGGCGCGCCCCAGGCCCCTGAACAGGAGTCGGACACCCTGGCCCACCAGGCCCGCCCCCAGCAGGTCCCGACGACGGCCACACACCTCCCGCAGGAGGGCTCGGCTACGGCGTCAGCGCCCGTGGAGACCACGATGGACTCTGCGGCGCCGGTGGAGTCCTCGACAACAGCGGAGACCGCCCCGGCCGCAGCGGCAGCCCCGGCCGCCCCCGTGCAGAAGCAGCGCATGGCCGGGTACACCCCGCTGCGCGGTGGCACCAGCGCCCCGAGCACCCCGGGCACCGCCGCAGCGGCGCCGGCGCCGGCCGCCGAACAGTCGACCACCACCGCCCCTGCGGTACAGGCCGCCACCGAGGGCACAGCAGCCAGGCAGGAGGCGTCCTCGGACCCTGCTCCGGTTGCAACGCAGGCCCCACCGGCTCCTGCCCAGGCGGCACCGTCCGCTCCTGCGGTGCAGAAACAGCGCATGGCCGGGTACACGCCCCTGCGCACACAGCAGGCACCGGCTACCGCGGCGACAGCGCAGACCACCGCGCCCGCAGCTCAGTCCGTGCCGCCGGCGGCGATGGACTCCACTTCGGCCGCCGAGCAGTCCAGCCCCGCTGCGGCCCCGGCCAGCGACCAGGCTGCCCCGGCGCCGGCGAAGCAGCGGATGGGCGGACAGCCCCGGCGGATGGGGGCACCTGCTGCCCCCTCAGCCGCGCAGGCCTCCGCCCCGGCCGCTGCTGCGGGCTCGGCCGACACCGCCTCATCGGCCCCGGTTGCTGTGCCGAGCCCCTCGGAGCAGGAACAGGAGCAGGCCCCGGCCGCGCCGAAGCCGGCCGCTGCCGCCGTCCAGAAGCCGGTTGCCGCCGCTGGTGGCGTTGAGACCGAGCCTGAGGAGAAGGTGCCGTGGCCGCTGTGGAAGCGGGCCGTCGTCGGGGTGGGCGTTGCGGTGCTGGCCGCTCTGGTGATGGTGCTGTTGGCCCGGTGGGCCAGGACCATGCCGGGGGTGCAGGAGTTCATCGCCACCTATGACGGGCATGCCCCGCAGCCGCAGGGCACGCCGGAGGGGATCCCGGCCTGGTTGGGCTGGCAGCACTTCTTGAACATGTTCTTCATCGTGCTGATCGTCCGGACGGGTTTGCAGGTGCGGATGGAGAAGCGTCCTCCGGGGTACTGGAAGCCCAAGCAGGGCGGGTTCTTCTCCCCGAAGGGCAACACGGTCAAGAAGGTCTCGCTCTCCCAGTGGCTGCACCAGGTGCTGGATGTGGCCTGGGTGGCCAATGGTGCGGTGTTCATCGTGCTGCTGGCGATCACCGGGCATTGGGCGCGGATCGTGCCCACCAGTTGGGAGATCTTCCCGCACATAGGTTCGGTGGCCATCCAGTACGCCTCCCTGGACTGGCCCACCGAGAACGGGTGGATCCACTACAACGCCCTGCAGGTGATGGCCTACTTCATCACCGTGTACATCGCCGCCCCGCTGGCCATCCTCACTGGGCTGCGGATGTCCACGTGGTGGCCGCAGAAGGCCACCGGGCTGAACCGGGTCTTCCCCATTGAGGCCGCCCGGGCCCTGCACTTCCCGGTGATGCTCTACTTCGTGGGGTTCACCCTGGTGCACGTGTTCCTGGTCTTCTTCACCGGTGCCCTGCGCAACCTGAACCACATGTACACCTCCCGGGACGTCACCGACTGGTGGGGACTGATCATCTTCCTGGGCTCAGTGGCCGTGATCGCCGCCGCCTGGTTCCTCACCCGCCCGGTCTTCACCGCACCCCTGGCACAGAAGACCGGTACTGTGACCAAGAACTGAGACGCGCACCACACCCCGTCTCGCCACCCCTGTCCCGAACCCGGTGAAGGAGTCATGCCGTGACCGAGGAGATCATCGTCCGTCAGCAGGGCCGTCTGGGCCACCTGATCCTGAACCGGCCCCGCGCCCTGAACGCGCTGACCCGGCAGATGGTCGAAGAGATCAAGGACCGGCTCGAGGCCTGGAAGGACGACCACTCCGTCCAGACCGTGCTGGTCAGCGGTGCGGGGGAGCGTGGCCTGTGCGCCGGGGGCGATGTCCTCTCGGTGCGCACCTCGGCTCTGGAGGGCCGCCCGGAGGAGGCTGACGAGTTCTTCGGCACGGAGTACACCATGAACTCGCTGATCTCGCAGTTCCCCAAGCCCTACGTGGCGTTCATGGACGGACTGGTGCTCGGCGGCGGCGTGGGCGTCTCGGCGCACGGCTCCCACCGGATCGTCACCGAGCGGACCCGGATGGGCATGCCGGAGACCGGGATCGGGTTCTTCCCGGATGTGGGCGGCACCTGGCTGCTCTCTCACACGCCCTCGCAGTTCGGCCTGCACCTGGGCCTGACCGGCGAGCACATCTCCGGGGCGGACGCCTGCGCGCTGGGCCTGGCCGACCACTACGTCCCCTCGGACCGCCTGGACGAGCTGGCTCAGGCGCTGGAGACCACCCCGGCGGACGAGGCGATCGTCGCCGTGGCTGAGCAGGCACCGCCCTCCGAGCTGTGGGAGCACCGCCCCTGGATCGACTCCGCCTATGCGCAGGACACGGCCGAGAAGATCGTCGCAGCCCTGCAGGACCACGAGGATCCCGCCGCCCAGAAGGCCGCCGAGACCATCCTGTCCAAGTCCCCCACCTCGGTGAAGGTCACCCTGGCCGCCATCCGTCGCGCCCGGGGCCTGCGCTCACTGCAGGAGGCGCTGAACGTGGAGTACCGCCTCACCCACCACATGATGCGCGGGCAGGACATGCCCGAGGGCATTCGCGCCCAGCTGGTGGACAAGGACCGGAACCCGCAGTGGAGCCCCGCCACCTTGGAGGAGGTCTCCGCCGAGACGGTGGACTCCTACTTCGCCGAGCCTGCCGGGGGAGACCTCGGGCTGCGTGCCTGAACAGCGCCCTGACCAGCACCAGCAAGACCGGACCACACAGACACACCACGACGACGACGCAGGAGCCTTCCGCATGACCGATCAGCAGACGCACGGCGAGACCAGCAGCGACACCGGCTACGAGACCATCCAGGTCCGCACCGAGGGCCGGGTGGGCATCATCCAGCTGGACCGTCCGAAGGCGCTGAACGCCCTGAACAGCCAGCTCTGCCGCGAGGTGGTCCAGGCTGCGGCCGCCTTCGACGCCGACGAGAACATCGGGGCGATCATCCTCACCGGTTCGGACAAGGCCTTCGCCGCCGGAGCGGACATCAAGGAGATGGCCTCCAAGGACTTCGCCCAGGTCTACGCAGAGGACCTGTTCGGCCTCTGGGACCGCTTCGCCGCCACGCGCATCCCGGTGATCGCCGCGGTGTCCGGGCACGCCCTGGGCGGCGGCTGCGAGCTGGCGATGATGTGCGACATCATCCTCGCCGCGGACAACGCCTCCTTCGGCCAGCCCGAGATCAAGCTGGGCCTGATCCCCGGCATGGGCGGCTCTCAGCGCCTGACCCGCGCCATCGGCAAGTCCAAGGCCATGGAGATGGTGCTGACCGGCCGGACCATGAAGGCTGAGGAGGCCGAGCGCAGCGGACTGGTGGCACGCGTGGTGCCCCTGGCCGAGCTGCAGCAGACGGCCCTGGAGATGGCCACCGCCATCGCCTCCATGTCCCGGCCGGTCGCCATGCTCGCCAAGGAAGTCGTGGACGCCGCTTACGAGTCTTCCCTGGCCGAGGGTGTCCGCCTGGAGCGCCGCCTGAACTTCGCCTGCTTCGCCCTGGAGGACCGGCGCGAGGGCATGGCGGCCTTCGTGGAGAAGCGCGAGGCGGACTTCACCCACCGCTGAGCCGTCGGGGGCGCCCCGTCAACGGGTGGTGCGGAAGACCGATTCGGTGTGGATGAACGGCTTGCCGGCCACTCCGATCAGTTCGACCTCCACCACGCGCAGCGACCGGCCCGCGTGCCGGACGCGAGTCCGGGCCGTGATGGGGCCACCGGCGGGGCGCAGGAACACCACCCGCAGGGACTGCAGGTCGAAGTCCAGCCGGTCCGGCATGGCCTGTTGCGCCGCCAGGGCGGCCATGGCTGTCATCGCCCCGCCGTGCACCGCCCCGTGGGGATTGCGCAGCTGCGGCAGCTCCTGGAACCGCAGTCCGTCCTGGAACTGATCGGTGACAGCGGGGCGGTCCGCGCCCGGGGGAGTCAGAGAGTCGGAGTCCAGGCCGAGCAGCATCCCGAGCGGTGACTCGGTCTCCGGTCCCAGCGGCAACTGAGCCGCCTGCTCGAAGTCGCGCAGGGCCTGTGCCGGGCTCTCACCGACCGACTGGAACCAGCCCGAGGCCTGGACGTACTCGGTGCCGTCCGTGCCCATCAGGGTCCCGGTGGCCAGCCCGCCGCCGTGGTCGGCCACCCGCGTGCGGGTCCAAGCTTCGAGTTGGGCACCGTCCTGGGGGAGCGGACGCAGGACGTTCAGCTGCAGCTCGGTGGTGACCAGCCACTGCAGGGCCGGTTCTGCGGCGTGCAGGGACGTGGCCAGGGTGTTGTCCATGATGACCGAGGCAGCGGCACCGGTGGGACGTCCGTCCGGGTCCAGCACCCAGGGCCCGGTGGTCATCAGGCCGGTGCGTGCGCCCTGGACGCCGTCGAGCGGATCGCGGAACAGCCGGACCCGCAGGAGCCGTTCCGTTCGGCCCAGAACGTGTCCGAGCGGACCGCGGGCGCCGGGTGCAGGGCGATCATGGAAGGCATCGTCAGCAGAGGTCACCGCAGCAATCTACCGCCCCTTCTGGCTGCCCGGAGAGCAGAACGGCAGTGCGGGCGAAAATCCCGACGTTCTTGACTAGCATGCGTGCATGGCAGATCGAACCTCGGCAGGCCCCGAGACCGTCCCCGCACTGGATCCCGTGGTGCTGGGCCGGCGGTTGAGGCATCTGCGCAAGCAGACCGGCCGGACCCTGGACCAACTGGCCGCAGCGGTGGAGGCCACCCCGTCCCACCTGTCCCTGATCGAGAACGGCAAGCGCGAGCCGCGCATCAGCCTGCTCACCCGACTGGCGTCCGCCCTGGGAACCACGCTGGAGGACCTGCTCTCCGCGGAGGCGCCCAGCCGCCGAGCCGCCCTGGAGATCGCGGTGGAGAAGGCCCAACGCGGTGCCCACTACGCCACCCTGGGCCTGCCCCAGATCAAGATCACCCCGCGCACCCCCACCGAGGTGCTGGAGGTGATCGCAGGGCTGGAAGGGGAGCTGCGCCGTCGTCTGGAGGAGCAGGCGGCCACGCCGGAGGAGGCCCGCCGTGCCAACGCCGAGCTGCGTCAGGAGATGAAGGAGCGGGACAACCACTACCCCGAGCTGGAGCGCCGTGCGCAGGAGCTGCTGGACGCCGTGGGCCACTCCGGCGGACCGTTGAGCCACCGTGCGGCGGCCGGCCTGGCTGAACATCTGGGCTTCAGCGTGCGCTTCGTCTCCGATCTGCCCCACTCCACCCGTTCGGTGACCGACCTGAAGAACCGCCGGTTCTACCTGGCTCGGTCTCGGCACCCGGACCATGACGCCCGGTCGGTCCTGCTGGGGGCCATCGGCTCCTATGTGCTGGGCCACGGTGAGCCCACGGACTATTCGGACTTCCTGCGCCAGCGGGTCTACACCAACTACTTCGCGGCGGCCCTGATGATGCCGCAGAAGGAGACCGTGAAGTTTCTCAAGAGCGCCAAGGCCGAGCGGGATCTGGCGATCGAGGACATCCGCGATGCGTTCGGGGTCTCCTATGAGTCAGCCGCGCACCGCTTCACCAACCTGGCCACCGAGCACCTGGGCATCACCTGCCACTTCCAGAAGGTGCACGAGTCCGGGGTCATCCACAAGGCCTACGAGAACGACGGCGTCTCCTTCCCCGCCGACCACACCGGGGCGATCGAGGGGCAGCAGGTCTGCCGCTACTGGACCTCCCGTGAGGTCTTCGACGTCGGCGACGGCTTCCGCGCCTTCAACCAGTACACCGACACCCCCGCCGGGACGTTCTGGTGCACCGCCGTGGTGGAGGGGCACTCCTCCGGGTTCTACTCGCTCTCCATCGGCGTGCCCTTCGACTCCGCGCGCTGGTTCCGGGGCAAGGAGACCACCTCCCGCTCGATCTCCCGGTGCCCTGACCCCAGTTGCTGCCGTCAGCCCAACGCCGAACTGGAGGCCGCCTGGGGAGGCCATGCCTGGCCGGCCGCCCGCGCCAACGCCCACCTGCTGGCGGCCATGCCCTCCGGGGCCTTCCCCGGGGTGGACGAGGTGGAGGTCTTCGAGTTCCTGCAGGCCCAGGACCAGGTCGATCTGCAAGGTGACCTGCCCGGATGAGGGGCGTGGCGCCGTCGGGGAGGATGTTCCCGCCGTTGTCAAGGGGGCGAAGCCTACATGCGAATCCACTCAGAGCGAACCATCTGAGCAACGTGTGAGAAAATGGTGTGAGCCAACTCGCTGAGATCGCATGGTCGCCACCGCCTCATGACGGGGCTGACCGGTCACAGCGTGCCTGAGACTGCTGACACGGGCAGCTGTCTCGGGATGACTGTCCCCGAACCAGTGGGGGAGTGCGTGAGCGCCCCGCCGGGCCCGGTGTCGTCGAGGGTGGTGCCCGTCGTCAGGAAGGTCCAGATTCATGCAGTTCACTCCAGGCCAGCTCGTTGTCCACCCCCACCACGGTCCGGCGACCATCGCCGACCGCAAGGTGCGCAAGGTCAAGGGGGATGACGTGGCCTACATCACGCTCCAGATCCATCATCAGGATCTGACGATCTCCATTCCGGAGTCCAAGGCGGAGGAGGTCGGCGTGCGCGAGGTCTGCGACCGCGTCCGACTGCGCCGCCTGCTGGAGATCATCCAGGAGCCCACCACCTCCGAGGAGCAGCAGTGGTCCCGCCGGATGAAGGCCAACCAGGAGAAGATCGCCACCGGTGAGCTGGAGCGCGTGGCCGAGGTGGTCCGTGACCTGGGCCGCCGCCGCGACTCCAAGGGCCTGTCCATGGCCGAGAAGGACCTGTTCCGCGACGCCCAGTCCCCGCTGGTCGCCGAGGTCGCGCTGGCCCTGGAAGTCGACCAGGACCGCGCCACCGAGATCCTGGAGCTGGTCGCCACCGGCACCCCGTTGACCGAGTTCGGCTTCAGCGAGGAGAACGAGGACGCCGCCCTGGTCTGATCCGGGAGCTCCTCACCGAGCGGACAGCAGCACCGCAATACGGGGCGGGACGGACCATCACGGTCGGTCCCGCCCCGTGCTGTGTGCTCAGCCTTCGTTCCGCTCCCAGCTCTCCACGGGGCCGGGAGCCACGGTGAACAGCGGATGGGCGCACAGGGTGCCTTCAGGGCCAGGCCTTCCCGACGACGTCGCACCGGCAGGTGCCTTCCTCAGGCGGGCATGGCGGTCCGGATCGCGGACTTCGAGCTTGGCCAGCAGGTGGCGGAACTCCAGGTCCAGCTGACCGGTGGTGACAGCGATCGGCGCGGGGCCGTCGTCGGTCCCTGACGACTGCTGAGGCGGGCACACGATCAGGTCCCGATTGAAGCGGTACCCGCGGGCATCGGCCTCGTCGGCCACCCCGGAGAGGTAGGAGCCGATCGCCGCCAGCGGATCCGGATGCGCGCGGAACCGCTCCAGCTGTGGGTGGTTCCGGTACCCGGAGGTCCGGCCCTGCAGCACCTTCTGGGCCAGCAGGGTCTCCCGCCAGCACGCCACCAGACCCTTCTGGTCCAACAGGGACGGGTGCAGGCTCCAGATGCGCATGGAGTCAGCGTACGGCCTGGAGCTCAGTGGCCCACGGGTTCAGCAGGCTGGGGCTCAGCCCACCAGGACCGCGCCGAGCCCGCCGATGGTCAGGATCACGGCCGTGGAGATCACGCCCAGCAGCACCGGGCGAGGGCCGACCTGGGTCAGGGTGCGCAGGTGCACGCCCAGCCCCAGGGCGAACATCGCGGCGGTCAGCAGCAGGCTCTGAAGGACGTCTGCCGGTCCCAGCAGGGCCTCCGGGACCAGCCCGAAGGTGCGCAGCAGCACCATTGCCAGGAAGCCCAGCACGAACCCAGGGACGATCGGGGGCAGCTTGGTCCTGCCACCCTCGGCGTCAGACCTGTGGGTGGCGGTCTCCAGGGTGGCGGCGCGGCGCATCCACCACGCCATGCCGGCCATCACCGGGGCGAGCATCAGCACGCGGGCCAGCTTGACGGTGACGGCCACGGCGAGCGCGCTGCTGCCGATGATGCCGCCGGCGGCCACGGCCTGGGCGACCTCGTGCGCGGAGGCGCCGGCCCAGAGCCCGCCGGCCTCCTCGTCCAGCCCGAACAGCGAGACCAGGAACGGGATGGTGGGGATCATCAGGGTGCCGAAGAGCACCACGAGCCCGATGGCCGCGGCCACGTGCTCCTTCTTGGCCTTGAGCACGCCTTCGGCGCCGGCCACGGCGGCGGCACCGCAGATGGAGAAGCCAGAGGCCACCAGCAGGGTCAGCGGGGTGGGGATCTTCAGCCAGTGGCCCACCAGCACGGTCACGCCGAAGGTGATCCCGACGGCGGCCACCACCACCACGATCACGCCCACGCCCAGCTCGGCGATGGCACCCAGGGAGAGCTTCAGGCCCAGCAGGATGATCCCGGCCCGCAGGATGTGCCGGGCGGAGAAGGCGGTGCCGGGCTTGAGCGCGGCGGGCACGGGGGCGAGGTTGCACCAGATCACACCGAGCAGGATCGCCACCAGCAGGGTGCTCAGCCCGGGCACCAGCTGGGCGATGCCCCAGGCGAGGCCGGCGCCGATGAAGGACACCACGATGCCCGGCAACAGCTGGGGCACCTTCTGCCACCAGTGGGTGCGGACGGCATCGGGCGTGCGGGCAGAGCCGGTGTCAGAGGGAGCGGACATGATCCGAGTCCACCCGCCATCCTGCGGAGTGGGGAGACTCCCACGGCACATGGGGGGATATGCTGACGATATGACATCTGAGACACCTCGGGCGGCGCGTGGGGCATCACTGGCTCGATGGGTGCAGATCCCCACCCTGCGGCTGCTGGTCTCGATCGCCGATGAGGGGAGCCTGGGAGCAGGAGCGCGGGCCCAGAGGGTGGCGCAGTCCAATGCGTCGCGGTCCATCGCGCTGATGGAGCGTCGGCTCGGGTACCCGCTGCTGGTGCGCTCGCCGCAGGGGTCGGCGCTGACCACCGAGGGCGCGCTCACGGTGGAGTGGGCGCGGACGGTGCTCTCCGCAGTGGATCAGATGGACGCTGCCGTGGCGGCGCTGACGGCGACGGCTCCGAGCGGCGGTGAGCTCTTCCGGGTGGGCGCCTCCATGACGGTGGCCGAGTACCTGGTGCCCGAGTGGATCAGCCAGCTCACCCACACCCACCCCGGTGTGCACCCCGTGCTGGAGATCTCCAACTCGAGGGACGTGATCGCCAAGGTCCGCCAGGGCGCCGTGCCGCTGGGGTTCGTGGAGACCCCGGAGATCCCCGGGGATGTGCGCAGCACCCTGGTGCGTCATGACCAGCTGGTGGTGGTGGTCGCCCCTGGGCACCCGTGGGCAGACCGCGGTGGTGCGCTCTCGCTGGACGAGCTGGCCCGGACCCCCTTGGTGGAGCGTGAGGCAGGGTCGGGCACGCGGGCCGCCTACGAGGCGGTGCTGGCGGCTCGACTTCCCGGGACGGTGCGCGCTGAACCGGTGGCCGAGTTGAACGGCAACGCCGCCATCCTGAACTCGGTGGCCGCCGGGCTGGGCCCAGCGGTCCTCAGCGAACTGGCCGTGCGTCAGGTCCTGCAGGACGGGCGTCTGCTGCGCGTCCCGGTGGCCGGGGGCGAGCTCGGCCGGGAGCTGCGGGCTGTCTGGTACGGGGTGCGCGAGCCGATCGGGCTGGCCGGAGACCTGCTGCGCATCGCCCGGGGTGAGGCTCCCCGGCCCCGATGAGCGTGCGTTCTGCTTCCGGCGTGGAGGCTGGCACGCCCCTGGTGCGGGCGGGCCCGGGTTCCTAGGGTGGTGTCAGCGTCAGCACGCGCCTCACACCCCGGCGCGGCGCCAGAGCAAGGAGAACGTCATGAACGACCAGCCTGAAGTGCAACGGCACGCCGAGTCGATGACCGACGCGGACGGGACCATGCCCGCCCAGCAGCAGGAGCCGCCCGGACTGACCGCGCAGATGGACCCGGTGCCGGACCACGGTGAGTCCAGCTGGGTGGGACGTGGACGGCTTGAGGGCCTGAAGGCGCTGATCACCGGCGGTGACTCCGGGATCGGGCGGGCCGTGGCGATCGCCTTCGCCCGCGAAGGGGCCGACGTGGCGATCAACTACCTGGAGGAGGAGGCTGAGGACGCCCAGGACACCGCCGGGTGGATCGAGAAGGCCGGGCGGACCGCGGTGCTGATCCCGGGTGACCTGCGGGATGAGGACACCTGTGCGCGGATCGCGCAGGAGGCGGTGGACGGACTGGGCGGGCTGAACATCCTGGTCAACAACGCCGGCTACCACTGGGCGCGCGGCGAAGCGGGGATCGAGGGGCTGCGCACCGAGGACCTGGACCGCGCGGTGCGGACCAACCTCTACGGGACGCTGTGGCTGACCCGGGCCTGCGTGCCGCACCTGTCTGCCGGGGACTGCATCATCAACACCACCTCGGTGCAGGCCTACGAGCCCTCGGAGACGATGGTGGACTACGCCGCCACGAAGGCCGCGCTGAACAACGTCACCGCGAACCTGGCCGGCGAGCTGGGGGAGAAGGGCATTCGGGTCAACGCTGTGGCCCCCGGGCCGGTGTGGACCCCGCTGCAGCCGGCCACCAAGGAGCCTGGAGCAGTGTCCCACATGGGTGCTGACACTCCACTGGGACGGATCGGCCAGCCAGCGGAGCTGGCCGGGGCCTACGTGTTCTTGGCCTGCCCCGCAGAGGCCAGCTACGTCAGCGGGTCAGTGCTCGGCGTGACCGGGGGCATGCCCGTGTTCTGAGGTCTGTCCTCGTTCGAGGACGCGGACTGTCCTCGAACGAGGACCGACCTCTGACGGACACCCTATGCGCCGGTGACCACAGCGCGACGGCCACCCTGGCAGATGCCGGGGTGGCCGTCGTCGGGAAAGTGCTGGTCCGGGGGAGCCGGACGCAGGATCAGTATCCGGAGTAGCCGTCCTCGGACAGGGTGTGCTTCTCGTTGCCGGTGATCGGCGGGTTGAAGATGGAGACCAGGACCAGATCCTCGTCCTCGCCGCCGCGCAGGTCGTGGGCGTCGTGCTCGTCCAGGACGTAGATGGTGCCCGGGGTGATCTCGTGGACGGTGCCGTCCTCCTCGACCACGGAGCCGGAGCCGGCGATGCAGTAGCAGGCCTCCAGGTGGTTGGTGTACTGCAGCTTGGACGAGGTGCCCGCCTTCACCACAGTGTGGGCGACGGCGAAGCCCATGTTGTCGTCAGCGACCAGGAGTCGGTCACTCGTGCCGCTTCCCCAGTCGACGGTCTCGGACTGTTCGCGGGTACGGGTGAACATGCATTCCTCTCGGTGGGGATCAGATGGGATCGTGCTGTCCTTCGACCCTAGGAAAGTCTCCCCGCCCCTGTCACCCGCGTGTCGACCGGCTTCAGCCGTCCGCTGAAACGCTCGTGGGGACCGTCACGATCATGACGGTCCCACCGGTCTCAGCCCTGCTGCTGGGGCAGGCCGTTGCGGTCCACGGAGAAGGTGATGACGTCGTCGTACTCCCGGCGCTCGGTGCGCACCAGCTCGTAGTCCTCGTCCAGCACCGGGAACACGTAGACGGGGGTGAGGGTCAGCTCGGCGCCCTGACCCTGACGGGTGATGTCGATCTGCAGGTGGCCGTAGTGCAGGCCGCCGTCCACCAGCTGGCGCACCCCGTCGATGTCCTCCCAGTGCTCGGGCTCGTCCGCCGCGGCCATCCACTCGGAGTGGGAGTTGAAGCGGATCGGCTCGTAGACCCCGTCCTCGTTCCGGGCCAGCTGCTCGCCGCGCAGTCCGTCCGAGGCCACGCCCACGTCGTAGGAGTGGAAGCCCCGTCCGTCCCCGTCGGTGTCCACCCAGGAACGCTCGAACATCTCGTCGTGCCCGGAGATCACCGCGGCCACGCCATACTCCTCGAACATCGGGGTGTAGGCGCGCATGGCCACACCGGACTGGTTGTCGGCGTGCTCGTGGTTCGGCGGAGTGCCGTGGACGCCGTTGGAGTAGGCCGCGTGGTGGAACTGCACCAGCACGATCTGCCCCTTCTCCCGGGCGTCGGCCAGCTGCTCCTGGGCCCACTCCCACTGAGCGGTGCCCTCGTTGACGTTGGGCAGATCCGAGTCTGCGGTGGTGGTGCCGGGGAAGACCTCGGTGAACGCACGGTCATAGTCCTCGCGGGTGAACTCGCCCTGGGTGTCCGTGGAGAGGCTCTCCTCGGTCAGGTTCGTGTCGTCCCCGGAGAACACCGGTCCGGACAGGGTCCCGGTCTTGGTGTTCTCATCCGGCAGGCCGTTGGTGGAGTCCAGGGTCAGCACGGTGACCGGCCCGTGGTCCGTGCGGTAGTAGGAGCCCCGGTACTGGGGGTTCGCCTGATCGGTGCCCTCCCCGGTGCGCTCGAAGTACTCGTGGTACTTGTTGCGGCTGATCACGGCCGGGGACTGGTCCTGCGGGGTCCCGTAGCCCCCGTTCAGCGCCGCTTAGGTCTCCCAGTTGCCCAGCGCGGTCAGCAGGGGAGTGGTGGAGGCCAGCGTGCCGTGCTCCCCGGCGAAGTACCGCCAGAACTCATCCCACGCCGGCTGGTACCCCGAGCCCTGGGACAGGTCCCCCGCGATCATCATCAGGTCCGGGTCCGCGGCCTCGATGTGCTTCATGTTCTCCCGCATGGCCGTGTCCTGGCTCAGCGGGTAGCGCAGGGTGAACTGCCCGTACCGGGTGGTGTGGCCGAAGATCCGGTCCCATGCCGAGCCCTCGCCCGGGCGCGGCAGCGAGTCCTCGGTGTAGCCGTTGACGGGGGAGAGCTCCCATTCGCGGTGCTCCACCCGGCCGTAGGGCTCGGTCTCGGAGTCGGAGAAGGCGATGATCCGGATCTCGTCCCAGGAGTTGGCCTTCGGGGCGGTCTCGAAGCTGGCGGAGCGGGTCTGTCCGCCCTGGATGACCGTGTACCGGTAGGTCTTGCCCGGCTTCAGCCCGGTGATGGAGACCCGGTGCCGGTAGTTCGAGTCGGCCTTCAGCCAGGAGCCCTTCACCAGGCCGGTGATGGACTGGTCCAGCTCCTTGTCCGTGTACTCCAGCAACGGGCGGTACTGAGGATCCGAGGTGTAGCGGCCGGCGTCGTTGCCCTTGCCCTTCCCGCCGCCCAGGCCCGGGCCGGAGACCTGGACGGTGCCGGGCTGGTCCGTCTCGGAGAACCAGACCAGGTCCATCGAGTCTGCAGTGGGCTCCATCAGGTACGGCAGCACCCGGAACCCGTCCTGGGGTGCAGGAGCCGGGGAGGCGTCGGTCTGCGGGGCCGCAGGCAGCGTGACGGAGGGCCCGACGGCGGCCGCGGGCGTGGCCACGAGGGTTCCGGTGATGACGGCGGTCGCCAGCAGCGGCCGGAGGCCGCGGACAGGGCGGCGACGGCTGCGGGCAGTGGGGTGCGGTGCGGTCATGGCTGAGTCCTTCATGGTCCGGGGGGTGGGGCAGAGCGAACACAGCATGCCCCGCCCGGGCGAATCCCCGGTGGTCTTCACGTGACGGAACCGGTGGTCCTGGGCTACGTCCAGGTGAACGCGGGTGACCGGGCACGTGCGGTGTGACACACTGGGAGGCACGCCACTGTCCCCGCACGGGAGAGTGCTGATCGGGTCGGACACCGGCCGGATCGGACGCCGAAGGAGCAACTCCTCCCCAGGAATCTCTCAGGCCCCAGAACCGTGCGGGAAGGCGTCTCTGGAAAGCGTCACGGCAGCCAGCCGCGACCACCGACGGTGCAACGACCTCCGGCCCCGGGCGCACGCCGCCACAGGACCTGACAGTCGAAATCTCTCAGGTCCATGACAGAGCGGGGAGGATGAACGTTGCCGCACCGTTGTCCGCCTCAGCATGGGAGAAGCCATGACCGCCACCGCCTCCACCCCGTCGGCCAGCCCCGCCACTCCGGCCGGGCACCCTGCCGGCCATCAGCCCCGTGACACCGCCTCGGCTCCGTTCACCGCACGCCACATCGGTCCGCGCGCCGAAGACGCCCAGCACATGCTGCAGACCCTGGGCTATGACTCCCTGGACGCCCTGGTGGACGCCGCCGTGCCGCAGGACATCCGGCAGGAGCAGCCGCTGGACCTGCCCGCCCCGCTGACCGAGGCCGCCGTGATGGAGCAGCTGCGGGAGATCGCCGGCCGCAACATCATGAAGACCCAGATGATCGGCCAGGGGTTCTATGACACCGTCACCCCGCCGGTCATCCTGCGCAAGGTCCTGGAGAACCCGGCCTGGTACACCGCCTACACGCCCTATCAGCCGGAGATCTCCCAGGGTCGACTCGAGGCACTGCTGAACTTCCAGACCATGGTCTCGGACCTGACCGGTCTGCCGATCGCCAACGCCTCCCTACTGGACGAGGCCTCCGCCGCCGCCGAGGCCGTCCTGCTGATGCACCGCGCCAACCGCAAGAACTCGGACGGCATCACCCTGCTGGACGCCGACCTGTTCCCGCAGACCCGCTCCGTGGTGGAGGGGCGCGCACAGGCCCTGGGCCTGACCGTGCGGACCGTGGACCTGACCGCCGGGCTGGAGCACCTGCCGCAGGACGTGGCCGCTGAGCTGGAGGAGCGCGGACTGTGCGGCATCGTGCTCCAGCAGCCCGGTGACTCCGGCCGGATCGCCGACCACGCACCCGTGATCGCCGCCGCCAAGGAGCGCGGTGCCATGGTGACCGTCGCGGCGGACATCCTCTCCCTGGCGCTGCTGGTGCCCCCGGGCGAGCAGGGCGCGGACATCGCCGTGGGCAACACCCAGCGCTTCGGCGTTCCCCTGTTCTTCGGCGGCCCGCACGCCGCCTACATGGCTGTCACGGACGGACTGCAGCGCCAGCTGCCCGGTCGGCTGGTGGGCGTCTCCCAGGACTCCTCCGGCAAGCCCGCCTTCCGCCTGGCCCTGCAGACCCGTGAGCAGCACATCCGCCGGGAGAAGGCCACCTCCAACATCTGCACCGCCCAGGCGCTGCTGGCCATCGTGGCCTCCATGTTCGGCGTCTACCACGGCCCGGAGGGTGTGCGGGCGATCGCCGAGCATGCCCACCGGCAGGCCTCACGTCTGGCCACTGCGCTGAGCGGCGCCGGCCAGGAGCTGGTGCACGAGTCCTTCTTCGACACCGTTCAGGTGCGCGTTGCCGGCCGGGCCGAGCAGATCGTGCGCACCGCCGAGGAGGCCGGAGTCAACCTGCGCCTGGTCGACGCGGACACCGTCGGCGTCTCCACGGATGAGACCACCACGGACGAGGACCTGGTGGCCGTGCTCTCCGCCTTCGGTGTGGACGCCTCCGGACTGGAGGGCGCCTCCGTGCCGGCGGACGGCCAGCACGACGACGCCGCCTCCACCCAGCACCTGCCCGCCTCCCTGCGGCGCGAGTCCGAGTACATGACCCACGAGGTGTTCAACACCTACCGGTCCGAGACCCAGATGCTGCGCTACCTGCGCCGCCTCTCCGGGTACGACCTCGCCCTGGACCGCACCATGATCCCGCTGGGCTCGTGCACCATGAAGCTCAACGCCACCGCGGAGATGGAGTCCATCTCCTGGCCGGAGTTCTGCTCCATCCACCCCTTCGCCCCGGACCACCAGACCGAGGGCTGGCGCCACCTGATCTCGGACCTGGAGGCCAAGCTGGCCACCATCACCGGGTACGCCGGTGTCTCCGTCCAGCCCAACGCAGGCTCCCAGGGCGAGTACGCCGGCCTGCTGGCCATCCGCCGCTACCACCTGGACCAGGGCCAGGGCGAGCGGGACGTCTGCCTGATCCCGGCCTCGGCCCACGGCACCAACGCCGCCTCAGCCGTCCTGGCCGGTCTGAAGGTCGTGGTGGTGGCCACCGCCGAGGACGGCACCATCAGCGCCGAGGACCTCGATGCGAAGATCGCGGCGAACGAGGGCAAGGTCGCGGCCATCATGATCACCTACCCCTCCACGCACGGTGTCTACGACGCCGACGTGCGCGAGGTCTGCCGCAAGGTCCACGAGGCCGGAGGCCAGGTGTACATCGACGGCGCCAACCTCAATGCCCTGGTCGGACTGGCCCAGCCCGGGCAGTTCGGCGGCGACGTCTCCCACCTGAACCTGCACAAGACCTTCTGCATCCCGCACGGCGGAGGCGGACCCGGCGTGGGCCCAGTGGCCGTGGCCGAGCATCTCACTCCGTACCTGCCGGACGCAGAGCACCCCATCACCGCCACTCCGTACGGTTCGGCCGGCGTGCTGCCGATCTCCTGGGCCTACATCCACCTGATGGGCGGCGACGGCCTGACCGAGGCCACCCGCCAGGCGCTGCTCTCGGCCAACTACCTGGCCCGGCGGCTCCAGGACCACTACCCGATCCTCTACACCGGCAACTCCGGGCTGGTGGCCCACGAGTGCATCCTGGACCTGCGCGAGCTCACCGCCCGCACCGGTGTCACCGCCGAGGACGTGTGCAAGCGCCTGATCGACTACGGCTTCCACGCACCCACCCTGGCCTTCCCGGTGGCCGGCACCCTGATGGTGGAGCCCACCGAGTCCGAGGACCTGGCGGAGATCGAACGGTTCATCGACGCCATGGTCTCCATCCACGCCGAGATCGAGGCGACCACCAAGGAGACCCTGAACGAGTCCGTTCTGCGCAACGCCCCGCACACCGCCTCGGTGCTCACCGCCGACGACTGGGACCGGGAGTACCCGCGCTCGCAGGCCGGCTACCCGGTGGAGTCGCTGCGCCGGGACAAGTACTTCCCGCCCGTGGGACGGATCGACGGCGCACACGGCGACCGCAACCTGATCTGCACCTGCCCGCCGCCCGAGGCGTTCGAAGACTGAGCCCCGGCGGTACCGATCGAGCACACAGGAGTCTGAGATGACCACCACCCCGTCCCAGCGGACCACCCCCCTGCACCAGGTCCACGAACAGGCCGGTGCCTCCTTCACCGACTTCGGCGGCTGGCTGATGCCCCTGAAGTACGGCTCGGAGCTGGCCGAGCACCAGGCCGTACGCACCTCGGCAGGCCTGTTCGACCTCTCCCACATGGGCGAGGTGCGCGTCAGCGGGCCCGAGGCCGCAGCGGCCCTGGACTACGCCCTGGTCGGGAAGATCTCCGCCGTCAAGCCGGGCAAGGCCAAGTACTCCCTGGTCTGCACCGAGGCCGGGACCGTGCTGGACGATGTCATCGTCTACCGCCTGGACGCCGCCGAGCCGGACGCGGACGGTGTGGTGGACCCGGGGACGGAGTTCCTGGTGGTGCCCAACGCCGGCAACGCCTCAGCCGTGGCGGCGGCGCTGAGTGAGCGGGCCTCCCAGTTCGAGGCCACCGTGACGGATGAGTCCGCTCAGTCCGCCCTGGTGGCCGTGCAGGGTCCGGAGGCCGCCCGGATCCTCACCGGTGCCCTGGTGGAGTCCGCCGCTGTGGAGATCGTCGAGATGAAGTACTACTCCGCGCTGGAGTCCACGGTCCGCACCGAGCAGGGCGAGGTGCCGGTCCTGGTGGCCCGCACCGGCTACACCGGGGAGGACGGCTTCGAGCTGATCATCGGACCGGAGCCGGACGCTGAGCAGCTCAGCGCGCAGGCCACCGCCGTCTGGAACGCACTGGTCTCCGCCGCCGAGCAGTGCGGGGCCGATCTGCTCCCGTGCGGGCTGGCCAGCCGTGACTCCCTGCGCCTGGAGGCCGGCATGCCGCTGTACGGCAACGAACTGGACCTGGAGCACCTGCCCGCAGAGTCCGGTGTCGGCCCGGTGGTCGCCTACAAGAAGGAGGGCGACTTCGTCGGCCGAGCCTCCCTGGAGGCCGCACGCGAACGCGCCGAGACGGAGGCCGCCGAAGGTACGGACACCCGTCAGGTCCTGGTCGGGCTGCAGGGCGAGGGCCGCCGTGCCGCCCGCTCCGGCTACCCGGTGCTGGACGGTGACGGAGCCGTCGTCGGGAAGGTCACCTCCGGGGCGCCCAGCCCCACCCTGGGGCACCCCGTGGCCCTGGCTCGCGTGGACGCCCGGCACAGCGCCGTGGGCACCGCTCTGCAGGTGGACCTGCGAGGACGCCCGGAGGCGTTCACCGTGGTGGAGCTGCCGTTCTATCAGCGCGAGCGCTGAGTCGGCCGAAGCGGCGTGCTTGATAGGATCGGGTGACCCCAGACCGGCCCGTCGGCCACCCGCCCTTCGGCACCCCTCACTCCAGGAATCAGATGTCCGAGTCCACCAGCCGCCGGTTCCCGCTCATCGGAACCATCGCCTTCCTGGCGCTCGCTGCGCTGCTGCTGACCCTTGCCGTGCTCAGCGCGCTCAAGGACATCCGGACGGTTGAGTCGGCCGGTCAGGTCATCTCCGTGCAGGACGGCCAGACGGTGGTGGTCAACTTCAACGGGAATGAGGAGACGGTGCGTCTGGCCGGGATCATGGCGCCCGTGCTCGCCGGGGAGGGCGAGGAGCCGGGGCCGGAGCAGTGCCTGGCTCAGGAGTCCGTCGACCAGCTGCGCGCGGTGCTCGAACCCGGCGACTCCGTCCGCCTGGAGTTCCCGGACCAGCGCACCGGACCCCACGGGACACTGCTGGCGCAGGTCCACCATGCCGGGCAGATCGTCAATGTCCAGCAGGTCGAGCAAGGACTGGCCGTCCCCGTCCGGGAGCAGCCGCTCGCCGAGCTGGGGGAGTCCGTGCGCGCTGCCCAGGCCGAGGCCCGGTCCGCCAAGAAGGGTCTGTACTCGGCGGGGTACGAGTGCACCCTGCCCGGGCAGGTGCTGCCCACGGTGCAGGAGCTGGAGGAACTGGAGAGCGTCCAGCCGGGCACATCAGCTGCCGCCAGTGAGGAGATCGCGGAGCTGGCGGCACTGCTCGAGCGGGGCACCGCAGCACAGAAGATGATCGCCGCCGTGCCGGACGAGGGCTCCACCCTCAGCTCGCTGGCCTGGGCCGCAGACAAGGAGGGACTGCAGGAGCGCCTGGGTACGACACTCTCCCAGGCCCAAGCCCGCATGGTCTCCCTGGAGAACACCCAGGAGTCTCTGCTGGCTGCCGAGCAGCGTCAGCGCGAGGAGGAGGCCCGCCGAGCCGAAGAGGCTCGTCAGGCCGAGATCGCACGGCAGCGCGAGATCGCCCGCCAACAGGAGATCGCGCGTCAGCAGGAGATCGCTCGCCAGCAGGAGGCCGCTCGGCAGCGGGCCGCTGAGGAGCAGCGCCGCCAGGAGGAGGCCCGCCGCCGAGACCAGGCCAGCGCCTCCGCCTCGCCCAGCCCCTCACCCAGTGCCTCCGCCTCGCCCAGCGAGTCTCCGTCCGAGAGCCCTTCGCCCTCGCCGAGCGCCACAGAGTCCAGTGCGTCGCCCTCGCCGAGCCCCACCGAGTCGAGCTCGCCCTCCCCGTCGCCGTCCCCGGATGAAGACGAGGACGAGGACGAGTGAGGCGAGCATGACCGTCCAGCCCGCCGGAGCAGGACAGTCTCCTCGCGCCCACGGCTTCCCCTCCCCGGCCCGGGACTACCTGGACGGCGGGATCGATCTGAACCGAGAGCTGATCCGGGACCGCACCTCCACCTTCATCCTGCGCGTGGCCGGACAGGCCATGTCCGGGGCGGGGATCAGCGACGGCGACGAGCTGATCGTGGACCGGGCCGCCGTGCCCCAGGACGGCTCCGTGGTGGTGGCCGTGGTGGACGGGGAGCTGCTGGTGCGTCGGCTCCTGCTGGAGGTGCGCGGGGGCGAGCGCGCCGTCGCCCTGGCCACGGAGGACGGCGCTGCGCCGCTGGTCCTGGAGGATCCTGATCGGCTGCAGGTGTGGGGCGTGGCCACCTGCTGCCTGCACCGGCTGTGAGCGCGATGCCCGGCGTCGGGTCCCGTCCTGCCACGCTGGACCGGATCGCCCTGGTGGACGTGAACAACTTCTACGTCTCCTGTGAGCGGGCCTTCGACCCCTCCCTCGAAGGCCGTCCCGTGGTGGTGCTCTCCAACAACGACGGCTGCGTGGTCGCCCGCTCCCCGGAGGCCAAGGCCCTGGGACTGAAGACCGGCGTTCCCTGGTTCCAGATCGCCCGGCAAGCCGAACGCTGGGGCCTGGTGGCCCGTTCGTCCAACTACGAGCTCTACGGGGACATGTCCGCCCGGGTGATGGAGCTGCTGGGCCGGTTCGGCACCTGGCAGCAGGTGTACTCGATCGACGAGTCGTTCCTGGGACTGCAGGGCGATGCTGAGCGGCTGCAGGCCACCGGACGGCAGCTGCGGGAGGCCGTGGCCCGGCATGTGGGACTGCCGGTGTGTGTGGGCATCGCCCCCACCAAGACGCTGGCCAAGTTCGCCAACCATGTGGCCAAGCACAATCCCGACGACGGCCGGCTGGGTGGGGTGATGGCCTGGGACAGTGTGCCCCGCGGGTCGGTGGAGGCGCTGCTGCGCCGTCTTCCAGCGGGGGAGGTGTGGGGTGTGGGACGCAAGACCTCGGCCCGGCTGGAGCAGCTCGGGATCCACTCGATCGCTGACCTGCGCGATGCCGATCCGGGGTGGATCCGGTCTCGATTCTCCGTGGTGCTCGAGCGCACGGTCCTGGAGCTGAGGGGCACCCCCTGCGTGCCGGACGTGGATGAGAGCGCCGGTCCGGCCCAGGTCATCTTCTCCCGGTCCTTCTCCCGCCCGGTCACCACCCAGGCCGAGATGGCCGAGGTGATGAACGTCTACGCCCAGCGCGCTGCGGCCCGCATGGCCGCTCAGGGCCAGCGGGCACGCGTGCTGACCGTGACGGCGGGGACCTCCCGGTTCACCGGCGAGGACGGATCCGTGGCCCGGACGGTCGCCCTGGACCGGGCCACGGCGGATCCGGTCGCCATCACCCGTGCCGCGGCCGCCGCCATGCGTTCGGTGATGAGTGAGGGCATCCCCTACAACCGTGCCGGGGTGATGCTCTCCGGCCTGGAGTCCGCCGCCCAGCAGAATCCCATGCTGGAGGTGTTCGAGTCGGCAGAACCGGATCGGCATGTGGAGGACGTGCTCGGGGCGGTCCGAGGCCGCTTCGGCGCGGGGGCGATCGGTCTGGGCCAGGGCGGGCTGGTGGAACAGGGCCAATGGAGCATGCGGCGGGAGTTCGCCTCCCCGCAGTACACCACCCGGTTCGCCGAGGTACCGGTGGTCCGGGCCTGATCCGCGGAGCTCAGTCGAGCGAGAGGGTCACCAGCCCCAGCTGGGCGGCGCGGATGATCACCTGGACGCGGTCGCGCACCTCGAGCTTGTCCATGATCCGTGTGAGGTTGGCCTTGACCGTGGACTCGGAGAGGGAGAGCGACTGGGCGATCTCCGGGTTGGACCGGCCCCGGGCCAGCAGCTGCAGGATCTCCCGTTCCCGCGGGGTCAGATCGGAACCGTCCGGATCCCCGGGCTTGAGCTGGGCCCGTCCCACCACGGGACGGTCATGCTCGATGGAGGCCAGCAGCTTGGCGGTGACCGCCGGGGCCAGCACGGACTCACCGCGGTGGACACCCCAGATCGCCCCGAGGATGACCGTGGGCTCGGCATCCTTGAGCAGGTAGCCGGCGGCACCGGCACGCAGGGCCGGGACCAGGTACTGCTCGGACGTGAAGGTGGTGATGGCCAGGACCCGGGTGTCCGGGCAGGCCTCGGTGATTCGGGCGGTGGCCTCCACGCCGCCCATGACCGGCATCTGCATGTCCATCAGGACCACGTCCGGCCGCACCGCGATGCAGGCTTCGACCGCCTCCTCGCCGTTGGCGGCCACCCCCACGCATTCCATGTGCGGTGCCGAACCGATCAGCGTCTTCAGAGCCCCGCTCATCAGGGGTTGATCGTCCACCACCAGCACCGTCAAGGGGCGGCTGTGCCCGGGAGCCGGAGTCATCGCGGGAGGAGTCTGCACCATGGCGTCAGCGTACCGGGCCGCAGTGCCGCACGGAGAGTGACCCAGACGGTGACCTGCACCTCTGGTCTGACTGGGTGTCATGCGGAATACTGGTGTCATGGAACGGACTGTCTACACCTCCCTGGCCGCTGTGGCCGCCTCTGTCGCCCTGATCGCCTCCCCGGCTGCGGCCACGCCCGCGGGTTCGCCTGCCCCGGTGGCCCCTGGCCCCTCCGTGTCGGTCACTCTTCCGGAGACCGCCAGCCCCACTGGCGTGACCTCCGCTGGAGGCAAGTGGCTGTGCAAGGTCTTCGGCATCTTCTGCGGCTGAGTCAGGTCTTTCCATCGCATGACGGCACCGGCGTCGCCTGATCTCCTGGAGAGGTCAGGCGACTTCTGGCGTGCGCGGCCCCTGAACCGGGTCGTGCTCATCCTGATCACCGTGTTCATGGGCGCGTCCATGGTCTCGGACATGGTCCTGGGCGATTGGACTCAGGGTGACCGTGCCCCCAACGTGCTGTTGACCCTGCTGACGGGCATCCCCTTCTTCCTGCTGTGGATCCGCAGCACCGTGGCCTTCACCGCCTTGATCCCGGGGCTGATCGCCAGCCACGTCTTCGGGCTGCACGTCTCACCGTCACTGCTGCTGCCCGTGATCCTGGTGCTGGTGGCGGCGTCGGCGAATCTCCCGTTCAGCCTGTTCGCCCTGGCCGTCTCGATCTCCTGGGCGGCGTCCATCCCGATCACCACGCCCGAGGACTCCAGCAGCCTGTGGGTGGTGGTGCCTCTGCTGGCCGGGGGCTGGACCATCGGACATTTCATCCAGCAGAGCCTGGCTCGCCGTGAGCGGGACCTGCGCCGCGTCGCCGAGGCCACGCGCCGTGCCGCTGAGGCGGCCCAGGAGGAGCGGAGACTGCTGGCCCGGGACCTGCATGACATCGTGGCGCACAACCTGACCATCATCGCCATGCAGACCAGGACGGCACAGTTCGTGGGGACGGACGAGGCGGCTCGGATGGCGGTGCAGGTGGCCGGCGATTCTGCCAAGGAGGCGCTGGGCGACCTGCGCCGGATGCTGACGCTGCTGCAGGCCGAGGGCCTGGTGGCCGATCCCGCCAACGCCTCCGAGACCGACGCGCAGGACGGGGCCTCGGCTCTGGACCTCGAACATGGAGCGGTGAAGTTCGGGCGGGGCCTGGAATCGTTGGGGATCTCCACGGCCGTCAGGACGGAGGGCCTGTCCGAAGGCATCTCCCAGAGTGTCCAGACCGCCCTGTACCGGGTCATGCAGGAGGCGGTGACCAATGTGGCCAAGCATGCCGGAGGTGGCAGCGAAGCGGTGATCGAGCTCGACGCCGATGACCAGGAGGTGCGGTTGGCCGTGGGCAACAGTCTGGGCATGACACCGCGCGGACGAGGTGCCTGGATGTCCTCCGGTCATGGGCTGATCGGGATGAGGGACCGCGTGAGGGCCTTCGGAGGGACCTTCACCTCCGGTCGAGAGAAGGACTGGTGGTGGGTGCGTGCGGGGGTCCCGATCCCCTCGAACGGGCACTCCTCCCGTCGGATGTGATGTGGACCACACTCGGGGCAGAAAGTCTGTCCAAAGGTCCACTACCTGTGCAGACTGTGCGCTGACTACTCTGAAAGAGCCCCATGAGACGGTGCGACGGAACAGATCAGATGGAATCAGCCCGGGGGGATGCGGGCTCCACTGATCCAGATCCGCTGAGAGGCGGCAGCCACGGCTGCCGCCTCTCAGGCCGTTAACGGGCCGGTGCGCACGCCACTGTCGTGTCGTGTCCCACTAGGGTGTCGACATGCCCCCTTCGGCCCCGCAATGCGCCACGGCCTCTGGCGGATCACGTGCCTGGATCATCGTCGTGGTCGCAGGAGTCGCCTCGGCCATGCACATCTGGAAGCTGCCCGGCGCCCTGGACTTCATCCGAGCCGATCTGGGCCTGTCCCTCGTGGACTCCGGTGTGCTGCTGGGCATCGTGCAGGTCGGCTCCATGCTGCTCGGGCTGGCCGCCTCCCTGTTCTCGGAGATCTGGGGGCTGCGCCGAACCCTGGTGGTCGGCATGGTCCTGCTCGCCGTGGGCTCTCTGGCCGGTGCCTTCGCCACGGAGACCTGGTTCCTGATGCTGACCCGCATGCTTGAGGGCGTGGGCTTCCTGATGGCCGGGGTGGTGGCACCGGCCCTCATCCGCCGGGTGGCGCACCCGGCCTCTGCGAACATCGCGATGGGCTGGTGGGCCGGCTTCCAGGGCATGGCCACGTTTCTGGCGGTGCTGGCCTCCACGCTGC
Organism: Micrococcus terreus; assembly: GCF_900116905.1. Classification (GTDB taxonomy): domain Bacteria; phylum Actinomycetota; class Actinomycetes; order Actinomycetales; family Micrococcaceae; genus Citricoccus; species Citricoccus terreus. The sequence goes on along the minus strand of NZ_FPCG01000007.1, from coordinate 36,272 downwards.
TGCTGACCAGCGTCAGGTGGAACACCTGGTGGATCATCATGGCCGTGATCACCGCGATCACCGTCCCGCTCATCCTCGCCTGTGTCCCTGCGGATCCGGACACCGGACCGCCCCAGGTGGGCGCCGCCGTCGTCCGCATCCGCCGTACCGTGGCCACCCTGACGCCGTGGATCGCCGGCATCGTCTTCGCCTGTTACACCCTGCAGTGGGGAGCGGTGATCGGCTTCCTGCCCACCATCTTCCGCGAAGCCGGTGTGGGTGGACTCTGGCCGGGGGTGGTCACCGCCGTGGTGGGCGGAATGAACGCGGTGGGCAACATCCTCTCCGGCCGACTCCATCAGCGGGGCGTCTCGGCCCTGCCGCTGCTGCTGATCGGACTGATCACCATGGCCGTCACCACGGTGGTCACCTTCGCCCCGGACTGGACGTCCGTGCCCGGTGGACTGGTGGTGCAGATCGTGGCCGTCACCCTCTTCTCCGGGGTGGGTGCCCTGATCCCGGCCACTCTGACGCGGATCGCGGTGGACGTGGCACCCGAGGACGGATCGCCGGCGGCCGTGATGGGGCTGATGCAGCAGATCTACAACGCGGCCAATCTGGTCGGGCCGATCATCCTCGCCGCGATCGCCACGGCGAGCGGAGGGTGGCGTCTGTCCTGGACCATGACGCTGGCCGCCTCACTGATCGGCATCGCGCTGGCGGTGCGCTTCCTCGGGGCCCGCCGACTGGGGCTGGACTTCCGGCACACTGACTGAGGCGCTGGGACCCCTGCTGCGGGGGCCCGGAGTGACGGTGCTCAGTCGCATCCCTCGGGGCCGCAGACCTGACCATCCAGACCAGCCTGGGGGCCGTCGTCGGGACCCTGGCCGGGACCGGCCGTGGGGGAGACCATCTGCAGGGGCTGGTGTTCAGCCCAGGCCTGCTCCAGTGCCTGGGCGAACAGCTCGGTGGGCTGCGCCCCGGAGATGCCGTACTTCCGGTCCAGGACGAAGAAGGGCACCCCGGTCACACCCAGGGCCCGGGCCTCCTGCAGGTCCGCGCGGACCCGGTCCTCCCAGCTGGAGTCCGAGAGCGCTTCCCCGACCTGCTCGGCAGTCAGCCCGGCCGCCTGGCCGAGCTCCGCGAGCACCTGCTCCGAGCCGATGTCCTCGCCGCGCTCGAAGTGGGCGGAGAACAGCTGCTCCTCCAGCTCCTCCGCTGCGGCCAGTGAGACCGCCTTGGCGCGCTGGATGAGACGGTGGGCCTTCCAGGAGTTGGCCACCACCAGGGAGTCGAAGTCGTAGTGCAGGTTCTCGTCCAGGGCCTGGGCGGTGACGTGACCGAGCATCTGGCGCACCTGGCCCTCCGGCATCCCCTTGGCCTGAGTCAGGTACTCGACCTCCGAGCGGGCATCATGTTCGGGCAGGGACGGATCCAGCTGATAGCTCTTCCACTCCACCTCCACCTGGTCTCGGTGGGGGAACTGGGCCAGCGCCCGTTCGAAACGCCGTTTGCCGATGAAGCACCATGGGCAGCCGACGTCCGAGAAGATCTCGATCCTCACCGCAGTCCGCCCTGCCAGAGGGCATCGAACGGGGTGTTGCCGGCCACCCGTTGATGGATGCCGGCGGTGACGAACTCCTTGGCGCGACGTGCCGCCTCCACGGGGGTGGCGCCCTTGGCCAGTTCGGCAGTCACGGCCGCGGCCAGGGAGCAGCCGGCGCCGGAGACCGCGTGCTCACCGATCTTGGGCACCGAGAGGATCTCCTCGGTGGTGCCGTCGTAGAACACGTCCACGGCATCCGGGCCGTCCAGACGGATGCCGCCCTTGGCCAGCACGGCGGCTCCGGAGACCTCATGGATGCGCCGGGCGGCCTGCAGCAGGTCCTCCACCGAGGAGATGCTCATGCCGGAGAGCTGCTCGGCCTCGAAGTGGTTGGGGGTGGTGAAGGTGGCCAGCGGGAGCAGCTCGGCCTTGAGGGCCTGATCGGTGTCCAGGGCGTGGCCGGGCTCCTGACCCTTGCAGATCAGCACCGGGTCCAGCACGATGTTCTGCCACTGCTGGTTCTTCAGCGCCGTCGCCACCGTGGAGATGGTGGCGGGGGAGCCCATCATGCCCAGTTTGGTGGTGGTCAGCTGGTCGGCATAGTCGCCCTGGATGGCCTCGAGCTGGTCGGCGATCACCTGGGCCTCCACGGGCACGAACCGGTGGCCCCAGTCGTTCTTCGGGTCGAAGGAGACGATGCAGGTCAGGGCGACCATGCCGAAGACTCCCAGCTCCTGGAAGGTCTTCAGATCGGCCTGGGCGCCGGCGCCGCCGGTGGCCTCCGATCCGGCGATCGTCAGCGCCAGGGCGGGGGAGGAGAGATCGTAGGGCTGGCCGGGAGTGCGGGCATCAGGGCTGGACATGCCGACCATGGTACTCCTGCCCGCGAGGTGCTTCTGCTGTGCACGCGCACAGCCCCGTTCGGCTCAGTCAGTGCTGTTCGACGGGGAGGGGGCCGGCTCGTCCAGGTCTGTCTCGATCGGCTCGCCCTCAGCGTCCACGACGTGGGCCAGCGGGCGGGCCAGGGTGCGTCCCAGGGCCATCAGCACGGCAGCCGGGAAGCCGATCAGCGGGATGAGCATGGGCAGCAGGCCCGAGCCGCCATAGAGCAGCACGGCCAGACCGTAGAGCATGCCCACCAGGGCGTAGCCCATCACGTGCACCCACTGGTTGAGCTGGTGCCGGAATACCCAATTCACCAGCAGGCACAGCGGTAGGCCGATCACCAGGCCGGCCACCCCCACCACGGTCAGCAGCGGGGAGAGCGAGCCGTAGACCTGCAGGTCCGGGATCAGGCCCAGGACCATGACGACGACGGCCATCACCAGGTTGGGCAGCAACCACGCCACCAGGAAGCCCATCAGCCCCAGCCGCAGCCGTGGGCGCTCGGCATCCTGGACACGAGCCCGCTGGCGACGTGAGGGCTTCTCCGGGATGGGCGTGGTCATGAGGAGGACTCCAAGGGGTGGGGATCGGGCTGAGCCCGGCGTGCGGGACGGCACAGAACGGGCCGCCTCAGTCTATCCGGGACGCGTTGCGGCCCCATGGGTGTTGAATGTGCAGTGCAGGGCGCCGAGAGGACGGATCCGAACCGCGGGACGACGGTGCGCTGCAGAAGACCGGGTGCACCATGCTCGAATTCCTCACCGGCACCGGCCTGGCCAGTGCCGCTGGGCTGAACGCCTACATCCCCATGCTCGTGCTGGGCCTGATGGACCGGTTCACCTCCTTCGTGGAGCTCCCGTCCGCCTGGGCCTGGCTCTCGGCTGACGTCACCCTCTGGATCATCGGCGGTCTGCTGGTGCTGGAAGTGGTGGCGGACAAGATCCCTGTGCTGGACAGCGTCAACGACGCCGTGCAGACCGTCATTCGACCGGCGGCTGGCGGCATCACCTTTGCCTCCGGCATGGGATCGGAGACCGTGACGGTGCAGGACCCCGGGTCGTTGTTCGCCGGAGAGGCCTGGGTTCCGGTGGTGATCGGTGCCGGCATGGCCCTGCTGGTGCACCTGTTCAAGGCGACCACGCGTGCCGGTGCCAACACCGTGACGGCGGGCGCGGCTGCCCCGGTGCTCTCCACGGTCGAGGACGCCGCCTCCACCTCGCTGGCACTGGCCGCCGTGTTCCTGCCGGTGCTCGTGGTGATCCTGCTGATCGGCGCTCTGGTGGGGCTGTGGTACCTGGCCCGCCGGCTGTTCGGACGTGGACGCAGAGACGGCTCGCTGAGCCCGGAGGACCGCCGCTTCGCGGCGTAGCCTCAACGGGGCTCACCGAGCCGTCGGTCAGCGGACAGCTCTGGTCAGCTCTCGCCGTCCAGGACGAAACGGACCTCGGTGACCTCCGGCCACTCGGTCATCTCCTCCAGGATGGTATGCGCACGCTCCTGCTCGGAACCTTCGGCGTAGTCAGTGTCCTCCTCGTCGCGGTCCGCACCCCAGGGCGCATCCGGGACCATCAGGGAGATCATCGACAGGCGGCCCTGGTGGATCTGAAGCTCAATGGCCAGTTCCTCTCCGTCCCGGGTGAAACGGCCCTGCACTGGCCAGACCTGGGTGTAGGGAACCGCGCGCGGTGCGTCCTCGTCCACCTCCAGTTCCAGGTCGGTGTCCGATGACAGCTCCGGGTGCAGCTGCAGGACGCTGTCCAGCTGCTGCCGCAGGGCAACAGCACCGGGCAGGTCATCACGCAGCAGGCGCTCCAGGATGGCGATCACCCTGCGGTCCAACGGTTGAGAGGGGCCCGGCTCTATCTCCTGAGCATCCAGGTCATGAGTCATCTGCAGGGTCTCGCGGCGGTCGGTGAACCACATCGCGCCCATCAGCGCCGCGCCCACGCCGGCCAGCAGTGCACGAGGGTGGGAGACACCGCGGTTGCCGATCCAGTCCACGAGCTTCCCGTCGATCGCTTCGTTCAGCTCGGCCAGCCCCAGGGTGGCCCCGGCGGCCAAGGGGCCGACCACGCTCGGACGGATGGACTCCGGGGGGAACGGCTCGTCCTCGATCAACAGTGCCTTGGCAGTGGACACGACGTTCTGCTGCTGCGTGATGGCTGCGCCGTAGACTCCGGCGAACCCGGCGTAGGCCAGGCGGTAGGCGGCCTTGGCCACGGGGCCCAGGTTCCGGTGCTCGACCAGGGTGAGGCCCGCCACGGCCGCGGCGGACAGTGCACCGAAGGCGGGGGTGGAGGCGATGGTCTCAGAGGTGGGGGACAGGTCGCGGTAGCGGGAAGGTATTCCAGGGATCATGCTCTGAGCCTACGGACCAGCGGGCCCGCAAGGGATCCGCCCGGAGACGGAGATCCGCACGCGCTCTGGCCATTTTGGGGGCGGTGGAGGAGCTCCAGGACCCCCGACTGTGGGAGAATCATTGGGTTCCACCGCCACCTGGGGCAGCAGGTGTCTGCGGGGCCGTCGAGGCCGTTCCACCGCAGCGGCCGGAGCCATTGGACGTGCTAATACAGCCGACCCCCGGGTCCGGCGAACCACCCCCAGAGGAACCCACCGTGACTGAATCTGTCTCCCGCGCGCCCGAGCGCGCCCACTTCGCTCCCACCGGCACCGGTCTCTACGCGATCTTCGTGGCCGTGATGGCCGTGGTGCTGCTGCTCTCTAACATCGGTGCCTCCAAGGGGGTGACCTTCGGACCGATCATCACCGACGGCGGGTTCTTCCTGTTCCCGCTGGCCTACATCGTGGGCGATGTGGTCTCCGAGGTCTACGGCCTGAAGGCCTCCCGCCGGGCGATCCTGACCACCTTCGCCCTCTCCGCGTTCGCCGCCATCTGCTACTGGATCATCATCGCCCTGCCCGGCGCCGAGTGGTACGACGGACAGGAGGCGCTGGCCCGCACGCTGGGCCCGGTGCCGATGATCGTGCTCGCCTCGCTGCTGGGCTTCCTGGCCGGCCAGCTGACCAACGCCTGGTCCATGGTCCGGCTCAAGCGCCGCTCGGGCGAGAGGCTGCTGTTCGGCCGCATCGCCCTGTCCACCTTGGCCGGGGAGTTCGTGGACACCCTGGTGTTCTGCTCGATCGCCGCCGGGGTCATCGGGATCACCGGCCTGCCCGACTTCCTGAACTACGTTCTGGTCGGCTTCCTGTTCAAGTCCGCCGTGGAGATCATCCTCTCGCCCGTGACCATGTGGGTGATGGGACTGGTCAAGCGAGCCGAGCCCCACTATGGCGAGGCGACTGCCTGAGCCGCGTGACGTCGTCGGGAACCACCTCACCTGACACCCAGCAGTGATCACGTGCACGCCAACTGTGGCGACACGCCGGGCCGGAGCCGAGGTGGCGCGCACGTGATCATGGCTGTGGAACGGTGGCGTCCAGCTCGGCGATGAGGCGCTGGATGCGGGACTTGATGTCGTCGCGGATGAGGCGGGTGGCCTCCACGCCCTGGCCGGCCGGGTCGTCCAGCTCCCAGTCCTCGTACCGCTTGCCCGGGAAGATCGGGCAGGTGTCCCCGCAGCCCATGGTGATGACCACGTCCGAGGCGCGCACCGAGTCCGTGGTGAGGACCTTGGGCTGCTCGGCGGAGATGTCGATCCCCTCCTCGGCCATCACCGCCACGGCCGAGGGGTTGACCGACGCGGCCGGGGCGGATCCGGCCGAGAGCACCTGGATGCGGTCGCCGGCCAGATGCTGCAGGTAGCCGGCGGCCATCTGCGAACGGCCCGCGTTGTGCACGCAGACGAACAGGACGGTGGGGCGGGTGTCGAACTCGTCCAGCAGTCCGGACACGCGACGGGAGATCTCGTCCCGGATCATCGTCATCCGTTCCTGGCCCTCGATCCCCCGCAGGCTCGGCTCGTCGGTGCCCCAGACCTCGATCTCGGCCCTCATCCCATCCACCGGCTCCACCTGGGCCGGACCGACCACGATCACACGGTCTGCGCAGCGCAGGATCTCCGGGTCGATGTGCTTGGGGTGCTCGCCGTCCAACGAGGCCCCGACCGCCTTGAGGGAGGCCGCCGCCTCGGTGTTCAGAGTGGTGCCGTCCGGATTGCCCGGAGAGATCTGGGCGCCGGCGGTGTGCACCGCGATGGCCAGCCCCCGCTCGGCGGCCTGCTGCCTGGCCAGTGCGCCGGCCATCTGGGACTTGCCGGCATTGGAGTTGCAGATGAAGAGCAGCGTGCCGGTCATCGGGCGGCCTCTCGATCGGTGCGGGCGGTGTGGGGAGGGGCGGATGAGGTGGCGGTGCCAGGCACACTGGGATCGCCGGGGAACAGCTTCGGGGCCAGCCACAGGGCCACGTAGACCAGGCCCACCAGGATCGGCACCTCGATCAGCGGGCCCACCACGCCGGCCAGCGCCTGGCCTGAGGTCACCCCGAAGGTGGCGATGGACACCGCGATGGCCAGCTCGAAGTTGTTGCCGGAGGCGGTGAAGGCCACCGTGGTGGAACGGGCGTAGTCCACGCCGGCCGCCCGCGCGGCGAACAGCGAGCCCAGGAACATCACCACGAAGTAGATCACGAGCGGGATCGCGATCCGACCCACGTCCAACGGCTGGGACAGGATCGCATCCCCCTGCAGGGCGAAGAGGATCACGATGGTGAACAGCAGTCCGTACAGCGCCCACGGGCCGATCCGCGGCAGGAACCGCTCCTCGTACCAGGTCCGTCCCTTCGCGCGCTCACCGACCGTGCGGGTGAGGAACCCGGCCAGCAGCGGGATGCCCAGGAACACCAGCACCGAGAGGAAGATCGCCCAGACGCTGAAGTCCACGCCGGTGGTGGGCAGTCCCAGCCAGCCCGGCAGCACCTGCAGGTAGAACCAGCCCAGCCCGGAGAACGCGATCACCTGGAACACCGAGTTGATGAACACCAGCACGGCCGCGGCCTCCCGGTCCCCGCAGGCCAGATCGTTCCAGATCAGCACCATGGCGATGCACCGGGCCAGGCCCACGATGATCAGTCCCGTCCGGTACTCGGGATGATCCGGCAGGAACGCCCAGGCCAGGGCGAACATCAGTGCCGGGCCGATGATCCAGTTCAGCACCAGGGACAGGGCCAGCAGTCGCCTGTCCCCGGTCACGCGGTGGGTCTCGTCGTACCTCACCTTGGCCAGCACGGGGTACATCATCACCAGCAGACCGACGGCGATCGGCAGGGACATCCCCATCACCTGGACCGACTCCAGCGCCTGGTCCAGACCGGGGATCAGGGCGCCCAGCGCCAGTCCGGCGCCCATGGCGAGCAGGATCCAGACCGCCAGGTAACGGTCGAGGAAGGACATCCGTGCGGCCACCGGGGTGTGCGTGGGCGCAGGCTGCGGGGGTGCGGTGGTCATCTGGTGGGCCTTCGGTGGGCGGGAGCGGGGCAGGTTCAGGATGCCTGACATATTGATGGTCGTCAATGTATGGTGAGGTGATGACCACCACGACGACGGCCACGCACCTTCCGCTGAAGGGTCCGCCTCCGTGCTGCGCAGGTGACGAAGCAGCTGACGAGAGGTCCTCGGAGGGCGGCTGTTGCCTGGGCAGGACGCCGCTGGGGCGGCCCGATGCCGAACGGCTCAGCGTCAAGCTCAAGGCGCTGGCGGATCCGTCCCGGCTCCAGCTGCTCTCGCATCTGACGAGCCGAGGCTGTGGCGAGGTCTGCTCCTGTGACCTGGGGGCCGACGTCGGGCTCTCCCAGCCCACTGTCTCTCACCACCTGAAGAAGCTCGTGGAAGCTGGGCTGCTCACCCGGGAGCAGCGCGGGCGCTGGGCGCACTACTCGGTGGTGCCGGGGTCGCTGGACGAGCTGCGGGACCTGTTCGACCTGCGCTGAGCGCGTCCCCGCGGAGGACGCGGCGAACATGACGGCCCGTGACGTGGCCCACTGGACACCCCTCGCCGGGCGCGCCTAGGGTCAGGCACAGAATCACGAGTTCCGGTGCGAAGCCCTGGCTGGCCGGACAGCAACCCTCTCGCTGTAGCGGGGTGCTCCAGGTGATGATTCGGCCGGCACGAACGTGACCGGCAAGTACAGCGCTCCCGTGGGCACCAGATGCGAATGTCACCGATCTGCTGTGTCCTGCCCGGCTGGTCCTGCGGCGCGCTGCGATCGAAAGGTTCGCCGCCATGGCCCAGCCGCACCAGTCCTCGCCCACGCCGCTGCACTTCAACGCGTTCGTCATGAACACCACCAGCCACATCCACCACGGTCAGTGGCGCCGCGAGGATGCCGGGCAGACCGAGTTCACCGATGTGAACACCTGGATCGAGCTGGCTCAGACCCTGGAGGCAGCGAAGTTCGACGCCATGTTCTTCGCGGACGTGGTGGGCCACTACGGGGACGCGGACGCCGACTACTCCGTCTACGTCAACGAGGGGTTGCAGATTCCCTCCAACGACCCCACCGTGCTGCTGGGTGCCCTGGCCGTGGTGACCGAGAACATCGGCCTGGCCACCACCTCCAACGTCTTCCAGTCCCACCCCTTCCAGTTCGCCCGTCAGCTCTCCACCCTGGACCACATCTCCAACGGGCGGATCGCGTGGAACATCGTGACGGGGACCCAGGACAACGGCTCCCGCAACTTCGGCCTGCCCCGGCTGACCGACCACGCCGAGCGGTACGCCTGGGCCGCGGAGTACGTGGACGTGACCTACAAGCTCTGGGAGGGATCCTGGGATGAGGGCGCCGTGGTCAAGGACCGCGAGGGCTCGCGCTACTCGGACCCGGCCAAGGTGCACAAGATCCGCCACGTGGGCCACCGTTACACCGTGGAAGGACCGCACCTGCCCTCACCCTCGCCGCAGCGCACCCCGCTGCTCTACCAGGCCGGCTCCTCCGCGTCCGGCCGGGACTTCGCCGCCCGCAACGCCGAGGCCGTGTTCATCATCGCGGCCACCCCGGAGATCGCCCGGCAACAGATCGAGGACACCCGCCGCCGTGCGGTGGAGGCCGGCCGCGCACCGGAGGACATCAAGTTCTTCCAGGGGCTCAGCTTCATCATCGGGGACACCGAGGAGGAGGCGCAGGCCAAGCTGGCGGAGGCCGAGCAGTTCGCCTCGGTGGACGGCTACCTGGCCCACGCCGCCCTGGTGGACCCCGACGGCCGCGTCTACCCGCCGGACACCCCGCTCTCCGCAGTGGACACCAACACGCAGAAGGGCTTCACCGAGTGGGTCTCCAAGGCCATCACCGACCGTGAGCCCGTGGTGGCGGATGTGGCCTGGCGCAGTCACCGCAACAACCGCCTGGTGGGCACACCGGAGCAGATCGCCGATCAGCTGCAGCTCTGGCAGGACGCCGGGGTGGACGGGATTAACGTCATCAACTGGGTGATCCCGGGCTCTTTCGAGGAGTTCGCCGAGAAGGTCCTGCCGGTGCTGCGCGAGCGCGGACTGGCCCAGAGCGAGTACCGGCCGGGCACGCTGCGGCAGAAGCTCTTCGGCCGCGACCGCCTGCCGGACACCCACCCGGCCGCGCGCTACCGCGGTGCCTTCGCCGAGGCGAGCGTCGAGCGCCAGGCCCCGGCCGCCGTCGGGGTCTGACCCCTCCGCCTCACCTCGCTCCCCCTTGGGATCACGTGCGCTCTATCTCGGGCGACACGCCGTGCCAGACCGCAGTTGTCGTGCACGTGATCCTGCGTTCCTCCACCTCTGTCCGCGAAAGGACCTCCCATGACCACACTCACCCTCGCCCCGCCTGCACGGACCACCACTCACCCCACCACCGCTGAGCTCAAGCAGCGATTCGCCCCGGTGTTCGCCCGGATCGCCGAGGGCTCCCGGGACCGCGAACGGGACCGCACCCTGGGCCATGAGGCCGTGCGGCTGCTCTCCGAATCCGGTTTCACCCGGGTGCGCCTGCCCGTGGAGCACGGCGGGCTCGGCGCCACCCTGCCGCAGCTGATCGAGCTGCTGGTGGACCTGGGCCAAGCCGACTCCAACCTGCCGCAGGCCCTGCACGGGCACTTCCTGTTCACCGAGACCCACCAGCACCAGAGTCAGGGTGCCCTGACCGACTGGTGGCTCTCCGAGGTGGCCGCGGGGAAGGTGTTCGGCAACGCGATCGTGGAGAAGCCGGCCAGCACCGGTGCCCGGCCGGCGGTGATCGAGCCTCTGCAGGACGGCTCCTACCGGATCACGGGGGACAAGTTCTACTCCACCGGCACTCTGCTCTCGGACCACGTGCTGGTTGAGGGGGTGCTGGCCGGATCCGACCCGCAGACGCCGGAGCGGGTTGCCCTGATCCTGGGCACCCTGGATGAGGGCGTGGAGCTGGTGGACGACTGGAACGGGATCGGCCAGCGGCTCACCGCCTCCGGCACCACCCGCCTGCACGGGGCCACCGCACCCGCGGAGCGGTTGATGACCATGGCCGTTCCCGCCAACCTGCTCGGCTTCTCCTTCGTCTGGCTGATCCTGGCCGCCACCGGTGCCGGGATCGCCCGGGCGGCTGCGGAGGACGCCGCCTCCTTCGCCCGACGACGGACCCGCACCTATGAGCACGCCTCCGGCTCCTCCACGGCGCAGGATCCGCTGATGCAGCAGTCCGTGGGACAGATCTCTGCGAAGGCCTCCGCCGCCCGGGCGATCGTGGTCTCCACCGCCGCCACGCTGGCAGAGGCCTTCGAATCCACCCGCGGCATCTCCGACCTGACCGACCCCGCCTTCACGGAGCAGTACGCGCGAGCCTATGTGGCGGTCAGCGAGGCCTATTCCGTGGTGGCGGATCTGTCCCTGGCAGCGGCCACCGAGGTGTTCGACGTCGGGGGCGCCTCGGTGCTGGACGCCGCCCACCAGCTGGACCGGCACTGGCGCAATGCCCGCACGGTGGCCTCCCACTCCCCGGTGGCCTACCGGCTGCGCGCCGTCGGGGACCACCGAATCAGCGGCACCGTGCCGCCGATGACCATCCGCACCTCCGAGGCCACTCCGGCAGACCGGAAGGACCAGTCATGACCACCACCACCCACCCCACCTCAGACACCACGACGACGGCCGGCCCGTGCCACGGGTCCGGCGCCGAGCGCTTCGCTCGGCTGCGGGAACGGCTCACCCCCGTGTTCGAGCGGATCGCCGCGGGGGCGGCCGCACGGGAGGCCGACCGGCATCTGGACCGGGACGCCGTGCGTGCGCTCGTGGACGCCGGGTACACCGCGGCCAGAGTGCCCGTGGAGTTCGGCGGTTCGGGGCTGGACTTCGTGCAGGCCTCGGCCCTGCTCGTGGACCTGGGTGCCGCCGACTCCAACCTGGCCCAGGCGCTGCGCGCCCACCTGCTGCACCTGGAGGGCGTGCTGACCTCTCCGGCCTCACCTCAGCGGGACCGATGGCTGCGCCGCATCGGTGAGGGAGCCGTCGTCGGGAATGCCATCACCGAGGTGGGCAATGCGGTGGGGACCTCCGGCACCCGCCTGACCCGGGACGCGGCGGGGACGCTGCGGCTGAACGGGACGAAGTTCTACTCCACCGGCTCGCTGTACGCGGACTGGATCATGGTCTCCGCGGTGGATGAGGCCGGCGAGGAGATCGCCGTGACGGTGCGCGCCGATACTCCGGGCGTGCGGCTGCTGGATGACTGGGACGGGTTCGGGCAGCAGCTGACGGCCTCCGGGACCACGGTGTTCGAGGACGTGGCGGTGGACCCGGAGGAGGTCTCCCAGCGTCCACTGGACAACGGGGCCAGTGTGGTGGGCGGTCAGGCGATCGCCCAGTGGGTGCACCTGGGGACGTTGGCCGGGATCGGGCAGGCGGTGGTGCGGGATGCGGTGCAGTACGTGCGCTCGCGGACGCGCTCGTTCAGCCACGGCGCCGGTGGGCTGCCGCGCGAGGACCCGCAGGTGCTGCAGGTGGTGGGGGAGGTCTCCGCCGGTGCGTTCGGCGCACGGGCGGCGTTCGATGCGGTGCTGCCGCTGCTGGCCGGGCTGCTGGACCGTGAGGCGGCGGGGGAACGCGTGGGGGTGGAGATCCCCGAGGCGGAGCTGAACGAGGTCTACGTGCGGGTCTACCAGGCCCAGCAGGTGATCGCGCAGCAGGTGCTGGAGATCGCCTCAGCCTGGTTCGAGGTGGGTGGGGCATCCGCGGTGAGTGGCACCCGGCGGCTGGACCGGCACTGGCGCAATGCCCGAGTGCTGGCCAACCACAATCCGCTGATCTACCGGGCGCGGATCCTGGGCGACTGGGAGGTGAACGCCGTCCCGCCGAGCCGGCACTACCGCGTGGGCGGCTGATCGGCCGGGGCCACGTTGCAGCCCAGCCGCACCCCTGACAGGCTGGAGACATGATCCTGATCAACGTGAAGTTCACCGTCAAGCCCGACGCCGAAGGGCGGTTCCTGGACGAGGTGGCCGAGTTCACCCAGGCCACCCGCGCCGAGGAGGGCAACCTGTGGTTCGACTGGTACCGCTCCCCGGAGGACCCCCAGGTGTTCGTGCTCCTGGAGGCCTTCAAGGACGATGCCGCCGAGGCCCACGTGAGCAGCGAGCACTTCCAGGCCGGGCTGGAGGCCATGCGCCCGCTGCTGGTCAAGACCCCGCAGATCATCTCCCGCCAGGTGGACGGCGAGGACTGGGACCAGATGGGCGAGCTGCAGATCGAGGACTGATCAGGAGCCCCTAGGCGCCCTGCGTCTGCCCACCCTGCTGCAGCGAGCGCAGCGAGTTCTTGCGGATCTTGCCGGTGGCAGTGCGGGGGAGTTCGTCCACGAACTCGATCCGGTCCGGCACCTTGAACCCGGCCAGGCTCTCCTTGCAGTGCGCGCGCAGAGCGTCGGAGGTCAGCCCGGAGCCGGCCTCGCACACCACGAAGGCGACCGGCCGTTCACCCCACTTGTCGTCCTGGACCCCCACCACGGCGGCGTCGGTCACCTGCGGATGGGCGTGCAGCACGGACTCCACCTCGATCGAGGAGATGTTCTCTCCGCCGGAGATGATGATGTCCTTGAGCCGATCCATCAGCTTGATGTAGCCGTCGGGGAACATCACCCCCAGATCCCCGGTGTGATACCAGCCGCCGCGGAACGCCTCCGCCGTGGCCTCCGGGTTCTTGAAGTACTCCTTCATCACCCCGTTGCCGCGCAGCACCACCTCGCCCAGGGACTGCCCATCGGCCGGCAGCAGCTGACCGCCCGGGTCCATGATGCCCACCTGGCCGGCGTGCACCATCGGCACGCCCTGCCGGGCCATCAGCACCGCGCGCTCCTGGGCCGGCAGCTGAGCCCAGTCCTCCTGCGGCTCGCAGATGGTGAAGGGACCGTACACCTCGGTGAGCCCGTAGACGTGCACGGGGGTGATGTTCAGCGCCTCCAGACCCTCGATCACGCTCGGTGGCGGTGCGGCCCCGGCGGTGGTCATCCGCACGGGGCGGTCCAGCGGGTGGGCGCGCGGGGACTCCACGGCCATGGCGCACACGATCGGTGCACCGCACAGGTGGGTGATGCCCTCGTGGTCGAAGGCATCCCACACGGCGTCCTCACGGACCGCGCGCAGGCAGACATGGGTGCCGGCGGCGGAGGTCACCGCCCACGGGGTGCACCAGCCGTTGCAGTGGAACATCGGCAGGGTCCAGAGATAGCGGGTCTGGCCGGTGTAGCCGTTGTGGAACACCGAGCTCTGCGCGGCCAGGTACGCACCGCGGTGGGTGTACAGGGCACCCTTGGGTGGACCGGTGGTCCCGGAGGTGTAGTTCAGGCTGATCGAGGCCTGCTCGTCCGCCACCCGCCAGGGCAGCTCCGGGCCCTCGGGCGCCTGGGCCAGGAAGTCGGTGTAGGTCAGGGCACCCTCGGTGGCACTCTGCCCGGCCTGCTCGTCCACGATCTCCACCAGCAGGACCTCACGGTCCAGTGTCCCGACGACGTCGCGCACCGAGGCGTAGACCTCACCATCAGCGAGGACCACGGCGGCTTCGGAGTGGTCCAGGATGTACGCCAGCTCCCGGGAGGTCAGCCGTGGGTTCAGCGGGCTGAGCACTCCGCCGGCCAGAGGCACGGCGAAGTGGGCCATCAGCATCTCGGGGATGTTCGGGGCGATCACGGTGACGGTGGCACCGGGCTGGACGTGGGTCTGCAGGGCGCGGGCGAAGCGCTGGACCTCCTCTCCGAACTCGCGGTAGGTGGAGCGGCGGTCTCCGTAGACCATGGCCTCACGGTCGGGGAACACGGCCGCCGAGCGCCCCAGGAAGGCCAGCGGGGTCAGGGCCTCGTGCTGGGCCTGCAGCGGCGGGTCCTGGTCGGTCGGGGGTGTGGGCTGCTGCTCAGCGGTCATGGTCCGTTCCTCTCGGGGTGTGTGCCGCGGGGCTCCTGGCCGTCGGCGGGCCAGGGCTGGGCCGTTGTGGGGTTCGGCGGGCGGATCAGGCGAAGGCGGAGTGTCCGGTCAGGTCGCGTCCGATGATCAGGGCCTGGACGGTCTCGGTGCCCTCATAGGTGTGCAGGGCCTCGATGTCGGCGAAGTGCCGTCCCACGCGGTGCTCCAGCAGGATGCCGTTGCCGCCCAGCAGGTCTCGGGCGTTCTGGGCGATCGAGCGGGCTGCGCGCGTGGCGGAGTACTTGGCCAGGGAGGCCTGGGCGCCGGTGAGCTCCTCACGCTCCTCCAGCTGGGCGGCGCGCAGCACCAGCAGCTGGACCTGGGTCAGCTCGGAGAGCATGCGGGCCAGGCGCTCCTGGACGATCTGGGAGGCGGCCAGCGGGCGGCCGAACTGCTGACGCTGCTGGACGTACTGCAGGGCGGACTCGAAGCAGCCCAGGGCCAGGCCCATGGCGGACCAGGCCACGCCCACGCGGGTGGAGAACAGCACGCGGGAGGTGTCCCGGAAGGAGGTGGCCTCCGGCAGCACGTTCTCCTCGGGGACGAACACGTCGCGGAACTCGATGTCGGCCTGGTGGATGGCCCGGAGGGAGACCTTGCCCAGGATCGGGCTGGCGCTGTATCCCTCGGACTCCTGGGGGACGATGAACCCGCGGACCTTCTGGTCCTCGGTGGAGCGGGCCCACACCACGGTGATGCCACCGGCGGAGCCGTTGCCGATCCACTTCTTGTGTCCGTTGATCACCCAGCCGCCGTCGGTGCGGTCCGCCGTCGTCTCCAGGCCCACGGCGTCCGAGCCGTGCGTGGGCTCGGTCAGGGCGAAGGCGCCGAGCAGCTCGCCGCGGGCCATCGGGGGCAGGTACTTCTGCTTCTGCTCCTCGGATCCGCACAGCTGGATGGAGCGCATGGCCAGACCGCCCTGCACGGCGATGACGGTGGCCAGGGAGCCGTCACCCCGGGCCATCTCCATGGTGGCCAGGCCGGCGGCCACGCGGGAGACCTCGGGCATGCCCTCCACGGGAACGCCGTCGCGCAGCAGGTCCTGCTGCCCCATCTGCTGGACCACTGAGAGGGGGTACTCGGCTCGGTCCCAGGCCTGGCGCATCTCACCGAGCACCTCCGGGGTGAGGAAGGCGCGCACCCGGTCGGCCACGGCCCGGTCCTCGGCGGTCAGCCCGGCGTAGATGCCGTAGGCATCGGTGTCGAGGGCGTCGCTGACCTGGTAGTCAGGTTCGGCGGTGGGGTGCTGCGCGCTCATGGAGTCTCCCTGTGAGTGATCGGTACGGCAGGTGGAACTTCCCCTACTGTGCGGTGAGACCGAGTCTCATGTCAAGGTATTGAGTATCATGAGGGGCAGGGCAGTTCGGACCGAGGAGGCGTGCCATGGAGGCCACTGCGATGAGTGAGCTGGCCAGGACGCGTCAGCGAGCCCTGGTGGATCAGCACCTGACCGCGCTGCTCCAACGCCTGGACACTCAGGGGTGGGATGCCACCACCGTGGACGAGCTGGCCCGTGAGGCCGGCATGAGCAGGGCGACCTTCTTCCGCACCTTCGGGGGGAAGGAGGACCTGGTGTTCCTGGACCACGAGACCATGCTCGAGCAGCTCGAGGCCTACCTCTCCACCACGGACCATGACACCGCCTCCGCCCTGCGGCAGGGACTGCTGTTGGTGTTCCGCCACCACCTGGAGGACCGGGATCGCACGCAGGTCCGGCATCGTCTCCTGCGTCAGTCCCCGGCGCTGCGCAACCGTGAGCTGCTGACCTCCCACGGGTACGAACGGGTGTTCCGTCGGTGGCTGCGCGGCCGGCTGGAGCAGGATTCGTTGCGCGGTCCGCGCCTGGGTCCCGCCGATGCCGAGGCGCTCTCAGCCTCGCTGGCCGGAGCCGGGGTGGCCCTGCACAACGCCTGCCTGCGCCGCTGGATCCGCGACCCTCAGGACGGTGTGGTGGACGAGCTCTCCGAGCAGGCACAGAAGCTCATCCAGGTCCTCCTGCAGGGCTATGCCGCCGGGCCGGACGCGGCCCGGTCAACCATCGAGGAAGCCCCCCAGCGCCCCGTGGCCGTGGTGACGCTGGTGGGCGAGCACGCCGACCGCGAGCAGATCGTGGAGGCCGTCCGCAAGGCGCTGTCCTGACCGCAGGAGGGCACCAGTCCGGCTCGGTGCAGCCGCGGATCACGCCTTGGCCGCGTAGTACCGCCCCAGGACCTCGTCCTTGAGCTCGTAGAACGTCCCGTCCTGGATGGACGCGCGCACCCGGTCCACCAGGTTCACCGTGAACCGTTCGTTGTGGATGGACATCAGCGTGTGCGCCACCATCTCCTTGGCCTTGATCAGGTGGTGGATGTACGCCCGGGAGTAGTGCGCACACGTGTAGCAGTCACAGCCCTCCATCAGCGGGCCGAAGTCGCGCTTGTACTTGGCCCCGGGCAGGTTGAAGCGGCCGTCCCAGGTGTAGAACGCGCCGGTGCGGGCCACCCGGGTGGGGGAGACGCAGTCGAAGGTGTCGGCCCCATTCTCCACGGCGGTGAAGATGTCATCCGGTTCCGAGATGCCCAGCAGGTGCTTGGGCTTGTCCTCGGGCAGCTCCTGGCAGCACCAGCCCACGATGGTCCCCAGGTTCTCCTTCTCCAGCGCGCCCCCGATCCCGTAGCCGTCGAAGCCGTTCTCCAGGGTGCCGGACGCCGCGCTGGGAGTGGACTGGCCGTCGTCGGGAAGCCCTGCCTGGTCCACCGAGAACTCGGTGCGCATCCCCGCCAGGTCCTGGCAGGCCTTGCGGCGCAGATCCTCGTACTGGGCGCCCTGGATGACCCCGAACAGCGCCTGGTACGGCTTGCCGGCGCGCTCCTGGGTCAGCCGCGCGTGCTCGTCCAGGCAGCGCTGGGCCCACTTCCGGGTCCGCTCCAGCGCCTCCTCCTGGTAGCCGCGCGAGTTGTGCAGGGTGGTCAGCTCGTCGAAGGCGAACATGATGTCCGCGCCGAGCTGATGCTGGATCCCCACCGAGACCTCCGGGGTGAACCGGTGCCGGTCCCCGTTCAGGTGCGACGTGAACCAGACCCCGTCCTCGTCCACGTTCGCCAGGCGCTCCTTGCCCGGAGCCACGGCGTCGTCCGCACCCTGGCCCTCTGGCGCCTTCGGTCCGGACATGTCGATCACCTTCTTGAACCCCGAGCCCAGGCTCATCACCTGGAACCCACCCGAGTCCGTGAACGTGGGCCCGCGCCAGTTCATGAACGCGCCCAGCCCGCCGGCCTCGTCCAGCAGGTCCGCGCCGGGCTGCAGGTACAGGTGGTACGCGTTGGCCAGCAGTGCCTGTGCCCCCAGGGCGGACATGGCCTCCGGCAGCACCGCCTTGACCGTGGCCTGGGTGGCCACCGGGATGAACGCCGGGGTCTGGATCTGCCCGTGGGGTGTGGTGATGGTCCCGGTCCGACCCAGGCGCGGGCTCCCGTCAGGTCCGGTCAGGCGCTTCCCGACGGCGAAGCTGAAGTCCCGCGGTGAGGCGGCGGCAGGTGCCGGGCCGGGTTCGCCGAGCGTGGATCCGGGCGTCTGATCGGTCACAGTGGGGGCCGAGGGCTGTTCTGAGGGCATGGTCTCCATGGTATGTATCGGACGGGCCTGATGGTGACCGGGGCTGACCGGGCTGGCCCTGAACCTCCCCACCCCCCGTTGAACCAGAAGTCGTGGTGACCATCAGAGCTGATGCTCGCCACTGGTTCTGGATCACCAGGTGCTCGTGGGCGGGCAGCAGACGACCGATGACGACACGGTGTACAGGAAGGTGACGGAGCATGCGACTGGCTGATGTGAACCCGATCCCCTCGCTGTTCACCATCGCCCCGGCGAACCGCGACCACGAGGTCGGCGTGCGGTGTGCGGTCTCTGTGTTCGTCCCACTGATCCTGCTGCTGGTGCTGGACCGGGTGGACCTGGCGGTATTCGCCTCGTTCGGTGCGTTCACCGCCATCTACGGGCGGAACCAGCCGCATGGGCTGCGCCTCCGCTCGCAGCTGCGCGGCGGGGGACTGATGGTCGCGGTGCTGCTGGCTGGGACCCTGGTGGCCCGCGCCGGGTGGGCGGATGCCACGCGCCCCCTGGGCCCTGGTCGCCTGGGCCACCGTGGTGGCCGGCGTCTGCGCCGTGCTCGCGGCGTACTGGGACCAGCGGCCTGCGGGCTCGCTGTTCCACATCTTCGCGTTCGCCGCGGTGGCCTCCGTCCCGTATCAGCCGCCGTTGGGCCAGGCCATGCTGACGGCAGTGCTGGTGGTGGCGTTCTCGGTGTTCGTGGGGATGTCCTCCCGGGTCCTGCCGTCCCGGCGTGCGCCATTCCACTGGCCTGAACGCGAACCCCTTCCGGCGGGTCGATGGCGGCTGATCCGCCTGGAGGCCATGTGGTACGTGATCGCCGCCGGTGTGGCCGGTGTGCTGGCCACCCTGTTGGGACCGGTGCTGGGGATCGGGCACTCCTACTGGGCGATGGTGGCCGCCGTGGTGCCCCTGGTGGGCCACTCCACGCGGTACCGCGTCAACCGTGGTCTGCAGCGCATCATCGGGACGTTCCTGGGCCTCGGGGTGCTGGCCGTGGTGCTGTGGCTGGACCCGCCGCTGTGGGCCGTGGTGGTGCTGATCGCGCTGCTGCAGTTCCTGGCGGAGATGTACATCGCGCGGCAGTACGTGCTGGCGCAGATGGTGGTCACGCCGTTGGCGCTTCTCTCCACCGTGCTGGCCTCTGCAGGCGCTGCGGCAGAGGCTGGGGTGCCGGGTCTGGGTGTGGACCGGGGTGGCCTGATCTACGACCGTGCGGTGGAGACGGTGATCGGTGCTGTGGTCGGCATGGTGTGCGTGCTCTATCCCTGGGCCTGGCGCAAGTGGGTCCGCCGCTCCCCAGACCCTGCCCGCGAGCTGCCGTAGCACGCCGCTGACGCACGCAGCCCTAGCCCCCCTGTTGATCCAGAACCAGTGGTGACCTTCACTTCTGATGCCCACCATTGGTTCTGGCTCAAGGACGTGAGCCTGACTCGGCTTGTCGGAAGGCGGCCCGCAGGTCTTTCAGGAACTGCTGCTGGCCGTAGTGGGTGAAGATGGCGCCCGTGACTCGGAGTTGGATCCAGCCGTTCACCCTCATCCGGCGGTCTCGGCTGATGTCTCTGCGGAACTGGTCACGGTCGGTGCGGTGATGGTCTCCCTCGTACTCGATGCAGATCTTCAGATCCGGCCAGGCCAGGTCTGGACGGAACCAGGTCCCGTCATCCAACCGAAGCTGCGGATTGACCAGGGGCGGAGGGAACCCGGCCTCGACCACCATGAGCCGAGTGGACGTCTCGGCGGCTGAATCGACGTTCTCAACCAGCAGTGGCAACGCATCCAGTGCTGCCCGGCGTCCTCTGAAACGTCGTCGAGTGGACACCAGTCGGTGCAGGTCGTCGAGCTGCGAGAGCGGGTGCATGCCGACGTGGCGTTGCCCCGAGGGACCGTCCTGACGTTGGAGGAGACTGTCCCCTGCTGCGACGAGGTCATGGACCGTGGGAAGGGGATGGGCCAGGTCAGTCCAGGTCCAGGCCGGTGAGGTGACCCTGAGGCCCCGGTGCTCCAGGACCGGTGCCGCATCCGACAGCTCGTGGCCGATGGCGTGGGGGCTGCGGACCGTTCCTCCACGACTGCGGGTTCGGGAGAGGTGAGGCCTCGGACGCGGGCCGTTCGAGGGCAGCCACATGCCCCAGAGACGCGCCGCCGTCTCATGCGAGAACACGGCCTGGGGGTACAGCTCCTGGAGTGCTGTGAGCAGTTCGAACTCGTCCGGCACCGTGCCAGCGCGCAGCCTCAGACCCCGTCCGAGCTGATCCATGTCAGAGGCACGAGTTCGGCTGCGGGAGAGGCCCATCCGCTTCGCACGCCGCGTGCTCAGCACGGTCTGCGGCGCATCGTCGGGAAGTGGGGTGGGGCGTGAGGGCATGGCTCCACCCTGTCCCGCGTTGCGCCGTCAGGTCAGCGATGACTGAGCGGACTGTGGAGAACGAGGCACGCAGGGGCGGCTGTGCAGGAGCCGCCGGGGTGCGGGTCTCTCTTGACCCAGAAGTCGTGGTGACCATGGCCTCTGATGGTCACCACGACTTCTGGGTCAACGTGGAAGGGAGATGCTCAGCCCTGGTTCTGGGCGGCGATGCGCTGGGCCAGCTCACGCACCGCAGCGACCTCGCGGTTCACCCGGCGGTCCAGTTCCTCGTCACTCAGCGTCTCGGAGCCGCCGCGGGCCCGCAGGTACATCAGGGTGGCCAGGCGTTGGTCGCGCCAGCTGCGCTCGGTCTCCAGATCGCCCATGGCGTGGGCGCGGGCGATCTCCCGGTCGTACAGGTTCGGCTCGTTGAGCTGGCGCTGTCGGAACTCCGCGGTGAGCTTGGCCTTGAGGTGGTCCGTCTCCGCCTCATCCGGTTCGGCCAGGCGGGAGCCGAACGCACGTGCCATCTCGTCCTCGCCGCGGTGGTGGTGGATGTTCGCGGCCAGAGCCAGGGCGGACTCGATCGACTTCCAGCGGCCCATGGCACCGTCGAACGGCAGGTCCGTGAGCAGCTCGGTGGCCTGCAGAGCACCGTCGGAGTCGTCCAGGTCGGTGAACAGGTACTTGGCCAGGGTGTCGATGTCCTCCAGCTGGGACCCCGAGCGCATGTTGATCCCGCGGGAGAGCTTGGCGGCCAGTCCCAGCACCCGCTGCTCATCCGGATGCCGCTGGGCGATCTGCACGATCACGGCCTCCGGCGAACCCTCCTCCACCTCGGCCAGGTCGGTGGCGGCATCCAGCGCGGCGGCCGGCCGGGCGGTGCGCACGCGGATGGTGGAGCCATAGGCGATCCGGACCTCGCGTCCGTCCGAGAGCGTGGCCACCACCAGGGCGGGGGTGCCGAAGTCGTCCCGGGTGGTCCGCACGGACTCCACCGGGGCCGAGGGATCACCCTGCCGGGTGAGGAAGCGATCGCCTGCCTGGACCTGCGCGGCCCGGACTGACCTCAGGTAGTCTCCGCCGCCGTCGGGACGGCGCGAAGCGGACTGACGGGAAGGTGACTCTGCCATGTCTCAGCGCCCCCAGCCCACGTGGGCCAGGGCCTGGCGCACCAGGTTCCCGCGGCCGCCGATGAACTCGGACTGGATCTCTGGGCTGAGAGCCTCCTCCGGGGTCAGCCAGGTCAGCTCGAGGGCGTCCTGGCGGGGGCTGCACTCACCGGCCACCGGGACCAGGTAGGCCAGGGAGACGGCGTGCTGACGGTCATCGGTCAGCCCGGTCTCGGACGGTGCCGGGAAGTACTCGGCCACAGTGAAGGGGGTGATCGAGGGCGGCAGCTGGGGCAGGGCGAAGGGGCCGAGGTCCTTCTCCAGGTGGCGCATCAGGGCGGCGCGGATGGTCTCGCGGTACATCACGCGACCGGAGACGAAGGTGCGGCAGAAGTGGCCGTCCGTGTCCGCCACGTACAGCAGGCCGATCTCCGAGACGTACCCGAGGGCGTCCAGCCGCACGGGCAGCGCCTCCACGTAGACCATGGGCAGGCGGCGTCGGGCCTCATAGAGATCCTCTTCCGACAGCCACCCGGGATTCGGGTCAGGGGTGCGCACGCTCATGCCCTCTGTTCTACCCGAGTCCACGGACACGGTCACGCCGCCGGACCGTGGGGACGCAGAACTGGCCGGGGCAGACCCTTACTGCGCGTAGCGGCGCACGAAGTTGGACAGCACGCGCTGGGGCTGGGTGACCACGGAGGCGCGGATGGAGGCGAACAGCTGATCGGCCTCGGCGGGGTCGAAGTACCCGCGGTCCGCGTAGACCTCCAGCCGGTGCAGCAGCCCCTCCTGGTCCAGTTCGGGGTGGAACTGGGTGGCGTACATGTTCTGCCCGATCCGGAACATCTGCACCGGGCAGCTCTCTCCGCGCACCAGCACCACGGCGTGCTCGGGCAGCCGACTCACCGCCTCCTTGTGGCCCACGTAGGCATCGAACACGGGGTCCAAGCCCTCCAGCAGCGGGTCTGCAGACCCGGCCTCGGTCACGCTCACGGACACCACGCCCGCCGGTTCCCCGTAGGTGCCGTCCACGGTGGCGCCCTGATGCAGCCCCAGCGTCCCCACGCCGTAGCAGGCCCCCATGAACGGCACGTCCTGCTCCACCACCACGTCCAGCATCCGCCGCAGCTCCGCCTCCACGGCCAGCTGCAGGTCGGACTTCAGCTCGTCCGGGTCCGAGGAGTTGTAGGGGCTGCCGCACAGGATCACCCCGGAATGCTCGGCCAGCAGGGCGGACCAGTCGTACCCGGGCCGCTGGTCCGTGCCGGGATCACCCACATGCGGGGCCATTTCCTGGTCCAGCCGCAGCGCCGCCAGCTGCCCCTCCGCGAACCCGCCCAGCTCGGTGGTGGAACGCAGCTCATCGGCCGCGGCGGAGTCGTCGGAGCGGGTCTGGATCAGCAGGAAGGGGAGCACGGATCCAGCCTAATCCGGGCAGGACATGCGCAGTTCCCGACGACGGCCCCCACCTGAGCATGACGGTGCACCAGGGGTGCCCCGCAGGTCAGCGGGAGGCCAGGGCCTCCGCAGGGCGGTCCAGCCGGCCCCACACACCGCGGTGGTACTCCGGGGCCATCTGCTCGCGGTAGCGCTCGTCCTCCAGTGCCTGAGCGGCCTCCACGGGCCAGTTCGGGCGCACCAGGGCCGCCCGTCCGATCCCCACGGCGTCCGCGCGGCCCTCCTCCACCACGTCGGCGGCCATCTGCGGATCGGTGATGGATCCCACGGCGGAGATCAGCAGGGGCTGTCCGGCCACAGTGCGCAGATCGGCGGTCTCGCGCTTGACCTGCTCGGCCAGCGGCACCTGGTAGCCCGGCCCCTTCGGACCCTGATAGGTGTCCCCGATCCCGCCGGAGGACAGGTCCACCCACTGCACCCCGGCCGGCACCAGTTCGCGCACCAGGGCCACGGTGTCCTCGATGCCCCAGCTGTCCTGCAGCCAGTCCGAGCCGGAGAACCGGACGCCCACGGGCACCTCGTCCGGGACGGCGTCCACCACGGCGTCCACGATCCGCTTCAGGAACCGGGTCCGATTCTCCCAGGAGCCACCCCACCGGTCGGTGCGCCGGTTGGTCACGGGGGAGAGGAACTGGTGGATCAGGTAGCCGTGCGCGGCGTGGATCTGCACCACCTGAAACCCGGCCTCCACCGCCCGGCGTGCGGCCTCGCCCCAGGCGCCGATGAGCTTCTCCACGCCGTCATCGGTCAGCGCGCGCGTGGGTCCCAGCCCGGAGACCGGGTGGATTCCCGACGGCGACACGGTCTCCCAGCCTCCCTCACCCACGGGCAGGGGCTGGCGGGAATTGCCGGGGTGATCTGCGGGAGTGGAGGCCTTGGCGCCGGCGTGGGCGATCTGCACGGCGGCCACGGCACCCTGCCAGCGGATGAACTCGGTCACGGGCTTCCAGGCGTCCGCCTGCGCCTCGTTCCACAGGCCGGTGTCCTGGTCGGAGATCCGGCCCTCCGGGGTCACCGAGGTCGCCTCGGCCACCACCATCCCGAACCCGCCGGCGGCACGCGCACCGAGGTGGGCCAGATGCCACGGTACCGGCACGCCGTCCTTGGCGGCCACGGTGTACTGGCACATGGGCGGCAGGATCAGACGGTTGCGCAGGGTCAGGGCGCCGAGGGACACGGGATCGAAGAGCTTGGTCATGCCCGGCACAACCCCGCAGGCCCCGTGCGCTATTCCGAGCGCAGGCAGCACCGTCCGGTCCGTCCGTCTCAGCCTCTGCGACTCATCAGGTCGGCATCCGCCCTGATGAGTCGCAGAGGGTCTGACGGATCAGCGGCGGACGGCCTTCTCACCGGCTGACACCTCGAAGGGCAGCCGGTTCTCCGGCACGGGCGCTGGGCAGGTGGCGTGCGGGCTGAACGCCATGGGGTAGTTCAGGCTCCGGTTGAAGTCCGCCACGGCACTCACCGCCGGACCGCCCGGCCGCGCGCGCTCGTCCAGCTCCACGGTCAGGAACCGCCATGCCGCGGAGCTCACCCCGTTCGTGCGGTCGTGGAAGGTCACGGTGACCCGGTCATACGTCCCGTCCGCCTCCACGCCGCCAGCACTGCCGGCCAGTCGGTGCTCCACACCGTCCACCTGAAGCACCAGCTCCCCGTCCAGGGTCGCCCAGCCGCCGGTGTCCGGGCGGATGGTCCCGATCCGTCGGGTCTGCTGCCGCTCCCACGGCTCCCACCGTGCTGGCAGCCGCCACGGACCCTCGGCCGGCCACACCGGAAGGGGAGCGAACCGCTGGAGGTCGGCGCCGCCGTCGCGCACGCGAAGCATCCACCGGCCATCCCGCAGACCGGCCTCTACCAGCAGGGCGCCCCGCTCCACCCACATCACCGAGCCGTTCTCCTGGGCACCCACCCGCACCTGGCCGTCCACGGGCTCACCGCTCTCGCGCAGCACCCAGCCGTCAGCGGCAGCGGCCTCCAGCACCGCCTGACCGTCCTGGGTCCACCAGCGGCCCGGCAGGTCCTCACCGTCCACCGTCAGGGCAGCAGGCTGCTCGGCCAGCCACTGGAACCCGGTCAGGGACAGCCACCCGTGGCGCACGGCCAGACCCTCCCACCGCTGCCGCCGGAAGTCCTCCCAGGCGGCGGTCTCCTCGGCGGTGTACGGTCCGGTGCGCGGTGCGGTCTCAGGCATGCCCCCAGTCTGCCCCGATTCCTAGACTGGACCCATGCCCTCCTTCCGCGCCCGACTCCAGATCGGCGACCTGCTGCCCGGCCACACCCCTCCCGAGGTGATGGAACAGGCCGAGCTCGCCGTCGCCGCCACGCACACCGTGGAGGCCAAGGACATCGAGGTGGTGGCCCGGGTGCCGCGGATCGTGCTGCGGTTCACGGTGCCGGAGTCCACCTGGCAGGGCGAGGCCCGGGACGCGATCGGCGCCGCGCACCGGATGCGAGAGGCCGTGCAGGAGGTCGCCACCACGGGGCGGCTGGAGATCCTGCGCCGCAGCAGGGGCCGCTGGGAACCGGTCAGCTGAGCCGCTGAGTGCGGCCGATCAGGCTGTGCACAGAGGGTCCCGACGACGGCCGGTCACCTCAGGCGATCAGAAGTCCTCGACCTCGTGGCCCAGGGCGGCCCGGTGCTCGGCGTGGTTGATCCGGTACCGCCGGCTCTCGGTGGCCAGCAGGACGATGAACGCGCCCATGGCCGCCACGATCGCCACCCACACCGACTGCATGGGGCCGATCAGGCGCGTGCCCAGGATGGCGGCCAGACCCCAGGCCAGGCCCAGGGCGATGGTGATGCGGCCGCGCTCGGTCATGGTCAGCATGGCGGTGCCCCAGATGACCACCACCAGGGTCAGCACGGCCCAGAGGGACCCGGGGATCCAGAGGATGTCCACCCCGGCGCGCTGGAGCCAGGTGGAGACCACCGAGGCGGTGAAGACGATCGCCCAGCCGGTGAACAGCCCGATCATGCCGTCGGTGATGACGCGCTCGGTGCGTGTCCGCGCGGTGTAGAGGTTCAGCTGATGGACGGTGTCCACCAGCAGGTACCCGATCGCCAGCCACACGAAGACGTCGAACCAGGCCAGGCCCAGCCGGGTCAGCAGCAGCCAGAGGCCCACTCCGGCCATCGCGGCGGTGAGCCTCCAGCCGGTGGTGCGCTGCCGGTCCGCCGAGATCTGGGAGGGCAGCCACTGGTGGATCACATGGACACCCAGGGCCAGCCACAGGATGGGCCAGATCGCCAGATGCCAGCTGGCCATGGACAGCATGGAGACGTCGGAGCCGTAGCGGCCGTCTGCCAGCTCGTGCAGCATCGGGCGTTCGCCCAGCATGCCCAGGCTCCACATGCCGGCCACCACGAACCCGGCCCAGGCCAGGGTCACCGCGATCCGCCGGAGCAGGTCACCGCTGGTGGGCTCCGGGTCCGGATCGGTGGAGGGCAGGTTGTACGGGGGGATGTAGGCCCGGGGCGCAGGCTCGTGCATCGGCTCGGAGACGGGGGCTGCCAGGGCACTCTGATGCCGTTGAGTGGCGGCCTCGATCGCCTGGGCCTTCTCCACGATCCGGTCACGTCGGCGCCATTCGGGCAGGGACTCGCGGGCACGTGCCAGCAGCTCGGCGTCGGTCAGGTCCTCACCGGGCTGCTGCAGCATGGGGCGGCGGTGGGCCGGGGGGACGTGGTCGGAACCGTCCTCCTCGCGAGCGGCCTGGCGCAGGGCGGCAGTCTCGCGCTCCTGCTGACGGACCAGGGCGGCCGCCGCCTCCTCGCGCTCCATCTCCTCACGCAGGGCCTGCTCTTCGGCGCGCTGCTGCTCCAGGATCGCCTCGGCCTCACGGCGCAGCTCCTCTTCACGCGCATGTTCGGCCGCCAGGCGTTCAGCCTCACGGCGATCCGCCTCGGCCTGAGCGCGTTCCCGGGCTTCGCGGTCGGCCCGCTCCTCGGCCTCGCGCGCACGCTCGGCGGCCAGACGTTCCTTCTCCTCAGCCCGGCGGCGCTGGTTCTCCACTCGGCGTTCGCGGGCCTGTCTCAGGGCCTCGCGGGTGCGTGCCGGCGACTCATAGATCGCGTCCGAGACCTCGTCCCAGTCCGGTCCGCCCAGGGAGTCCAGCCACCGGTTCACCTGGGTGCGGGTGTCCTGCTGCTCCTCGAGCCGGGCGTGGCGCAGTCGCGTGACGGAGCTGGGCGAGCGCGTGGGCTGAGAGGCCGGGGGTGCGGGCCGGGTGGTCTGCGGGGCTGGTTCACCGGTCGGGGCTGCTTCAACGGGGGCAGAGCTGCCGGAGGGCGCGCTCGTCCGGGGCTCCGCCACCGGGTTCGCCGGTGCGGACCGTGCCTCGGCCGCCGCCTTCATGCGTTCCAGCGCGGCAGAGGAGGTGGACTGCTCGTCCGTCACTCAGGCCTCCCGGGAGCGTCGTCGTACCGCGATGATCCCCGCGATCATCAACCCTGCAAGAGTACCCAAACCCATCCCGATCAGTGCGCTGACCCAGAACGGCAGGCCTGTCGCCGAGCCCGTCAACCATCCCAGGCCCACCATGTACACCGCCCACACCAGGGAACCCACGCCGGAGAGCAACAGGAACGGCCGCCAGGGGATCCCGGCGATCCCGGCCGCGGCCATGGACGCCGTCCGACCCCCGGAGACGAAGCGCAGCACGAACAGCAGGGCGTAGCTCGGGGCGGGTCCGGCCTTGTCCAGCAGGCGCAGGATCCCGCGGTGGATCCGCTGGCCCCAGGAGGCGCGGTCCAGCAGTCCGGTCAGCCGGTGCCGGAACAGGGCGTAGAGACCCACATCCCCGGCCCAGCAGCCCAGCCAGGCCGCCAGCACCGACGGCACCAGCCCGAGGGACCCGTTCAGCGCCAGCGCCCCGGAGCCGATCACGAACAGCTCGCTGGGCACCGGCGGGATGGGCGCATCCAGGGCCACCAGCAGGGCGGTCAGGGCGTGGAACCACCAGCCCAGGGACTCGACCCACGCCGGGTCCAGCGACTCACCGCTCACCGAGGCCGCTCCTGCAGCTCCAGTCCAGAGGTGAACTCCCGTTCCTGACCACTCAGCGGGTCCGTGAACCCGATCGAGCGGGCCAGCAGTTGCAACGGCCGAGAGTGGTCATCCGGCGCCACATCCTGCAGGACGGGATAGAACGGATCGCCCAGGATCCCCAGTCCCAGCGCGGCCAGGTGGACGCGCAGCTGGTGGGTCTTGCCGGTGCGGGGGAAGAGCCTGACATGCCCGACGGCGGCCCCCTCCCAGGTGCCCGCGGAGACACCCGCTCGGATCAGTTCCATCCGGGTCTCGGCGTTCGCCCCCACCGGCGGCCGGTTCGTCTTCCGTCCGGAACGGGCCGCTCCGCCGGGGGAGCGGCCGGAGTCCTGCGCGGAGTACTCCATGACCTGGGCGGTCAGCACGCCCTTGGTCTTCTCCATCCTGTTGCGGAAGACCAGGGGGAACCGTGCCAGCGCCGGGTGCGTGGCGTCGTCGGGACGCTCCTGACCGTGGGGGGACGGGGCCTGCGGGACCGCGCAGACCGCCTCATAGACCTTGTGGATGTGGCGGCGTTCGAACATCACCTGGTAGGCCCCGCGAGTCTCGGTGTTGGTGGAGAAGAGCAGCACGCCGGCGGTGGCCCGGTCCAGGCGGTGGATGGTCACCAGGTGGTCCAGGCCGAGCTCGTTGCGCAGCCGGACCAGGGCGGACTGCTGGATGAACCGGCCGCCGGGGGTGGTGGGCAGGAAGTGCGGCTTGTCCACGGCCAGCAGGTGCTCGTCCTGGTGCAGGATGGTCAGCTCACCCGGGATGGGGTCCTCGTGCGGGACCTCACGGTAGTACCAGAGGAACTCGTGGACGCCCAGCGGCGTGGTCTCGGTGAGGGCGGTGCCGTCAGCGGCACGGACCTCCCCGGTGCGGAAGCGGCGGCGGATGCCCTCCGGGTCCACGTGCCCGAACCGGTGCAGCACGTAGTCCAGTGCGGTGTCCCAGCCGGTGTCCGGCAGGCGCAGCCGGGTGGCATTGACCCCGTTGCGCACGGGCAGCGGGGACGTCAGGGGCACGGCCCCATTGTGGCAGACCGGAATGACGGACAGGGCGGGCGAGGGATGTCCCAGCGTCCGGAGGCGCTCTGCAGGACGGATGCGTTCTTCGCGTGAAGATCGCCTCTGCCGGTCAGCGATGCGTACAAGAACTGTAGGTAGAGGTTCCGCGCCGCGGTGAGGCGCCGAGGGACTCAACTCAGTCCAAGACACCGGGGTGGACGGCCTGTCAGTGTAAGAATGGCCGGAACAGACCACCCCGCCGTGCTCCGAAAGGCCCCGCCGCCATGCCCTCTCCCCAGAACCTCTCGAACTTCGTGTGGGGGATCGCGGATCAGCTGCGTGGCGTGTTCAAGCCGAACCAATACGGCACCCTCGTCCTGCCCATGACGATCCTGCGCCGTATGGAGGCGGTCATGGACCCGCACCGGGAGTTCTTCGCGGAGCTGGCGGCCAAGGGTCATCCGGACTTCGTCCTGGACAACCTGGTGGAGTCCCGCACGGGCCTGACGTTCTACAACCTCAGCCCCTTCACCCTGGACCGCATCCTGCAGGAGCCGGACCTGCTCCGCACGAACCTGCTGGCCTACGTGGACGGGTTCTCCCAGAACGTGGCGGACCTGTTCACCTATTACGAATTCGACAAGACGGTCGCCAAGCTGGACGAGCACGACCGCCTCTTCCTGGTCCTGCAGCAGTTCGCCTCCATCGATCTCTCCCCGGAGACCGTGTCCAACGCGGAGATGGGGACCCTCTTCGAGGACCTGATCCGCCGCTTCGCCGCCGCCTCCAATGAGACCGCCGGTGAGCACTTCACCCCGCGCGACGCGGTGAAGCTCCTCGTGGACCTGCTCACGGCCAACGACGACGACGTCCTCACCGGCTACCCGGTCCGCACCGTCTATGACCCCACGGCCGGCACCGGCGGCATGCTGTCCCTGTTGGACGAGCGGCTGCGCCGCATGAACCCGAACGCGGAGGTTCGCCTGTTCGGGCAGGAGCTCAACGACCAGTCCTACGCCATCTGCAAGTCCGAGCTGCTCGGCAAGGGTCAGGACGCGGACGGCATCGCCCGCGGGGACACCCTCAAGAATGACGCCCACCTGACTGAACGCTTCGACTACGTCCTCTCCAATCCGCCCTATGGCGGCGACTGGAAGGCCTCCCGCACCGCGGTGGAGAAGGAGATCGCCGCCGGTGGCGCCACGAACCGCTTCCCGGGCGGCACCCCCGCCATCAGCGATGGCCAGATGCTGTTCCTCCAGCTCGTGGCCTCGAAGCTCCGTCCGGTCTCGGAGGGTGGCGGTCGGGCCGGCATCGTCTTGAACGGCTCCCCGCTGTTCACGGGCGGGGCGGGCTCGGGCCCGTCCGAGATCCGCCGCTGGCTGTTGGAGTCGGACCTGGTGGACGCGATCGTCGCGCTGCCCACGGACATGTTCTACAACACCGGCATCGCCACCTACGTGTGGGTGCTGGACAACAACAAGCCGGCAGACCGCCGCGGCAAAGTGCAGCTGATCGACGCCCGCACGTTCTTCACCAAGCTGCGCCGCAACGTGGGCTCGAAGAACAAGGAGCTGTCCAAGGCGGACCGCCAGCGTGTGCTGGACATCTACCGAGACTTCGACGCCCAGTCCGAGGCCAACGCCGAATTCTCCAAGGTCCTCACCGCGCAGGACTTCGGCTACCGGGAGATCACCGTGGAGCGCCCGCTGCAGCTGCGCTTCGAGGTGGAGGACGCCACCATCGCGGCGGCGCTCGCCACCAAGCCGGTGGACAAGCTTCCCGACGACGGCCGCTCGGCTCTCGAAACCGCCCTCGCCTCCCTGCGTGGCCGGGACTGGAACCACCAGCCCACCTTCGTGATCGACCTGAAGAAGGCGCTGAAGGAGCACGGCGTGACCGCCGGCGCCCCGCTGGTGAAGGCCCTGACCGGGGCGATCGGTGTGCACGACCCCGAGGCGGAGGTCGTGAAGAACGGGAAGGGCGAGCCGGAGCCGGACACCTCGCTGCGCGACACCGAACTCGTGCCCTTCGGCCGGGACATCCACGAGTACTTCGAGGCCGAGGTCGTCCCCCACGTGCCCGGCGCCTGGATCGACGAGTCCAAGACGAAGATCGGCTACGAGATCCCCTTCACCCGACTGTTCTATAGGTACGTGCCGCCACGTCCGCTCGAGGAAATCGACGCCGAGCTCAAGCAGCTCACCGCCGAGATCATCCAGCTGTTGCAGGAGGTGGAGCGGTGAGTACGCGATCTGAACCTGAAAAAACGCCGCGTGTACATCTCGGGTACGTAAGCAAAGTGCCCATAGCGAACGGCCTAGGTGAAGCAGCCCAGGGGCTCGACGAAGGATCGGTTCGTTACGTTCGGACGACAGACATCAGCGGCTTGTTTACTCTCGACGAGTCGAAAGCTATGGGGCTTCCTGCTGAGATCGCGAGTGCAGCCATGGCTTCAACTGGTGACCTGCTCATGACTGCTGCAGGTTCGCTTGGCACCAGCTATCTAGTCCCTGCTGGCCAAGAGATCTGCTTTGCCGGTTATCTCGTCAGGTTCCGGCCAGACACCACGAAAGTCCACCCGCGTTACGTGGCTTGGTGGACGCAATCGCGCGACCACCTCGATCAATTGGAGCTGGGGGCAGTCCGCTCCACCATCGACAATTTCAGCGCGAGCAAGTTCCGTCGAATGTCGATTCCGGTGCCTGCGTTCGCAAAGCAGCAACGAATCGCGGACTACCTCGACCGCGAGACCGCCACGATCGACGCCCTGATCGAGAAACAACGGCATCTCATCGCGGGACTGCGAGAGCGCATGGAGGCGTCGTGGCGGAAAATCTACGCCACAGTTCTTGAGACGGTGCCTCCATTGCCGCTGAAGCGTCATGTCTATGCCATCTCGGACGGCCCGTTTGGCTCTGCGCTTACTTCTGCCCACTACACCGATGGGGGCGTGCGCGTCATCCGTCTGGGCAATATCGGAGCTGGCGTTTTTAAAAACGAGGACGAAGCTTATATCTCCCCGGAGTATGGCGAGCGGCTGAAGCGGTACTCGGTCCGCCCTGGCGACCTCGTCATGGCTGGGCTCGGGGACTCTAGCGTCCCACTCGGTCGAACCGCCGTAGTCCCAGACGGGCTTGGTCCGGCGATCAATAAGGCGGACTGCTTCCGCTTGCGACTTCGGCCGGGAGCGGATCCCCGCTACATGGTGATCGCGCTGAACGCTCCGCAGACTCGTGAGATGGTGCTCCAGCTGGCGCACGGATCGACGCGCCAACGCATGAATACGACGGTTGCCGCGCAGCTGCCGATCGCGGTGCCCGCCCCCGACGTTCGAGCCAACATCGTCCTGCGCTGGGAACGTGAGACCGCGAAGATCGACGCGCTCATCGCCAAGGCCGAACGCTTCATCGAGCTCGCCCAGGAGCGTCGTGCCGCGCTCATCACCGCCGCCGTCACCGGCCAGATCGAGATCCCCACGGAGGACTGACCGCCATGGCCATCCACAACGAGAGCGAGCTCGAGACCTACATCTGCGAGTACCTGGAGCAGCACGGCTGGCTCTACTCGGCCAACGATGACGGTTACGACCGCAAGAACGCGATCTTCCCCGAGGACGTCCACGCCTGGCTGGCCGAGAACCAGCCGGAGGACTACGGGCGCATCGTGAAGGCGGATGCCCCGGCCTCTGCCCAGCAGGCGCAGCGGGACCAGATCACCACCCGTCTGATCGACGTACTGAACAAGCCGCAGGACACCGGCGTCGGCGGCACGCTCAACGTGCTTCGCAAGGGCTTCAAGGTCGGCACCTCCGCCACCCTGCGCATGGCCGAGCCGCGGCCGGCCACGAACCTGAACCCGGCCGCCGTCGCCTCCTACGAGCGCATGCGGCTGCGCGTGATGCGTCAGGTGCACTTCAACCCGGCCACCAACCAGTCCGTGGACCTGGTGCTGTTCGTCAACGGCCTGCCCGTGGCGACGATCGAGCTGAAGACCGACTCCACCCAGTCCATCGGCCACGCGAAGAAGCAGTACCGCGAGCGCAACCCGAAGGCCACGCCGCTGTTCGGCTTCGGCACCCGCGCCGTGGTCCACTTCGCCGTCTCCAACCGCGAGGTCTGGATGACCACCAAGCTGGCCGGGAAGGACACCTTCTTCCTGCCGTTCAACCAGGGCGACAACGGCCGTGCCGGCAACCCGCTCAACCCGAACGGCGGTTCCTCCACGGCCTACCTGTGGGAACGGATCCTGCAGCGGGACACCTGGCTCGAGATCCTCCAAAAGTTCGTCTTCCTCAAGAAAGAGACCGTGGAGGACGAACATGGCCGCTCGCGCCGGAAGTCCACGCTGATCTTCCCGCGCTTCCACCAGTGGGAGGCCGTCACCACGATGCTCGCCGCCGTCCGCGAAGAGGGCGCCGGGCAGTCCTACCTGATCGAACACTCCGCGGGCTCCGGCAAGACCAACACCATCGCCTGGACCGCCCACCGGCTGCTCTCCACCTACGGGGCGGACGAGCAGCGGGTGTTCGACTCGGTCATCGTGGTCACCGACCGCACCGTGTTGGACGACCAGCTTCAGGAGGCCGTCCGGCAGATCGAGCGGACCTCCGGCACCGTGGTGGCCGTGGACCGCAAGAACCTCGGGGGAGAGGCCACCAGCAAGTCCGCCCTGGTGAAGCAGACGCTGCTGCAGGGCAACCGGATCATCGTGGTGACACTGCAGACCTTCCCCGCCGTGCTCGAGCTCCTCAAAGGTGACTCGACGCTCGCCGGCCGCACCTACGCGGTGATCGCGGACGAGGCGCACTCCTCCCAGACCGGCTCCGCCGCAGCCAAGCTCAAGCGTGTGCTCACCCCGGACGAGCAGGCCGACCTCGCCGACGGGGGAGAAGTGGACACCGAGTCCATCCTCGCCGCCGAGGTCGCCGCCACGGGGCGCCCGGAGAACATCAGCTTCTTCGCCTTCACCGCCACCCCGAAGGACAAGACCCTGCAGATGTTCGGCCGCCCCTCCGGCGAGTACGACGAGAAGGGCCAGGAGATCCCGGCATCCTTCCACCGGTACACCATGCAGCAGGCCATCGAGGAGGAGTTCATCCTCGACGTGCTGAAGAACTTCACCAACTATGACACCGCCTTCAAGCTGGCCCTGGCCGGACAGAAGGGCGAGTTCCGTCCGGAAGGCGACCGGGCCGCCGTCGGGAAGCTGACCACCGAAGTGGACCAGACCGAGGCGAGCAAGAAGCTTATGCGGTGGGTCAAGCTGCACCCGACGAACATCGCGCAGAAGGTCAAGATCATCGTGGAGCACTTCCGCGCCAACGTGGCCGGACTGCTCGACGGGCAGGCCAAGGCCATGGTGGTCACCGACTCCCGCGCCGCCGCCGTCCGGTACAAGCGCCAGATGGACCAGTACATCCAGGACATGGGGTACACGGACGTGGGCACGCTGGTGGCGTTCTCCGGTGAGATCACCGACGACGAGTTCGGGCTCGAGAAGGTCACCGAGCGGTCCATGAACCCGTCCGTGACCGGCGACCTGGCGAAGGCGTTCGACGGGGACGGCTACCAGGTGATGATCGTGGCCAACAAGTACCAGACCGGCTTCGACCAGCCGAAGCTCTGCGCCCTGTACGTGGACAAAAAGCTCTCCGGCGTGCTGGCCGTGCAGACGCTGTCCCGGCTGAACCGTGCGGCGCCCGGCAAAGACACCACCTACGTGCTGGACTTCGTGAACACCGAAGACGACATCCAGGCCGCCTTCGAGCCGTACTACGCCGGCGCGAAGCTGGAGACGGTGACGGACCCGAACCTGATCCATGACCTGGGGACGAAGCTCGACGCCGCGGGCCTGTACGACTGGGACGAGGTCGACGCGTTCGCCGACGTGTGGGTGGCATGGAAGCCGGGGAGCGGGCAGGAGGGCCTGCAGGCCGCGCTGGAGCCCGTGGCCTACCGGTTCCGCAAGGAGCTGGCGCATGCGCGGATGAACCAGGACGAGACGCGCGTGACTGAGCTCGTGCTGGTGCGCAAGGACATGCGGTCCTTCGTCAGCCTCTACGACTTCCTCTCCCAGATCTACGAGTTCGGGGACACCGAGCACTACAAGCGGGCGCTGTTCCTGCGGCACCTGGTGCAGCTCGTGGGCGATCAGCCCGGCGGTGAGGAGCTGATTGACCTGAGTGATGTGCAGCTGGTGAGCATTCGGCAGAAGAAGACGTCCTCGGGGGACATCGGGCTGACCGGTGGGGCCGCGCTGAAGGGGACGACCGCTGTGGGTGGCGGGCAGGTGCGGGAGAAGCAGCGCGGTCCGTTGGAGGAAGTGATCGAGAAGATCAACGAGATCTTCGCCGGTGAAGGCGTGGACGCCTCCCCGTCCCAGCAGGAGGCGTGGGTCAGTGCCCTCGTGGCGCCGCTCATGGAGGACGAGAAGCTGCTGGGCCAGGCCGGAGCGAACTCGCTGGAGCAGTTCCTGGCCAGCCCCAACCTGGAACGGTCCGCCATGGGCGCCGTGTACGCGAACGAGGACGCCTTCGCGAAGATGACGGACATCGTGGGGCGCGGCGGGGACCCGTCGAAGATGATCGTCGCGGCGATCGGCGAGTACCTGTACTGGAAGGTGCGCGGTGGCGGGGCGGCCACCGGTGGCACCGTGGACGAGGCTCTGGGCGAGGCCGACTACGCGGAAGGGTCCGTGGCGGTGGAGTACGACGGCGAGAACTCGTCACCGTGGAACACGGGCGCAGTGAGGGAGCAGGAGCGGCAGGCTTGAGGGCTTGGCAAAACTCGCAAAACTAGCAAAGACGGCGCAACAGGTGCCCCCCACGTGGTGCGACTACGTGGGTTCGCCCACGACCAGAGCAGGTCAACTAGGGCGTGTCTCCCTTATCGGTGATGAGGCTCGGGGCAGGCTGGTCGGGTGAGGTCAACGGGATCGCGGTATCGGGTGTTCACGGACGAGCAGTGGGATC
>NZ_FPCG01000009.1 GCF_900116905.1 Micrococcus terreus | reverse complement strand
CTCGCAGTAGTCGCCTACTGCATCGTCTTCCTCGCGCTCGTCGCGGTCCTGGTGGCCCTGGCAAAGTTCGTCGCCACCCGCCCCCCGATCGCCGAAGTGCTCGAACGCTGGGAGCACATCCTCTTCCCCATCGTTCTCATCGGCCTCGGCATCGTGATCCTCGTCAGCGGCGGAGCCTTCGGACTCTGACGTAGCGGCAGCGATCCAAACGGCCCCGACCGGGCGCACCCCTCTCGGTTCAGACCGCGACACCTACCTGCAGCCAGTCCTGCGTGATCGCGGCAACAAGACCGCCACGGAGCGCTGCAAAAACCCCGCCACCAAGCGAACGAAGCCACAAGAATGCTGTCAGAGTAGGTTCTAAACCTGCGATTAGACACATCTGTGAAGGCGGGCATAGGGATGACTGGACAGATTGTTGGTTACGTGAGGGTCAGCGCAGCTGACCAAAACCCTCAGCGTCAGCATGAGGCGCTGGGGGAGTGCTCTCGGATCTTCAGTGACACGATGAGCGGACGTTCCCGGGCTAAGCGCAACGGACTGGCCGAGCTGATCGCATATGTCCGCGATGGCGACACGGGACTGCTGCACCGATAGGTGACAGGGTGGGTCAGGCTGCCTGAGCGGCCGGTGTGGTCATGATGGTCTCGTATTCGATGGGGGTCAAGCGGCCCAGGGATGCTTGCCGGCGGCGTCGGTGGTAGGTCCGTTCGATCCAGGTGACGATCGCGAGCCGTAGCTCCTGGCGGGTGGCCCACCGGCGGCGATCCAGGACGTTCTTCTGCAGGAGCGCGAAGAAGCTCTCCATCGCGGCGTTATCGCCGGCCGCCCCGACCCGGCCCATGGAACCGACCATGGCGTGGCGGTGCAGGGCGCGCACGAATTTCCGGGATCGAAATTGAGACCCTCGGTCCGTGTGAACGATGCAGCCGGCCACCTCACCGCGGCGGGCGACGGCGTTGTTCAGCGCCGCGACCGCGAGCCGGGATTTCATCCGGTCGCTGATGGAGTAGCCCACGATCCGGTTGGAGTACACGTCCTTGATCGCGCAGAGGTAGAGCTTGCCCTGACCGGTGCGGTGTTCGGTGATGTCGGACAGCCACAACTCGTTCGGCCTTTCGGCGGTGAACCGGTGACGGGTCACGCCGTGCTCGTCGAGGTAGGCGCACCGGTCGTCGTGGACCGGCGGACCGGGCTTGGTGCCGTTCTTGCCGCGCTTCTTGCTGAACGCAGACCACCAGCCGTTGGTCGAGCAGATCCGCCAGGCGGTGCGCTCGGCCATCGACTCACCGGCATCCCGTGCTTCCTCGACCAGGTACCGGTAGCCGAACTCCCGGTCATCGGTGTGGGCGTCGAACAGGGCGTTGGCGCGGTAGGCCTCGGTGAGTTCGGCGGCGGTGACCGGGGTGGCGAGCCAGCGGTAATAGGGCTGGCGGGAGAGCTTCAGGACCCGGCACGTCACCGTGACGGGAACCCCGTCGACGGCGAGCTCCTTCACGAGCGGGTAGAGCCTTTTGACGGCAGGTTGGCCTGCGACAGGTAGGCCGCGGCCCGGCGCAGCACCTCGTTCTCCTGCTCCAGCAGCCGGATGCGCTTCTTGGCCTCGCGCAGCTCGGCATTTTCGGCGGCGGTTGTTCCGGGCCGAGCACCGGCCTCGATGTCAGCCCGGCGCATCCAGTTGCGCAGGCAGGACTCGGCGATGCCGAAGTCGGAAGCGATCTGCTTGATGGTCTGGCCAGGTTCACGGTTGCGGGCGACATTCACGACGTCGTCGCGGAACTCCTGCGGATGGGGCTTGGGCACGGTGTACATCCTTCCAGTGACGCCTCACGGCGTCACAGATCAGATGTCACCTATTCGTGCAGCAGTCCCAACAGCGACTGGTAGATCGTCTCGTGGCTCACGCGCATCTCCGGGTCGTCGGCGTGATCCAACCGTAGGCGCGCCGCGATCTCCTCAGGTGACCACAGTTGCTCCAGCCGGCTGGCGACCTCCTCGAGCAGCCGGCCCGACGCAAGCTTGAACGGCTTCGGTCCACGCGCCTGCTCGCGGGCACGTTCATGACCACGCCACGCCGAGTAGCCGCAGCGACCCCCGCCGCGCTTCACCTCACGGCTGACGGTCGACACCGCACGCCCCAGCTGCTCGGCGATCGCGGTGAAGGTATCACCACGATTGATCCCCAGCAGGATCTGCTCGCGCTCTTCGATCGTCAGACAGCCCTGACGTGGCTCCCACCCGAACGGCCTGGCCTCAAGGTGCCTGCCGGTGCGGGCCATGATGCCGACCATCGGCGCGCTGCAGCCGATCTCCTTCGCGATCTCGACCAGCCGCCAGCCCTTCCCGTGCAGCCTGAGCGCGAGCTGCTTCTGCTCCCGGCTGAGATGACCGTGCCTGCCCTGCATCCGGATCCTCCTGTGATCAGTGACTGCCTCATCTCACAGGACTCGTTGCACTGACCGCTTGAATCCTCCATCTCGTTGGCACGGCGGGTCTCGGCCAGCTCGCGGCGCAGCTGCCGGTTCTCCCCCTCCAGATCCGTCTCGCCGCTCAGGGCCACCACGGCAGGGCCGGACGACTCCGCCCTGCGGCACCAGTTCCGCAGGGTCTCCGGGCCACAGCCCAGGGACTGCGCCACGACGCGGATCGAGGCGGCTCTGGGCCCACCTTCCGCGACTTGTCGGTCAAGGACCATTCGCACCGCTCGGTCGCGGAACTCAGGGGTGAACTTCTTGGGCATGTACCGATTCTCCTTCGTGAGACTCGGAACGAAACCCAGGGCGCTTCAGGTCAGGACGGACGGGGGGTTGTGCCGCTGCCTTGTCGGCCCTTACGCAGCCCGATTTCGTATGCGGTGAAGGCGATCAGCGTCACTGTGATCAAGGGGAGGACAAACCATGCCATCACGGCGGTAAATCCTTCCAGTGCGTTGTGTGCGGTGGCAGCCAGGATGAGATACCCGAGGTAAACCAGATACAGGGCTACGAACAGGGCGCCTTCCCATCGCGCCACCGTGAAGCCGGTGAAGGCTACGGGCAGCAAGGCGATCGCGGCCGCCAACATTACCGGGATATCGAAGGCCAGGGCGGCGCTGGATACGGGAATGCCCTCGAGGGAGATCATGGCTGGCAACCCGAGCACGACTCCGATGTTGAGGATGTTGCTGCCGACCACGTTGCCAATCGCCAAGTCACGTTCGCCACGGCGCACGGCGATGAGGGAAGTTGCCAGCTCAGGCAGAGATGTGCCGATGGCCACGACGGTTAAACCGACCACTAGGCTGCTCACCCCGAGCGTGGTGGCGGTGTTCACCGCGCCCTCGACGAGGAGCGTGGCCCCGGTTACCAGGAGAGCAACTCCGAACACCACGAGCAGAATCGACTTTCCGCTCGAGGCCACAGGCAGTTTCTGGGCCTGGGCGGAGGTGCCGATACCCGGGGAACCCTTAGCCAGCTGCATAACAGGGGCCTTGGACTGTGTCCTTCTGCGGGCGATGGTGACGGTCAGCACGGTGTGAGCGACCACGGCACCGAACAGGATTAGCCCGTCTACCGCGCTGATCACCCCGTCGAGGCAGACCAGCAGCAGCGCCGCGGACAGAGAAAGCATCAGGGGGAGATCAAAGCGCACCAACCGTTGTGTCGCGGCCAGCGGCAGAACTAGAGCGGAGAGGCCGAGAATGAGCAAGACGTTAGCAATGTTGCTGCCGACCACATTGCCCACCGCCAGTCCGGGTTCGTCGCGCAGGACCGCACCGATACTCACCGAAAGCTCGGGCGCCGACGTGGCCGCCGAGACCACGGTGAGCCCGACCACCAGGGAGGAAACCCCCGCTCGACGAGCCAGGGCGGAGGCCCCTCGCACCAGTACCTCCCCGCCCAGCACCAGCAGCACCAACCCGACAATGATCCGCCCCAGGTCTAGAAGGTCCATAAGTAGGAGTCTACGGATCACAACCCGAGTCGCGATGAGCACTCCATCGACCCGGTTGAGCATGTCGCGCGTCAGACTTAGTGGCAGGGCGGTTATGTAGGTCCTGAAGGAGAGTCAGACATGGGTAGACCACCCTCGATTCCGGCGGAGAAGAAGACCCGGATAGTGCTGAGCGTGCTGGCCGGCGAGATGTCCATCGCCGAAGCGGCACGCAAGGAGAAAGTCAGCGAGCAGTCCATCGGACGGTGGAAGGCCGAGTTCCTGGAAGCCGGTAAGACCGCCCTGGTGGCCGGCAGGTCTGGACCATCCTGCCGAGAGGAACAGCTGGAGGCCGAGGTCGCCGAGCTGACCCAGGCCTTGGGCGAGGCGCACCTGGAAGCCAGGGTGGGGAAGAAGTCCGCGGAGGGCCGGCTGGGCCCTTCGAGGACCTTGGGGTGATCCGCGTGGAAGCGGGCATGTCGACCGCGAGGTTCTGCCAGCTCTTGTGAGATGCCCGAGCGGACCTGGCGCCGCTGGCAGGCCAAGGCCGGCACCGGGACGGCGGTGAAGGGACCGTGGCCGCAACCGGCACGGGGCAGGCCGCCAGGGAACTGGTGGTCAAGCACGCGCTGGCCCATCCGGCGTGGGGGCATCGGAAGATCTGGGCAATGGTCCGCCACGACGGGCATGTGGTTTCCGAGGCGACCGTGCTGCGGATCCTGCGCGAGGAGGGGCTGATTCTGCCCGCGCAGTACCAACGGGAGCGAGGGAAGCTGGCCGAGCGGCGCAAGGCCGCGTTCGCCACCGAGCCCTCAGGCCCGAACCAAGTCTGGCAGCTGGACTTCAGCGAGTTCGGGACCACCACCGGAGGGACCTGGCGGCTGGCCGGGTGCCGGGACTACTGGTCCAAGTACGAGCACCCCTTCCACGTTTCGCCCACCGGGAACCAGCACGATGCGATCGATGCGATGGAGTTGGCCCTGGCTGACTACGAGGCCATGTTCGGTCACCCGCTGGTCGAGGCCTGCCCGGTCGATCCCGAGACCGGTGAGCTGTTGCCCGTGGTGACCCTCGTGACGGACAACGGCGGGCCGTTCCGGTCCTTCCGCTTCGAGTCCTTCATCGCCGCCCACCCTTCAGCTACACCACGTGCGCACCCGAGTGAAGACCCCGGGACAGAACGGGTCCCGTGAACGCGGCTTCGGCACGCTGAAGTACGAACGGCTCTACCTGGATGAGATCAACGACGCGCTCGTGCTCGCCGAGCGGGCCGAGGACTACAGGATCGAGTACAACGAGCTAAGGCCCCACGAGGCCATCTCATGGAACCGGTCCAAGGAGGTGCACCTGGGCCTGGCCGACCCCACCACCCCGACATTCAAAACCAAGGAAATCCTGCCAACTACTTGACGCGGGACAGACCCCCACGAAGGATCAGACCGTTACACCACAACAAGGGACTTGACCCGAGTGCCTCTGCGATGGTCGGGATGTCGCTTCCCTCAACACCGATCATCAGATCGACAACATCTTTTGCGGGGACCCCGGGCACAGATGTGGATCCGATATGTTCAACGTCCAGGCCTGGGAGTATTGCGCCGAGCTGTACGGCCATCTGCTCGAACTTGGACTTCCACCGGGCATGGTCGCTGGGGACGAGGACTACCCGTTCTGCTTCTGTCATCTGACACATGATGCCACGGCGACCCTTTCGCAGCGGGGCAGTTCAGGATCTGTCGCCCGGACTACTGAGTCTGGCTGTCACCGGTCTCCGTGGTGCCTTCGTAGAGTCCGATCTCGTTGCCGTCGAGGTCGCGGAAGGATGCCCACCAGCTGGTGTCTGAGATGGGGGACTTGTCCATCAGCACTTCACCGCCGAGCTTCTTCACCTGGGCGAGGATCTCGTCGATCGAGTCCACCTCCACATAGGAACGGGGGTGGGTGAAGCCCTCCTCGCGCGGGGCCAGTCCGCCGCCGCTGATCTTGTTGGGCGCCTGCCACATGGGGTAGCCCTCGAAGCCGGGGATCTCTCTGATCTCCCAGCCGAACAGCG
The DNA here is from genome assembly GCF_900116905.1 of Micrococcus terreus. Taxonomy (GTDB): domain Bacteria; phylum Actinomycetota; class Actinomycetes; order Actinomycetales; family Micrococcaceae; genus Citricoccus; species Citricoccus terreus. The sequence continues at coordinate 141,708 of NZ_FPCG01000009.1, read as the reverse complement.
TGCCGTAGAACTCGGTGGCCTTGACGTGGTCCTTGACCGGGATGTCGATGTGCGTGATGTCTCCGTGTGCCATGCTGCCAGTCTTCTCCGGCATGCTGACTCGGGGAAGTGCTGACCGCCTGACACCGCCTACCCTCGGGGGGTGACCTTCTCGACTGCAGACACCGAGTCCAGCCTGCTCTTCTCCTTCGGCACTCTCCTGCTGGACCAGGTCCAACAGCAGATCCTCGGCGGACCGGTCGCCTCGAGTCCGGACGAACTGCTGGGCCACGGGATCACCGAGGTGGTGATTGAGGATCCGGCCGTGGTGGAGCTGAGCGGGCTCGCCGTGCACCGGGGTCTGGCACGTCAGGAGGGCGCACGGGTGCCCGGCGGGGTCCTCACCCTGACGCCGGATCAGCTGCAGTCCGCCGACGCCTATGAGGTCGCGGCCTACACCCGCCGCCGCGTCAGCACGGCTGTACACGGACAGGTCTGGGCCTACGTGGATGCCTACCCCCTGCAGGCGGCCCAGCGGGTCGCAGTCATCGGCGACTCGATCGCGTACGGTCTCGACTGCCTTGACGGTGGCTGGTCCGCACGACTGGGACGAGACCACATCAGCCGCGACCAGGAACGGAACCGATTCTTCAACCTCGCCATCCCTGGGCTGACGCTGCACGAGTTGGCAGGGATCGCCGATGATGAGCTGCGGGTGCGTCGACCGGACACTGTGCTGGTCTCGGCCGGTGTGAACGACTTGATCGACGGGGCCACGCCGCAGGACGTGGTGACGTCCATGGACCGACTGTGCAGCCAGGTCGAGTCCCTCGGTGCGCGGCCGGTGGTGCTCGGACCTCTGTGGAACGACGAAGACGCCACTCGGACACGGTCCGGCGCGGATCTGCAGACGGATGCGGTGGCTGAACTGGACACTCTTCTGCAGCAGTGGGGGAGCGGTTCCCACCGAGACGTGCTCTCACTGTTCACCGTCCTGCAGGACCAGCCCAGCAGCCTGACAGACGGACTGCACCCCACTCCTCAGGCTCACCGGGTGCTGTACGAGGTGATCTCTGCCGGGCTGGTGGGTCCGTCCGCGCTGATCAGCTCTCCGCCTGGCCCTGACGCCAGTAGCCCATGAACGAGACCTGCTGCTTGGGGATGCCGGCCTCGTTGACGCACAGCCGGCGCAGCCCGCGCACCATGGCGGACTCGCCGGCCAGGAACACGTAGCGACCGGCCGGGTCCGCCTCGGCACCCTCGGCCACGGTCCACTCCCGGGCCTCGCCCTCCGGCGGCGGTGCCGGCTGCGCGGCGGTGGGGTCCTCGCCCAGGCCCAGCAGTGCGGCCACGCGAGGCCTCGCCCAGCTTCCCGACGGCGCCCCCTCGCCTCGGGTGCCCACGTGCACCCGGATGCGCCCCTCCGAGGGGTGGTGCAGCAGCAGTCCCGGAGTCGACTCCAGGTCTGAGGCGGAGGCCGCCGGGACCCACGGCTCGGGCAGGGCCAGCCGCCGGGGCAGCAGGTCCGCCAGTTCGCCGCCCTCGGGCAGCTCGATCACGATGTCCGCCACCCCGGTGAACCCGCCGAACGGGTCCGCCAGCTCCTCGGCCACGGACACCAGGGCGGGCGCCGCCGTCTCGTCCCCCACGGCCAGGACCTGACGGGCGCCGGTGTGCTTCCACGCCGACCACGCCGGGACCTCCCGGCCGGGCACGATCACGTTGACCTCCTCGCCCGGGGAGACCGTGCGGCTCCAGCGCAGGCCCGGACCCTGATGGGGATCGTCCACCTCGCCGTGCAGCACCACGTCCAAGGTCAGGGACGGCACCAGGTGCCCGTCCAGGCGCACCCGCCCCGCCGAGCGGACGGTGTAGGTGCGCATCCAGCCGCGCTCCTCCTCCGGACGGGCGAAGAACTGCTCGCGCAGCCCCTGGGACGGATCCACGTCCAGCGGCGGCCTGCCCGGTGGCGGGATGAGGACCTTGACGTAGGCGTCCCGCCGAGGACGGCAGCCCCCGCAGGAGCCGTGCACCCCGCAGTGCAGGGTCGGAGCGGTGCGGGTGCCGGCCAGGCCCGGGCCGGGCAGCAGGTCGACGAGCTCGCAGGCCGCCGACTCCAGGTCCGGCCCCGCCAACACGATCCGGCGGAAGGACCGGCACGGCTGCTCCACAGACACCACTCGGGTGCGGGCGCAGATCATCTCGTTCATCGGAGGTCCTCTCGGGGTGCGGAGGGCAGGGTGTCGCCGGACGGAGGTTCGGTGACCAGACCCCGTTCCTGGGCAGAGGCGCGGTCAGCGGCGGTGCGGGGCAGCACCACCGGGTGTCCCAACAGAGGATCGCGCACCACATCGGCGTCCAGGCCGAACACCTCCAGCAGCAGGTCCGGGGTCAGCACCTCCGTGGGAGTGCCCGCTGCCGCCACCTGCCCGTCCGCCATGGCGATCACGTGGTCCGCGGTGCGGGCGGCCAGGTTCAGCTCGTGCAGCACGGCCACGACTGTTGCTCGCCGTGGGCGCTCCGTCTCGCCCTGCCCAGCCGTGCTGGACGGCGCGGTGGACGCGGTGGTGCCGGCCGTCGTCGGGACGGTGGGGTCCGGGAGGGAACGGACGAGGTCCATCAGCTCGACCTGGTGCGAGAGATCCAGGTAGGAGGTCGGTTCGTCCAGCAGGATGACCGGGGTCTGCTGGGCCAGGACGAGGGCCAGCCAGGCGCGTTGGCGCTGTCCGCCGGAGAGCTCGGTGATGTCCCGTCGGGCCAGTTCGACCAGGTCGGTCAGCTCCAGGGCGCGGGCCACGGCCTCGGTGTCCATGCGGGAGGAGGAGCCGAACCAGCCGCGGTGCGGGTGCCGGCCGCGGTCCACCAGCTGCTCCACGGACATGCCCTCCGGGGCGACCGGGGACTGGGGGAGCAGGGCGACGGTACGGGCGTAGTCGCGCGCGGGCCAGCCCTCCACGGAGCGGCCGAGCACCTCCACCGTGCCGGACCGCAGGGGCAGCTGGCGGGTCAGTCCCCGCAGGAGAGTGGACTTGCCGCAGCCGTTGGCCCCGATGATCGCGGTGGTCTGGGCGGCCGGGATGTCCAGGTCCACGGGGCCGACCACCGTGCGTTCGCCGTAGCCCAGGGTGACGCCGCGCAGGGTGAGGGCGGGGTTGGGGTGTGCGGCCATCGTCCGGCTCCTCTTCGTCTCGGTCAGCTCGGCTGTGCTCATCTGACACCCATCCTCGTCCTCATCAACAGCCACAGCATTAGGGGCGCTCCTGCGGCGCCGGTCAACACGCCCGTGGGCAGCCGTACCCCGCCCAGCGCCTCGGCCGCCAGGAAGTCCGCCAGCACCACGATCACCGCGCCGGTCAGTGCCGCCGCCGGGAGTGACGGCCGCCCGCCGGTCAGACCCCGCGCAATGGGGGTGGAGAGCAGCGCCACGAACGCCAGCGGGCCGGTGGCTGCCGTGGCCGCGGCCGCCAGCAGTGCTCCCACACCGAGCGCGCCGAGACCGGTCCGGCCCGGGCGGGAGCCCAGTCCGTGCGCGAGGTCGCTGCCGAGGTCGGAGGGGGAGAGGGCGGCGTGCAGGGCGGCGCCGACCGGCAGCAGCACCGCCGCAGTCACCGCCAGGTAGCCGATCCGCTCCCAGGTCACCGCGTTCAGCGAGCCGGCCGTCCAGACCGCAGCGGCCTGCAGGTCGTGCTGGCTCAAGGCGAGCATGGCGCTGGCCACCACGGCCTGGCCCAGAGCCGCCACGGCGATCCCCGCCACGATGAACCGCTGCCCGCCCAGCGCCCCGGCCAGTCCGCCGCCCGCCGGACCTCCGGAACCGCGGGAAGAGCGACCGGGCATCGAGACCAGCAGCACCGCCGCCGTCACCGCCAGCCCGCCGATCAGTGCCGCCACGGCCATCCCCGCACCGCGCACGCCCCCGGCGGCCAGCACCAGCACGGCTGCGGCCGCCGCACCCTGGGTCACGCCCAGGATGTCCGGGCTGGCCAGCGGGTTGCGCAGCGTCCGCCGGAACAAGGCGCCGGAGGCACCCAGTGCAGCCCCGGCCAGCGCCGCCGCCACCGCGCGCGGCAGCTTCTCCTGCAGCACGATGAACCGGGCCCCGGCAGCGCCCTCGATCCGCTCGCCGGCCAGGATCGCGAAGAAGTCCGGGATGGCCACCGTGTAGCCGCCCAGCAGCACGCGCACGCCCATACCCAGCACCAGCAGCACGGCCAGCCCCACCAACACGAAGCTCAGTCGCCGCGTGGACCGGGCGCGCAGGTCACGCACGGTCTCCAGGGCAGTCGTGCCCCCAGCCCGGCGGGGCGTCTCCAGCACAGCACTCACAGGGACACCGCCTTCCGGCGCAGCAGCACCAGCAGCACGGGCACGCCCAGCACCACCGTGGTCACCCCGATGTGGATCTCCTGCGGCGCCACCACCAGCCGTCCGAACAGGTCCGCGGCCACCAGCAGCACAGCGCCCCACAGTGCGCAGCCGAACACGAGCACCCGCGTGCTGAGCGGGTGGAAACGGCGCAGCGCGTGCGGGACCATCAGTCCCACGAAGCCCACCGGCCCGGCCAGCGCCACGGCGGCCGCAGTCAGCACCACGGCCGATCCCAGCAGCAGCACGCGGGTGCGCACCGGACGGGCACCGAGCCCGTGCGCCAGCTCATCACCCAGGGACAGGGCGTCCAGCCCTGGCGCGCACAGCACCACCACCAGGATCCCCACCAGGATCAGCGGGGCCAGCAGCGCGGCGTCCTCCAGGGAGGTCCGCGCCACCGAGCCCACCGTCCAGAACCGGAAGCGGTCCAGCACCGCCGGGAAGAGCACCAGCAGCGCGGTGGTCAGGGCGGTGCAGCCAGCGGTGATCGCCGCTCCAGCCAGCACCAGGGACAGTGGCCCGGGGGCACCACCGGTCCCGGTCGCCATCCGCGAGGCGGTCCCCGCCACGGCATAGACCACGACGGCGGCCACGAGGGTCCCAGCCACAGCGAGCCCGATGATGGGCACCAGGGTGGCGGGCACGCCGAGTGCCAGGCCGGCGGCCACGGCCAGCATGGCCCCGGCGGAGAGTCCCAACAGGGAGGGGTCGCCCAGCGGGTTCCGGGTGGCTCCCTGCAGTGCGGCACCGGTGACACCGAGCGCGGCACCGACCAGCACCGCGGTCACCGTGCGGGGGATGCGCGAGAGCACGGCGGCGGCGTCGATCCCCTCGGCGGCGGAACCGTCAGTGCCGCCGAGCAGCACCTGCAGCGTGGTGGCCGGGTCCACGGCGCGCGCGCCCAGGGCCAGTGCCGCCAGGCAGCCGAGCATCAGGACCACGAGGGGAACCAGCACGAAGGCGGCCGAACGCCCCGTCTGCCTCCCGGCGGGCACCGAGGTGCCGTGGTGCTGGGAGGCGACGGGGCGTCGTCGGGAGGACGTGGCTGGAGCTGGAGCGGACGGTGAGGTCACTGCTGGCTCGAGCTTGCTTCCTCTGCCGCCTCAGCGGTCTCGGCGATCTCCGGCAGGACGTTCTCCAGGGCCCACGGGATGGACAGCGGGGACGCGGCGGAGACGGAGAGGGTCTCCTGCTGGTCGGTCTGCAGTAGCAGGGAGTCGTTCGCCACGGCAGGGATGGAGCCCAGCAGCGGATCGGCGGCGATGGTCTCGCCCACGGAGGCATCGGCGGCCCAGCTGATGAACACGTCCGATTCCAGTTCGTCCGCGCGCTCGGGGGACCAGGTGATGAAGAACTGGCCTTGCGCGTCCTGCTCGGCCATGACGGGGGCCTCGGTCATGCCCAGCGACTCCAGGAACTTCGGGCGGTTGTCCACCTTCGTGTACAGGCTGATCTGGTCCGCGGCAGCCGGGTCGATGGTGCCGTACAGGAACGTGGTGTCCTTCAGCGCGGGGTGCTCCTGGGCGGCCTGGGCCACCTGCTCCTCCACGTCCTGCACCACGGCCTCCGCCTCGGCATCCTTGCCGAGGGCCTGGCCGATCAGCCGCGTGGAGTCCTGCCAGGAGGTGCCGAACGCGGGGGCGTCCTTCGGATAGGCCACCACCGGCGCGATGTCGGAGAGCTTGTCATAGTCCTCCTGGGTGATGCCGGAGTAGGCGGCGAGGATCACGTCCGGCTCGAGCGCGGCGATCGCCTCGAAGTCGATTCCGTCCGCCTCCGAGTACTTCTCCGGGGCGGTCCCGCCGTGCTCCTGCAGGGCGGCGTCGAACCAGTCGGTGGACTGCCCGGCGTTGCCGCCGAACTCCACGGCCGCCATGCCCACGGGCACCACGCCCAGGGAGAGTGCCACGTCCTGGTTCACCCAGGAGACGGTGGCCACGCGCTCAGGCTGCTCGGGGATCTCGGTGGTGCCGTACACGTGCTCGACGGTTCGGGGGAACTGGGCAGTGGAATCGGTGGACTCGGTGGTCGCCGCGCCGGAGGGCGTGCTGGAGGTTCCCGATCCGCCGGACGGGCCGGTGGAGCAGCCGGCCAGCAGGGTCAGGCTGAGCACGGCGGCGCCGATGGTGAGGGCGCTGTGCTTGCGAGTGCGCTGGGGGCGGGAGGTGAGGGACGACGACGTCACGTCAGTGACCTTTCCACGTCACGGGAGCCGAGGGGGAAGGGCTTCCATGGGACGGGCCGGACCCGGTGCGGGCCGGCGGGGCACGTGGGAGGAGAAGTCGATTCCGCAACACCAGCGTGCCCTAATTGCGCCAGGTTAGCCTGTCCTAAGTTCGGCACGCAAGCCGAGGGGTGCGGCGCGGTCTACGCTGACGGATCGGGCTGCGGTTCCACCGAGATGGCCAGGTATCTCAATGGATCAGTGGAACCTGGAAGCACGGAGTAGTCGCTCCAGGTCAAGGGGTATCTCCCGCGCAGGGCCAATGGGTTCACCCGCTCACGGCCCATGGTTCCCTTGCCGGTCTTCTCACCCCATGCTCGAGACCCCTCCAGGATGACGCCGTCGTGCAGGCGAAAGGCATCAGAGTTGGTCGTGCGCCCATGCGTCGGCGGGCGCCAGTAATTGGGATCGTTGCTCAGGATCAGAAGTAGACCTTCTTGGGCGTAATGTCCGTCGAGCAGACGTTCAAGGCGGACGATGTCTTTGACGCAGTCGTAGGAGTCGACGTCCTGGGCGCCGGCGCGCAGCATGAACTGTTCGCCGTCGTGGTCGCCAGCCCACGCACGCACTGGATACTTCAGTTCGACGGCGAGGGATCGGTCGTCATCACCCGTGTCTGTGACCAACAGATCCAGGTAGGTCCGTCCCTCCAGCCGGCTCTCCACTCGTACACGCAACCGGGGGTGTGCGGATCGGATCTCCCACGCCAGTTCGTGCTGCAGGTCGGACTCGGAGTGGAACACCGGCCGTCGCTCGGCGAGCTGGGGGAGGAGGTCGAGAAGGTCGTTCGCGGTGAACATGCCGATCACTTTTCCCTAGGGAGTTGCTGCACGGACCACTCGACGAGGTCATCGAGGTCGTCTTCAGGACCGACCTCACAGAGGATGCGAACGTCCCTCATCGCGAGCTCGTGGTTGCTCAGCTGCTCATCGCTGGCGGGGTGCGATGAATCCATGTCAGCAACATACCCAGTCGAGTCCATCCGCGATATATGCGGAGCAACCCCAGCCGACCAGCTCTTGCCAGGCCCGGGGGTCGTGCCCGAAGAATCGGTGAATGACCGCCCTGATCAGATCCCTGGCCACCGCCGTCCCGCCCACCCTCCTCCCGCAGGATCGCATCAGGGATGTGCTCGCCGCGCAGCCCGGGGTGGACCGCCTCAGCGCCCGGCTGATCCCCGCCGTGTTCAACGCCTCCGGGATCGAGCGCCGCTACACCTGCGTGCAGGAGTGGGAGAAGGGACTGCACGACGTCGGCCAGGCGGCTTCCCCGGATGAGGTCACCCTGGGTGAGGCGATCAAGGATCAGGAGAAGCCAGGCGTCTTCTTCGACCCCGGCACCCACCATGTGCTCAGCCCCAGCACCGGGGTGCGCAACGCGATCTACGCCACCGAGGCCACCAAGCTCTACGTGGAGGCCGCCCAGGGTGCCCTGGAGCGGGCCCCGGAGATCGCGGCCGACCAGGTCACCCACGTCATCACGGTCTCCTGCACCGGGTTCTACTCCCCGGGCCCGGACTATCAGATCGTGCGGCAGCTGGGCCTCTCGTCCGCGGTGAAGCGACTGCACATCGGGTTCATGGGCTGCTACGCCGCCATGCCGGCCCTGCGCGAAGCCGCCTCGATCTGTCAGGCCGACCCGGCCGCCGTCGTGCTGGTGGTCAGTGTGGAGCTGTGCACGCTGCATGTGCGCGTGGCCAACGACCAGGACACCATCCTGGGGGCCTCACTCTTCGCCGACGGCGGTGCCGCCGCCCTGGTGACCGGTGCCGATGCGCCCGCCCTGCCGGAGGGTCGCCCGGCCCTGGAGCTGGATCGGTTCTCCACCGTGCTGACCCCCGTGGGGGAGGACGCGATGGCGTGGAACATCGGGGACGAGGGGTTCGAGATGATCCTGGGCAGCTACGTCCCCCACATCATCGACGAGCACATCACCGATGCGCTCAAGCCGCTGCTCGGCGTGGACACGGTGCTCTCCGGGCGGCCGCACCGCGAGGTGGAGCACTGGGCCATCCACCCCGGCGGTCGCAGCATCCTGGACAAGGTGCAGGCCCGGTTGGACCTGGCCGACGAGCAGCTTGTGGCCTCACGCGAGACCCTGCGCGACTACGGGAACATGAGCAGCGCCACCGTGATGTTCGTGCTTCAGCACATCATGGAGTCGGCGGGCGAGCCGGGGGAGCGGATCTGCGCCATGGCGTTCGGACCGGGGCTGACGGTGGAGTCAGCCCTGCTGACCCGGGCGGCCGGATGAGAGTGCCGGGTGCACCGGACCTGAGCCGGCGCGCGGGGCATCTGCAGGAGCTGATGGACAGCCCGGACTGCGACCACAGCGCCCTGATGAAGACCTACCGGGGGTTTCACCTGGTCAACACCGTGGTGGCCGGCTGGCAGCTGACCTACCGGCGGTGGCTGCGCCCGCTGATGCGCCCGGACGGGGTCACCACCGTGCTGGACATCGGCTGCGGCGGCGGGGACCTGATCCGGGCGATGGCCCGCCGTGCCCGCCGCGACGGGTTCCCGGTGCAGATCACCGGTGCGGACCCGGACGAGCGGGCCCGGGACTTCGCGCTGCGGCAGGACAACCCCCAGAACGTGCGGTTCCTGCAGGCGGAGAGCTCCGAGCTGGTGGCCGCCGGGGAGCAGTACGACCTGGTGATCTCCAACCACCTGCTGCACCACCTGGGAGACACCGCCCTGCAGGGTGTGCTGGCCGACTCCGAGCAGCTGGCGGCGCGGCGGGCCGTGCACAGCGACATCCACCGCTCGGCGCTGGCGTACCGCCTGTTCTCGATGGGCACCCTGCCGGTCTACCCGGGCTCGTTCATCCGGCCCGACGGGCTGACCAGCATCCGCCGCAGCTGGACGCCAGGGGAACTGGCCCAGGAGTTGCCGGACGGGTGGCAGGCCGTGGGTCAGATCCCGTGGCGCACCCTGGCGGTGTTCACGGCGGACGGAGTGCAGGTCGGACGGAGCCACGGGGGCCATGCCAATGCCCACTGAGTTCGGAGGCGACGGCGGTGGTGCTGGAGGCGACGGCGGCGAGCTGGTGCTGGACACAGACGTCCTGGTCGTCGGCGCCGGGCCCACCGGGCTGCTGCTGGCCGCCCTGCTCGCCCAGCGCGGGGTGAGCGTGATCGTGCTGGAGCGTCGGACGCAGCCCTCCGCCCACTCGCGGGGCATCGGACTGCACCCTCCGGCGGTGGCCGCGCTGGCCGCCGTCGGGCTGGAGGAGGCCGCTGTGGCGGCGGGCATCCAGGTCCGGACGGGCGTGGGGGTCTCCGACGGTCGGACCCTGGGCGAGCTGCGCTTCGACCACCCTGGCGCCCAGCGCCCCTCCATCCTGGTGCTGCCCCAGAACCAGACCGAGCAGCTGCTGGCCGAGCGGGTGGAGCAGCTGGCCCCGGGTGCGGTCTGGCGCGGGATGGAGGTGATCGGGCTGGAACAGGATCCGGCCGCCGGGACCGCGCAGCTGACCGTCCAGACGGCAGACGGGACCGAGCGGCGCCCCACTGCCCGGGTGGTGGTCGGAGCGGACGGCGCGCACAGCACCGTGCGGGCGCTCGCCGGCATCCCCGTCACCGCCCGCGACTGGCCGGACCGCTACCTGATGGGCGACGTCCCGGACACCACCGACCACGGGTCAGACGCCCGCATCCACCTGCACGCGCACGGGGTGGTGGAGTCCTTCCCGCTGCCCGGGGGGATGCGCCGCTGGGTGGTGCACACCGGCCACGAGCTGCTCCCCGAGGACCCCTGGCGCCTGGCCGAGCTGGTCCACGCGCGCACCGGGGAGCGGATCGACCCCACCCGGGCCACCATGGTCAGCGCGTTCAGCGTCCGCCGGCAGCTCGCCCAGACCATGGTGTCCGGACAGACGGTGCTGATCGGGGACGCCGCGCATGCGGTCAGTCCCATTGGCGGGCAGGGCATGACCCTGGGCTGGCAGGACGCCGTGGAGCTCGCCCCGCTGCTGGCCGCGCCGCCGGACCAGCGCCCGGACCTCACCGAGTTCTCCGTCCGCCGCCTCCGCACCGCGCGCATCGCCGCACGTCAGGCCGAGGTCAACATGGTGCTCGGCCGTGCCCTGCCCCGACCGGCCCGCACCGTCCGGGACCTCGCCGCCCGTGCAGTCCTCGCCTCCCCGCTGCAGCGCACCCTGGCCTGGACCTACGCGATGGGCTGGGCCGGTGAGCCGAGGCACCCGCGGGGCGTGGCCGTCGTCGGGACAGGGACTAACGTGGATCCCATGCCCACCGAGCCCGCAGCCCAGCCCTCCCAGCCCACCTCACCGGACGCCTCACAGGCGTCAGTCCAGCCCGACGGCGGCTCCCTCGCCTCCCCGGTGGCGCGCGGCGAGCGCGGGGCGCAGGTCTCCTCCATGTTCAACGGCATGGCCGACCGGTACGACCTGATGAACCTGGTGATGACCTGGGGTCAGGAGCCGCGGCTGGTGCGCCGGACCGTGGAGCGGGCTGAGCTGCCGGATGCGCCGCGGGTTCTGGACCTGGCCACGGGCACCGGGGACATCGCGCTGGAGATCCTGCGCTCGCGGTATGCCGCCGAGGTGGTGGGCGCGGACTTCGCCCCGGAGATGATGGAGATCGGGCGGCGCCGACCAGGCGGGGACCGGATCCAGTGGGTCGAGGCCGACGCCATGGACCTGCCGTTCGAGGACGAGTCCTTCGACGCCGTCACCCACGGCTACCTGCTGCGCAATGTGGAGGACATCCCGCGCACGCTGGCCGAGCAGTTCCGGGTGCTCAAGCCCGGCGGACGGATGGTGGCCCTGGAGACCTCCCCGGCGCCGAAGAACATCACCCGCCCGTTCTCCACGGCCTACATCCAGCACGTGGTGCCGTTGATGGGCAGGCTGATCACCCAGAACCCGGACGCCTACGAGTACCTCTCCTCCACCACCCGGGCGTTCAAGACACCGGCGGAGATCGCGGGGCTGCTGGAGGACGCCGGGTTCGTGGATGTGGGGCATGAGCTGCACATGTTCGGCACGCTGGCCATCCACTGGGCGGTCAAGCCCGGCGGCGCGCAGGCCGGACAGGAGGGCTGAGCCGTGCGGGGGAGGCGTGCTGTCGGTGCCCTCGGCGCCGCTGTCCTCACTCTGACCCTGGCCACCGCCTGCGGTGAGGAGGGCACCTCACCGGAGGGGCCGTCGTCGGGAACCGCTGTGCAGGAGTCCACGCCGTCCGCGAGCACTGATCTCACGCCGACCCCCACCCCGAGCGGAGCAGCCATGCAGCAGATCACCTCCGAACAGTTCTCCGTGCAGATCCCGGACGAGTGGGAGGAGTACGACCTCTCCCACCACAACTACATCGACCAGACCCGGGCCCAGCCGGATGTCCGCCGGCACTTCGGGACACCGCGCGGACCGGAGCAGAAGAACCGGTCCGTGGCGTTCCTGTCCTACACCTCCACCCCGGGCGCGGCACCGGGCACCGACGTGGAGATGGCCAAGATCGTGGCGGCGATGGACCAGGCGCAGAAGAACCTGGCCCCGGACCAGGCCCGGCAGGCGTACGCCTCGATGGAGGGGCATGGCTGCCTGGACGGCTACGAGTCCCTGGGGGAGGTTCAGCGCACTGAGGGGTACGGCGAACCCGGCCAGCTGACCGGCGTCTGGTACGAGTACCGCTGCCTGAACTCCGGCATTCCCATGCGCGGCTACGCCCTGGCCGCCTACTCCGAGGACGGCCGCCGGCATGACGTCTTCCTCACCACCGACTATGCCTACTGGGAGGCGCACGAGGATCAGCTGCGCGCCGTCATCGAGAGCATCAGCGCGGGCTGAGCGGATCGAGCGGGCTGAAGGGACAGGGGGACCGGAGTTGAGGACGTACTCGTTCCAGGAGGGGTTCGGGGACACGATCCGCCGGACGATGCGGACGATCGCCGTGGTGGACGAGGACGGGCAGCTCGCCGGGCGCGTGATGCGTGGGGAGATCGAGGGATGTGAGCGGGCCCGGACGTTCCGCTGGGAGACCCCTGCAGGAGAGCGGACCCAGATCGGTGTGCGGACGATGACCGCCAGGTCCGTGGTCGGTCGGCTGCTGCGGCCCAGCTACGCGGTGACGCACGCCGGCCCGGAGAGTGATGGAGGGCCCGAGTCGGACGAGCCGGCTGGGGTGCTCAAGGACCGGATCGGGGAGAACATCCTCTACTTCGCGGTGGAGGGCACGGTGCACGGCCACCGCGTGGTGATCCTCGAGGACTGGGACGGCACCGTCGTGGTGGAGGTGCGGCCGAAGGGTGCGAAGAAGCGGCGGATCGGGCGGTTCTCCTCCGGTGGACTGCTCACCCGGACCCAGGTTCAGGTGGACGAGGACGCGGTGCAGGAGCTCTGCCAAGGTCAGGCACCGACCTCCACCGTCCTGTTCGGCCTGCTCATCCTGATGCCGTACATCCACCGCGTCTACAAGGAGGAGGCCGGCTTGATCGAGGAGCTGCTGGGCTGAGCCTGAGTCGCTGACTGGCCCTCCGGGTCGACCCTGATCAGACCTCAGGGTCCACACCACCCGAGGTGGTCCTGCGGTCGCAGTCCTCTGGTCCTGGGGGCGGATCCGGGTGGGCCACAGGTCATCACCCCGCCCGACGCGCCCACCCCCGGCTGCGCGGGAGGCTGGAGGCATGACCGCATCTCTGCCTCTTCCCCACCGCCAGGGCCCACCGCTGCTCAGCGCGCTCGGCCTGACCAAGACCTACGGAACCACCCGCGCCCTGGACGGCGTGGACCTGAGCATCATGCCCGGCGAGTCCGTGGCCATCATGGGCCCCTCCGGCTCCGGCAAGACCACCCTGATGCACTGCCTCTCCGGCATCCTGGTTCCCGACGACGGCTCCGTCCAGTTGGCGGCGCCCGGCACCTCCCCGGTGGAGATCACGGTCTACGGAGAGGAGGAGCGGGCTCGCCTGCGCCGCGAGAAGCTCGGCTTCGTCTTCCAGGAGGGTCTGCTGCTGCCGGAGCTGACCGCCCAGGAGAACGTCGCCCTGCCGCTCATGCTCTCCGGTGTGGGCCGGGCCGAGGCCCAGGATCGCGCCCGGCAGTGGCTCGGTGCACTCGGACTGGACGGCATGCACGAACGGCGTCTCGGTGAGCTCTCCGGCGGTCAGGCTCAGCGCGTGGCGATCGCCCGGGCCCAGGTGGCTGAACCGCTCGTGGTCTTCGCCGACGAGCCCACCGGAGCCCTGGACTCGACCACCTCAGAGCAGGTGCTCACCGCACTGCTGGACTCCACCACGGGACGAGGCCGCACCCTGGTGATGGTCACCCACGACCAGGCCACCGCCGACCGTTGCTCCCGCCTGGTGCGCGTGCAGGACGGTCGGATCGTGGCCGACTCCGCCTGCGGCTCCCGCCGCTCGGACGGATACGCCACCGCCCACCCGGCAGGGGGTGCCCGGTGACCAGCATGACCGGAACCTTGCCCATCCTGACGCTCTTCCTGGGCAGACTGTTCCAGGACCGGAAGGTCTGGCTGCTGCCCGTGACCGCCTATGCGGTGGTCGGGGCTCTGGCCCTGACGGTGACCGCCGGGGCGCGGTCGTTCTGGGGGATCGAGGGGGACTGGGGTGGGTTCTACACCCTGCTCTCGATCTTCGCTCTGATGCTGCTCTCCATCCCGCTGATGGGCCTGGCCGGATCCGCCGCCCGCCTGCTGGCCCGCCGCCGGGACGAACGCCTCTCCTCCCTGCGCCTGATCGGCGCCTCCTCCTGGACCGTGCGCTCACTGGCCGTGACCGAGGCAGCCGTGCTGGCCGCCGTCGGGCTGGTGGTGGGGACCGTGGTGTACCTGGCGCTGATGCCCCTGGTGGGGCTGCTGCAGTTCGCGGGACGGCCGATCGGTGTGGCCGGGATGTGGCTGGGTGTGCCGATACTGCTGCTGGTGCTCGGCGTGCTGATGCTGATGGCCGTGGGCAGCTCCGTGATGGGGCTGCAGCGCATCGAGATCTCCCCGCTGGGCGTGCGCACCCGGCAGGCCCCGGCGAGGGCGCACTGGGTGTGGGCGCTGGTGGCCGTGGGGGCCGTGACGGCGGCGCAGTTCCTGGTGCGCTCCACCGGTGCCCAGGACATGGCCATGGTGCTGGTGATGATGCTGATCGGTTTCGGCCTGCCCATGCTGGCGCTGCACTTCATTGGGCCGTGGCTGATCGCGGTGCTGACCCGCCGGACCCTGCGCCGCGCGGACACTCCGGAACGACTGGTGGCCGCGCGGTCCGTGCTCGAGTCCCCGCAGCAGGCTTGGCGGCAGATCGGCGGGGTGGCCGTGACCACCTACATCGGCGTGGTGGGCGGTGCGGGCATGGCCCTGGCCGGGTCGGCGTCCAGTACGGGGATGCGTGCGGAGGACATGCTGATGACCCAGGACCTGCGCACGGGTGTGCTGCTGACCATGCTCATCTCCTTCCTGCTGACCGCCTGTTCGGTGGGCATCACCCAGGCCGCCCAGGTGCTGGACCGCGCTGAGCTGTACCGCGGGCTCGGACAGCTGGGGATGACCCGGACCCACCTGGACGGCATCCGCCGCCGTGCCGTGTTCGGGCCGCTGTGGATCGTGCTCGGCTTCGCGCTGACCGCGGCGGTGGTGACCACGCTCCCGGTGCTCGGCCTGAGCCTGGTGCTGGCGCCGGTGTCCATGCTGGTGGTCGCCGCCACGCTGATCGGCGGAGTCCTGTTGGTGCGCGGCGGTGTCTCCGCCTCCGGCCCCACCCTGCGCGGAGTGCTCGCCGAGGCCTGAGCCGCCCGGCCATACTGGGACCGTGAGTCAGAACGCAGTGATCGAGTGGGACCGTGACCGGGTGTGGCAGGCCGTCCGGGAGGAGCGAGCTCGGCTGGCCGCCGACCTAGAGCACCTGACCGAGGAGCAGTGGCACTGCCGCTCCCACTCGGCGGCGTGGACCGTGGAGCAGACTCTGGCGCACCTCACGGCCGGTGCCTCCCTAGGTCGGCTGGCCTGGCTGCGCAGCATGATCGGGGCCCGGTTCAACGCCGACGTCCACAACCAGCGCCGGCTCGAGGAGCACCTGAGGCGCACGCCGAGGGAGACCTGGGAGCGGTTCGCCGCTGTGGTGGACAGCCGCGTGGAGCCGGCACGCACCACCTGGGCGTGGTTGGGCGAGGTGATCGTGCACGGCACGGACATCCGCTTCCCGCTCGGGATCGACTCCGCACCGGACACGGATGCGGTGACCTACGTGGCCCAGCACTTCGCCGAGCGGGACTTCGCCGTCCATTCCAGCACCATGGTCGAGGAGCTGGAGCTGGCGGCCACGGACGCTCCGTTCCACCACGGCCAGGGCCCGCGCGTGGAGGGGCCGGTGCTGGACCTGCTGATGGTGATGTCCGGCCGCTCCGCGTTCCTGCCGAACCTGACCGGGCCCGGCGTCCCCACACTCCGCCAGCGTCTCGCCCTCTGATCTCACCCCTGGACCCCCGCCTGAACTGGACGTTCAAATTTCAAGGAATGTTCCGTCGTCGGGAGGTGTTGTACCCGGCGTGACTGAGAACCAGAGCTTTGCCTCCACCCCCGCGCTCGCCGCGCCCACGCCCAACCCGTCCACCGAGATGGCAGACTCCGTGCCCGCTGGCACCCTGGAGTTCGGCCTGCACACCTTCGGTGACATCACCGCGGACCGCTCCGGCACCCGCCTGGACCACCCTGAGGTCCTGCGCAACGTGGTGGCCGAGGGCGTCCTCGCGGACCAGGTGGGCGTGGACGTGATCGGCGTGGGGGAGCACCACCGTCCTGACTACGCCGTCTCCGCGCCGGACATGGTCCTGGCCGGGATCGGCGCCCAGACCGAGCGGATCAAGCTGATCTCCGCGGTCACCGTCCTCTCCTCGGACGACCCCGTGCGCGTCTACCAGCGCTTCGCCACGCTGGACGGCATCACCGGCGGCCGCGCGGAGGTCTCCCTGGGCCGCGGCTCGTTCATCGAGTCCTTCCCGCTGTTCGGCTACGACCTGCAGGACTACGAGCGCCTCTTCGAGGAGAAGCTGGACCTGTTCGCCGCCCTGCGCAGCGAGGGCCCGGTCACCTGGCAGGGCAGCACGCGGTCCGCGTTGTCCCGCCAGAGCATCTTCCCGACGACGGCCCACGCCTCGGGTCTTCCGGCGTGGGTGGCGGTGGGGGGCACCCCGGCATCGGTGGTCCGTGCGGCGAGGTACGGACTGGGCCTGGAGCTGGCGATCATCGGCGGTCAGCCAGCCCGCTTCGCCCCGTTCGCCGACCTGTACCGACGCCAGATCCAGGAGAACGGCATGGAGCCGCGCCGCGTGGCCGTGCACTCCCACGGATTCGTGGCCCAGACCGATGAGGAGGCCGCCGAGCGGTACTACCCGCACTGGGAGGCGTCCATGCGCAAGCTCGGCGCCGAACGCGGCTGGCCGGCTCCGAGCCCGGCCCAGTTCCGGCAGGAGATCACTCAGGGCGCGCTGCACCTGGGCTCCCCGGAGACCGTGGCCCGCAAGATCGCCACCACGGTGAAGGCCCTGGGCGCCGGCCGGTTCGGCATGAAGTACGGCAACGGCTCCCTGCCGCACG
Organism: Micrococcus terreus; assembly: GCF_900116905.1. Classification (GTDB taxonomy): domain Bacteria; phylum Actinomycetota; class Actinomycetes; order Actinomycetales; family Micrococcaceae; genus Citricoccus; species Citricoccus terreus. The sequence goes on along the minus strand of NZ_FPCG01000009.1, from coordinate 124,579 downwards.
AGGACATGATGGAGTCGATCGAGCTCTACGGCACCCAGGTCAAGCCGATGGTGCTGGACATGCTCGCCGGGTCCTGACGCCGCGCCCCCCTAGGCACAGAGTGACGAAACCCGGTCACTTTGGTGGGGGTCTGGTCACTGTGCGCCTGGGGAGAGCTGCCGGAAGATGGGCGCCGTCTGCACCGTCTTCGCTGTCAGCCGGTGTAGGAGGCGCTCCACGACTCGGCGAGGGCGGCCACGTCCTCGGAGTCAGCTCGGGGAAGGTCGCTCTCTGCACGCGAGGGAACCCCGGTCACGTCCACCACGATCCAGTGCACGGCCCGGGCTGAGGCGGTCGGGCCCTCGGCGGTGCCCTGAGCGGAGCACGCGCCCAGCGCCAGGCCGGCGGCCATGAGTGCGGCGGGGACGAGGAGGCGCGAGCGTCGACTCTGACGTGGGGCTTCCATGGACTGACCTTACGACTCCCACCCAGCCGCCGGCCAGCACTTGCCAAGCTCCCCGGCCTGCGCCGTAGCGCCCGGATCAGAGGTACGGCGTCGATCGTGGGCGCACCCGGAGTCCGGCACACCGCAGGACCCTCCCACGCGCCGTGCACGAGAGGAAGGTTCATCATGGAACTTCGCACCCTGGAGCTTCGCAAGCCCGTCGCCCACCACGACGGTCACCCAGGAGGACGACGACAACGGCAACAACAACGGCCTCTGGGGCCTGGCCGGACTGCTGGGCCTGGCCGGCCTGGCCGGTCTGCGCAAGCGCCGTGACCACGTGGAGCATGTCCACGCGGACCGTCGCGACCACCGCACGGACCACCGCGACGACCATGTGGACCACCGGATCGACGACCATGTGGACCACCGTGACGGCCACCTGAACCGGGCCGAGGGTCATGTGGACGTGGATGACGCCCCGCGCCGCGGCGGACCCGGCGGCATGGGAGGAACCGGAGGACTGGGCACCCCCGGCGCACCGTGATCCGTCCCGCCTGACTCGGCGGATCCGCTGAACGACGGACCGGCCTCCCTGTGGGGGCCGGTCCGTCGGCATATATCAGGACTCTGCGGCGGTCCAGGGTTGACAGTGACGCAACGTCACACCTGCATGATGGGTGCATGAAGGTCAAGGAGCTCGCCGAACTGGCCCGCACCACCGTCCGCACGGTGCGCTACTACCACCAGATCAGCTTGCTGCCCCTGCCCGCCCAGCGGCACGGGTGGCGCGACTACGGGATGGCGCACGTCGCCCGGTTGCTGCGCGTGCGCTGGCTGGTGGACGCCGGCGTCCCCTTGGCCCAGGTCAAGGAGATGCTCGCCGCCGAGCCGTCCTCCCCGTTCACGGTCCCGCCGGGTGCACCAGGCTCCGCCGACCTTCCCGGCGACGGCTCCCTCGCCCGAACCTCCATCCTCACCGACCTGCGCCACACCTTGGAGGGCGTGGACCGGCAGATCGCCGACCTCACCACCCAGCGGGAACGGCTGGCGGCGCTGATCGCCTCGGTCGAGTCCGACGGGTCCCTGACCCCGGTCCCGCCCCAGCTGGTCTGGATGTACACCGAGCTGATACGCCGGGCTCCCAGCCAGCGCGCCCGCCGGATTATGCAGTCCGAATGGGACGTGCTCGAGGTCGCCTGCTACCGGATGGAGCTGCCGCACGGGGTGGTCGAGTTCGTGGACCGGCTCAGTGCCTCCGACCTGGACCGGATCGCCGAGTTCTTCGACCGGTTCCAAGAGCTCTCCGGCAGCCGTGCGCCAGACACCGAGCAGCGCCTGCGTGCACTGGCCGCCGAAGTGGCGCAGTTCAGCCGCGCGGTGGCCCCGGAGGTGGTGGCGGACTGGGAGGACCTGATGGAGGACGGCAGCTATGCCTGGGCCTGGCGCCCGTTCATCCTGGCCTTCCCCGGGCGGCACTACCGCATCTACGCCCAGGCGATCGCCGAGGAGCTGGGCGTCCGGCTCTCCGCCGAGGACCACCGAGCACTGAAGGGGTGGGAATCTCATGACCAGTAAGCCCAGTACGCCCAGCGCTGAGCACGCCGGCACCGAGCGCCTGGGCACCGAGCACCCCGTCGAGGTCCGCGGCCTGACCAAGCGGTTCGGCTCCTTCACCGCCGTGGAGGACTTCGACCTGACCGTCCAGGCCGGCACCGTGCACGGGTTCCTCGGGCCCAACGGGGCCGGGAAATCCACCACCATGCGCGTCCTGCTGGGACTGTACCGGCCGTCGTCGGGAACCGTCCGGGTGTTGGGGCACGATCCCGCCACCCATCCTGCCGAGGCGACCCGGGGCATCTCCTCCGTCCCCGGGGATGTGAGCCTGTGGCCGAACCTGACCGGACGGCAGGCGCTGGACGTGCTGGCCGGACTGCGCGGGCGGTACAGCCACCGGCGCGAGGCCGAGCTGATCGAGCGGTTCGCGCTGGATACCACCAAGAAGGTGCGCAGCTACTCCACCGGCAACCGCCAGAAGGTCATGCTCGTGGCCGCATTCGCCGCTGAGGCCCCACTGCTGCTGCTGGATGAGCCCACCGCGGGCCTGGACCCGCTCATGGAGATCGAGTTCGGCCGCTGTGTGCGCGAGGCTGTGGGGCAGGGGCGCACCGTGCTGCTCTCCAGCCACCTGCTCGCCGAGGTCGAGGAGCTGTGCACGGAGGTCACCATCATCCGCGACGGCCGACTGGTCGAGTCCGGTCACCTGGAGCAGATGCGGCACCTGGCGGCCTCCAGCGTGACGGCCTCGGTCCCGGCGGCGCGGGCGGAGGAGCTGAGTGCCCGGCTCGCCGAGCGCGGGTTGCGCCTGGCAAGGCCCGACGACGGCCTCTCGGCTCCCAGCACCGCACCGGCTCCCAGCGCGGAGGGGCAGGGGGAGGTCCGACTGCGGGGCTCCGTGGACCGCGAGCAGGTGACCGGTGTGCTCGGTCTGCTGGCGGAGTCGGGGGCGCAGGACATCACCTGCACCCCGGCCTCCTTGGAGGAGCTGTTCCTGCGTCACTATGAGGTGGGTGCGCGATGAGCCGGGCGCAGCCGACCTCCGGGTCCGGGCAGTACCGGCGGCTGATCCGACTGGTGCTGCGGCGGCACTGGCTGATGCTCGGAGCCTGGTTGGGCGGGCTGCTGCTGCTCGTGGTGATCACCGCCCCCGCGTATGAGACCACGTATCCGGAGCTGTCCCAGCGCACGTTCATGGTGGAGTCGCTGCGGGCGAACACCGCCACCACACTGCTCTACGGTCCGCTGCCGGACCCGGGCCGCCTGGGTCAGCTGCTGGTGTGGGAGACCGGGACGTACGTGCTGGTGCTCGGCGCACTGATGGGCATCCTGCTCGCGGTGGCCCTGGTGCGCCGGCCTGAGGACGAGGGCACCCTGGAGCTGATCCGTTCCACGGGAACCGCCCCCTGGGTCCCGGCGGCTGCGGCGCTGACCGTGCTGATCGGACAGTGCCTGACCCTGGGTGGCGGGGCGGGCCTGATCCTATGGGTGCAGGCACAGCGGATCGCCGAGCTGACGGAGTCCGGAGCCATGGCCTTCGGGCTGCTGGTGTCCGCGGTGAGCCTGGTGTTCGCCCTGATCGCCGTGGTGTGCTGCCAGCTGGCCGCCGACGCACGCACCGCCCGGTCCTGGGCGCTGATCGTGCTGGCGGCGGCGTTCCTGGCCCGGGCCGTCCCGGACGCCACCGCCACCCTGGACGCGTCCCACCGTGCTCCGGTGACGGTCCTGCACTGGATCTCGCCGCTCGGCTGGGCGCAGGTGGTGGCGCCGTACACCGACGACCAGATGGGGCCGTTCCTCGCCTTCGGTGCGGCGGCCGTGGTGTTGCTGGGCGCTGGGCTGGGGCTGTCCGCTCGGCGCGAGTACCGGTCCGGCCTGCTGGCCCGCACCCGGGGCAGCTCGGCGCGGATGAGGGTCCGTTCCCCGCTGGCCTTTGCGTTGCGGCGTGGGGTCGGCTCCTGGGTGGGCTGGACGGTGGCAGTGGTGGGACTGGCAGCCCTGTTCGCCGGGATGAGCTCGGGGATCCTGGAGCTGATCGAAGGGTCCGATGCCACCGCGCAGATCGTGCAGCAGATGTTGGGGGAGGGGTCCGTCACCTCGATGTTCTTCCGCATGACGGCCATGTTCGGGGGCATCCTGAGGGCGATCTACGCCGTGGGAACGGTCCTGCGGGTCCGGGCCGACGAGCGCGAAGGTCTCTTGGACGTCGAGTTGACCACCGGCCGGCGCCGCTGGGAGCCGCTGGTGGCCGCCCTGCTGACGGCCGCCGTCGGGTCCTTGGTGATGCTGCTGCTGGCCGGTGGGGTGACCGCTCTGGTGGCACAGGGTCAGCTGGGGGATGAGGCGGCGCTCGACGAGACCCTGGGTTACCTGGTGCTGCAGTGGCCTGCGGCGCTGTGCCTGGCTGGGTTGGCCACTGTGATGGTGGCCGGACTGCCGCGTCTGAGCTGGCTGATGTGGGCGCTGGTGACGGTCTCGGCCACGCTGGCCTGGCTCGGTGGCCTGCTGGACCCGCCGCAGTGGCTGATGGACCTGGTGGTCTTCGAGCACGTGCCCGACCTCTCCGTGGGCGAGCCGGAGTTCTGGCCGTTGGGTGTGCTGGCGGGGATCGGCGTGGCGGGGCTCCTCGTCGCCGTGCCCCTGATGCGTCGCCGCGACCTCTCCCGCGCCTGATCCTCCTTCGGGCACAAAGTGACCAGACCCCCACTACAGTGACCGGGCGTGGTCACTTTGTGCCTGGGGGGGGTGGGGCAGGATGGTCGGATGAGCAGTTCTGACCCGGCACCCGCACCCGACTGGAAGCCGATCCTCGCCGCCCTGGGCAACGAGGCCGCCCGGACCGTCTTCGCCCACGCCGCCTTGGGCACCCTGGACGCGCAGGCCCGCGCGGCGCTGAACTCCCGGGAGGCCAAGGCCCTGCAGACCTGGCTCTCGCTCGGTGTCCTCACCCAGGTTCCCGACGACGGCCCCGTCACCTCAGCCGGTTCGGTCACCGTGGACGGTGGCCTCCTGCGCGCCACCCTCGCCGCACCCCAGGTGCGGGGCGAGCAGAAGGCGCGGGCCGGCGTCGGGAAGTTCCTGGTGGGCGGTCTGGGACCACGGATCCAGGCCCTGCCGGCGGCTCCGGGGGAGCGGCGCGAGCTGCTGATGTGGGTGCGGGACGCGGCGCTGCGGCCCGGCGAGGTGCTCACTGAGCCGCAGCTGAACGAGCGGCTGCGCGTGTTCCATGAGGACGTCGCCCTGGTTCGCCGGTACCTGGTGGACCACGGACTGCTCGAGCGCACGCCCACCGGTACGCAGTACGCCCTGCCCCGATCATGATCACGCCAACTGGGGTCGGGCTCGGCGTGTCGCAGAGTCTTCTGCGCACGTGATCCGTTGGGTGGCAGCTCAGACCATGTGGCGGGCGGCCTGTTGGACGGCGGCCGTGAGCCGGTCCAGCGCCTCCGTCCCGGCGGACCACCGCTGCCAGTGCAGTTGGACCTGGGCTGCGCCGAGCTCCGGGATCGCCTCCAGCTCAGGGTGGGCGCCCTCCAGCACGCCCGGCGGCAGCTGCGCGTCCGGGAACATGCCCCAGCCCATGCCCAGCTCCACCGCCTGCAGATAGGTCTCCGCGTCGGGGACCACATGACGCGGCGGGTCCAGGGTCAGCCCACGCTCGCGGCCGAGCCGGGCCAGGCGGGAGCGCTGCAGGTTGTCTCGCGTGCCGAAGTCGACCACGGGCATGGCGCCGAAGTCCACGGGCGCCTGCCCGTTGCCGACAGTGTCCCCGGAGCCGCCCGTTCGGTACCGGTCCAGCAGGGCTGAGGCGGCCACGGCGTGGTACCCCATCTCGCCCAGCTCCATGGACACGCAGCCGGACACGGGGGTGGGGCGTTCGGTCACCGCCGCCACCACCGCACCGGAGCGCAGCAGTTCGTGGGTGTGCTCCTGGTCCTCGGTCTGCAGCTGGAGCGCGACATCGTCCCAGGTGGCCGCCTGGCGCAGCACCTCCACGAACCAGGTGGCCAGCGAGTCCACGTTGACCGCCACGCGCAGCACCGTCCGTCCGCCGCTGCCCCGGCCGAGCGAGCGCCGGGCGTCGTCCTCCAGCACCGCCACCTGACGGGCCAGCCGGAGCACGCGGTCCCCGGCCGGCGTGGTGGCCACGGGCACGGTGCGGGTCAGCAGCACCTGGCCCATGTCCTTCTCCAACGCCTTGATCCGTTGGGAGAACGCGGACCCGGAGATGCGCAACAGGTCGGCCGCCGCCTCGAAGGTGCCCTCGTCCACGGCGGCCGCCAGGGCGCGCAGATGATCGGTGTTCATGAAGGAAAGCTTAGGACTCTGAAGGATCTTCACGTGGAGCGGACGCTTCACACCTGTCTACAGTCACGGGGTGACTCCCGTGATGACTGTCTTCCTGACCGGCCTGCTGACCTGCCTCGCCCTGAGCGCGGCGATCGGTGCGCAGAGCGCCTTCGTGCTGCGCCAGGCGATCCGGCGCGAGCATCTGGCCGCCGTGCTGGCGGTCTGCATCGCCGGCGACGCGGTGCTGATCTTCGCGGGCACCGCGGGCGTGGGTGTGGTGACCGACCGCGCCCCGTGGCTGCTGGAGGTGCTGCGGTGGGGCGGCGCGGCGTACCTGGTCTGGTTCGCCCTCAGCTCGTTCCGCTCGGCCTTCACCACCCAGCGGCTGACGGTGGACGTGTCCGACGAGCCGGCAGAGCCCGCCGACGTGTCTGAGTCCGCCGCTCTCGTGGTCCAGCCTGAGGTCATCGAGTCGCCCGCACCGGAGCCGTTCGCCGCTCCGCGCGAGGGTGGGGTCGCCCTCGCCACCCGCACGGACGCCCGACCGGGCACCAGCGCCTGGCCGCGCATCACTCCGAGCGTTCAGCGCACCCGGCTCCGGATGCCGCGCCCCGCCCCGCTGCTGCGTGTGATGCTCACCGCGTTCGCCGTGTCCTGGGTGAACCCGCAGGCCATCGTGGACTCCACCGTCATGCTCGGCACTCTGGCGGCCGCCTTCGGACCGGACCGCTGGGCGTATGCCGCGGGGGCCGTCGTCGGGTCAGCCGTGTGGCTGCTCGCGCTGGGACTGGGCGCCCGCGCGCTCGCCCCTGTGCTGAAGACGCCGCGCACCTGGAAGGTGATCGACGTGGCCGTGGGCTGCGTGGTGCTGGTGGTCGCGGGCGCCCTGGTGGTGGGCTGACCGGTCAGGCGCCGGGCTCGGAGACCTTGGGGGCGTCCTCGGCGTCGTTCTCCGCGCCGGCTCTCTGCTCAGCCTCGGAGTCGTGCGAGTCGTCTGCGGTGTCCTCGCCCTCGGCGGGTGCCTCTCCGCTGCCCGCCTTCGCTGAGCCGTTCGGATCCTGCTCGGAGACCTCCAGCTCCTCCTCGAGGTGCTCGGCCTCGGCCACCACGGTGGGCTGGACGGGCTGCTGCAGGTGGGTGACCCACTCGTCCATGGGCACGTCCTCGCCGGACTGCAGGTAGACCTCGCGGCTGGGGCCGGACGCCACCCACTCCCCACTCTCGGCGATCCACTGCTCCAACGCCCGCCAGGACTGCCCGATGCTCTGCATGGACCCCCGGTGCGCCAGCACGGCGGCCTCGGTGGCGGGCAGGTCGGCCAGCTGCAGCCCTTCCACCGGGCCCTCGGCGTAGAGGTAGCCCACGGTGAAGCTCAGGCCGTTCTCCGGGTGCTCGGGGTCCATGTCATACACGCTGATGCCGGTGCCGGGCGTGCCTCCTGCGGCGGCGATCTTCTCTGCGGCGGTGCTGAACATCCCGCCGATCACCTCGCCCACCTGGTCCGGGCCGGACAGCTCGGCGGGCACGCCAGCCATGGTGGCGCCCTCCAGCCGGGTGATCTTCACCTCCGGGGACTTCTGCTCGGCCTGCTTCTGCTCAGCCTGCTCGGTCTGCTCCGGCTGCGCGTCTGACTTCTCTGCCACGGCGTCCTCCTGGGGATGTAGGGGTGCGTGGACCGGTGGGGTGGAGCCCGCCGATCTCGGTCTGGCTCCAGTCTTCACCACGGACCCCGGCCGGTGAAAGGGGCCACTCTCAGGCGTCGGATTTCCGCACTCGCCCAGGTCACCGGGATGATGGACGGGTGACCCCTGCACCCCGTGACCCCGCCCCCGGCTCCCGTTCTGCCAGTTCCACCGCGTCCACCGGTTCAGCCCCCGCGGCCCCAGTCCACCTGGGCCTGATCTTCGCCCCGGACCTGGTGGGGCGGTACCGCGACCCGCTGCTGGCCGAGCTCCCCGACCTGCTGGAGTCCCGGTTCCCCGGCGTGGAATGGATCCTGTCCACCGCCACGGAGGACCGGGACGATCCGGCCGAGGACGCCCTGGGCCTGCTGGAGGCCACGCGCGACCGCATGCTGGACGAGGACTGGGACATCGCCGTGGCGATCACCGACGAGGTGCTGCGCCAGGGCCGGCACACGTACGCCCAACAGGTCTCGGCCGCGCACGCGGCCGGCGTGATCTCCGTCCCCGCGCTGGGTGTGACCACCACGAGCGCGCGGGTCGCGGAGACGGTGGTGGCGGCCGTGGGTGTGGTGTTGGGAGTGGATCCCGACGGCGGCGGCTCACCGGAGGCGGTCGCGGAGAGGGCGCGTCAGCTCGCCACGGACGTGGAGGACCGGCAGGAGGAGAACGTCACTTCGTACACGGCCAGGGTGTTGGGCGGGAACGTGCGGCTGCTGCTGGGCATGGTTCGCACCAACCGCCCATGGCTGCTGGCCGTGCGGCTGTCCAAGTCGTTGACCGTGGCGCTCGCATCCGGTGTTCTGACCCTGGTCACCACGGACCTGTGGCTGCTCTCCTCGGAGTACTCGCCACTGCAGATGACACTGCTGGGACTGGTGTCCGTCGGGGCCGTGACCGGGGCGCTGATCGTGGGCGCTGGACTGTGGGAGCAGGCCCGCCGGGACGGGGAGCGCGAGCAGGTGACCCTGTTCAACGCGGCCACGGTGCTGACCGTGCTGATCGGCGTGATGGTGCTGCACCTGATGCTGTTCGTCGCGTCCTTAGGCGGGGCCCTGCTGCTGGTGGATGCAGACGTCTTCACCGAGGTCACCGGGGAGGTTGCGGATCTGCCCGAGTACCTGAAGCTGGCCTGGCTGGTGGGAGGCCTGGCCACCCTGGGCGGCGCACTGGGCGCCGGACTGGAGAACGAGGCCGTGGTCCGCGCCGCCGCCTACACCCGCACCGGGTGAGGGAGCCGGCCTGAGGCGGGTCTGTGGCCGGACACAGTGAGAGGCGGCGGGTTCCCTCGCATGGGCCCGCCGCCTCCCGGTCTGTGGTGATCCGGATCGAGATCAGCGATCAGTGGTCATGGCCCTCATGACCCTCATCCTCGTGACCTTCGTGACCCTCGTGACCCTCGTGACCCTCGTGGTCTGAGTGGTCAGCAGGCTCGGTGCCGGACTCACCGCTGGAACCCTGCTCGTCGGCGTGACTGGTGTGGCCGTCGTCGTGCCCTGCCTTCTGGCCTGAGTCCTTCGCCGCGCCCTCGGCGTTCGGGGTGCTCTCGGCATGACCGGTGACCACCACCATCTCCACCGGGGCCACCGGCAGGTCCAGGGTGCGCTCCACAGTGCCCTGGGCGATGTCCACGACCACGAGCTTCTGCTGCTCGGCGTCGGTGATGTAGGCCAGGCCGTCGGCCGACTTCAGGATGGGGCCGGGCTGCTGCCACTCGGCCTTCTCCTCCCAGGGCTCGATCGCCTTGACCTCGTGGAGGATCTTCCCGGACTCGTCCAGGATGTTCAGCTCGCCGTCGTAGGTCAGAACGAGTGACTCGCCTTCCGGCCCGCGCGCGAGTGAGCGGAACCAGTAGGAGGAGCCCAGGTCCACGGTGGTCAGGGTGTCCTGGACGGAGTCGATCAGCGCGATCTCGGTGGGACGCTCCTGCTCGGCATCGGCGTCCACTTTGTGGTCTCCGAGCACGATGCTGGAGGCCTTGGTGCCGGCCAGGTTGCCCGAACGCTGGTACTCGGTCTCCACCGGGACCTTGTGGAACGCTCCGTCGCGGTACACCACGGGGCCGTTCTCGCAGCCCAAGACCACTGCTTCATCGGCGGCGACGGTCTCGCCGTGCACGCCGGGGCAGTCGGTGGTCTCGGCCAGGACCTTTCCGGACTCGCGCTCCAGGACCTGGACGGTGTTGCGGCCCTCTTCGGTTCCCTGCGTGGTGAGCAGGCTGCCGTCGGTCAGCTCCAGAGCCACGCCGTGGTGCGCGTTCTCGGTGGAGGTCTCCACGGCCACTCGGACAGGGTGCAGGATGGACCCCATGACTGAATCGCGTCCTGCCCCGTCCGGAACCGATGCCGACGGCGGGGTCAAGGCTGTTCTGCACTGGTATCTGCGGAGGTCGCGGCAGACCCTGCGGTGGAAGCTGGAGGGTCTGACCGAGCGGCAGCTGCGGATGCCGATGACCCCCACGGGCACCAACCTGCTCGGAGTGCTCAAGCACGTGGCCTCGGTGGAGGTCGGCTATTTCACCGAGTGCATGGGGCGACCTACGTCGATCGAGGTGCCCTGGTTCGCCGATGACGCCGAGCCGAACGGGGACATGTATGCCACCGCAGAGGAGTCGCTTGAGCAGGTTCTGGCCTTCGCCGACCGGTGTGCCGCTGAAGCGGATGAGGCGATCGAGGCGCTGGACCTGGATGCATCGGGTCGTGTCCCGTGGTGGTCTCAGCCGGACGTCACGCTGGGCCGTCTGCTGACGCACATGGTGGACGAGTACGCGCGGCACCTGGGGCACGTGGACATCGTTCGAGAGCTCCTCGACGGCCAGGCTGGACTCATGCCGGGGAACTCGAACCTGCCCAGCGGCCACGATTCCGATGATGAGCGGTGGTGGTCCGACTTCACGGGCCGACTGCGTCAGATCGCCGAGCAGTTCTGAGGTCCTGTGGTGAGTGATGGTGCGGTGATCAAGGTCTCCGCCGTGGTGGTGCGGCGCGCGGACGGACAGGTGCTCACGGTGCGCAAGGCCGGGACGGTGATGTTCATGTTCCCCGGCGGCAAGCACGACGACGGCGAGTCACCTCTGCAGACGGCTCGCCGTGAGCTGGTGGAGGAGACGGGCCTGGCGGTGGCGCTCGAGGAGCTGGATCACCTGGGGGCCTGGGACACGGCCGCGGCCAACGAACCCGGCCGCCTGCTGCACTCCGAAGTGTTCATGGTGCGCCAGCCGCTCACCGAGAGTGAGCGCCCTGTCCCCGCCGCCGAGATCGAGCAGCTGACCTGGATGGATCCGCGCAATCCCGTGGCCCCGGCCGGGTTCAGCATCGCTCCTCTGCTGCTGGAGGTCTTCGAGGACCTGTCTTCTGCCTCCCGCTGACCACGCTCAGGGTCTGAAGACCCTGTTGCGCTGGGGTGTCTGGTGGGGGTCGAGCCAGGGCTCAGGGGTGAACCAGGGGCGGCCCTGATCCATGGTGATGCTCCAGGCGCCGGCGTGAACGGCGTGATGGTGGTGGGAGCAGAGCAGGGCCCCGTTCGCCAGGGAGGTGGGGCCGTCATGGATCCACTCCTGGACGTGGTGGGCTTCGCACCAGGGGGCGGGGATGCGGCACCCCGGTGCGGTGCAGCCGCCGTCGCGGGCGATGATCGCCTGCCGCAGGGGCCCGGTGAAGAACCGCTCGGCCATCCCCACGTCCAGGACCTCTCCCTCGCCGCCGAAGACGACGGGGAGGAGGTCGGCGTCGCAGGCCAGTGCCCGGATGTGGGTGGGGTGGATGGGTCCGAGGAAGGTGGCCTCACTGATCCCACTGGCCTGTCCTGTGCGCAGCACGGTGGTGGGGGCGGGAAGGTCTGGCGGTGGTGAGCCAGGCGGTGAGATCCCGGGCAGGTCGGCCTGGCCTGGCGGACTGATGGTTCCGGGAGAGTCGGATCTCGGCGCTGCCGGGTGTGGACCCACTGATGCGTGGGTGGCCTGCACCTGACCGAGCAGCTGCTGGTAGTCGATGTGGACCATCACCTGCGGGCGGGTGCCTCCGGTGTTGGGCAGCCCGTTGCCGCTGGTCATGCGCAGCGCCCCCTGGAGCGCGGAGATGAGTCCGTTCATCTGCTTCTGGGCCACGCTGCGTGGATCGGTGGGCAGCTGGTGGATCTCACCGGGGTTCTCCGCATCGGGGTCCGGGTCCATGGCCGCTGCCGTGAAGAGGTCCTCGACCGGATCGAAGGGACCACGAGCCCGGGGGTTGGCGGCCGCTTCGGCCACGGTGGTGATGATCTCATGCTCCAGGTCGTCGGCGGTGATCAGCCAACGGTGCAGTCCCTGCCGCTGGCCTTGGTAGAACAGCCCTCGCCGGTGGTCGTAGTCACCGTCCACCGGCTCGTCTCCGTCTGGGTTGAGCACGGACTCGGCCAGCCGAGCCCAGCGGGCGCAGACCCTGCGCACGCCGTCCGGGTCCAGGGTGCGGGCCTCTCCGGTCAGCATCGCTTCACCTTCGGCCAGCACAGTCTCGATCAGCTCCGGTCCGGCTGGTCCCGCCTCGGCCAGGCCGCGGACCTTCTCCATGATCGAGGTGATGTGGTCCGCCGAGGCCCAGGCCACCGTCTGTTCTGCCGTAGCCCCTGCGAGCACAGGGTAGGTCGGTTCGGTGGCGGGCTGCCCCAGCGCGGCCGGAGCTGCAGTGAGATGCCCGGCCCGGCTCAAGCGGGTGCGGGCGGCCTTCAGCTCGATGTTCAGGCTCTGACGCAGGTAGTCCGCTGGGCAGCGGAAGGCGGTCATCCCGGCTGGCATGCCCAGCACCCGGGGCCGGATCGACTGATCGAGGTAGGCGCGTTCGGCATGGCCGGCCAGCTGCACCTGCACCCGGGTCACCGCTCGGCTGATCCGTTCCACGTGCTGGTTGGCCTCCGGCAGGGACGGGGTGGTCACGGGCTCCAGCGGCACGAGTGCAGGCGATGCCTCGGGCTCAGGTGGCGGCAGGTGGGCGCCCCAGTCCGCTCCCGGGTGCTCGGGCACGGTGAGCTGGCGGAACTGATCCACGGCCTCCGGGGCCTCCAGGCGACGGCCCAGCTCGACCAGCGCCGTCTGCGCGCGGTCCATCAGCTCGTGCAGGGACAGCTCCGACAGTGGGCTCGCTGACTCGATGCTGCGCACGGGGATGACGGCCAGGGGCGCGCGGGAGCCTGAGTCGGTCAGCTGTGCCGTCATCCTCACCACCTCTTCCGTGTGAACACCTGTCCGCTGTTCGAAGATATGTTCGACTATTTCCATTCGACCACGAACCACGGACGGGATAAAGGGCCGGCCGAAATCTGTGGACAGCCACCCGAGACAGGTCACCTGTGCAGGAGTCGACCCCGGGGAATCCACAGGGTGGGGACGGTTTCCGGTGCTCGGCTGGTTCTCCGCCGACGCTCGGTCAGCCACGGATCTTCCCTCTGCCGTCCACCCACCCCACGACCCGCCGGAACGCCACGGGACCAGGAACAATCCACCCCCTCCCGAGGTTGACCACCACCGTGAGATCTCTGGCGCGCATCCTGTCCTTCACCCGCGAACTGACCCCGCTCTACGTGGGGATCGTCGTCGCGGCGGTGATCACGTCTCTGCTCACCCTGGCCGTCCCGTTCATCACCGGCGCCGCCACGGATCAGATCGTCGCCGGGCTCAACGGCAGCCAGACCGTGGACACCACCATCGAGGCCGTCCTCTGGCTGGCCGGGGCCTTCCTGGTGGTCGAGCTGATCTCCACCCTGGTCAGCTCCGTGGGCGGCTACTGGGGCGATGTCATGGCAGCCCGGATGCGCACCATCCTCTCCACCCGCTACTTCGCCCAGCTGCTCGCCCTGCCCCAGCGCTACTTCGACAACGAGCTCACCGGCAAGATCACCTCACGACTGAACCGCTCCATCACCGAGCTGACCCAGTTCCTGAACTTCTTCGCCAACAACGCCTTCACCATGCTGATCACCACGGTGGCAGTCCTGGTCATCTCGGCGATCTACTGGTGGCCCCTGGCGGCGCTGCTGGCCACCATCTTCCCCATCTACATGTGGCTCACCGCCAAGACCTCCGTGCGCTGGCAGGCATTGGAGAAGGAGAAGAACCACGAGGTGGACGTGGCCGCGGGCCGCTTCGCCGAGGTCGTGGCCCAGATGCCGGTGGTGAAGTCCTTCGTCCAGGAGCCGCACGAGCACGCCGGATTCAGCCGGCACTACCACCGCATCATCGGCGTCACCCGCACCCAGTCCCGCTACTGGCACGGGATGGACGCCTGGCGCCGCGCGGCCCTGAACCTGGTGTTCTTCGGCCTGTACGCCCTGATCTTCATCCGCACAGCCACCGGCGAGTTCTCCGTGGGAGACATGGTCATGCTCATCCAACTCATGGCCATGGCCCGCCAGCCGGTCACCTCCATGAGCTACCTCGTGGACGCCTCCCAGCGCGCCATCGCCGGGTCCACCGACTACTTCGAGGTGATGGACCAGCGTCACGACCGCCAGCCCGATCCCCGCATCCTCGCCGCCATCGGTCCGGTGGAACAGACCAACACCACCACCCCGACGACGGCCGCCTCGCCTGACGCATCCGGCTCACCGGAGGCCTCGCCTCACCCGGCCCCCGCCTCCGGCGAGGAGAACGCGTCGGTGCGTGCCGTCGTCGGGAAGCCCTCCTCACCGCGGGCCGAGCTGGAGGTGAGTGATCTGCGCGCGCTGCGGGCCAGCGCAGTGGCCGGGCAGGACGGGCCGGGCAGTCAGGAGGCCGTCCCGGCGGTGGCGTTCCGGGACGTGACGTTCGGGTACGAGGATGGTCCAGACGTGCTGCGGGGCATCTCCTTCCACGTGGGGCAGGGCGAGAAGGTGGCGCTGGTGGGCGAGTCGGGCGGCGGCAAGTCCACGTTGGCCAGCCTGTTGATGGGACTGTATCCGGTGCACTCCGGGGCCGTGGAGGTGTTCGGGGCGGATGTGGACGAGCTGCCCGTCCCGGTCCTGCGTGCAGGAGTGGCCGCCGTGTTCCAGGACCCCTCACTGTTCTCCGGCACCATCCGCGAGAACATCGCCTACGCCCGTCCGGACGCCACGGACGAACAGGTCCGTGCCGCCGCTCGGGTGGCCAACGCGGACCGGTTCGTGGAGCGACTGGAGCAGGGCTACGACTCCCTGATCGGCGAGCGCGGACTGAAGCTCTCCGGCGGCCAGAAGCAGCGGATCGCGGTGGCCCGTGCGGTGCTCAAGGACGCCCCGGTGCTGATCCTGGACGAGGCCACCAGCTCCCTGGACACCCGGTCTGAGCGGCTGGTGCAGGCCGCGCTGGACCAGCTGATGGTGGGCAGGGCCAGCCTGATCGTGGCGCACCGGCTCTCCACCATCGCCGCAGTGGACCGGATCGTCACCCTGCGCGACGGCCAGGTGGATGAGATCGGCGCCCCGGCCGAGCTGGCGGTCTCCGGCGGGATCTACGCGGAGCTGCTGGCCCTGCAGAACCAGGGGACCGAGGCGGCGAAGAAGGCCCTGCAGCAGTACGGGATCGCCGGCTGAGAGCAGTCCGAGGACAGACGGAATCCGGCCGAGTCGCCCGTTCTGGTCGACCCGGCCGGTGTCTTCGGCGGTTGCCCGCATCAGCCCGCCAGGGCCTGCTTCCAGCTGATCCGCTTGCCCGTGCGCAGCACCGAGCGCTCGTACACCCGGGAGGCCAGCCACAGCACCACGGCGGTGGTGGCGAGCAGGATGCCCAGGCTGAGCAGGTGCTCCCACAGCGCGCCCTCACCCAGGTACACGCGCAGCGGCACGGCCACGGGTGCGGAGAACGGGATGAAGGACATGACCCGCAGGATGTCCGGGTTGTTGTTGAACACGATCACCGCGAAGTACGGGAGCATGACCAGCATCATCACCGGAGAGGTGGCCGAGCCGATGTCCTCCGAACGGGACACCAGGGACGCGGCCGCGGCGTACAGGGCGGCGAGCATCACGAAGCCCACGGCGAAGAGCAGCACGAACCACAGGATCGGCATGCCCAGCCCGTCCAGGGGCAGGGTGTCCTCGTTGATCTGCATGCCCAGCAGCGCCGCCGCGGCGAACAGGGCCACCTGACCCAGGGCGATCACCGAGTTGCCGATCACCTTGCCGGCCAGGATCGCCCGGGCCGGCACGGTGGCCAGCAGGATCTCCACGATCCGCGTCTGCTTCTCCTCCACCACCGACTGCGCGATGGTGGCGCCGAACAGGCTCGCCGCCATGAAGAACACCAGTCCGAAGCCCAGCGCGATGAAGTACACCAGCATGGGGTTGGGGGCGTTGGGGTCCAGCAGCTCCACGGCCGGGGACTGCGAGAGCGCCTGCACCAGTCCGGTGGGCACGTCCCGCTCAGCGATCACGGTCAGGCCGGTGGGAGAGTCACCGGAGGGCACGACGGCGGCGCTCGCCTCCCCGGACTCCACGGCGGCTCGCGCTGCCTCGGCAGAGTCGACGGGCATCGCCTCGACGTCGTCGCCCAGGGCGGCCACCTCGGACTGGGAGGCGGTGGTCACGGCCACGGTCTCCGTGGAGGAGAACGCGTCCGAGAGGCGGGGCAGGACCAGCGAGCCCAGCAGGATGCCGCCGAGCATGATGGCGGTGGTGATGATGAACGCCTTGGATGCCAGGCGCACCCGGATCTCGCGTCCGGACACCACCCCGACCGCCTGCCAGAACGGCGTGCGGCGCAGGCCACGGGTGTCGCGCGTGGTGGCGGTGCCGCTCCCGGTGTTCGGCACGTGCGGACTGTTCTGTGTGCTCTGCACTGTCTCGGTGCTCGGTGTCATCACTGGATCGTCTCCTTGAAGATCTCGTGCAGGGTGCGGCTGGTCTGGCCGAAGTGGTGGACGGTGCCGCGGCGCTGGGCCTCGGCGAGGACCTGGTTGGCCTGCTCGGGTGAGCTGGCGGCGAACCGCACGCGGCCGCCGTCGAAGGCCTGGACCCGGACTCCGGTGTCCCGCACCCAGCCGGTGTCCGCATCCACATGCAGCTCCCATTCGGGCTCGGTGGCGCTGGCCAGCAGCTCCTGGCGGGTGCCCTGGGCGTGGACCTGACCGTCGGCCAGGATCACCAGCTCGTCGCAGAGCCGCTCCACCACGTCCAGCTGGTGGGAGGAGAACAGCACGGGTGCGCCGGAGTCGGCCACGTCCCGCAGGACCTCGACGGTGGTGTCCACGGCCACCGGATCCAGTCCGGAGAACGGCTCGTCCAGGATCAGGGCCACGGGGTCGTGCACCAGGGCGGCGGCGATCTGCGCGCGCTGCTGGTTGCCCAGGGAGAGGTCCTCCAGGGGGTCCTTCATCCGCTCGCCCAGGCCCAGCCGCTCCAGCAGGCCCTGGGCGTTGGCGGTGGCCTCCTTCTGGGTCTTGCCGTGCAGGCGGGCCAGGTAGACCAGCTGGTCCAGGATCTGCATCTTGGGGTAGAGGCCGCGCTCCTCCGGCATGTACCCGATGTTCGCGCGGTACCCGGGGGTGATCGGTGCGCCGTCCACCTCCACCGATCCGCTGTCCGGGGTCAGCACGCCCAGGATGATGCGCATGGTGGTGGTCTTGCCGGCGCCGTTGCCGCCCACGAACCCGGTCATGCGTCCGGGGCGGATGTCGAAGGAGATGTCCTTCAGGACCCGGTGGTCCCCGAAGGAGCGGTTCACGTCTCTGAGGCTGATCATGCTTCCACGCTAGGCAGGATCAGGGCCGTGGGCCTCCGGCGTGGGGTGGAACTTCGGCCCAGATCAGGATCGCGTCGATCGTGCTCTCTCTCCACCCTGCGGGGGAGGGACGGGTCCCTGACGGGGCGGTCAGGCCCCGACCAGCCCGTTCTCGTACGCCCAGATCACCGCGTGGATCCGATCTCGGGCGCCCAACTTCATCAGCACATTGGACACGTGGGTCTTCACGGTGGCCTCGCCCACCACCAGGTTCGCGGCGATCTCTGCATTGGACCAGCCCCGTGCCAGCAGCAGCAGGATCTCGCTCTCGCGCCCGGTCAGTGCCCCACCAGGAGGCACCGGCATGCCCGACGGCGGCTCCGTCACCGGTGCCTCGCCGGTCGCCTCAGGCGTGGCCTCACCGGAGGCGCTGTGCTGGGAGGCGACCGTGGGCTGGGAGGTGCGGGAGCCGTCGTCGGGACGCTGTGCAGGAGCGGGTGCGCCCGGGGTGCTGAAGCGGGCCAGGACCCGGCGGGTGACCTGGGGGTCCAGCAGGGCCTCGCCGCTGCCCAGGACCTGGACGGCGCGGATGAGCTCCTCGGCCTCGGCGGTCTTGAGCAGGAAGCCGCTGGCGCCGGCCTGGAGGGTCTGGAAGAGGAAGTCGTCCCGGTCGAAGGTGGTCAGGATCAGGATGGATCCGCCGACCCCCGAGTCCACCAGCTGGCGGGTGGCCTCGATCCCATCCATCACCGGCATCTGCACGTCCATGCAGATCACGTCCGGGTCCAGCTGCGGGGCCAGGGCCAGCGCCTCGGCGCCGTTGGAGGCCTCGCCGACCACCTCCAGGCCCGGCTCGGACTCCAGGATGGTGCGGAAGCCGGTGCGGATCAGCGGCTGGTCGTCCACCAGCAGGATGCGCAGGTGCGGGGCCGAGGTGCTGGTCATGCGGGGTGTCCTTCGGGGGTCGGGGTGGAGGAGTCTGTGGCGGTCCGGCCCAGGGGTGCGGCACCGCGCGCGGGGACGGCGGCGCGGACCAGCCAGCCGCCGTGGTCGTCGCCGGCCAGGCGCGGACGGGGGCCGGCCTCCAGGGTCCCGCCCACCGAGCCCAGCCTCTCGCGCATGCCCTGCACGCCCATCCCGGTTCCGAGGGGGCGTCCGGCGGGCTGGCCGCGGCCGGTGTCGCTGACCTCCACCTCCACCCGGTCCGGGCGTCCGCGCAGCCGCACCTCCACGGCTGCGAGCGGCCCGGCGTGCTTGCGGGCGTTGGTCAGTGCCTCCTGGATCACGCGGTAGACGGTCAGCTCGGCGGCAGGGGAGAGCTCGGGCAGGTCCTCCACGCGGTGCAGGTGGACCTGCTGGCCCCTCTGGCGAGCCTGCCCGATCAGCTCGTCCAGGTCCTCCAGGGTGGGGGTGCGCTCGTCGGAGTCGTCCCCGGAGCGCAGGGTCCGGACCATGGACTGCAGCTCGACGATCGCCTCCCGGGCTGATCCCTCCACCCCCTTGAGCTGCTGTTCTGCAGCATCAGGGTCCCGGGTGATCAGGCGCCGACCGGCCGCGGCCTGGATGCCCATGGCGGTGACGTGGTGGGCCACCACATCGTGCAGCTCCCGGGCGATCCGCATCCGCTCCAGCTCCACAGCGTTGCGCCGCAGCTGGTCCTGCTGGTCGCGGATCTCGGCATGGGCGCGCTCCAGCTCCTCCCGCTCCAGGGCCTGCTGGTACGCGCGGTTGCCGAAAAACCAGGCGGCGGAGAAGTAGGCGATGTTGGTGGCCAGCTGGATGCCCAGCATGGACAGGTACGCGTTGACGCCGCGCTCACCGAACTCCGGGTCATAGAACCCTTGGACAGCCGCGCTCACCAGCCAGGCGGCCATGGCCACGGCGATCACCAGCCGGGTGATGAACGCGCGGCGGCGGTGGGGGTCCCAGGCGCCCACCGCGTAGAAGGTCAGGAAGAGCATCACCTGCGAGGCGTACAGCTCGATCCCCACGAACGTGCCCAGCAGGATGTAGCCGGCCGACATCACCACGGCGGAGGCGGCGGGCCACCGGCGGCGCGTGAGGACGGGCAGGGCCAGCAGGGAACTGCACAGGGCCACCCAGGGGACGTCGAGCTGGAAGATGCCCTCGGTCATGCCGGCCCCGGCCATCAGGTAGGTCATCTCCACGGCGGCCAGGGCCAGGATGACCGTCAGGATCAGGTCCTGACGGAACCAGCTCTCGGGCAGGCTGCGGCGGCGGAGGGCCGCAGGCGTGGACTCCGGCGTCGGTTCAGTCGCTTCGGTGGGCAGATCGGTGACAGCTGACACAGTCCCTGACCCTACCCAGGACCGTGCGCCCGGACCTCCACCGCAGGGCGGAGATGGACCGGGCGAACCCGTCAGGAGGGCAGCTGGACGATCGGGAAGCCGGCGCCCTGGGGGTCCCGGACCACGGCCATCCGACCGTGCGGGGAGTCCACCGGTCCAGCCAGCACCGTGCCGCCCAGCTCCTGGGCCTTCTGCACGGCGGCCTCCAGGTCATCCACTCCGATGTACACGCGCCAGTAGGAGATGGTCCCGGTCGGCAGATAGTTGGTGGCCTCGAGCATGCCGGCGGTGGCCTGCTCCCCGGGGAAGTCCGTGGTGTACCGGGCCGAGAGGTGATCGCCCTGCCACGGGGCCGGCTCCCAGCCGCTGACCTGACGGTAGAAGGAGAGGTGGGTGTCATAGTTCAGGCTCATCAGCTCGAACCACACCGGGGCGCCGTGCCCCGGGCGGGACAGATCCGTGGCCAGCGCCTCGGCGCCGCCGTAGGACTGCCACCAGCCCACCCGGTCGCCGGCCGGGCTGATCGCCACCGCCCGGGCACCCACCTCGCCCACCGGGGTGGGTGCGGTCAGGACCTTGCCGGCCGCAGCCTCCACCGTGGTCATCGTCTCCTGGAGGTCATCCGAGGCGAGGTACACCGTCCAGGTGGGGCGGCCGTCGTCGTGCTGTCCGTTGTGCTGGACCGAGGGCTGGTCTCCCGTGGAGCGCGCCCCGCCCACCACGGCGCCGCCCTCACGCTCGACCACGTGGTAGCCGTCACCGGCCTCGAGATCGCGGAAGCTCCAGCCGAAGAGCTCGCGGTAGAAGTCCTGGTCCGCCGCGACGTCCGGCACCGAGAGGTCGATCCAGACCGGAGAGCCCTCGCGGGGGGCCTGGGCGAGGTCGGTGGTCCCGGAGACCAGGGGTGCTGAGGGGGCGGACTCGGTCATGGCGTGACTCCTGTCATCGGCGGTCGGCGGTCGGCGAAGTGCAGCCTGCTCCCATTGTGTCCACTTCCGTGTCCCAAGTCACAGGTTCAGGTGCGTATGACGGTCCGCCGTCACGCACGAGGGCCGGATGTCCCCGTTCTGAGACATCCGGCCCTCGCAGGCTTCGTGGGAGCGGGTGGGTCAGGCGGTGGCCAGACCCTGGACGGGGGAGAGACGCGTGGCGCGGCGGGCCGGGGCCACGGAGGCCAGCAGCCCGGCGCCCACGGAGACCAGCACGATCACGCCCAGCTCCCACCACGGCACGGTGGGCCAGATGGTCCCGCCCACGATCCCGCCGAGCACGGCCTGACCGCCCATCCAGCCGTACAGCGTGCCCAGCGTGCAGCCCAGCACCGCGGCCACCCCGGCGATCAGCACCGCCTCCAGGGCGAGCATCCCGCGCAGTCCCTTCCGGGTCAGCCCCAGGGCCCGCAGCAGCGAGTTCTCCCGGGTCCGCTCGATCGCCGAGAGGGAGAGCGTGTTGGCCACACCGATCAGCGCGATCAGCACCGAGACCGCCAGCAGCGCGGTGACCACCAGCAGCATGCCGTCGATGATCGAGGTGTACAGCAGGCGCAGGGTCAGCGAGCCGGACACGTTCCCCTGGGAGGTCTCCGCCGCCGTGGTCACCTGGCTGGTGATGTCCTGCGCGGAGTCCAGGGTCAGCCCCTCGCCGGTCTTGACCCACACCTCGTGGGGTGCACCGTCCGCTGTCCGCTCCGCAGTGGAGCCGATCTGGGCCGCATCCTCCACGGTCATCACCGGGGCGATGCCGCCGGAGGTGGAGCGGACGGTCTCCAGCTCCACGCTGCCGGACGGACCGTTCACCGTCAGGGTGTCCGTCTCCACGATCGCCGGCACCAGGATGGTCCCGGGCCGGCCCAGGCGCTGCATCCCGTCACCGTCCAGACCGGCGACGACGGCCCGCAGCTGAGCGGGATCCGCGGCCAGCACGGTGGTCCCGTTCTCGGTGGTCCCGGCTGGGCTGAGCAGGGCGGCATCGGCCACATCCGGCACGGCGGCCACGCGCTCGCGGGCCTGTTCGGCCTGGACCAGGGACTGCGTCTCGTACTGCTCGTCCACCAGGGTGACCTGCAGGTCCACGGGGTACTCGTTGGCCATCATGGTGTCCATCTGGTGCTGGGCGGTGCGTCCGCCGGTCAGCATCATGGCCACCAGTGTGGTCCCGATCAGCAGTGCCGCCGCGGTGGAGGCCGTCCGACCCGGGTTGCGCACGGCGTTGAGGCGGGCCATCACCCCGGGAACACCGGCCGGACGTGCGGCCACACCGGCCACCTTCACGGCGGCGGGCACGAACAGCACCGCCAGCATCAGCACGCCCAGGAAGGACACGGCACCACCGGCCACCGCCACCAGGATGTTCCCGGTGAAGGACCCCCAGACCAGGGCGGCGGCACCGGCCAGCAGGGTCAGTCCCCCCACCACCAGGCGCACGACGCCGGCCCGGTTGCCCAGCGCTGCATCCTCCCGGGGGCGCATGGCCTCCAGGGGAGAGACGCGAGTGGCCAGGGCGGCTGGGGCAAGCGAGGCGAGCACGGTCAGCAGCACGCCCACCCCCACCGAGATCAGCACGGTGCCGGGGTCGATCCCGAAGGTCAGGAAGGAGAAGCCGGGCAGGGCCGAGCCGATGGCGATCAATCCGGCCACGATCCCCGCGGCCAGGGCGAAGCCGATCAGCGAGCCGACCACGCCGATCACTGCAGCCTCCACCAGCACCGAGCCGCGGATCTGGTTCCGGCTGGCCCCCAGGGCGCGCTGCAGGGCCAGGTCGCGAGAGCGCTGGGCCACGAGCACCGAGAAGGTGTTGGAGATGACCAGGGCGGTCACCAGCAGGGCGATCGCCGCGAAGGCCGCCAGCACGTAGACGAAGATGTTCGATCCGGCCATCTGGGCCACGCGGGCCTGGACCTGCTCGTCCGGGGTCTTCACGGTGGCGGCGATGCCCTCCCGGTCCAGGGCGGACTGGACCCGGGTCATCACCGCAGCCGGGTCTGCTCCGTCCTCGACGGCGATCAGCACGTACTCGGCGACGGGCTGGTACGAGATCTCCTCGGTGTCCTCACCAGTCTCGGAGCCGCCCCGGGAGACGGTCTCGATCTGGCGGATCAGCGGGTCGGCCGCACGGATCTGTGAGCTTCCGGCCAGCATTGGGTCCTGGGAGGGCTCGAGCAGGGCTGAGACGCTCACCCGGATGCCGGATTCGGTGTCATCCGGGGAGCCGGCCAGCAGGAACGTGGTGTCTCCCACGGTGAGGCCGTGCTTCTGTGCGGTCGCCTGGTCCAGGGCGATCTCGGTGGCGGAGTCGGCGGCGGGCAGCTCACCCTCCAGGAGCTGCTCCGGGACCAGCTCCGGGTTCTGCGGCAGGGTGGTGACGGCGGCGAAGTCAGCGGACTCCGAAGCGGTGCCACGCCCCTCCAGGGAGCCGGGGCGCTGCAGACCCACGTAGGTCGACACCGGCGCGAAGGCCTCCTGCACGCCGTCCACGTCGGAGAGGAGCCCGGGGCTGGAGGCGGTGCCGGCGGCGGCCGTCATCCGCTGGCCTGTCTCCCACGGGTCCTCAGCGGAGTCGCTGGCGGCCACCACCAGGTCCGAGGTGGAGTAGGTGCTGCCCAGGGAGTTGCGCAGGCTGGCGTTGGAGGAGGAGCCGACCATCAGGGCCGAGGCCAGGAAGGTCACGCCCACGATGATCGCCAGCAGCACCGAGATGTAGCGGCGGGGCTGGTCCCGCAGTTGGGACAGTGCGAGCTTCAGCATGGCTCAGGCCACCCCCAGCTTCGCCAGGGCGGCCAGCACGTTGTCCGGGGTGGGTGAGGTGATCTCGCCGACCAGGCGGCCGTCGTCGAGCAGCACCACTCGGTCCGCGTAGGAGGCGGCGGCCGGGTCATGGGTGACCATGATGATGGTCTGGCCCATCTCCCGGGTGGAGCGGCGCAGCAGGGAGAGCACCTCTGCGCCGGTGGTGGAGTCCAGGTTGCCGGTGGGCTCGTCCCCGAACACCACGTCCGGGCGGGTCAGCAGGGCTCGGGCCACGGCCACGCGCTGCTGCTGTCCGCCGGAGAGCTCATGGGGCTTGTGGGAGAGACGGTCCTTCAGGCCCAGGGTGTCCACGATCGAGTCGAACCAGGCCCGGTCCGGCTTCCTTCCGGCCAGCTCCAGGGGCAGCAGGATGTTCTGCTCGGCGGTGAGGGTGGGGACCAGGTTGAAGGCCTGGAAGACGAAGCCCACGCGGTCCCGGCGCAGTCGGGTCAGGTCGGCATCGCCCAGGCCGGTGATCTCCTGTCCGCCCAGGACGATCTGGCCGGTGTCGGCGGTGTCCAGCCCGGCCAGGCAGTGCATCAGGGTGGACTTGCCGGAGCCGGAGGGGCCCATGATGGCGGTGAACTGACCGGCGGCGAAGTCCACGTCCACGCCGTTCAGCGCCTGGACGGCGGCCTCCCCGCGACCATAGGTCTTGAACAGCCCGCGTGCCGAGACCGCAGGGGCAGACGGTGCAGACGGTGCTGTCGGAGAAGCGGGTGCGGTGGTGGGATCGGTGGTCTGAGAGGCATCCATGCTCCTCAGTGTTCCGCGAGAGGGGGTCTCCGGGGATCGGACCGGGGGCGGGACTCATGGCGAGACACGTCATACCAGGGGATGAACGCCGATAGCATGCCAGTACCCGCCGAGCGGGACGGGCGATGTGCCCCAGATCGAGAGGAGTCGCCGTGGATGTGCTCATGGCGGCCACCCCGATCCTGCTGGCCCTGGTCCTGTACCCCACGCGCCTGCCTGGATGGGTACCGCCCGCCGCCGGTGCGCTGGCCGCGCTGCTGCTGGCCCTGACCTGGTTCGAGACCTCCGGGGCGCAGATCCTGCAGACCGTTGGCACCGGGGCGTGGACGCTCGTGGAGGTGATGGCGATCATCGCCGGCGGCGTGCTCCTCTCCCGGGTGATGGACCGTACGGGGGCCCAGGCCCGATTGGCCGGCTGGCTCTCCTCCGGCGGCGGGCCGACGGTCGCCGCCGCCCTGTTGATGGTCCACGGCGTGGTCCCGTTCATGGAGACGGTCACCGGGTTCGGGGTGTCCGTGATGATCGGGCTGCCCCTGCTGTTGGGCTTCGGGTTCACGCCCTACCGGGCTGCCCTGCTGACCCTGCTGGGCCTGATGATCGGCCCGTGGGGCTCCATGGGACCCGGCACGCTGCTCGCCTCCCAGGACGCCGGGGTCACGCTCCAGGAGATGGGCCTGGCCTCTGGCGTGGTGAACGGGGTGGCGTTTCTGGCTTCGGGCCTGGTGGCCGCCGTGATCGCCGGAGGGGGCACCGCCCACGGTGCCGACGCGGACGGCCGTCCCGTTCCCCTGCGCCGCATCCCACCCGCCGCCGTCCTGACCTGGCTGGGGGCCGGCGTCGTGTCCGCTGTGGTCCTGTGGGGACTGGTGCTGGTGGCCAACCTGGTGCTGGGCACCCCCGTGGCAGGTGCGGTGGCCACACTGGTGGTCTCCCTGCTGTGGCTGCTGGTGCTGCGCCGGGGTCGGCTGCGGCCGGGACCGGGACGGCCGCTGGTGCCGTACCTGGTGCTGATGGGCGGGACGGTGGCCGGCCAGATGCTGAACCGTTCTCTGGAGCTCGGACCTGTGGGCGAGGTCATCAGCTCGCCGGCACTGTGGTCCTTCACCGCGGCCCTGACCGCCGCGTGGCTGCTGCACCTGGCGCGGAACCAGCACAGCGCCGTGCTGCGTGACGCCGGACGGCTGTGGATGCAGGCCGGACTGCCGACCGCCCTGTACATGGTGCTGGGCGTGATGGTCGCCGGCGGCGGACTGGCCGCGGTGATGGGCCAGGCCCTGACCGGACTGGGCCCGGCCTACCTGTTCCTGGCGCCGTTCGTGGGCGGGCTCAGCGGGTACATCACCGCCTCCGGCACCGGGGCCAACGCGATGGTCGGGTCCATCCAGGTGGCCGCGGCGCAGTCCCTGGGCGTCTCACCGCTGTGGCTGATGGCCGTGCAGAACTCCTCGGCCGGCTGGGGGATCATCGCCGGTCCGGCCCGCATCGAACTGGCCTACCGGCTGGCCATGCCGCACCAACGTCCGGAGCACCGTGGCCTGACCGCCACGCGGCGGAACCTGCTGGTGGTACTGCTGCCCACTGTGCTGGTCTCGCTCGTGGTCTACGGACTGATCGCGGTGCTGGTCCTGCCCGCTACGGGGTGACCAGGCCGGAGCGGTAGGCGGTCACTACGGCCTGGACCCGGTCCCGGGCGGCCAGTTTGGCCAGCACTCGTCCTACGTGGGTCTTCACGGTGGCCTCGGAGAGGAACAGCTCCGCGGCGATCTCCTGGTTGGAGTCTCCCCGGGCCATCAGCACCAGCACCTCGCGCTCGCGGGGGGTGAGGGACTCGACGGCGGCCCGCTCAGACTGGCTTCCCGCGTCCTGGGCATTGCTCTGGCGCAGGCGCGGGGCCATGTGGTCCAGCAGGCGGCGCGTGGTGGAGGGGGCGATCACGGCGTCCCCGCGGTGCACCGTGCGCACCGCGCCCAGCAGCACCTCCGGCGGGGCGTCCTTGAGCAGGAACCCGGAAGCGCCGGCCTCGATGGCCTCCATGACGTACTCGTCCAGGTCGAAGGTGGTCAGCACCACGATGCGCGGACCGGCTGGGCGTTCGGACTCCGGATCGGTGGGAGATGACGGCTGCTCGCCCAGCAGGGCCCGGGTGGCGGCGATCCCGTCCATCTCCGGCATGCGCACGTCCATCAGCACCACGTCCGCACTGCGTACGGCGTTCGAGGCCACGGCTGCGCGCCCGTTGTCCGCCTCGGCCACCACCTCCAGGTCCGGCTGGGAGTTGATCAGCATGGCCAGCCCGGACCGGACCAGCTGCTGGTCATCCACCAGGGCCACGCGGATGGGGCTGTCTGCAGGAGTGCTCATGGCTCCATTCAAGCAGGCAGGAGCGATCAGACCTCCTGGTAGGGCAGGGTGGCGAAGACCCGGAAGCCGCCGCCCTGGCGGGGACCGGCCTGCACGGTCCCGCCGAAGATCGCGATCCGCTCCTTCAGCCCGATCAGGCCCTGCTGGGACCCCTGCGTCTCCTGGGAGGCCGCGGCGCCCCGGCCGTCGTCGAGCACCTCGATCTCCAGACCGGACGGAGTCCAGCGCTGCGTGACCCAGGCCCGGGCCCGGGGCCCGCCATGGCGGACCGTGTTGGTCAGGGACTCCTGGATGGCGCGGTAGGCGGCCAGCTCCGAGCCCGCCGGCAGGGCCCGCCGCGGCTGGCCCTCCACAGTGTGCTCCACGTCCAGTCCGGTCAGGCGGATCCCGTCCACCAGCTCCGCCACGTCCGCCAGGCTCGGCTGGGGCCGCAGCTCGGTGGCCTCCGGTCCGCGCAGCACGCCCAGGAGTCGGCGCATCTCGCCCAGGGCCTGCCGACCGGTCCCGGAGATCGTCTCCAGGGTCTGCACGGCCACCTTCGGGTCCGCCGCACCGGCATACCGGCCGCCGTCGGCCTGGGTGATGATGACCTGGAGGGAGTGGGCCACGATGTCATGCATCTCCCGGGCAATGTGGTTGCGTTCGTCCGCGGCGGCCAGCTCCCGTTCCTGGGCGGCCTCCACCTCCAACTGCCGTGCGCGGTCCTCCAGCTGCTGCAGCGCGATCCGCCGGGTGCGGGCGAGGTCGCCGAACGCCCAGGCGGCCAGGGCCACCGCCGAGCACATGATGGACATGATCAGGAACGCGGTGACGTCGCCCGGGGTGGCGCTGATCTGCGTCCCGTCCGGGGCCAGCCACGGCCGGGGCCACAGCCACACCTTGAACCCGTTGGCGAGGGCACCGGCCACCGCCAGCCCGATCCCGGTGAATGAGGCCCACACCGGGCCACGGACCGCCAGGTTGTAGACCGTCATCGGCACGGCCACGAGCGAGCCCAGGAACTCCGGACCCCAGAACAGCTGGATCAGGCACGCTGCAGTGATCAGTCCGGCTGAGAGCAGCGGATTCCACCGGCGGATGGCCCACGGCGCGAGCTGGCCCACCGTGAGCATCATGAGCAGGACCTGCTCCTGCACGAACGTGGGGTGCAGCGGCTCCTCATAGAAGCCGAAGAAGCCGACGTTGCTCACGCTGAACAGGAACAGCAGCACCGCCGTGACCAGGCAGTCCACCAGGACCGGGCGGCGGCGGAACCAGGCGTCCATGCGGCGAAGAGGGTTCACGGTCCACCACCGTAGCCGCGCGAGAGCATCCCGGGCGTCCGTCTCCAGGCTGATCCGTGCCGTGCCGGAGGCGGATCAGGGAGTGAGGGTGCGCAGGATCCGCTCGGCCGGTCCGGTCTGGGCCTGGGCCACCCCGACGCCGGCCCACAGGTTGGTGCCCTCCGGGTCACCGGCCGCGGTGGCCGCCTTCTTCAACGGCCCGGTCAGCACGTTCACCTCGGGATAGGCGGCCGGCGCGTCCGTGTGCGTGCGCATGAACGCGTTCTCCAGGCCCCGTGCCCACCGGCCGGAGAAGGCTTGGGTGAGGGCCGTCGTCGGGAATGCCGTGCCGGCGGCGCTGGCGTCCAGCGCCTGCCGATGCACCGGGTTGGTCCCGGCCTCATCCGCGCGCAGGAACGCGGTCCCGCACTGGGCGGCGACGGCGCCGGCCTCCAGCACGCGGCGCACGTCCTCGGCGGTCATCAGTCCGCCGGCGGCCACCAGGGGGACATCCGTCCCGACGGCGTCACGCACCTGGGCGATCAGCTCCAGCAGAGACGCGGTGGGGGGAGTGGCGGCGGGGTGGTGCGTGGAGCGGTGGCCGCCGGACTCCGGTCCCTGCACGGTGAGCAGATCGGCGCCGTGGTCCAGCGCCGCACGGGCCTCCTCCGGGGTGGTCACGGTGACGCCGAGGGTGCAGTCGGCGGCATGGAGGCGCTCGAAGACCTCGCGGCTGGGCAGCCCGAAGGTGAAGGTGACCAGGGGCCAGGACTCGGCCACGGCGGCATCGAGCTTGGCGTCCCAGTCGTCCATCGCGTCCGGGTCCAGGTCGGTCATCTCTGGGAGCGTGACGCCCGCCTGCTCCGCCGGGGTGAGGAGGCTGGAGCGGAACTGGCGCACCTGCTCAGCGCGCCGTCGTCGGGCGTCTGAATCCGCGGAGCGGTCCTGCGCGGGGATGGCCGTGTTGGCCGGCTCCGGCACGAACAGGTTCACCCCGATCGTGCGCCCCGGGGCGGCCTCACGAGCTGCGCGGAGGTCCTCGGTCAGCCTCTGCGCCGAGACCATGCCCCCGGCCAGGAACCCGACCCCGCCCGCGTTCGCGACCGCAGCGGCGAGTCGCCACGTGGACGGGCCGCCGGCCATGGGAGCGGCCCACACGGGGGCCTCGGAGCGGACCTGCCGCAACTGGCGGTCAGTTATCTGCGTCATGGGGCCTCACATCTGGGAATGAGAGTGGTAACTGACCTCTCGATGAGTGGGGGAGGGGGTGCGGGGTGGGCGTCACAGGATGCCCAGGGCGGCGGCGTTCGGGGAGACGCAGGCCATGGGGTCCACATCTCCGACGAGGGAGGGATGGCGGTTGATCAGCGGCACCGTCCACTTCTCCCCGGGCTCCATGGTCTTCTCCCGTCCCTCCACGTTGAGCGTGATGGGATGGGCCGAGCCCTCGAGCAGCTGCAGGGTGATGCAGTACTGGGTGATCCGCACGCTCAACGGCTGCTGGCGGAACCGGATGGTGAACTGCACTCCCGGCAGCTCCAGCGGCAGCAACGGGTGCAGGCGCAGGGTGTCCCCGCGGGTCTCCACCCCGGCGTAGCAGCGGATGATCATGTCCACCGTGCCGGCCATGGCGCCCAGGTGCACGCCTTCACGGGTGGTGCCGCCCTGGGTGTCGGACAGATCGGCCTCCAGCGCCTCCTCGAACAGCTGCCAGGAGCTGGACCGGTCTGTACGGGCGGCCACCCAGCCGTGCACCAGCCGGGAGAGCGTGGAGCCGTGCGAGGTGCGCTCCAGGTAGTACTCCACCGTGTTGGTGAAGTCCTCCGAGGTGAACGCGTAGCCCATCCGCCCCATGATCTCCTGCAGCTCCTCGGAGGAGAAGAGGTAGGCCAGCATCAGCACGTCGGCCTGCTTGGAGAGTTTGTACCGGTTGGTGGTGTCACCCTCGGACTGCAGGATCAGGTCCAGGCGGCCGATGTTGCCGTACTTCTGCCGGTAGTGGTCCCAGTCGAACTCCTCCAGGTCCTCGTACCCGTCGAACTGGGAGACGATCCGCCCGGACTGGATGGGGATCTTCAGCTTCAGACTGATCCGCTCCCACTGGTCCAGCTCGTCCTCGAACACGTCCAGCCACTCGGTGAGGGGATCATCCCGTCCGTCCATCCAGCGGATCAGCCGCACGGTCTCGGAGAGCACCCAGGAGGTGAGCACGTTGGTGTACGCGTTGTTGCGCAGGCCCGAGCCCGGGGTGTCCGGGGAGCCGTCGTGGTACTCGTCCGGTCCCATCACCCCGTGGATCTCATACCGTCCCGACTCCTCGTTGAAGTGGGTCAGCGACGTGAAGAACCGGCAGACCTCCACCAGCATCTCCGCACCGTAGTCCGAGATGAACGTCAGGTCCTTGGTGGCCTCGATGTAGCGCAGCACCGAGTACGCCACCGCCAGGGAGACGTGCCGCTGGTTGTGCGAGTTGTCCGGCATCCACATCTCCGAGCGCGGGTTCCACAGCTCGGTGGGGGTCTCCTCCCGGCCGTCCGACCCCGACTGCCACGGGTACATGGCACCGGCGTAGCCCTCCGCACGGGCGTTGGCGCGGGCCTCCCCGAGCCGGCGGTACCGGTACATCAGCAGTCCCCGGGTCAGCTCCGGCCGGCGCAGGGTGAGCATGGGGTAGATGAACATCTCATCCCAGAAGATGTGCCCCCGGTAGCCCTCGCCGTGCAGTCCGCGTGCGCCCAGACCGGCATCCAGGTCCCGGCGGGAGCCGAACGAGGTCTGCAGCACGTGGAAGGTGTGGAAGTTCAGCGCCAGCTGGTGGCGGTCTCCCGCACCGGAGGGCAGGGCGAGCTCGTCCGTGGCGCCGGTGGTCCCGCCGGCCGGGGCGACCTGGGCGGGGACCTTCTCCAGCTCCATGGCGAAGCGGTTCCAGTTGATCCCCCACATCTCCTCGTGGAAGGTCAGCAGCTGCCGGAAGGACCCGGCCCGCTCCACGCGCTTGGCCGCGTTGTGCCAGACGGTGGAGGCCGCGTGGTCATGGGTGTTGGCGGTGGCGGCGATCTTCTCCAGCACGACGGGCCGGCCCGGCTCCAGGGTGATGGAGAGGTCGTGTCCCACTACGGCGGGGCCGTGCTCCACGGGGGTGCGGATCGGCTCCGGGGCATTGCCGGGGGCCATGAACCGGGTCCGGGCCACGGTGGCGATGTGAATGTCGGACTGGTTGGTGACGGTCTCCAGCAGCACCGTCTCGCCGTCCAGCTCGCGGGACTGGACCACGTCCAGGTGGTCGGCGGCCAGCTCCCGGTCCGCGGCCACATTCTGGTTGGAGACCCGCCCGTCGATCATCGAGCGCACGGTGGCGGTGCCGGTCCAGTCCTCGGCCTCCACGCTCATCTGCAGCGCGGCCAGATGGTGGCCGGCCATGGACTGGAACTGCCGGGTGTGCACCCGGGTGGTGCGTCCGTGGCTGTCCCGGAAGCGCATGGTCCGGGAGAGCAGTCCGCGGCGCAGGTCCAGCTCCTGCCGGTAGGAGATCAGGTCCGGGTTCTCCGGCAGCAGGGGCTGCCCGCCGGTGGGGGTGACGCGCAGGAACGTCCAGTCCGGGCAGTTGACCATGTGCTCGGTCTCCACCTGGCGGCCCTGCACGGTGGAGGTGAGTCGGTTGAAGACTCCGGCGAGGTAGGTGCCGGGGTAGTGGACGGCGCCGGAGACGGTGCCCGGGACCGAGCCGCGGGTGCCCCAGTAGCCGTTGGCCAGGGTGCACAGTGCCTCGCGGGTGCCCTCGTTCTCCGGGTCGAAGTCCTCCCAGACCAGCACCCAGTCCGGGTCGTGCGGGCGAGTGGTGCGCCGGCCCAGGTTCAGGGTGGCGATGTCCTGGACCACCACGTCGGCACCGGCGTTGCGCAGGCGGTCCGGGTCCTGGGCGCGGTCCACGCCGACCACCAGGCCGAAGCCGCCGTCGTGCGCGGCCCGCACACCGGAGGCGGCGTCCTCGAGCACGATCCCATCCGCCGGGTCCACGCCCAACTCGCGAGCGGCCTCCAGGAACATCTCCGGGTCCGGCTTGCCGGGGATGCCGCGCTCCACGGCGGTGTTCCCGTCCACCACCACGTCGAAGAAGTGGGCCACCCCGCCGGCGTTCAGCACGGCGGAGGAGTTGCGCGAGGAGGTGACCAGGGCGGTGGGGATCCGGTCCTGCTTCAGCTGCTCCAGCAGTTCCAGGGTCTCGGGGAACACCCGCACGCCGTCCCGCTCCAGCACGTCCTCGAAGAAGCCCTGCTTGCGCTCGGCCAGCGCGGAGACGGTCAGCTCTCCGCCCTCCTCCGGCACGCTCAGCCCGCGCGAGGCGAAGAAGGAGCGCACCCCGTCCTCCCGCGGCCGTCCGTCCACGAACTGCAGGTAGTCCGAGCCCAGCTCGAACGGGCGCAGGCATTCCGGCGCTGCGGCCACCGCGTCCGCGTTCTGTGGCAGCGCCCCGACCTCGGCCAGGGCGGAGTCGAAGAGGTCCTTCCATGCCTGGGCGTGCACGCCGGCGGTGTCCGTGACCACGCCGTCCATGTCGAACACCACCGCGCGGAAGTGGCGCAGCGAGTGGCGGCGGGCGGGTCCATCCCAGGGGGCTGGGCGGTTCAGGGGATGCATGGGGGGCGGGTCCTGGTCTTCCTGGTCGGGGTGCTCGGTCGCGGTCGCCCGAGTACGGTTCGAGTCCCATGCTATGCACGGCCGGTCCCCTGGGCGCACGCTGAGCCGCGGCCTGGCCCGGGAGGCCGCTGTGCTGTGAGCGGAATCCCGCTCCAGGATGGATCACCTCCGGGCCAGCTGCACCAGCACCTCGTGGTGGCGGTGGGGCCATAGGCACCGTGAGCCGTGCGGATTCGCTGTCGCAGTCCTTGTCGATGTCCGTGTCTGTGCTGCACAGTCTGTCCAGTTCGGACCCAGATCTCGCCGAATCATGCATCGGAGACGAAGCCAGCGACAGGCTGTGCAGCAGAGATCAGGTGATCGACGATCCGTGCATCAGGGATCCAGGCCGGGCCTCGCTCAGCACCCGGTCACTCCCGATCAGACCAGATCAGCGCCGGGCCAGCTGCACCAGCACCTCGTGGTGGGCGGTCTGCGGGAACATGTCCAGCATCCGCGCCTGCACCGCCCGGTAGGTCGGCATCCGGGCCAGGTCCCGCGCCAGGGTGGTGGCGTTGCAGCTGGAGTAGAGCACGTGGGGGATCCCGGAACGCTCCAGCCAGTCCGCCAGGTCCTCACCGATCCCCCTGCGGGGCGGATTCACGACGACGGCGCCCGGCAGCTCGCCGGGCAGGTCGCCTTCCCTGCCCCCTGGCTCCGCCGGGCGGGGCAGGGAGGCGAGGGAGGCACCCGGGTGCGGGGACGTCGTCGGGACCTGGGTGGCGTCTCCCACAGCGAAGCGGACCCGGTCCGCGAGCCCGAGCTCCTCCGCGGTGACCTGTGCGGCGGCCACGGCGTCGGCACTGGTCTCCAGGCCCCAGACCTCGCGCGGGGTGCCCACCGGCAGCGGTCCGCCGGGGGTGCGGACCTCGGCCAGCTGGAGCCCGAACCCGCCCACTCCGCAGTACAGGTCCCAGACCGAGCGGGCGTCGGTGGTGTCCAGCCAGGCCGAGGCGTGGGCGTAGAGCTCGGCGGCGATCGGGGTGTTGGTCTGGAAGAAGCCCTGCGGGCGCAGGTTCAGCGGCAGGCCGTTCACGCGCATGGTCAGGGTGGGGGCGCCGGCCAGGTGGATCTCCTCGGGTCCCTCCAACAGGGCCTGGTGCTCGGGCAGGATGTTCGCGGTGATGACCCGGGCGGGGACACCGGCGGCGGCGAGGGAGTCCTGCAGCTCGGGCAGGGCGCGGCGCAGCTGGGGGAGGGTGTCCGTGGAGCGCAGCACGAAGCGCACCATCAACTCGGCGTCCGGGGAGACGGTGACGATCACGTGCTTGAGCTCGCCGGTGCGGGAGGCGATGTCATACGGGGGCAGACCAGCGGTGGTGACGGTGCGGGCGATCAGCGGCAGGGCCGTGGCGATCCCGGGCTCGTACAGACCGCAGTCGCGCAGGTCCACGCCGGTGCCGTCGTGGTGCCTGGGGTGTTGGCGGGGGTCCAGGATGCCCAGCAGGGGCCGCTGTGCCGAACCGGTCACCACCATCTTGGCCTTGTTGCGGAACCCGGACTCGGGGCCGGCCAGCGGCTCGTGCCAGTGCACGTCCGGGCCGGTCACGGGGTCCAACAGCTCGCGCAGGACGCGCTGCTGGTCCGCCACCTGGACGGGGTGGGACACACCCATCAGCGGGCAGGAGCGGCATTCGCCGGCATCGAAGTGGGGACACTGCATGGCGGGTCCAGCGTACCGGGGCGGAGTAGGCTCATCTGCGCCTGATCCACACCCCCCCCGATCGTCAGGAGCACTCCGTGACCGCAGCATCCATCCCCTCCGTCCCCACCGTCACCCTGAACGACGGCCACACCATCCCCCAGCTGGGCTTCGGGGTCTTCCAGGTCCCGCCCGCCGAGACCCAGAAGGCCGTGGAGGAGGCGCTCGCCGCCGGGTACCGCCACATCGACACCGCCGCCGCGTACCGCAATGAGGACGGCGTGGGCATGGCACTGGCCGCCACCGGCATCTCGCGGGATGAGGTGTTCATCACCACCAAGCTGCGCAACGGCGAGCAGGGTGTGACCCGGATGGCCCTGGAGAACTCTCTGGCAGCCCTCGGCCTGGACCGCGTGGACCTCTACCTGATCCACTGGCCGGTGCCCTCGCAGAACCTGTACACCGAGGCCTGGGCCGAGCTGGTCGCCGCCCGCAAGGAGGGCCTGGCCACCTCGATCGGCGTCTCCAACTTCCTGCCCGAACACCTGGAGCGCCTGGAGCAGAGCTCTGAGGTGGTGCCGACCGTGAACCAGATCGAGCTGCACCCCTCCTTCCAGCAGCGCGCCACCCAGGAGGCCACCCGCCAGCGCGGGATCGCTGTGGAGGCCTATTCACCCATCGGCCAGGGCGTGGACCTCAAGGAGCAGGTGGTCAAGGGGATCGCCGCGGACCTGGGCGTCACCGCCTCCCAGGTGGTGCTGGCCTGGCACCTGGCCCAGGGGACCATCGTGATCCCCAAGTCCTCCCGGCCGGAGCGGATGGCCGAGAACCTGGGCGCCGTGGACGTGCAGCTCACCGCTGAGCAGATCGAGGCGATCAGCGCCCTGGACACCGACAAGCGCGTGGGCGCCGACCCTGCGACTGCCGCCTTCACCCAGCTCTGAGCATCATCCTCCGTCCGGCCAGGGCCACCGTTCGGCGACGGCCCTGCCCGGACGGTCAGAGCACGACGACGGCCGCGTCACCTCGAGGCGTCTGCCTCACGTGGGGATGTGAGCTGAGTTACAGTGTAGTCGACCCCGGCGCAGTGAAAACCGCGTGGGGGGAGCTGCACCACTGAACCCACACGCACCGCACCCCACTGCACTGATGAGGTCACCATGAATTCTCTGGTCCTGGCCGTCGTCGGGGTCTGTATGATCCTGCTCGGCTACTTCCTGTACTCGAAGTTCCTGTCCCAGAAGGTCTACAAGCTGGACCCGGCTTACACCACGCCAGCACACCGCTTCGAGGACGGCGTGGACTACGTCCCCACGAACAAGTGGGTGCTGTGGGGCCACCACTTCACCTCGGTGGCCGGCGCCGCCCCGATCGTGGGTCCCGCTGTGGCCGTGATCTGGGGCTGGCTGCCCGCCTTCCTATGGGTCACGCTGGGCACCATCTTCTTCGCCGGCATGCATGACCTGGGCGCCATGTGGGCCTCCAATCGGAACAAGGCCCGCTCGATCGGCACCCTCTCCGGGCGCTACATCGGCCGGCACGGACGGAACCTGTTCCTGATCGTCATCTTCCTGCTGCTGCTCATGGTCAATGCCGCCTTCGCCGTGGTGATCTCCAACCTCCTGGTCTCCACCCCCACCGCCGTGATCCCCACCTGGGGTGCGATCGTGGTCGCCCTGCTCATCGGCCAGGCCATCTACCGCCTGAAGTGGAACCTGGTTGCGGTCTCGATCGTGGGCGTGGTGGCCCTGTACGGCCTGATGATCCTGGGCGACATGTACCCGATCGAGCTGCCCGAGACCATCCTGGGCCTGAGCGCCAACGCCTTCTGGATCGTCATCCTCTTCCTCTACGCCGGTGTGGCCTCGCTGCTGCCGGTGTGGATGCTGCTCCAGCCGCGTGACTACATCAACGGCCTGCAGCTGTTCATCGGCCTGGGCATCCTCTACGGCGCGATCATCATCTCCTCGCCCACCATCGTGGCGCCGGCGATCAACGAGAACGTCCCGGACGGCACCCCCGGCATCTTCCCGCTGCTGTTCGTCACCATCGCCTGCGGTGCCATCTCCGGGTTCCACGGGATCGTGGCCTCCGGCACCAGCGCCAAGCAGCTGGCCAAGGAGCCCGACGCCCGCCTGGTGGGCTACTTCGGTGCCGTGGGAGAGGGACTGCTGGCCCTGGGCACGATCATCGCCACCACCGCCGGGTTCCGCACCCTGGCCGAGTGGGAAGAGGTCTACTCCGCGTTCAACGAGGGCGGCGTGGTCGCCTTCGTGCAGGCCGGCGGCTCCATCCTCAACTCCGGTCTGGGCATCCCTGAGTCGCTGTCCGCCACCATCCTGGCGACCATGGCCGTGCTCTTCGCCGCCACCACCATGGACACCGGCGTGCGCCTGCAGCGGTTCGTCGTCGCCGAGATCGGCGAGATCATGGGCTTCAAGCTCAAGACCTGGGTGGCCACGATCATCGTGCTCGTGGTGACCATGGGCCTGGCCTTCGGCGCCGGTGCGGACGGCTCCGGGGGCATGGTCATCTGGCCGCTCTTCGGCACCACCAACCAGCTGATGGCCGCCCTGACGCTGTCCATCATCGCCGTGATGCTCATCCAGCTGCGCCGCCCAGTGTGGCCGGTGCTGATCCCGCTGGTGTTCGTGGCGATCGTCAGCGTCTACGCCCTGATCATCCAGCTCGGCACTTTCTTCACCACCCAGAACTGGCTGCTGCTGGTGCTGGACGTGATCATCCTGGTCTGCGCCCTCTGGGTGATCGTGGAGGCCGTGGCCGCCATGAACCGGGCCCGGAAGGCTCCGGCCATCGAGCTGCCCACCGCTGAGGAGGAGGACGCCGACGACCGACTGAGCGCCTCCAGCTCGAAGCTCTGAACATGCCAGCGAGCCGGACGGGGCACTCACGGTGAGCCGAATGGGTGACTGGTGGGCCGCCGTCGGGAGCAATCTCCAGGAGTTCTACGCCGGGCCCTACCGTGAGACCTTCGCGCGGGCCCGGCGGGACGAGGAGGACCTGTTCATGATGATGGTCTTCTCCGACGCCCTGGGCGTGCCCAACCCCGCCACGTACTACACCGTGGAGCTGCTGCCCGTGGTGTACGAACGGTTCCATGAGTGGCACCGCCGGATGGGCATGGAGCGCTCGCCGCTGGACTCGCTCTCGTGCTGCTGAGGGGTGGTGAATGCTGTGGCGACGGAACGGACAGGGACAGGGACTGAGATGGGACTGACCGGGCTGCTGGGGGAGCGCCGCGTGGTGTTCTTCGGGGGCAAGGGCGGCGTGGGCAAGACCACCGTCTCCTCCGCGTGCGCGCTCGCTCTGGCGCGTGCGGGGCGGTCCGTGCTGGTGGTCTCCACCGATCCGGCGCACAACCTCGGGCATCTGTGGGGAGCCGAGGTGGGTGCCGGGGAGACGCTGCTGTGGGGCGGTGATGCGAATGCTGGTGCTGGTGCTGGGGACGCTGGTGGCGCGGAGGCCGGTGCGGGGTCGGTGACCGGGATGGAGATCGATCCGGACGCTGTGGCGCAGGCGCACCTGAGCACCGTGGGCCGGACCGTGAAGGGCATGATGCCCGAGCACCTGCACCGCGAGGTGGACCGGTACTTCGCCCTGGCCCGGCAGTCGCCCGGGACTCAGGAGGCCGCCCTGCTCGAGCGGATGTCCGAGGTGGTGCTGGACGGGCTGGAGCGCTACAACGCCGTGCTGTTCGACACCGCCCCCACCGGCCACACCGCCCGACTGCTCGAGCTGCCGCAGCTGATGTCCGCGTGGACCGAGGGGCTGCTGAGCCGGCGCACGAAGTCCGAGCGGTTCTCCGATGCCATGCGCGGGCTGGAGGGGCGACGGGCGGATGCTGCGCGGTCCTCCCAGGAGGTGCGGGACGCTGAGATCCGCCGTGTGCTGGAGCGACGGCGGGACCTGTTCGTGCGGATGCGCGAGCTGCTCACCGATGCGCAGCGGACCGCGTTCGTCATGGTGCTGGCCGCCGAGCGGATGCCCGTGCTGGAGACCGTGGAGCTGCACGGACAGCTGCGGGGGATCGGCGTGGACGTGGCCGCAGCCGTGGTCAACCGGCGCTCGCCGACCGACGCCGGGGAGTTCCTGGCCGGACGGTCCACCGCCGAGGGGGAGCACGTGGCCGAACTGCGCCGGCAGGTGCCCGGCGTGCCCCTGGTGCAGCTGCCGCTGCTGCCCGGCGAGGTCACCGGGGCCGCAGCCGTGGGGCGGTTCGCCGCGCTGCTGGACTGAGGTCCGCGATCCGACGAGCGTTTCTCACCCCCGGCCCGGAAACTCCTCGCCCTGTAGGGCGGTGGGAGTCCGGGCCGGGGGTGAAGAACGGCGGGAGGGCGTCAGTACTCCGAATCGGGGCGCAGGTCAGGGCGGTCGAGGCGCTCGGCCAGGCGGGCCAGGGCCGTCTCGGCGGCGTCGGCCAGCACCGAGTCCGGGTCCATCATCAGCTGGTCCAACGTGGGCGCCGCGCGGTCGGACCCCACCTCGCCCAGGGCCCGGGCGGCGGCGGACCGGACGTGGGGGACCGGATCCCCGGTGAGCTGGACGAGAGTGTCCTCGGCTCCCCGCACCCCGTGCACCGCGGTGATCTGCGCGCACAGCACCCGCACGCGCCACTCCTCGTCGGACAGCCCCGCCAGCACGGCGGACTCGGCCACGCCCGCCCGGGACGGCCACACGTGCAGCAGCACCCGGGCGCCCCACACGCGGGACCAGTACGGCATCCACCCGGGCACAGCGCCGATCAGTACGGGGTCCGGATCAGCCGGATCGCCCACCCTCGCCGCACCGGTCAGCAGACGCACGGCCCAGTCCGCCAGCCGCGCCTCACCCAGGGTGTCCGCCGCGGCCCGGATCATCGCCGCATCCCGCTCCGCCCCGGACGCCGGCAGGGTCACGTCCCACTCAGCGCGTTCGCTCACGCGTCTCCACCCTCGCCCTGCTCAGCCGAGCCCGCGCTGGGAGCCGACCGCCCGTCGTCGGGACGGCGCTGTTCCAGCAGGTGGTTCGGCAGGCGGTTGCCCTGCGCCCGGCCGCGGATCTCCAGCAGGTCCCGGGCGTGCTGCCACAGGGCACGGTCCTCATCCGAGACCGGCTCCCAGGCGGGCACGGGCACCGCGTCGCCGTCCTCGTTGCGCGCCACCATCACGGTCAGGCAGTACGTGGTCAGGTGCAGCTCGGCGCCCTTGGGGTCCCCGGAGCGCACGTGCACGGCGATGTGCATCCCCTTGTTCCCGGTGTAGATCAGCCGCGCCTCCACCTCCACCAGGTCCCCGATCAGCAGCGGACGGTAGAAGCGGATGCCGCCGGAGAACACGGCCACGGTGTCCTGCCCGGCGTAGCGCGCGGAGCAGAGGTAGGCGGCGGTGTCGATCCACTCCATCACGATCCCGCCGTGCACCTTCCCGCCCCAGTTCACGTCCGTGGGGGCGGCCAGGAAGCGCAGCACCACCCGTTCGGCGGTCCCGGCCTCCGTGTAGGTCTGGTCCTTCATCGCCTCGTTGATCTCATCGCGCACGGCCACGCGGGACAGCGCCCAGTCACGGGCCAGCTCCTGCTCCAGCGAGCGCGGCACGAACTCCGGCACCGGGGTCGGCTTGCCGTCCGTCCCCACCGCCACGAAGATCACCAGGCAGCGGGCCCGCTCGGTCAGCTCGCCGGTCTTGGGATCGCCGGAACGCACCACGGTGTTGATGTGCATCGAGGTGCTGCCGGTGTACAGGACGGTCCCGGTCACCTCCACCATCTCGCCCACGGTCACCGGGTGGCGGAAGTGGATGTTGCCGACATATGCCGTCACGCAGTAGCTGCCCGACCACGCCGTGGCCGCCGCGAACGCCGCCTTGTCCACCCACTCCAGCACGCGCCCGGCATCCACCGTCCCGGAGTGGCCCTGGTCCGTGGGGGCGGCCAAGAACCGCAGGGTCACCTCGTGCCGGCCCGGTGCCGGCGGGGCGGGGGAGGCTCCGGCGGACACCGGATCCTTCCCGACGACGGCCGGTCCAGGGGCGCTGGCAGGTGCAGTGGAGTGGGGATCAGGGCGCATGGCACCATCTTCGCCGATGCGCGCCCGGAACGGACCCCTGATGTCCGCGGGTGGCATCCGTCACACTGCGTCCGTGCGGGGTGCTACGTTCAAGACATGGCCCGTCGCAGTTCCGTTGCTCTCCAGTTCCGTGCGGAGTCGTACGATCATCCGGACGGCACCGTGGACGGCGGCACCGTGATGACGTGGATCGACAAGGCCGCCTACGCCGCCGCCGCGTCCTGGTCCGGCACGAACGTGGTGACCTCCTATGTGGGGAACATGCACTTCGCCCACCCGGTCCCCGTGGAGACCCGGGTGGTGGTGCAGGCCCGCGTGGTGCACACCGGGACCACCTCCATCCACGTCCAGACCCGCGTGATCCTGCCTGATCTGCCGGGCGGACCTGCCGGCAGCGCGGAGGCGGCCGGCGGCGTGGTGGCCGCGGGAGTGGCGGCCGGCTCCGGCGAGTCGAGCACCGAGCCGGTGGTCTGCACCGAATGCGTCATGGTCTACGTCTCGGTGGACGAGCAGCACCGTCCCCAGCCGGTCACCCCGTGGGAGCCCGCCACGCCCGCCCAGATGGAGCGCGAGCGCCTGGCCAAGATCCGCAGCCACATGCGCCGCGAGGTCGAGGAGCTGATCGCCTCCGCACCCCGGCCTGAGGGCTCCACGGCCGAGCGGATCGTGCTGCGCTTCCTGGCCACCACCAAGGACGTCTACCCCGGGGAGACCATCCAGGGCGGATCCGTGATGCGGTGGATCGACGAGGCCGCCGACGTCTGCGCCTCCCGGTGGTGCGGGGAGTCGGTGGTGGCCGTGTTCGGCGGCGGCGTCCGCTTCTATGAGCCCGTCCGGGTGGGTGACCTCGTGGAGCTGGAGGCACGGCTGGTCCACACCGGACCGCGTTCCATGCACGTCTCCGTCCAGGCGCGCGCGGGGGACCGCCGCAACCCGGTCCCCTCGCTGATCGCCCACGGGCTGGCCGTCATGGTGGCCACCGGGGAGGACGGCCGAGCCCAACAGATCCGCCAGTGGGAGCCCACCACGGAGGCTGATCGGGTGCTGGAGCGCCGTGCGGTGGAGCTGGTGGGCCTGCGCAACCGCTCCGCGCACGAATGGGCCGCCGGCTGAGCTGATGGCAGCACCCTCCGGACCCGCGCGCTTCTCCTGGGACGAGTCGGTCCTGTGCGCCACCTGCGGCGTGGAGCACGAGGACACCGCATCCCACCCGCTGCCCGAGGTCTGCGCCATCTGTGCGGACGACCGCCAGTACGTCCCGCCGGCCGGTCAGGAGTGGACCACGGTGGGCCGACTCCGCGCGGACGGAGCGTCCATCGGCCTGCGGGAGCTTGAACCGGGGCTGTGGTCCCTGCCGGTGTCCGGGGGCGCCGGGATCGGACAGCGCGCCAAGATCCTCACCACCGAGCACGGGAACCTGATGGTGGACGTCCCCGCGTACATCGACCAGGAGGCGGTGGACGCGGTGGCTCGGCTGGGCGGACTGGCCGGGATCCTCGCCTCCCACCCCCACATGTACGGGGTCCAGTCCGAGTGGTCGCTCGCCTTCGGCGGTGCTCCCGTCCACATCTCCGAGCCCGACGTCGGCTGGCTGGCACGGCGCCCGGCCCACCTGAACGTGTGGTCCGGCACGCTGCAGCCGCTGCCCGGGGTGACGGCGTCCCAGCCCGGGGGCCATTTCCCGGGCAGCGCGGTGGTGCACTGGACCGCTGCCGACGGTGCGGGCGTGCTGCTCAACGGGGACACGGTGGGGGTGTCCCGCAGTGGGCGCTGGGCCACGTTCATGCGCTCGTTCCCCAACTACCTGCCGCTCTCCGGGGCGGTGGCCCTGCGGATCGCCGACCACCTGGAGCGGTACCGGTACGCGCGGCTGTACGACAACTTCGGCGCGGTGCTCGGCG
Source organism: Micrococcus terreus (assembly GCF_900116905.1). Classification (GTDB taxonomy): domain Bacteria; phylum Actinomycetota; class Actinomycetes; order Actinomycetales; family Micrococcaceae; genus Citricoccus; species Citricoccus terreus. The sequence goes on along the minus strand of NZ_FPCG01000009.1, from coordinate 82,226 downwards.
CCCCCGGGCGGGGTCAGGACGCCGCGGACGTGGTCCGCCGCTCGGCGCAGCGCCACGCGGACTGGGCCGAGGGCCGCAACGACCACCTCACCTGAGCGGGTGAGGGTCAGGCGCCCCGCTCCGCGAGCGTGGACGGGGCGAGGCCGGGCCTCTTCGGCCAGATCGTGTAGCTGGCGGCATAGAGGACGTCGATCGCGAGGATGACCGCCAGGATGCTGAAGTACCCGGCCAGTGCTGCTGTTCGGCCTGCGTCGCCGACGATCGCGATCATCGCGGCGAGGAGGCCGGCCGCGATCCCGACAGCGAGCAGCGTGCGCAGGACATTGCCCCAGCACGCGCGGGTGTGCTCCCAGCCGGTCAGCCGCACGGGCGGCGGGCCGCTGGCGAAGCGATGCCGGAAGCGGAGGTCGGCCCACTGCACCATCCGCCGACCGTAGGCCACGGACAGTCCGATGTAGACGGCGGCCAGGCCGTGGTGCCAGGATGCGGTGGCCCCGCCGAGCAGGTCCACCGTGACCAGGGCCAGCAGGAGGAGGTCGATCACAGGGACCAGTGCGAGCAGGACAGCGCCCAGACGCGGTCTGTGCAGAAGGTACCGAGCGCACAGCCCGGCGAGGATCGCCACCCAGAAACCGATTTCGCAGGCGATGATGGCGGCAAGAATCATGTGCGCTCCCTCTCAGAGATCCTGTCCCGTCCCGGAGAGTGTACTGGCCGGGGCTTGACCCTGACGTGGCGTGAGGGTGTGCACTGGTGACCATGAAGAGATCAGGACCTGCCCGCCCCGGTGAGGGGCCGCCGTCGGGACCCTCGTCCGTCCGGCGCCCCGTCCACCCGGAGGTGGCGCTGATGACCGTGGGGGAGACCGCCGAGGCCACCGGGGTCACGGTGCGCACGCTGCACCACTACGACAGGATCGGGCTGGTCACGCCGCAGGCGCGCAGCTCCGCCGGGTACCGCCTGTACTCGGACGCGGACCTGGACCGGCTGCAGCAGGTGGTGGCGTACCGCCGTCTGGGGATGTCCCTGGAGGACATCGCCGCCGTGGTGGACGCGGAGCCGGGATCCGGTGGGGCCGGCACGCGCCGGGCGCTGGAGCGGCAGCGGGACCTGATCGAGGAGAGACTGACCGAGCTCACGCGGCTGCTGGCCGCTGTGGACACTGCATTGGAGGCAGACATGAAGGGACATCAACTGAGCCCGGACGAGCAGAAGGAGCTCTTCGGCAACGGCTTCAACGACGACTACGCCGAGGAGGCCCAGGAGCGCTGGGGTGACACGGAGGCGTGGGCGGAGTCGCGCCGCCGGACCAAGGGGTACGGCAAGTCCGAGTGGGAGCAGATCAAGGCGGACACGGACCGGGCCAACGAGCAGATCGCGGCCGCGCTGGACGCCGGACTGCCCGCCGACTCCGAGCAGGCCATGGACGCCGCGGAGGCCGCCCGCCTGGTGATCGACACCTGGTTCTACCCGCTGGACGGGGAGTTCCATCGCTGCCTGGGGGACATGTACGTCCAGGATCCACGGTTCACGAAGACCTACGACGACGTCCGGCCGGGTCTGGCGGCCTACCTGCGGGATGCGATCCACGCGAACGCCGACCGCCTGGCCGCGCGGAACTGACCGGCAGGACCGGTCAGCGGGACGGTCCCACCGCCCCGGAGCGTGGTGCACAATGGTCCTCTGACGTTCACCCGCGGCACCCACGTCCGCCCGTAACGTGTCAGCACGCTGTGCTGTGATCCTCCTGGCGGCATCCCGCCCCGAGCCGAACTGATCTGGAAGCGACCCATGCTCTGGAAACTCGTGCGCGAGCACGCGCGCCCCTACACGGGCCACATCATCGCCGTGCTGGTGCTGCAGCTGGTCTCCACCCTGGCCACGCTGTACCTGCCCAGCCTGAACGCGGACATCATCGACCAGGGCGTGGCCGTGGGGGACACCGACTACATCTGGCGCACCGGCGCCGTGATGCTCGGCGTCGCCCTGGTCCAGGTGATCGCGGCCATCTCCGCCGTCTGGTTCGGCGCCCGGGTGTCCATGGCGATGGGCCGGGACATCCGCCGTTCGGTCTACACCCGCGTGGACCGGTTCTCCGCGGAGGAGGTGGGCCGCTTCGGTGCGCCCACCCTGATCACGCGCGGGACCAATGACGTCCAGCAGGTCCAGATGGTCGTGCTGATGGCACTGAACTTCATGGTCATGGTGCCGATCATGTCCGTGGGCGGGATCATCATGGCCGTGCAGGAGGACGCCGGCCTGTCCTGGCTGGTGTGGGTCTCGGTGCCGATCCTGCTGGTGATCGTGGGGATCATCGTGGGCCTGCTGATGCCCCTGTTCCAGCGGATGCAGGACAACATCGACGCCATCAACGGCGTGATGCGTGAGCAGATCATGGGCATCCGCGTGGTGCGCGCCTTCGTGCGGGAACGCCATGAGGCTGAACGGTTCACGGACGCCAACGCCGCCCTGACGGACACCTCGGTGCGGATCGGCCGGCTGTTCGTGCTGATGGGTCCGATCATCACCATGATCCTGCACCTGGCCACCGCCGCCGTCCTCTGGTTCGGCGGACATCGTGTGGACCAGGAGCTGGTACAGGTGGGTTCCCTGACGGCGTTCATGCAGTACCTGCTGCAGATCCTGATGGCGGTGATGATGGGCACCTTCATGTTCATGATGCTCCCGCGCGCGGTGATCTGCGCCCGGCGCATCATGGAGGTCCTCACCACGCCGGCGTCCCTGATGGAGCCGGCGCACCCGCGCACCCCCGAACACCATGACGGGACCGTGGAGTTCCGCGAGGTCACCTTCTCCTACCCCGGAGCCGAGGCCCCCGTGCTGGACGGCGTGAGCTTCACCGCCCCGGCGGGGAAGACCACCGCGATCATCGGGTCCACGGGCTCGGGCAAGACCACTCTGGTCAACCTGATCCCGCGGCTGTACGACGCCACCTCCGGCGAGGTCCTGGTGGACGGCGTCCCGGTGACGCAGATGGACCGGGCCACCCTGACCCGCGCCGTCGGGCTGGTCCCGCAGAAGCCCTACCTGTTCTCTGGCACCGTGGCGGAGAACCTGCGCTTCGGCCGCCCGGAGGCGAGCGAGGATGAGCTCTGGGCCGCCCTGGACACCGCCCAGGCCACCGACTTCGTCTCCGAGCGCACCACCGGGTCTGGGGAGGACGTCAGGACCGGGCTGGAGTCCGGGATCTCGCAGGGCGGCACCAACGTCTCCGGCGGTCAACGCCAGCGCCTGTGCATCGCCCGTGCGCTCGTGGCTCGGCCGCGCGTCTACCTGTTCGACGACTCCTTCTCCGCACTGGACGTCACCACGGACGCGAAGCTGCGGGCCGCGCTCGGGGAGTACACGCAGGACGCCACCGTGATCATGGTGGCCCAGCGCGTCTCCAGCATCACCGAGGCCGATCAGATCATCGTCCTGGACGAGGGGAAGATCGTCGGCCAGGGCACCCACCACGAGCTGCTGGACAGCTCTGAGACCTACCGGGAGATCGTCGACTCCCAGATCACCGCGGAGGAGCTGGCATGAGCGGCAGGCACGCGAAGACCCGCGGTTCGTCCGCGGCGAAGCTGAAGCGCGGCAGCACCAAGAAGCAGGACATCACGACGACGGACCTCACCGAAGAGGAGATCGCCCAGTTCCAGGAGCAGGGCGTGACGGACGAGTGGGGAGGCGGCGCGCCCCGCAAGGCCAAGGCCTTCTGGCCCTCCGCCAAGCGACTGTTCGCGACCTTCGGGGCAGAGAAGGTGGGGATAATCGCCGTGGTGGCGATGGTCGTCGTCGCGGTGGTCTTCAATGTGTGGGCACCCTCCATCCTGGGGGACGCCATGAACGTGATCTTCGGCGGCGTCCTGTCCGCCCAGATGCCCGCCGACCTCACCCGGGACCAGGTGATCGAGGGGCTGCGCGCCACCGGGAACGGCCAGGCAGCGGACATGCTCTCGGGCATGGCCTTCGTCCCGGGGCAGGGGATCGACTTCGGCGAGCTGGCCCGGTTGATCCTGATCGTGCTGGGCATGTACGTGGTGGCCCAGCTGTTCATGTGGCTGCAGGGCCGGGTGCTCAACGACATCGTGATGCGCGTGGTCTACCGGCTGCGTCAGGACATCGAGGCCAAGGTCAACCGCCTGCCGCTGAGCTACTTCGACACCCGTCAGCGCGGCGACCTGCTCTCGCGCACCACCAATGACGTGGACAACGTGCAGTCGGCCATGCAGCAGGCCTTCGCCACCCTGGTGTACTCGGTGCTGACCATCATCGGCATCATCTTCATGATGTTCTGGCTCTCGTGGCAGCTGGCGCTGATCGCGCTGATCGCCCTGCCGCTGTCCGGCGTGGTGATCGGGATCATCGGCACCAAGTCCCAGAAGCTGTTCACCGCCCAGTGGCGGCACACCGGTCAGCTGAACGGGCACATCGAGGAGTCCTTCACCGGGCATGAACTGGTGACCGTGTTCGGCCGCCAGCAGGACATGGGCGAGCGGTTCGACGAGCGCAACGAGGAGCTCTACCAGGCCTCGTTCAAGGCCCAGTTCTACTCGGGCATGATCATGCCGATCATGCAGTGGGTGAACTACCTGGGCTACGTGGGGATCGCCGTGGTGGGCGGACTGCGCGTGGCCACCGGGCAGATGACCCTGGGCGCGGTGACCGCGTTCATCCAGTACTCCCGCGAGTTCAACCAGCCGCTGGGCCAGGTGGCCGGCATGTCCAACATGCTCATCTCCGGGGTGGCCTCGGCCGAGCGGATCTTCGAGCTGCTGGACGCGGACGAGCAGGAGCCGGACCTCACCGAGGGCGCCGGCCGCAACGAGCTGGCCCAGCCGGTGCGCGGGCGGATCGAGTTCCAGCACGTGGCCTTCTCCTACACCCCGGACAAGCCGCTGATCTCGGACCTGTCCTTGACCGCCGAACCGGGGCAGACCGTGGCGATCGTCGGCCCCACCGGCGCGGGCAAGACCACCCTGGTCAACCTGATCATGCGGTTCTACGAGATCGACTCCGGCCGGATCCTGCTGGACGGGGTGGACACCTCCACCCTGGACCGCGGGGTGCTGCGCGGACAGGTCGGCATGGTGCTGCAGGACGCGGTGCTGTTCGGCGGGACCATCCGCGAGAACATCCGCTACGGCCGGCTGGACGCCACGGACGAGGAGGTCATGGCCGCGGCCCGTGCCACCTACGTGGACCGCTTCGTGCACACCCTGCCGGAGGGGTATGACACGGTGATCGAGGACGAGGGCGCGAACATCTCGGCCGGCGAACGCCAGCTGATCACCATCGCCCGCGCCTTCCTGGCCGATCCCGCCCTGCTCATCCTGGACGAGGCCACCTCCTCGGTGGACACCCGCACGGAGGTGCTGGTCCAGCAGGCCATGGCGGCCCTGCGCACGGACCGTACATCGTTCGTGATCGCCCACCGCCTCTCCACCATCCGGGATGCGGACGTGATCCTGGTGATGGAGCACGGGGACATCGTGGAGCAGGGCTCCCATGAGCAGCTGCTGGCCGCCGGCGGTGCCTACCACCGGCTGTACATGTCCCAGTTCACCCAGGGTGTGGACCTGGATGCCCAGGCCGCAGCGGTGGCCCCGGGCACCGGTCCCATCCCGGTCCAGGCAGGCCCCGACGACGTCACACCGGCTGAGCGCGAGGGCACCGGAGATCCTGGGGTCGCCGCCACGGGCGGTCTCGCCGCGCCGCAGGCACCCGGCCAGGGCTCCGTGGAGCCGGACGTGCCCGGGAGTGGTCGTCCCTGACCGACGGCGGTCACTCGCCGATGGTCACCAGTCCCTGCCGGACGGCGAGGACGAGCGCCTGGACGCGATTGGAGGCTCCCAGCTTGTGCATGACCCGGGCCAGGTTGGCCTTGACGGTGGAGTCGGAGAGGAAGAGCCGCTCGCTCATCTCCTGATTCGTCAGCCCCTCCGCCAGCAGGTCCAGCACGCTCTGCTCGCGGGGTGTCAACGGCTCCGCCAGCGGAGCGGCGGCGGGGCGGCTGGCAGGAGCGGAGGTCTCGTGCTCCGGCAGCGCAGACTCCGTGGCACGGTTCTGCACCACCAGGCGGACCAGCTTCTCGGCGACCACCGGTCCCAGCGCCACCGTTCCGGCGGCGACATCCCGCAGGGCCTGCTTGAGCCGGTCGCCGTCGGTGTCTTTCGTCAGATACCCGCTGGCGCCGTTGGCCAGCGCCGGCGCCAGATACTCCTCGGTCGTCATGGAGGTCACCACCAGGATGCGGGCCTGCGGCGAGGAGCCCATGATCTCGGCCGTGGCCTCCACTCCGCTCAGGCGGGGCATCCGCAGGTCCATGATCACCACATCGGGACGCAGTTCGTCATACTTCTTCACGGCCTCACGGCCGTCGCAGGCCTCGCCCACCACTCGGAACTCCGGATCGGCGTTCAGGATCAGGGTGTAGGCCTGGCGCAGCAACGGCTCGTCGTCGGCGACCAGGACGGTGATCTCATGCATGCCGTCAGGATAACGTCGACCCCGGTGACCATGAGGCCAGAGTCAGTCAGGCCGAAAGGGCAGATCTCACTGCCCGAACGGGCATAGTCCCCACCGGCGGACCGAGTCGACCATGGAGCCATGACGCACATCACCTGCACCGCATCCCGTCTCACCCTTCCGATCCGCCTCGGGGCCGTGGCGGCACTGGTCACCGGGGCCCTGTTCGGCTCGACCGTGCCGGCGATCGCGCACGAGACCGCTGACCCGGCCGAGGTCGCGGTCCTGGTCTCCCCGGCCCGGGCCGCGGACGCGCCGGAGGCGGAGGACCCCGACGTCATCCAGGAGCTGCTCTGCAAGGCCTTCCCCCGTGCCTGTCCGAAGAAGCGGTGAACTGAGAGCCTGCCTCTGAGCATCTCCCCCTGACACGCCTGACACAGGCGGTGTTCCAGGCCCTGCACAGGTCATCATGGACCTAGCAGGCGACGAGGGGGAGGACTCATGGGGGCTGTGATCGAGAGGCTCTGGACACTGATCCAGGAAGAGCCGCCGCGCCCAGGGCGACGATTCGTCGTGGCCACCGTGCTGCTGGCCGTCCTCCTGATCGGCCTGGAAGGGGCTCTGGTGGCCCTGGACATCGCCGGGGGACGACCTGCGTCGGAGATCGGCTGGTCCTACGTCGCCGTGACCGGCCAGCTGGCCGTGGCACTGCTCCTGGTGACCGTGAGCGTTCCGGTCATGGTCTTCTCCAGTCTGATCGTCGGCGCGAGTGCCGCCATGGTCGGATCAGCCCTGCTGCCACTGCTGACCGTCCCCTTCATCACCGCCGCCGCCTTCCTGTACCTGCGGCGTCACAGCATCCTGGTGTTCCTCATCGGCCAGGCCCTGATCCAGGCCGTGACGCTCCTGTTCTTCCCGGAGGCAGGAGTGAGCGTGGTGATCGCGCTCCTGGGGCTGCTCGCCGGCGCCTATCTCGGCCTGGCCTTCCGACGCCAGAATGCCGAGACCCGCAGGGCGGCCAGTGAGCGGTCCGAGGAATGGGAACGGCACGACCGGATGGTCGTCGAGGTGCGGCGCAGCATCGCTCGTGACCTCCACGACCTGGTGGCCCACCACCTGGCGGTGCTCGCCCTGCAGGCCGAGGCGTTGAACCATGTGCGTGACGAGGCGGAGCGGACCCAGATGATCAGCACGCTCGGTGCAGTGGCCCGCCAGGCCCACGCCGAGCTCCGAGGGCTGCTGGACGTGCTGTACATCTCCACCGATGACGGCAACCGGTCTGCGGGCCCCGAGGCCATCGACGGTCTCGAGCTGAGGTCGGTGGGAGACATCGTCGTGGGCATCGAGTCAGCGCGTGAGGCGCTGGAGAAGAGCGGGCGGCCCACCCAGGTGCACTCCTCCGTCCACGACCAGGCCCAGGTCCCCGGTTCGGCGCTCGTCGGCCTCCACAGGATCCTCATCGAGTCGACGGCCAACGTGCTCAAGCATGCCCCCCGCGGCGCGCGCTGCGAGATCTTCCTGACCGTCATGGATCACCACCTCGTGCTCCAGGTGGTCAATGACCTGGACGGCGCACCTCGTGAGGGCTCGGCCACTCCCCGCGGCGACGGTGCATGGCCGGCCACGCGTGGCTACGGGCTGCTGAACATCCGCGAGCGCACGCACCTGGTGGGCGGCACGGCCCATGCAGGCGTTCGGGACGGCCGCTGGTCCGTGGACGTGGAGATCCCCCTCACCCGCTGACCCGGACGTCTTCGGTCGCGGCTCACCCCACCCCCCCGTCGTCCTTAAGGTCATCCCGTATGGCCTTTCCGGTCGGTCCAGGAGTGCCTGAATGGGCGTATTCCCTGTATCTTCTCCCGCCTAGATTGTGAATTGTTGAACGGCGGCGAGCCCCGCTCAGCAAACACATCAAGGCATCGCATTTCAATTCGGATCACCGATCTGGAATGAAACTCTCATCAAAGGAGAATGACATGCAGGCAGGATACCTCTTCGGAAAGTGGATCCAGAGGAAGCTGAAGGAGAACGGGACCAACTGGGTGATCAACTGGATCGCCTCCAAGGTCGGCAAGACGCTGGCCAAGGCCATCGTCTCCCGTGTCGCCACCGTCGGTGCCACCGCAGCGGCCGGCTACCTGGCCACGATCCTCGGAGCCAATGCCGCTCTGGCCGGCCCCGTCGGTGCCATCGTCGGTGCAGCCACAGGGTGGCTGTGACCCAGTCATGAGATCAGGTCATGCAGGCCGGGAGGACTGACCTCGGACGGACCTCCCGGCCTGCGTGACCTGATATCGACTCCACAGAAAGGTCATCAGCTGTGACGCATCTTCTTCGGGTCACCATCGTGGCCCACGGACTCGCCAACGCCTGGCTGGGGTGGCGCTCCATGGACGATAGGATCGCCGGAGCCCTCGGCGATCACTCGTGGGCGGTGATGGGCGCCCTGTTCGTGGTGTACCTGATCCCCACCATTCTGGGGGTGGTCATCGTGACCTTCCTCAGCCGGTTCGCCTTCCGACTGGTGGACCGTCAGGCCTGGATGCCCCGCCAGGTCACCACGCTGTTGACCCCGGTGCTGACGACCGGTTTGGCCGCACACGTCGCCGTCGCCTTCCTGAGGCAGTCCGGCGCCGGCCCGGAGAGCGGACTGATCTTCCTCGTCCCTGCGGCGGTGCTGTGCCTCAGCCTGGCGCGCAGCGGCCGATTCCGCACGCTTCCCGGACTCGTGGCCGCCCTGCCGAGTCTGGTGTGGCTGGGGGCCGATGCCGCCATGGTCTCGTTCGGATATGTCGGATGAGCACCGTGGCACTGTCCGCACCCTCGAGCGTGCGATGGAGCCCCGTGTCCACCCTGGGGGAGGTCATGAAGGCCCACATGGCTCTGGCAGCCTTCACGTTCGTCGTCGGCCTGGCGCTGGTCCATCTGGCCGCCGTCGAGCTGGTGCCGGGCCTGTCCACCCTTCTGCAGGGCAACGGGACGATCCAGATCTCCTCGGACCACCGAGAGTTCGCCTTCATCCTCCGGACGAACCTGCTCTTCTTCCTGCTGGTCAGCGTGCTGCCGGTGGTGAACCTCCTGCTGGTGCTGCCCCAGTTCTTCATGCTCGGAGTGACGACGGGCGCGATGCTGAACCTTCCCTTCACCAGCCAGTTCGACCTGCTCTACCGCCATGCCTCCCTGGAGGCCGTGGCCCTGCTCATGTCGGTGGCCCTGAGCTACCGCATGCTCTTCGCCCTGCGGCGATTCACCGACAGCCCACAGCGCGACCTGCCCGTCCTGGGCCGGGACCTGCGCCGGCTGCTGCCGGGCTATCTGCTCATCCTGGCCATCACCCTGGTGGCGGCCATTCTGGAAGGAACCGCCGTTGTTGGAGTTTGATGATCTGAGCTTCCGCTTCCGTGACTACCTGTTCAAGGACTACTCAGACCGGATCGTGGAGAACCGGGTGGGCATCGTCGGGCGCAACGGCACCGGGAAGACCACCCTGTTGAAACTCGTGGACGGTCGGCTTGAGCCTGAGCACGGCGCTCTGAGGGTCAGCGGCGAGACCTACCTGGTCGACTACGACCTCGGGCGCTTCAAGCACTTCCACGCCCGCGACCTGCTGAGCCTGTGCTCGGTCCTGGAGTCCTTCGACACCCGGCGGGCGCTGGAATACGTGGAGCAGCTGGGCATGACGGACTACCTGGACGTGCCGGTGGGGGAGCTCTCCAAGGGGACGGCGAAGAAGGTCTCCCTCGTGATGGGACTGTGCTCTCGGGCGGAGATCCTCCTGCTGGACGAGCCGTTCGAGGGGCTGGACCGCCAGTCCAACGACTACCTGACCGCCCTGCTGAAGACCGAGGACCGCCGGTGCATCGTGGTCAGCCACGATCTGGAGGAGCTGGAGCGCTCCGTGGAGGCCGTCTACGCGGTGACCGGTCGCCGACTCGAGAGGGCAGTGTCATGAGGTTCGCGCTGGCCCTGGCCCAGACCACCCGGCGGCGCCGACCTCGGCGCCGCGGGCGCGAGATCCTCGGTGGGCTGATCCTCGGTGCCGTCCTGGTGGCCGGCATGATCCTGTTCCCGGAGTGGCTGATCCTGCTCGGCTGCGCCTATGTGGGCCTGGTGCACGTCATGTGTCTGTGGGACACCGACGTGTTCCTGCGCATGGACGACCTGCGACGTTTCGGGCTGGAGCGGTTCGGCCTGCAGACCCGGCTGGCCTATCTGGGCCACTACGCGGCATCGGACTGGCTGCTGTCCCACGCGATCGGACTGAGCCTGTTCACCGTGACCGCCCTGGTGTTGGACGAGGCGCAGCTGCTGGCCCTCGTCGCCGGACTCTACGTGATGGCTCTGATGCCGCTGCCCTCCGTGGTCCGGTTCGGTGCGCGCGCACCCGCCCGAGCCGTCCAGGTCTACATCGTCCTGCTGCTCGCCGCTCTGGTCGGCCTGGGCGTGATCGTCGTCCAAGCACCTGACCTGCTGATGGACTCGCCGATGCGGGTGGCCGGGATCCTGGTCCTAGCGGGCGCGCTGCAGACCCTGGCCATGGACGCGATCGCGGTCCGCTCCTCCGGCTCGGGCCTGAGCAGCTCGGATGCCCGTCGGATGCTCGGCTGGCTGGTGAACCGGAAGCCGCTGCTGTACAAGGACCTGATGCTGCTGTGGCGTCCGGCCGTCGGCACACTGCTGTCCTCCGCGGCACTGTTCGCCCTGTTGATGATCTCCACGCCCGCGGCCTGGGCGGTGCCACTGGCTGTGGTCTGCCTGCAGGAGAACGTCTTCATGTCCAAGGACCGCCAGGGGTACCGGATTCTGCAGGACGATCACTTCGGCATGCACATCCTGCACGCTGACCGGACCCGTCTGCGTCGTCACCTGCTGCGCGTCCTGGCGATCCATCCGGTCCTGGCGTGGAGCATCGTCCTGGTCATCGGCCTGCTCACAGCAGCCCCCCTCATCCACCTGCTCCTGGCCGCCCTGGTCATGGTGGCGGTGCACATCGTCGATGTGCCCCGACTGCTCGCAGACATGGGCCGGCTGGGCTGGTGGAGGGTCACGGTGCGCTACACCCTGACCGTGTCCTTCACCCTGGGTGTGGCGATCGGGGGAGCCGCGGTCAGTGCCGTGACCGTGCTCATCATCCTGGTGACGATGCTCTACGCTCCCTCGTTCCGCGCCGCCGCGGCCCTGCACCGCCCGCACTCCAGGACTGCACCCCTTCGGTCAGCCCACTCTGACCGAATGGACGTAGTGCCTGTCCCCGAGGCGGCCCTACGGTGAATCCATCGACACCGCAGCCGTGACTGCACGACCCACCAATCACCACTCACACTCAAGGAGACATGACATGGCCGACTCAGCCACCCTGCGCATCCTGGACGGCGTCGTCCGCCCCGGCGACACGGTGCACGCACTGGACCGCCTGAAGAAGCGCTCAGGCCTGATGAACGTCGTCGACCTGTTCACCTTCGGCATCTTCACCGACGCCGAGCGGTTCTCGAACCTGGATCGGCGCTGGATGCTGGTCACCCAGGACCGGCAGGCCACCCTCGTCGGCGTCCAGGACGGCCGGGTCGTGGAGACCCGTCCGGTCCCGGACTGGGATCCCTCTCGGCTGAAGCTGTTCAAGACCTTCGAGGTCGGTGACTATCGCTTCCGGGTGATGCACCCGCTGAGCTGACCGCTCAGGTGCGTGGCCGTCGTCGAGGCCTTCCCGCCTTCTCCGCCGCGGTCTGGTGACGTGATGACGACACCGGACCGCGGCGGAGCTGTGTGAGGGCCACACTGGAGGGCGTGACACCCAGTACCGCACCGATCCCCATCGTCCACCCGGCTGTCTCAGCTGATCGGGTCCCGGGCCGACGCCTGCCGCGGCTGCGCCGTGTCCCGGCACCGCGCAGCCCCCGGGCCACCGGCGTGATGCTGGTGATCGGCTCCTGCCTCTCGCTGCAGTTCGGGGCGGCGCTGGCCACCCAGCTCTTCCCGGTGTTCGGCAGCTGGGGCACCACGGTGATCCGATTGGGGGCGGCCTCGATCCTCCTGCTGGCCGTGTTCCGCCCCAAGGTGTGGCAGTGGACCCGTCAGCAGTGGCTGGCCGTGACGCTGTTCGGGCTGACCCTGGCCGGGATGAACGGGTTCTTCTACGCGGCCATTGAACGGATCCCGCTGGGGATCGCCGTGTCCATCGAGTTCCTGGGTCCGCTGGCCCTGGCCGCCGCCCTGTCTCGCCGCTGGAGAGACGCGCTGTGGATCGGACTGGCCCTGGCCGGCGTCGGGCTCTTCTTCGTGGACGACCTGCTGGGCACCTCCCGGCTGGACCCGCTGGGAGTGGCGTTCGTGCTGATCGCCGGACTGTTCTGGGCGCTGTACATCCTGGCCGGGCACCGGGTCAGCGCCACCGTTCCGGGCACCGGCGGCCTGGCGGCGGCGGTGACAGTAGGGACCCTGGCGGTGTTGCCGTTCGGGGCCTCCGGGTTCGTGGGAGTGGAGTGGGACGGGCGGCTGCTGCTGCTCTGCCTGGGCGCGGCGCTGCTGGCCTCGGTGATCCCGTACTCCATGGAGTTCGCGGCGCTGAGGCGGCTGCCCCGGCCGGTGTTCGGACTGCTCCTGAGTCTGGAGCCGGTGATCGCGACCATCGCCGGGTGGATGCTGCTGGGTCAGGGGGTCAGCGCCCTGGCGATCGGTGCTGTGGTCCTGGTGGTGTGCGCCAGCGCCGGCTCCACCGCCACGGCCTCCGACCCCCAGCCCGGCTCCCCCTCCCCCTCATGATCACGTGCACGCTCGAGGTCGAGACTCGCCGAGGAAGTCCACATACGTCGTACACGTGATCGGCTGGTGGTGGGCGGGTGGCGGTTCAGGCGGTGCAGAACTCCCACTGGTGTCCGTCCGGGTCCACGATCTCTCGGACGTGCATGCCGGCCTGGCCCATCTCGGTGCGGATCTCCTCGGTCAGCTCGACCTCGGTGGCACCGGCCTTCAGGGCGGTCTCGGCCACCCGATCCACCTCCTCGCGGGTGCCCACGGTCAGGGCCAACAGTGCGGCCGAGGTGGCCAAGGTGTCCGCGCGGGGCCGACCGCCGGTGAAGTTCTCATAGTGCTGGGGCGTGAGGTACATGGCGTAGGTGGAGTCGGTCAGGATCACGCACAGACACATGTCCGTGGCGGTGTACTCCTCGTTGATGTCCGCCCCGAGCGCGGTCCAGAAGGTGCGCATCCGCTCGAGGTCGGAGCTGCACAGGTTGATGAAGACGGGCTGCTGGAACAGTGACATGGCCGGAACGTTACTCCGGCGATCCGCCGCGCAACAGACCACGTGAACGCTGGAGGTCGAGACTCGCCGGGCGGATCGACATCCGTCGTACACGCTATCCCCAGCAGGCGGGGGTCACGGCGATGAGGTCCGGCCCAGACTCGGTGCCTACGATGGAGCGCATGACCACGGACCCGCAGCAGCCGCACGCCCAGCAGCCCGCGCCGTCGAATGGCGGCTCGTACGGTCAGCAGGTCCCTCCGCCCTACGGCCAGCCTCCGCAGCCGTACGGGCAGCCCCCGCAGCCCTACGGGCAGCCTCAGCACCACGGCACCCCGGACCGGTACCCCGCGAACCAGCCGTACCAGGTGCCCGCGCACATTCCGCCGGGCTGGCCCGGCCGGCAGAACCGGCGGCAGATCCGCTCCGAGGCCGGCCCGTTCCGCTGGATGGACCTGGTCACGGTGCTGGCGTACATCGCCCTGATGATCGTCGGACTGGCCTCGCTGATCCTGTTCATCCCCACCGTCCAGGAGATGTTCCGGGACGCCGAGGGCACCCTGGACCAGACCACCGCCGGGTTCGCGGTCAACCTGACGGCCTACGTGATCCTCACAGTGCTGGCCCTGATCGCCTGCTGGCGCCCGTTCGTGCAGTCCCTGCAGACCTTCCGCACTCAGACCTGGCTGAAGATCGGGCTGATCCCGGGGGGCTGGCTGGCCACCATCGCGGTCAACGCGCTGATCGTGACCCTGGCCGGGGAGCCGATCAAGAGCGAGAACCAGCTGGGCATCGAGGCGATGACGCTCTCCGTCCCGTTCCCCCTGATGGCCCTGGTGGCCGTGGTGATGGGGCCGTTCGTGGAGGAGTACCTGTTCCGGCACCTGATGATCGGCAAGCTCTCCCGCCACCTGAACGTCTGGGTCTGCGTGGTGATCTCGATCTTCACCTTCGCCCTGCTGCACTTCGTGGCCACCGGGTTCAACTTCAACCCGGTGGAGGTGCTGCCGTACCTGACCCTGGCCACCGTGATCACCTTGGCCTATGTGTTCACGGGGATGTCCCTGGCGTACGCGTACATCCTGCACGTGTTCAACAACCTGATCGCCCTGACCGTGGCCTACACGCTGCTGCCGCTGGTCAGCTGAGCGCCGGAACCGAACCGACACTGTGAGCACCTCCGCCCCGGACAGTCGTCCGCTCTCCCGCCAGATCCTGGCCCTGGCCGTCCCCGCCTTCGGGGCGCTGCTGGCCGAACCGCTGTTCCTGCTCGCCGACACCGCGATCGTCGGGC
The DNA here is from genome assembly GCF_900116905.1 of Micrococcus terreus. GTDB lineage: Bacteria > Actinomycetota > Actinomycetes > Actinomycetales > Micrococcaceae > Citricoccus > Citricoccus terreus. The sequence goes on along the minus strand of NZ_FPCG01000009.1, from coordinate 67,218 downwards.
ACCTGGGGACCGCCGAGCTGGCCGGTGTGGGCGTGGGCACCACGGTGCTGCACACTGCCACGGGACTGCTGATCTTCCTGGCCTACTCCACCACGCCCGCGGTGGCCCGGTACCTGGGGGCGGGGAACTTGGGTGCGGCCATGGCCAGAGGGCGCGACGGCGTCTGGCTGGGTCTGCTGATCGGCCTCGCCCTCGCGGTGGTCGGGTGGGTGACGGCTCCCGCGCTGACCGGACTGATCGGTGCCGAGGGCGCTGTGCAGGATCACGCTGTGGCGTACCTGCAGTGGTCCATGCCCGGTCTGCCCGCCCTGCTGGGGGTGCTGGCGGCCACCGGCGTGCTGCGCGGACTGCAGGACACCAGGACCCCGCTGATCGTGGCCGGTGCCGGGTTCGGGATCAACATCGCCCTGAACTTCGCCCTGGTCTACGGGCTGGGGCTGGGCGTGGCCGGTTCGGCGATCGGCACCAGCCTCGTCCAATGGGGGATGCTCGTGACCTACCTGGCCGTGCTGCTGCCCCGGTTCCGTGCCGCTGGGACGCACCTGGCGCCGTCGGGAACCGGAATGCGGGCCACCGCCCAGGTGGGATCCTGGCTGCTGCTGCGCACCGCGAGCCTGCGGGCCGCCATCCTGGTGACCGTGATCGCCGCCACCGGGCTGGGCACCGCCACCCTGGCCGCGCACCAGCTGGTGTTCACGCTGTACTCCACCCTCGCCTTCGCCCTGGACGCGCTGGCGATCGCCGCCCAGGCGCTGATCGGCAAGGAATTGGGCGCCGGCCGGACCCAGGTGGCACGGGAGCTGACCCGGACCATGGAACGGTGGGGCGTGTGGTTCGGGGTGATCACCGGGGCGCTGCTGGCCGCCCTGGCCTGGGTGCTGCCGCCGCTGTTCACGCCCGAGCCGGCCGTGCAGGCCGCGGCCACCGCCGGACTGCTGGTGCTGGCCGTGTCCCAGCCGATCGGCGGGTACGTCTTCGTCCTGGACGGCGTGCTGATCGGAGCCGGCGATGCCCGCTATCTGGCGCTGGCCGGCGTCGTGAACCTGGTGGTCTACCTGCCCGCGCTGGCCGGGCTGGTGTGGGTGGCCAGCGGGGGACTGGGCTGGACCCAGGACTGGTCAGACCCGGGTCAGGCCCCCACTGCAGGCGTGCAGCTGGCCCTGCTGTGGGCCGGGTTCGCCGGGGTGTACCTGGGGGCGCGCGCCGTGACGCTGGGCTGGCGGGCCCGCTCGGATGCCTGGATGCGCGCCGGCGCGGAGTGAGCGCCCGGCGGCGAGCGGCCTAGACTGGATCGGTGCCTGCCGTGAAGACCCCCGTTGAGACCGCCGTCGCCGTCTGGAAGCCCGTGCTGATCCGTGCCCTGGTGGCCGCGATCTTCGGGATCTCCACCATCTTCCTGCGGGACCCGGAGGTCTCGCTGCTGAAGTACGGCGTGGCCGCCTACCTGGTGTTCTCCGGCACGGCCATGTGGGAGTACCTGCGGCGTGAGCCCGTCCCCGAGGCCATGCGCGGCCCGCTGTCCATGGCGGCCGCCGCCTGGATGGTCGGGGCCATCGTGCTGCTGTTCCTCTCGGACACCGTGGCGATCGCCTGGGTGGCCGCCGCCACGCTGCTGCTGGGTGGGATCGCCGAGCTGGTGGCCTGGGCCCGGCACCGCCGCGAGTTCATCCCCGCGCGCGACCAGCTCTACACCGGCCTGATCGGGGTGGGCACCGCTGTGGGTCTGGCCCTGTTCAACCACCTGGATCCGCACGGCCTGCTGGGCATCATCGGTGGCGGGGCCATCATCATCGCGGTGGTCATGGCGATCTCCGGATTCGGCTTCCGGCACGACGCCGGCTCCGAGGCGGACAGTGCGGCCTCGGGTGGATTCCCGGGCGGGGCGCCGAAGGACTGACACTCCGGATCGGCGCACTGTGGACCTCGTCTCGCGTCAGCGCCGATCAGCCGGACCGCCTCGTTCTCTACACGGCGTAGAATGACCGGGTGCGTCCTGCGCACACCGCATCCCTGACTGGATCCTCCTGTGAGGACCTCCAGCCCCCCGAACCGTCAGGAGCAGCACCTGTGAGCTCGTCCACCTCCGGCCCGAACCGGGGCACGTCTGGCCGTCCCGCCCGTCCGGCCGGTGACCGCAGCAGCCGCGACCTGCCGGAGGTGAAGAACAGCTTCCTGGCCTCCATCAAGGGTCCGCTGGTGTTCTCCCTGGTGTTGGGCCTGGTGGGCGGAGTGGTGGCGATGATGACCGCATCCGGCGGCACCGAGAACCCCATCCGCGTGGACATCGGGCTGATCGCCTTCGGTGTGTTCTTCATGACCTCCCTGGTGGTGGTGGCCATGCTGCAGCTGGCCTCCAAGGAGAACCCCGAGCACCTCTCCCAGGGTTCGGGCATCCACCGTTCCTCTGAGGAGCTGCACCGCGATCAGGTCGCCCGGCGCAAGCTCGAGCTCGCCGAGGAGCAGCGCCGCCAGGCTCAGGCAGGACGGGACGGCGGTGGCGAACAGCCTGGCACCTCGGCCTCCTCGGACCACCCCACCCGCTGACCTGAGCCCCGCCGGCTGAGCCGAGTCAGCGCCTCAGAACCCCAGCTCGGCAGCCGATTGCTTTAGTGTCTGCGCCGAATGCTGCAGCCGCCGCAGCTCCTGTGCGGACAGGTTGATCTCCAGCACCTCGCGCACCCCGCCCCGGCCCACCACGGACGGCACGGACAGGGCCACATCGGAGATCCCGTACTGCCCGTCCAGCACCGTGGACACCGGCAGCACCGCGTTCTGTGAACCCAGCACCGCCTCCACGATCCGCACCGCAGAGACCCCGATCGCGTAGTTCGTGGCGCCCTTGCCCTGGATCACGGTGTACGCGGCGTTGACCACCTGATCGGCCAGCGCATCCAGACCGTCCTCGGTGAACACCTTCCGGCCCTCGCGCCGCCAGTCCAGGATCGGCACCGGGCCAATGGTCGCCGAGGACCACACCGGGAACTCGGTGTCCCCGTGCTCACCCAGGATGTAGGCGTGCACGGACTGCCGCGAGACCCCGGCCTGCTGGGCGAGCAGCCACCGCAGCCGTGAGGTGTCCAGGGTGGTGCCGCTGGCCATCACGCGTCCGGCGGGCAGTCCGGAGATGCGCTGCGCGGCCAGGGTCAGCACATCGCAGGGGTTGGAGACCAGGATGTACACGGCGTCCGGCGCCTGCTCCTGCACCACGGGCATCAGCTGCTCGAGGATGCGCACATTCGTGGCGGCCAGGTCCAGCCGCGTCTCACCCGGGTGCTGCTTGGCGCCAGCAGTGATGACCACGACGTCGGCCCCCTCCATCACCGCAGGATCGTCGCCCCCGGTGATCGAGGAGGACCCGGTGTAGAGGGTGCCGTGGGCCAGGTCCAGCACCTCGGCCTCCACCTTGGGCCGGTCGATGTCATACAGGGCCACGTGCCGGGCCACCCCGCGCAGCAGGGCGGCATAGGCGGTGGAGGTCCCCACCGCACCGGCCCCGACGACGGCCAGCCTGCTCGAGCGTCCAGCGGCGGCGGGTGCTGGTGTGGGGGAGTGATCGGTGGACGAGGGGAGGCTGTGCACGTCAGGTGTGGTCACGGCACCAGCCTACGGGCTGCCCGCCCCTCCGGATCACGTGCGCGCCAACTCGGTTTCGGCTCGGCGCGCCGCACGATCTTCTGCGCACGTGATCCGAAAGGGGAGGATCAGTAGTGGAAGGTGTCGGACGGGGCGGGGGCGTGGTCGTCGTCGTCCTCGTGCAGCCAGCGGACCCCGAAGGCCTCGGCCAGGGTCAGGATCTTGGTGGCGCGGGCCTTGCGGGGCAGGTCGGAGCCGTTGCGGATGACGCCGCCGTCGGCCTCGAAGTCGTCGAGGAACTCGTGGGCCCAGGTGATCTCGTCCTGGGAGGGGCTCAGACCCTCGTTGATCGCCCCGCACTGCTCCGGGGTCAGGCAGAGCTTGCCGGTCATGCCGAACTCGGCGGTCACGGCGGTGGCCTCGGCCAGCTTCACACCGGTGGTGCCCACGGTGGGGCCGTCGATCGCGCCGGGCAGCCCGGTGGCCTTGGCGGCGATGGTGAACTTGCTGCGGGCGTAGGCCAGGGCGGCGGGGGACTCCCCGAACCCGGTGTCGCGGCGGAAGTCGCCGATGCCGAACGCCAGGCGGTAGGTGCCCTTGGCGGCGGCGATCGAGTTGATGCGCTGCAGCCCGCGGGCGGTCTCCACCAGCGCCACCACAGGGATGCCGGGCAGGCGGGCGGCGGTCTCGTTGACGTGGTCGGTGGACTCGACCATGGCCAGCACCACGCCGGCCAGACCGCCCTGGGCCAGGGGTCCGCCCACGGACTGGGGCAGGGTCTGGGCGAGCGCGGCGACGTCGTCCTCCCACCACTTGGTGCCGTAGCCGTTCAGCCGGACCCAGGCGCTGTGCCCGCCGTTGAGCCACTGCACGGCGTGGTCACGCGCGGCGTCCTTGTCCTTGGGGGCCACCGCATCCTCGATGTCCAGGATCACGATGTCCGCCTCGGACTCCTCAGCCGCGGCGAACCGCTCCGGCTGCACAGCGTTGACCAGCAGCCAGGACCGGGCCAGGACCGGGTCGATCTTCTGCCCGGGAGAGGTGCTGAACTGCTGGGGCGCGGACGGGGTCAGGGGAGTGCTCACGGCGGGGTCCTCGGGTGGCTGGAGAGGGTGGAGATAGTGCGCTTCGAGCCTATCCGCCAAGGCGGCCCGGACCCGCTGTGGGCTACTTCTTGACGTCCGGCGCCAGCCGCTCCAGCAGCTCCACATCGGCGGAGCCCTTGAGCTGCTTGCGCAGTTTCTTGAACTTCTTGACCACCTTCTTGCGGTCCTTCTTGGACAGCTCCGGGTCCTGCAGGCGTGCGGAGAGCTTGCGGATCTTCTTGGAGATTCCCGACGACGGCGACTCCCCGGAGTCCTTCGCCGCGCCGGAGGAGGGGGCCGGGTCAGTGGTGGCGGGTGCTGCGCTGGGGGTGGTGGCTGTGGAGGTCGGTGCCTCGCCGGCGGCCTGACGTTCCCGGTAGGCGCGCACGTGGGTGCGGTTGGCGCAGTTGGCCTCGTCGCAGAACTGTTTGGACTGGTTGCGGGTGGCGTCCACCACCGCGTTGGCGCAGTCCGTCCCGGCGCAGACCTTGAGCCGGTGCAGCTCTCCGGCCACGGCTGTCTCGGCCACCGCCATCACCAGCTCCCGGGCGAAGCGGTCGGCCGCCGGCCCGGTGGACTCGCCGAGCACCCACCGAGCCGCCGCTCGGGCACCTGCCGGTGTGGCGTCGTCGGGCCCTGCCTGTGTGGACTCCTCTGGCTGCTCCAGCTGCAGCCGCACCGGCCCGAGGGACTCGACCAGGGCGTTGAGATGGTCCTGCACCACAGCGGGCTGGACGCCGGCGGCCACCTGGCCCCACAGGGCGGTGAGGTCCTCGCGCAGGGTGTGGATCTGCTGCAGGGTCTGGGTGGTGGCTGAGGCGAGCTGCCGCTCGGGGAACTGCCGGGAGAGGGACGCCGCCGTGTCCAGCTGATCGGGGCGGTACTGACCGCCGCGCGGGCCGGCGGCGGTGTTGATCAGTCGGGTGGCCTCGTGGAGCTGTGCGGCGAGGTGTGGGGCGAGCATGGCGGCCTCCCTGGAAGCGCGGTGGTGTAGTCATCACTGTAGTCCTGCATGCTCCTGATCAACCAGGGCGCGGCGTCGGCACGCCGTCGTCCAGCGAGGTTTCGTCATATGGAACCGAGGACTCGGCGGTAACAGTGGCCTGCGGTATTTTGAACCCCAGCATCTGCCGCCCGGTACACCTGGGCACCACCGGCAGCGTCGCCGCGTGGATCCTGCAGGACGCCGCTGTGCGTCACCGACCGTGAGGAAGTCTTGATGGGCACCGATCACCAGTCCACCGCCACGAAGTCCGCCGGCCACGTCATCGTGGACACGCTGGAGGCCCACGGGGTGCAGCGGGTCTACACCGTGCCTGGCGAGAGCTACCTGGATGTGCTGGACGGCCTGCACAACTCCTCGATCGAGAACGTGATCTGCCGTCACGAGGGCGGGGCCGCGTACATGGCCGAGGCCGACGGCAAGATGAACCCGGTGCCGGGCATCGCCATGGTCACCCGTGGGCCCGGTGCGGCCAACGCCCATGTGGGTCTGCACACCGCCTGGCAGGACTCCACCGCCATGGTGCTGTTCGTGGGACTGATCCCGTTCGAGCACCGGGACAAGGAAGCCTTCCAGGAGTTCGACCCGCACGCCTGGTTCGACTCCGGCGCCAAGCGCGTGATGGTCCTGGACCACGCCAGCCGCGCCTCCGAGGTGGTGGCCGAGGCCATGTTCGCCGCTTCCTCCGGACGCCCTGGACCGGTGATCGTGGGTCTGCCCGAGGACGTCATCAAGGAGCAGATCGACTCCACCGTCCACCCGCAGATCCCGGTGGCCCCCGGCGGCATGACCGTGAACGACTGGAAGGCGCTGAACGAGGCGCTGCTGGAGTCGGAGAAGCCACTGTTCATCACCGGTGGCAACGACTGGACCCGTGAGGGCGCTGAGACCTTCACCAAGTGGCTGGAGGACCACCACATCCCCGCCGCTGCCGAGTGGCGCACCGAGGGCACTGTGCCCTTCAGCTCTCCCTCCTACGTGGGGCCGATCGGCTACGGCCGCCCCAAGCCCACCTACGACCTGCTCGAGGAGACCGACCTGATCGTCTTCGTGGGCACCGTCCCGGGCGATGTGGTCACGGACGGGTTCAAGATCCGGCAGAACTGGGACAAGAAGAACTTCCTGGTTACCATCGACCCCTCCCTGCGCGGACGTTCCGGTCCGGTGTCCTACCAGATCGTGGCGAAGCCGGACGTGTTCGTGCGGGATCTGGTGCGCATGGACATGCCGGTCAAGGACTCCTGGAAGGAGTGGACCGCGAAGATGCGCGGAGAGCAGGTGAAGTTCGCCGAGCTGCCCTCCGCCGAGCCCGCCGAGGGCCAGGCCCGGATGGACACCCTGATGGCGAACCTGATCCCGGCCCTGCCGCACGACTCGATGATCACCCTGGGTGCCGGCGAGCACACCAACTGGGCGCACCGGTACTTCCCCACGGAGTCCTACGCGTCCATGATCTCCGCGCGCAACGGCTCCATGGGCTACTCGGTGCCCTCGGCCGTGGCCGCCTCGCTGAACTACCCGGACCGCGTGGTGGTGACCATCGCCGGTGACGGCGAGTTCCTGATGAACGGCCAGGAGCTGGCCACCGCCACCCAGTACGGGGCCACTCCGCTCGTGGTGGTCATGGACAACCAGGAGTACGGCACCATCCGCACCCACCAGGAGCGCGACTACCCCGGACGGGTCTCCGGCACACAGCTGAAGAACCCGGATTTCGCCAAGATGGCCGAGGCCTTCGGCGGGTTCGGCGTGCGCGTGGAGCAGGACGCCGATGTCCCCGCCGCCGTGGAGAAGGCCCTCAAGGCCATCGACGAGGACGGCACGTTCGCGCTCATCCACCTGATCGTGGACCAGCGGGTCAAGGCCTACTGAGCAGGAGAGCCCTCCGCGCCTCGCAGGGCAGGCCGCCGGTAGTGACGTGGGCCACGCCTGGGGTTACTGTGGATGCACCGCCACAGCCAGGAGGTTGCGCCATGACGTCCCCGTCCACGGAATCCACCCGCACTGCAGTAGATGCCACGGATCGTTCCACCGGCACGGTCGATTTCAGCTCGGTGCTGGACGCCCGCCCTGAGATCGACGGGGAGGCCGTGTCCCGCGTCGGCATGACCCAGGCCGCACTGGACCTGATCGGCTCGCTCCAGCAGGTCCACGGCCCGCTGATGTTCCACCAGTCCGGCGGCTGCTGTGATGGATCCTCGCCGATGTGCTTCCCCGCCGGTGACTTCAAGACCGGGGGAGCGGACATCCTGCTGGGGACGTTCGTCCTGCCCGAAGGTACGGAGCTGCCGTTCTGGATGAGCCGCGAGCAGTTCGACTACTGGAAGCACACCCACCTGACCCTGGACGTGGTCGACGGCCGTGGCTCGGGCTTCTCGGTGGAGGCGCCAGAAGGCAAGCGCTTCCTCATCCGGTCCCGCCTGATGGACGCGCGGTGACCCTGTCCCTGTCCGGGCACTTGTCCGGCGCGGCCTATCAGCGCGTCGTCGAGCGGGCGCGGGGCGAGCTGGCGGGGCCGGATCACCGCGGGATGCTCGGTCAGATCCGTGCCGAGGTCGCCGAGTCCTGGCGTCGTTCGTTGGTGGTGCACGGTGGCCTCGGAAAGCCCCTGGAGCCTCGTCTGGTCACGGACTCGGATCTGCGGGAGGTGCGCCAGGGCCACCCGCTGGCGCCGGTGCTGCCCATCATCCGCCGGCTCCTCGTGGAGCCCGCCGCGGATGCCAATCTGATCGTCGCGGTGGGGAACGCGGAGGGGCACCTGCTGTGGGTCGAGGGCGATGACCAGGCCCGCCGGCGCGCCGACGCCATGGGTTTCGTCCCGGGCGCTGACTGGTCCGAGGCCTCCATGGGCACCTCTGCCCCCGGGACGGCGCTCTACTCCGGCCGGCCCGTGCAGGTGAGCCGGGCCGAGCACTTCAATCCCGTGGTGCATCCCTGGAGCTGCTCGGCGGTTCCCCTGCGCGACCCGGCTGACGGCCGCATCGTCGGGGTGATCGACCTGACCGGTGGGGACGAGGCCATCTCCCCGCTGGCCCTGCCCCTGCTGAAGGCCGCCGCCGAGGCGGTGCATTCGGCCTGGCAGGAACGCCTTCTCCCGTCGCCCGTGCCGGCCCCGGTCCGCGGGAGCATCCTGCACGTCACCGGTGGCCTTCCGCCGCGGTTGGCGGGCTCGGACGGTGCGTGGCGGGAGATCCCCGGCAAGCACGCCGAGATCCTGACGCTGCTCACCTGGCATGGAGCCGGGTTGGACGGCGCCGAGCTGGAAGAGCTCGTCTACGGCTACGACGCCGGCACCACCCTCCGTGCCGAGGTGCACCGGCTCCGGCGAGCCCTCGAGGCCGGCGTGCCTGGGGTGACGCTCCGGGCTCGGCCCTATCGGTTGGAGGGCGCGCTGGCCACGGACGCTGTGCTGGCGCGGGAGGCCCTGCGCCGGGGTGAGGTGAGCGCCGCGTTGGGCCATGCCGCAGGGTCGGTGCTGCCCCGGTCCGCGGCGCCCGGCATCGTCGAGATCCGCCATCAGTTGAACCTCGCCCTGCGGGAGGCGGTGCTGGAGGACGCCGAAATCGAGGACCTGTGGACCTACCTGGCGCGCCCCGAGGCGGTCGGTGACCTCGAGTTGTGGATGACAGCCCTGAAGATGCTGCCCGTGGACTCCCCGCGCCGGGCCCTGGCGGTCTCCACCGTGGAACGTCTCGAGGCTGAGGCGCGCTGAGGGCCCGAGTGTAGGGCCGCGCGGAGGTGCAACGTGGATGCAACGTAAATGTGACTAAGATCACAGCATCAGTCCATCCATCCCCGCATTCCAGGAGCTGACATGACCATCTACGCCAACCCGGGAACCGACGGTTCCGCGGTGACCTTCAAGCCCCGCTATGAGCACTACATCGGTGGTGAGTGGGTGGCTCCCGTCAAGGGCCAGTACTTCGAGAACCCCAGCCCGGTCACCGGCAAGTCCTTCACCGAGGTCGGGCGCGGCACGCCGGAGGACATCGAGGCCGCCCTGGACGCCGCCCACGCCGCAGCCCCGGCCTGGGGCAGGACATCGCCGGCCGAGCGGGCGGCGATCCTCAACAAGATCGCCGACCGTATGGAGCAGAACCTCGAGATGCTGGCCGTCGCCGAGACGTGGGACAACGGCAAGGCCGTGCGGGAGACCCTGAACGCGGACATCCCGCTCGCGATCGACCACTTCCGCTACTTCGCAGGCACCATCCGGGCGCAGGAGGGCTCTCTGTCCCAGCTCGACGAGGATACGGTGGCGTACCACTACCACGAGCCCCTCGGCGTGGTGGGCCAGATCATCCCGTGGAACTTCCCCATCCTCATGGCCACGTGGAAGCTCGCCCCGGCCCTGGCGGCCGGCAACGCCGTGGTGCTCAAGCCCGCGGAGCAGACCCCGGCCTCGATTCTGGTGCTGGCCGAACTGATCGGCGACCTGCTGCCGGCCGGCGTGCTGAACATCGTCAACGGCTTCGGGCTCGAGGCCGGCAAGCCGCTGGCGTCCAACAAGCGGATCCGCAAGATCGCCTTCACCGGTGAGACCACCACGGGCCGGCTGATCATGCAGTACGCCTCCGAGAACCTCATCCCGGTGACGCTCGAACTGGGCGGCAAGTCCCCGAACATCTTCTTCGAGGACGTCATGGCCGCGGATGACGCGTACTGGGACAAGGCGCAGGAGGGCTTCACCATGTTCGCCCTGAACCAGGGAGAGGTCTGCACCTGCCCGTCCCGTGCCCTGGTCCAGGAGTCCATCGCGGACCGGTTCCTGGACGCCGTGGTGGAACGCACGCGGGCCATCAAGCAGGGCAACCCGCTGGACACCGAGACCATGATGGGAGCCCAGGCCTCCAACGACCAGCTGGAGAAGATCAAGTCCTACCTGGACATCGGCCGCCAGGAGGGGGCCGAGGTGCTGCTCGGCGGAGAACAGGCCCACCTCGAGGGCGACCTGGCCGGGGGCTACTACGTGCAGCCGACGATCTTCCGCGGCCACAACTCCATGCGGGTCTTCCAGGAAGAGATCTTCGGTCCGGTGGTCTCCGTGGCCACGTTCTCCGACTTCGATGACGCCATGACGATCGCCAATGACACGCTCTACGGTCTGGGAGCAGGGGTCTGGTCCCGCAACGGCAATACCGCCTACCGTGCCGGCCGCACCATCCAGGCGGGCCGGGTGTGGGTCAACCAGTACCACGCCTACCCGGCGCACTCGGCGTTCGGCGGCTACAAGTCCTCCGGCATCGGCAGGGAGAACCACAAGATGATGCTGGACCACTACCAGCAGACCAAGAACCTACTGGTCTCCTACTCAGAGGACAAGCAGGGCTTCTTCTAGGCCGTCTTCCGATGCCGGCCCGGACGTGCTGCTCGCGTCCCGGGCCGGTCACAATCACCGCAACTCCGGATCCGCGCGCCCAGAAGCATGACGGGTCACCGGAGCGGGCAAACGCGCCCTCAAGCCCTTAAGCACGTCCATTCTGATCAACACACCCATGACCAACATGACCAAGGAGTACCCATGTCAACCATGAAGGCAGCAGTCGTTGAGAGCTTCAACCAGGACCTGGCGGTGAAGCAGGTTCCCATCCCCGAGCCGGGACCGGGCCAGGCCCTGGTCAAGCTGATCTCCTCGGGGGTCTGCCACACGGACCTGCACGCCGCCACCGGGGACTGGCCCGTCAAGCCGTCCCCTCCGTTCGTCCCCGGCCACGAGGGCGTGGGCATCGTCGAGAAGATCGGGGAGGGTGTCACCGAGCTCTCCGAAGGACAGATGGTGGGCAACGCCTGGCTGTGGAGCGCCTGCGGGAGCTGCGAGTACTGCCGTACCGGCTGGGAGACCCTGTGTGAATCACAGCAGAATGGCGGCTACGCGGTGGACGGCTCCTTCGGCGAGTACATGATCGTGGATGCCAAGTACGCCCCGGTACTGCCCGAAGGTTCGGACCCGTACGAGGTCGGCCCGGTGCTGTGTGCCGGCGTGACCGTCTACAAGGGCCTGAAGCAGACGGAGGTCCGGCCCGGGCAATGGGTCGTCATCTCCGGCATCGGCGGCCTGGGGCATATCGCCGTCCAGTACGCGGTGGCCATGGGCATGCGAGTGGTGGCTGTGGATGTGGCCGATGACAAGCTGGCCCTGGCCCAGAGGCACGGGGCCGAGATCGTGGTGAACGCCAATGTGGCGGAGCCGTCCGTGGAGATCCAGGAGAAGATCGGCGGTGCCCATGGCGTGCTGGTCACAGCAGTTCACCCGAAAGCCTTCGGTCAGGCGATCTCGATGACCCGCCGTGGAGGGACCATCGTGTTCAACGGCCTGCCCCCGGGAGACTTCCCCGCCCCCATCTTCGACATCGTGCTGAAGGGCCTGACGATCCGCGGTTCGATCGTCGGTACGCGGCAGGACATGGTGGAGGCCTTGGAGTTCTATGCCGCCGGCAAGATCCACCCGACCTACACCAAGCGTCCGATCGAGGACATCAATGCGATCTTCGACGAGATGCAGCACGGCAAGATCGACGGCCGCGTGGTCCTGGACTACTCGGCCAGCCCGGAAGCCTGATCTGCCCCGTGCCCACCGCTGGTGGGAACGGGAAGGGACTGCCACAGCGGGCATGACGAGACCCCGGGTGATCCGGCTGCGTGAGGGGGACGCAAACTGCCGGGCCCGGGGCCTCTTCCTGTCATCACTCGCACCTTGATGAGGTGCTTCCCACTGTAGGGAGCCGACCTGTTCATGGACTTGGCCGCCGCTGTGAAGGCGCTGGCAATCCGGCCCCAGGGGTATCGGCCCTAGAGGTACCGGCCGGCCAGCCGGGTCAGGGAGGACCGGATGCCATTGCCGTTCTCCCGGTCCAGGCGCAGCAGCTCGTAGGCCTTGCCGACCACGGGCTGGGCCCAGGAGTAGTCGAAGGTCTCGGTGACGTCCGTGGTGCCGTCGCCGTTGTCCTGGAACTCCCACCGCCAGCGGTGCCCGCCGGGGTGCGCCCACTCGATCAGCTCTCCGGGCTGGGAGGCGGTGGTGGTGAGCTTCATGGTGTACGGAATGCGGTACTTGCGCATGTGCACCGAGAACTGGTCCCCGACCGCCAGCTGGCGTGGGCCCTCCACCTGGGACTTCACGGTGCCGGAGCCGTCCACCTCGTGATGCCGGTGGGGGTCGGCCAGCAGCTCCCACAGCTGCTGGGCGGGGGCGTTGACCCGGATCCGGTAGCTGACCTGGTCCGGGCCGGTCTGAACGGGCTGCGGCCAGGAGGCCTGCGGGGCGGCTGCCTCGGCGTGGTCCGGGGTCTGGGCCTGCGCGGGCAGGGGAGTGTCGTCGGCGCTGAACGGGGGGTGGTCTGCAGCGTGCTTCATGGACTTCAGCCTACTGACGGTCGCTGAACGGTTCCTGGCCGGACAACGGCTGGTCGACATGCGCTCGGGCTGCAGGGTGGACGCCGGCGGCGCCGAGCCCTGCGTGATCCCTGTTGCACATCCTGTCCAGATCACTGGATGGGTTGCACGGTTCGTCGCTCAGCGGCCCCAGAACCATCAAGACGTGCACCTCAGAACGCGGCGGCGACGAGCACTGCAACTCAGATCACCGGATCGGCGAAGGCCGCATCAGGGATCGCCGGACACCGCCTCACCCCCGCACGGGCTAGAGTGACCGCGTCATCCGCCGCAGCTCTCAGGGGACAGCCATGCCCGCCTCACCGCACTCCGCCTCCACTCCGGCCACCGTTCCGCCGAACCACCCCGAGGTCCGGCAGAACCTGGCCGACGCCGCCGAACACGTCACACCGGAGCAGCGCCAGTCCGTGCTGCGCACCCTGAAGACCCCGCGCTGGCTCAAGACCGAGGTGCTCGCCGGGCTGGTGGTCGCGCTCGCGCTGATCCCCGAGGCCATCGCCTTCGCCCTGATCGCCGGTGTGGATCCGGCCATCGGTCTCTACGCTGCTTCTGTCATGGCCATCTCGATCGCGTTCCTGGGCGGCCGCCCGGCCATGATCTCGGCGGCCACCGCGGCCACGGCCCTGGTGATCGCACCGGTGGTGGCCTCCCACGGCGTGCAGTACCTCTTCGCCACGGTCATCCTGGCCGGGCTCCTGCAGGTGGTGCTCGGACTGGCCGGCGTGGCCAAGCTGATGCGGTTCATCCCCCGCTCGGTGATGACCGGGTTCGTGAACTCGCTGGCCATCCTGATCTTCATCGCCCAGCTGCCGGACCTGATCGGGGTCCCCTGGCTCGTCTACCCCCTGACCGCACTGGGACTGGCGGTCATCTTCCTCTTCCCGCGTCTGACCACTGCCGTCCCGGCCCCGCTGGTGGGGATCATCGTGGTGACCCTGGTGGCCGTCGTCGTGCATGCCCAGGTCCCTACCGTGGGGGACAAGGGGGAGCTGCCCAGCTCGCTGCCCGCGTTCCTCATCCCGGAGGTGCCGTACACCTGGGAGACGCTGCAGGTGATCTTCCCGTACGCCCTGGCGATGGCACTGGTGGGGCTGCTGGAGTCGCTGCTGACCGCCAAGCTGGTGGACGACGTCACGGACACGCGCTCGGACAAGACCCGGGAGTCGCTGGGGCAGGGCGGGGCGAACGTGCTGGCCGGGCTGTTCGGCGGGATGGGCGGCTGCGCGATGATCGGGCAGACCATGATCAACGTGAAGGCCTCCGGGGCGCGCACCCGGATCTCCACGTTCATGGCCGGCGCGCTGCTGATGGTGCTCGCCGTGGCGCTCAGCGACGTGGTGTCCACCATCCCGATGGCCGCGCTGGTGGCCGTCATGGTGTTCGTCTCCTGGGCCACCTTCGACTGGCACTCCATCCGCCCGTCCACCCTGCGGGCCATGCCGATCTCCGAGACCGTGGTGATGCTGGTGACCGTGGCCGGCACGGTGGTCACGCACAACCTGGCGGTGGGTGTGGGGCTGGGCGTGCTGACCGCCATGGTGCTGTTCGCCCGGCGGGTGGCGCACTTCGTGACGGTGCGGCGTGAGGTGGGCGGTGGTGCTGACGGGGGCGAGGGCACCGTCACCTACACGGTGGACGGGGAACTGTTCTTCGCCTCCTCGAACGACCTCTACACGCAGTTCGAGTACACCGAGGACCCTGCCCGGGTGGTGATCGACCTGTCCGGCTCGCACGTGTGGGACGCCTCCACCGTGGCCGCCCTGGATGCGATCACCGAGAAGTACGCCCGCTACGGCAAGACCGTGGAGGTGGTGGGCCTGAACCAGGCCAGCACCGACATGCGCGAGCGGCTGCGCGGACGGCTGGGCGAGGGGTAGGGCGGAGCCAGCGGAGATCCCTGTGACAGACCTCGTCGGTTCCGCGTGCTGAGTTGCACTGTTCGTCGAGATTCGGGGTGATTCTCGACGAACAGTGCAACTCAGTCGGTCAGACCGACGAACGGTGGAACACAGATCGCGGCTGCGGCACTCAGAGGGGCCGGGCGGGGCCGAGCACTCCGCACCGGCCACCCCGCACCACCATCACCTCACCTCACCTCACCGGGCGAAGCGGGTCAGGCGCAGCGAGTTGAGCACCACGAGCACCGAACTGGCGGCCATGGCGGCGCCGGCGATCATCGGGTTCAGGAAGCCCAGCGCGGCCACCGGGATGCCCAGCGTGTTGTACGCGAACGCCCAGAACAGGTTCGTCTTGATGATGCTCAGCGTCTTGCGGCTCAGCTCCACCGACTGCACCACCTGGCCCAGCGAGGACCCCATGACGGTGATGTCCGCGGCCTCACGAGCCACATCAGTGCCCGATCCCATGGCGATCCCCAGGTCGGCCTGCGCCAGCGCGGGGGCGTCGTTCACGCCGTCGCCCACCATGGCCACCACGCGCCCGGCGGCCTGCAGCTCCTTGACCTTGTCCACCTTCTGCTCGGGGCGCACCCCGGCGAAGACATCCTCCCGGGCTATCCCGACGACGTCCGCCACCTGGGCGGCCACGGCGGCATTGTCTCCGGTCAGCAGGATCGGGCGCAGCCCCAGCTCACGGAACCGGGCGATGGCGCGCGCGGAGGTGTCCTTCACGGTGTCCTGCAGGGAGATGATCCCGGCCAGCACACCGTCCACGGACACCCAGATGGCGGTGGCGCCGGCGGCCTCCGCCTCGGCCAGAGCCCGCTCCTGCTCGGCGTCCAGTGCCCCGGAGCTCAGCTGCTCGGCGATGAAGCTGGAACGCCCGGCGGCCACGGAGTGTCCGTCCACCTGACCGGTCACCCCGCCGCCTGCCGAGGAGGAGAACCCGGTGACCGGGGGCAGGGAGGTGGGGGAGCCGACGTCGGGAAGGCCCTGTGGGGAGGAGTCAGCGGAGGCGGACGTGGCTGAGGTGTTCACCAGGGATTCGCGTCCGGCCTCCACGATCGCCCGGGCGATGGGGTGCTCGGATCCGGCCTCCACCGCCGCGGCCAGGCGCAGCAGCTCGGACTCGGTGAGGGAGCTGTCCAGCACGGTGACGGCGCTGACGGACATGACGCCCTCGGTGACGGTGCCGGTCTTGTCCAGCACGATCGTGTCCACGGTGCGGGTGTCCTCCAGAACCTCGGGACCGCGGATCAGGATGCCCAGCTGGGAGGCGCGGCCGGTGCCGGCGAGCAGGCCGACCGGAGTGGCCAGGCCGAGGGCGCACGGGCAGGCGATGACCAGCACGGCCACGGCGGCGCGGATGGCGGAGTCGAAGTCGCCGCCGGAGAAGACCATCCACAGGGCGAACGTCAGCACGGCGATGACCAGGACGATGGGGACGAACACCGCGGAGATGCGGTCGGCCAGGCGGGCGATGGGGGCCTTGCCGGTCTGCGCGTCCGAGACCAGCCGGCCCATCTGCGCCAGGGTGGTGTCCTCGCCGGTGCGCGTGGCCCGGACCAGCAGGCGGCCGGAGGTGTTGACCGTGGCACCGGTGACGGTGTCCTCCGGGCCGACCTCCTCCGGGACGGACTCGCCCGTGATCAGGGAGGTGTCCACGGCGGAATGCCCGTCCAGGATCACCCCGTCCGTGGCGACCTTCTCCCCGGGGCGCACGATGAACTCATCGCCCGGGACCAGCTGGCTGGCGGGCACGGTGACCTCCTGGCCGTCCCGCAGGACGGTGGCAGTCTTGGCGCCCAGCTCCAGCAAGGACTTCAGGGCCTGCCCGGCCTGCTTCTTGGCGCGGGCCTCCAGCCAGCGTCCGAGCAGCAGGAAGGTGGTGATCACGCCGGCGGTCTCGAAGTAGAGCTGGTGGTCGTCCATGGAGGACATGTCCATCCCGGCGCCGGCGTGGGCGGTCATGCCCGGATCCAGGAACAGCTCGACTGCGGAGTAGAAGAACGCCGCCAGCACGCCGATCGAGACCAGGGTGTCCATGGTGGAGGCGCCGTGCCGCGCCGCCTTGAACGCCGCCCGGTGGAACGGCCACGCCGCCCAGAACACCAGCGGGATGGACAGCCCGAACGCCACCCAGCCCCAGTGCGGGAACTGCAGGGCCGGGACCATGGAGATCAGGAACAGCGGGACCACCAGGACGGCCGCGCCGATCAGCCGGGGCTTGAGCACGTCCTCGGACGGGCCGTGGTCCATGTGGTTGTCGTGGTCGGCATGATCCTCGTGACCCTCGTGGTCACCGTGGCCGCCGTCCTCGCTGCCGTGCCCTGTGTGGGGCGAGGCGTGTGCGTGCGGTACGTGGCCGTCGTCGTGGTGGTGGCTCTGTTGGGCAGAGCCGGAGCTGCGGCGCACGCGAGCGGTGTAGCCGGCCTTGTCCACGGCGGCGAGCAGGTCCTCGTCGGAGATGCCCTCCGGGACGGTGACGGCGGCGGAGTTCAGCGGCAGGTTGACGGAGGCCGTGACGCCCTCGAGCTTGCCCAGCTTGCGCTCCACCCGTCCCACGCAGGAGGCGCAGGTCATGCCCTCGATGTCGAGGTCCACGCGCCGGGTGGCGGTGTCCGGTGGTGCGGTGGGGGTGCTGTCGCGGGGGTCCACGGTGAGTCCTTCGTCAGTGGTGGGGAAGTGAGGGGGGGCTCCCGGCGCCGAGCCAGAAGCAGTGGTGGGCATCGCGGCGGATGGTCGCCACTGCTTCTGGATCGGCGGGCGGGGCTGGGTGGGATTGGGGTGGGGGCCGGCGGGCGAGCCTGTCAGGCCAGGGTGAGGCCGGCGATCGAGTAGCCGGCTTCCTTCACCGCGGCCTCCAGGTCCTCCGGTGCGGGCTGGCCCTCGGAGGTGATGGTGGCGGTGGAGGTGCCACCGGCCACGAGGTCCACTTGGACGTCGCTCACGCCGGGTAGCTCGGAGAGCTCCTCGGTCACGGAGGCGACGCAGTGGCCGCAGGTCATGCCGTCGATCTGGATCTGGGTGGTGGTCATGGTGTTCTCCTGGGGTGTTCGGTATGGATAGGTATACGGGGTAGGGGTATCTGCCGGGCCCACGTCCGCGCCGGAGCGACGGGTCAGTGGGTCAGCGTAGCAGCCGCGCGATGGCCGCGGAGGCCTCGGCGACCTTGGCCTGGATCAGCTCGGGGTCCCCGGAGTCCTGCGCCTGCTGGGCGGCGTCCGCCACACAGTGGTTCAGGTGGTCCTCCAGCAGACCCATGCTCACCGCGTGCAGGGCCTTGGTGGCGGCGGCAACCTGCGTCAGCACGTCGATGCAGTAGGTATCCTCATCCACCATCCGGGCAATCCCGCGGACCTGACCCTCCACGCGGCGCAGTCGCTTCAGGTACTCGTCCTTGCGCGGCGAGTACCCGTGGTGGGTGTGCTCAACAGGCTCATTCCCGACGGCGGCCGGGGCCTCGGGCGTGATGGCTTCAGTGGTCATGCACTCAGTTATATACCCCCTAGGGGGTAGCTGGTCAAGTACCCCTAGGGGGTATGGGTCTGCAGGTGCTGGTTCGCGGCCGCCACCGTGGATCGGGCCGGGGCACCCACGCCGATCAGGGTGGCGGAGGCGGGTCCGCACCAGTCACCGTAGCCCAGGAAGAACAGTCCGGGGTGGTCCACCGACCGGGAGGGCAGGCGCGGATCCGTGCGGGGCACTCGGCCCTCCTGCGTGAGCTGCAGGCCGCGCAGGTGCCGCAGGTCCGGGCGGAACCCGGTGCACCATAGGACGGTGTCCGCCCGGGCGGTTCCACCGTCCGGCCACTGCACGCCGTCGGCAGTGAAGCGGGAGAACATCGGCTCGGCTGTCAGCAGGCCGGCATCCCGGGCACGGCGCACGGGCGGGACGGCAACGATGTCACCCAGGGAGCCCACACCGGCATGAGTGTCCTCGTTCGAGGACAACGCCCGGACGCGGCGGGTGGCCAGTTCGAACAGGGCTCGGCCGTCCACCTCGTCCGGGAGGAACCGGGGCGGTCGTGAGGTGACCCATCGGACGGAGGCCGCCGAGGGGATCAGGTCAGCGGCGATCTGCGCCCCGGAGTTCCCGCCGCCCACCACGACCACCTCCTGACCGGTGAACTCCGATGCGGTGCGGTAGTCCACGGTGTGCAGTTGGCGCCCGGCGAAGTCTGCGGCACCGGGCAGCCAGGGCATGAACGGCCGTCCCCAGGAGCCGGTGGCGCTGATGACCACCCGGGAGGTCCAGGTGCCTCGGTCCGTGTCCGTGGCGAACCCGCTGCCGTCCGGTGTGGCCTGGACATCCCGGGCCGTGACGCTGCGGTGCACCGGGAGGTCGTACCGCTGTTCGTACTCGGTCAGGTACTCCACCACATGGGTAGCCGAGGGGTTGCCCTCCTCCCGCCAGGTGGGCATGGGGAACCCGGGCAGGGAGCTGAAGGAGGCGGGGGAGAATAGCTCCAGGGTGTCCCAGTACTCCGGCCAGGAACCACCGGGGCGGTCCGCGGCGTCGATGATCGCGAAGCTCGGAGCGTGGTCGGACCGTCCCCGGTCGCGATCCCGGGCCAGTCGGTGCAGGTGGTACCCGGCGGCGAGTCCTGCCTGGCCACCGCCGATGATGAGGACATCGACATCGTCGGCGGCGTCGGGATCCCGGTCAGTGGTAGTCAGACCGGGCTCCCCTCGAATTCGCGCAACAGGTCCTGCACGCGGGTGTCGATCTGATCCCGGATCCGCCGGACCTCCTCGAGCGGCAGGTCCACGATGGTGGGGATGTCCCAGTCGCGGTAGTCCTTGCCCTCCAGCTGTTCGACCTGGTCGGCGCAGCCGAAGGTGATGATGTGCTCGGCGGCCTGGTGGATGTCCTCGGCGATCGGCTTGGGGTAGGCGTTCTCCAGGGGCACACCCACCTCGGACATCGCCTCCACGGCGGTCGCGATCAGACCGCCGGCCGGGTGCACGCCAGCGGAGCGGGTGGCGATCCTGCCCTCCGAGCGCTTGGCCAGCAGGGACACGGCCATCTGGGACCGTCCGGCGTTGCCGTTGCAGATGAACAGCACGCGCGGGTCGGTGGACTCGATGGCCCCGGCGGTGATCGCCATGGCCCGCAGGCGGTTGTCCGCGAAGTTGCCGGCGGAGGCCACCACGTGGGCCTGGATCCTGGAGGTGCGCTTGAGCTCGTCGTAGCACTCCTGGACCACCCGGTCCACGGTCGCCCGGTCCACCACGTGGCCGTAGCGCTCGTGCAGGTGTTCGGCGGTGCGGTCCAGGACGTTGCGGTCGAGCGCGTCGCTGGCGGAGGTCTGGTGGGGATCGGTCGGCTGGCCGGCTGCGGGGTTCTGATCGGTGCCCATGGGACCATGCTGATCAGCGGCGACCGGCCGGTCAAGAGGTCAGGAGCAGGACGACCCCTGGAGCAGGGGGCTCCAGGGGTCGTCAGGTCCGGTGCGAATGGACGCGGTGTGGTTCGGGTCAGGCAACCAGGGCCTGGCCGTCCCGGGACTGGGCTGCCGCCGCCTGGGAGTGGGACTTCAGTCCGACCAGGTCCTCGGAGAGCGCGCGGACCTTATCCTCGATCAGGTCCACGATCTGGCGGACCTCCTCGATCGGCTTGTCCGTCAGCTTGGGCACATCGGTCCAGGAGATGACGGTGGCACCGTGCACGTCCGGCAGGTCACCGGCGGTGTCGATGGCCACCACATACTCGGCGGCGCGCAGCACGTCCTCGGTGAGGGACTTCGGGTACATCTCCGAGAGGTCGATGCCACGCTCATTCAGGGCCTCCACGGCACGGTGGTGCAGGTGCCCGCCGGGGGTGATGCCGCCGGAGCGGACGGCCACGGAGTTCTGCCGACCCATCAGGGCTGCCGCGATCTGGGAGCGTCCGGTGTTGGACGGGCAGACGAAGAGGACCTTGGGCAGCGGGGCCTCGATCAGTCCCTCGGCCACGGCGTAGGCGTGCAGGCGGTCATCGCCCAGCCGTGCGGCGTGGGTGGGCAGGAAGGTCTTGATCCGCGCGGTGCGGTCCATCTCCTGGTAGGCCTCGAGTGCGGTGGCGCGGATCCGTCCGTGGTCCAGCAGCTCGCCCCACTTCTCGGTGAGCTCGGCGACCACGCGCTCCATGACGTGGTTCTGCACGATCGGGTTGCCGCCGGTGTTCAGGCCACGGGGCTCCTCGGCGCCGACCTGCGGCTGGCCGGTGTTCTGGTCAGTGGTCTCGGTCATGCGAGACACCTCCTGAGGGGTGTGAGGGTCGGCGTCACGCCGAGCGATGGGTGCTGTCCAGCGCTTCGCCCCGCCTCCAAGGTGAACGGAAGGTGAACAGCCTCTTAACTACTATAGTCCGGCCATGGGTGGACTCCAAGGAGGACATCCTGTAGGCGTGGAGGGTGCACACCGCTCAGCGTCAGGACCCCGCCTCCGACCCGGTCCGCAGCACCCCGGCAGACACCCCCACCTCAGCCACCCGCATTCCTCCCGCACACCCCGCGCCCCAGCCGCCCACCGGGCCTGTGGCCCTGGAGTCTCGCGCCATCTGGTCCGCCATCGTGTGCGGCCTGGTGGGCGCCGTCGTCGGGTATCTGGTCTTCTCCGGCTACCGGCCGCCGCTGTCCGGGCCGCACTCCGTGGGGAACGTGGCCGCCGTGAGCACCGCGGTGGCGGCGGGGCTGTCCTGCCTGGTGGGGTTCCTGCTGACCGCACGGACCACGCACCGGTGGCTGATCCAACGGCACTGGGCGTGGATGGTGGTGGACGCGACCGGTCTGGTGGTGGTGCACGCGGCGATCGCGATCATGGCCGGGCTGACCCTGTTCCGGCTGTTCCAGGAGTCGTTCGTGGGGCTGACGGTGGACCGGATCGCCGGGACGGTGATGGTCACGCTGATCACCGCCGTGGCCGGGTACCTGGGCTTCACCTCGGCCTCGCGCATCACCACCCGATCGCTCTCCAGCCTGCTCGCCGTGTTCATGGCCGCCGGAATGCTGGTGTCCATGCTGCTGGCCGAGAACCCGTTCTGGTGGCACGCGTTCTTCTCCGAACTGGGCACCGGGCAGGCCGGATCCTGGTCTTTCTGGACGTTCAACACCACCCTGGCCGTGTCCGGTCTGGTGCTCACCACCCTGGCCCGATTCATCACCCAGGACCTGTACCCCTGGGCACGTGCGCGCGAGGCGGCGGGTGGCCGGACGGTGCGGATGGGGGTGCTGCGCTGGGGCCTGTTCGTGATCGGGCTGTGCATGGCGGTGGTGGGCCTGGTCCCGGTGAACGTCTCCGATCCGATCCACTCCAACGCGGTGCGGCTGCTCGGCGCCGTGTTCATCCTGATGCTGCTGACCCTGCCGATCTGGCTGCCCGGCTTCCCCGGCGCGTTCTACGCTGCCACGGGCCTGATGGTCCTGGTCGGTGTGGGCGCGGCGCTGCTCTGGTTCCCGCTGGGCTACTACAACCTCACGGGGTTCGAGCTGGCCATGGCCGGGATCGTGTACGCGTGGCTGGTGGTCTTCATCCGCTCGCTGGATGCCGTGGTCAGTCAGGCCGCGGCGGACGCGGGGGAGCCTGAGGGCTCCGCCCAGTTCCCGACGACGGCCGGCCCGTGAGTGCCCCCGTCACCTTGAGTGCCCTGGCGCGCGAGGGGGCCGTGCTGGCCGGTGCCGGGGCGGCGATCCTGCTGCAGGTGGCGCACCGGCCGGTGGCGGCGGGAGTGGATCGGCACTCGGACTTCACCCGGGACCCGATGGCGAGGCTCGTGCACACCCTGCAGTATGTGTACGCCGTGAGCCTGCCGGAGGCTGAGTCGGTGCGGGAACGGGTGGCCGGTTGGGTGGAGCGTGCGCATGCGCCGGTGCGCGGGGTTGACGCTGGTGGGGCGCGGTACTCTGCAGCGGACCCGGAGGCACAGCTGTGGGTGGCGGCCACGCTCTACTGGGCTGCCGAACGCGTGCGCGGCCGGATGTGGGGCGTGCTGGATCCGGGTGCTGCGGAGGAGATGTACCAGGATTCTGCGGTGCTGGGGACGGCGCTGGGCATGCCGCGGGAGCTCTGGCCGGTGGACCGGGCAGCGTTCGAGCGGTGGTGGCAGCAGCGGCTCGGGGAGCTGGAGGTGACGGACGCGGCGCGTGCGATCGCCCGGGAGCTGTTCGCCGCTGAGCACGCTCCGGTGTGGATGCGGACCCTGATGCCCCTGGCCCGGATGCTGACCGCGGGGATGCTGCCGACGGGCGTGCGCTCGGAGCTGGGGCTGGAGCTGGATGTGGCCGGGTCCGTGTGGGATGAACGGCTGTGGTCGGTGCTGCGTGCGGTGTACCCCCGGCTGCCGCACGTGATGCGCCAGGCCCCGTCCCGGTGGATCCTGCGCAGCCTCGGCGTCCGTGGGCGCTCCACCTGCCGTTGATCCCCTCACCCCGTCGATCCCCATCACCCCCCCTCGACCCAGAACCAGTGGTGACCATCAGCTCCCATGCCCGCCACTACTTCTGGCTCAACGTGGGCCTGGGGTGCGCCGAGCCTGGGAGGATGGCCCCATGAGCACCGCCGACGCCTCCACCCCGCACCCCGGGTCGTCGTCGGCACCGTCTGGCCCAGAGCATGACGCAACCGCCACGGCCCACACCGCCCACACTCCCCACGCCTCCGGCCCCACGCCCTCGCCGGCGCAGGTCTCCCCGGTCTCGTGGATCTACCTCGCAGTCTGCGCCATCCTCGTCTCGCTGAACCTGCGCACCCTCTACTCCTCGCTCTCGGCGATCCTGCCCGAAGTCATGGCGGCCACGGGCCTGTCCGGCGCCGGCGTGACGGTCCTGACCACCGTTCCCGTGACCCTGCTCGGTGTCTTCGCCCCTCTCGCGCCCGTGCTGGCCCGGAGGATCGGCGCGTGGCAGGTGCTGTTCGTCGCCATGCTCCTGCTCACGGTCGGCATGCTGATCCGCGCGCTTCCACCCTTCGGCTCCGCCCCGCTGGCCACCCTGCTGACGGGCACGGTCATCTCCGGGCTAGCGATCGCCCTGTCCAACGTGGTCCTGCCGAGCATCGTCAAGCAGGACTTCCGCAACCACATCGGTCTGATGAGCGGGCTGTACACCACGTGCGTGGCCGGTTCGGCGGCGTTCGGGGCGGCCCTGACCTTCCCGGCGCTGGAGTTGTCCGGCTCCTGGAACATCGCGCTCGGGCTCTGGGCCCTGCCGGCGCTCGCGGTCGCGGGGCTGCTGATCCCGGTGATCCTGCGCCATCGCTCCCGGGCGCACCTGGCCACCTCCACGTCCGGGCGCAGCCCCATGACCTCGGCCATCGCCTGGCAGATCACCGTGATGATGGTGTTCCAGTCGATGATGTCCTTCCCGATCTTCGCCTGGCTGGCCCCCATCCTGCGCGAACGCGGCATGGACGGCACCGCCGCCGGACTGGTGATCGCCCTGAACGTGCTGCTGCAGATGTCCGGGTCTCTGGTGGCCCCCATCCTCGCGGTCCGCATCCGCAGCCAGTCCCTGCTCAACGCGTCCATGGCGCTGCTCACCGGGATCGGCTGGGTGCTGTGCATCATCGGCCCACTCGAGGGCGTGTGGGTCTGGGCGGCACTGCTCGGCCTGGGCCAGGGCAGCCTGACGGCACTGGCGCTGACCATGATCTCCCTGCGCAGCCACTCCACCCACATGGCCCTGCGCGTCTCCGGGATGATGCAGGGTCTGGGCTACGGCCTCGGCTCGGCGGGCACGCTGCTGGTCGGGCAGATCCTCACCGCCACCGGCGACGTCACCCCGGTCGCCACCCTGTTCGCTGCCACCTCCCTGACCTGCGCGGTCTTCGGCTGGCTCGCCGGCCGCCCCCGCCTCATCCAGGAGTGACACCCCCCGTCCTGCGCAAAGTGACCACACCCCCACCAGAGTGACCGGGGAATGTCACTCTGTGCCTGGAAGGGCGTTCACCTGCCCGACGACGGCCACGCCGCTTCTCCGGCCGGCTCGCCTCAGGCGCGGTGAGCGTCCTCCTCGGGGCGCTGGACCAGGTCACCGGACTCGTAGACGTCGATGGTGGGGGTAGGGCGGCGGAAGCCGCGGGTGATGATGGCCAGGTAGGCGACGCCCACGGCCATCCAGATGAGGCCCACGATCAGCGTCCGGCCGTTGAGCGAGGTCCACAGCCACACGGTCAGGCCGAAGCCGATCAGCGGAAGGATCAGATTGGTGAGCACGGCGGCTCCGCTGCGCTCCTTCTGGTCGATGAAGTAGTGCTTGACCACGGAGAGGTTGACGGCGGAGAACGCCACAAGCGCGCCGAAGCTGATGATCTCAGCGAGCAGGCCCAGATCGATCAGCATTGCCATCAGTGACCATGCCGAGACCACCAGGATGGCGATCACCGGGGTGGCGAACCGGGCGGAGAGGCGGCCGAATACTGAGCGAGGGAAGACTCCGTCACGGCCCATCGAGAAGATGATGCGCGAGACCGAGGCCTGGGAGGTCAGTGCTGAGCCGATGCAGCCGGCCACGTAGGCGGAGATGAAGAACGCGCTGAGGAAGGTCCCTCCGGCCGAGGCCATCACGTCCAGGGCACCGGAGTCCGGGTCGGCGAACTGATGCGAGGGGTGCACCACATGGCTGACGTAGGAGAGCAGGATGAACAGCAGCCCGGCCGAGACGGTGGCGATGATGATGGCCCGGGGGACATCACGGGCCGGCTCCTTGGCCTCCTCGGCCATGGTGGAGACCGCGTCGAAGCCCAGGAAGGACAGGCACAGGATGGCGGCACCGGCCATGACCGGTCCCAGCCCGGTCTCGGTGCCGTCTCCGGTGAGCGGACGCAGCAGGTCCACGTCGCCCGTGCCGGACAGGGAGACCACGCTCAGGGCGATGAACACCCCGATGAACACCACTTGGGCGGCGATGATCACCGTGCTGGCCCGGGAGACCGAGGTGATGCCCACGATGTTCAGCACCGTCACCAGCGCGATCGCGGCGAGGATGAACACCCAGGAGGGCACCGCCGGGAAGGCCTCACCCAGGTAGATGCCGATCACCAGGTAGTTGATGGTGGGCAGGAACAGGTAGTCCAGCAGCAGGGACCACCCGGAGACGAACCCGATGCCCGGCCCGAAGGAGCGTTGGGTGTACGTGTACGCGGATCCGGCGAACGGGTAGGCACGGGCCATCCGGGCGTAGGACATGGCCGTGAACACCATGGTGGCCAGCGTGATCATGTACGCCACCGGGACGCGGCCGCCGGTGACCTGGGTGACGATCCCGTAGGTGGTGAACACGGTCAGCGGGACCATGTAGACCAGACCGAACAGCACCAGGGAGGGCACACCGAGCACGCGCTTGAGCCGGGTGCCGTCCGCGGAGGCCGGGGCAGCGCGTCCGGTGGCGGCGGGCGATGACGGTGCGGCGGGGCCGGTGGATGAGTGGGACATGGCTACCTCGGCTCGGGGTGCGGGATGCGGGGCGGGTGGATGTGCGTCAGTCGGTGGGGTGCAGGTGGGCCCGGCCTCCGACGAACGTCGCGCGGACGGGCAGCGAACGCAGCCCTGGGGCCGTCAGCCCCCGGGGGTCCTGTGCCAGCCACACCAGGTCGGCGGCGGCACCCGGGCGGATCCGACCCCACGGGTGCTCGTGGAGGTCGGTGAAGCCCTGATGGGCCACCGCGGTGGAGTAGGCGTCCAGGGAGACCCCCAGGTCCAGGCGTTCCTGGGGTGTCCAGCCCTGGTCCGGCTCCCCGTCCTCGGTCTGACGTGACACGGCCACGGCGACCCCCTCCAGGGGTGCCCCAGACGAACACGGCCAGTCGGACCCGAAGGCCAGTGCGGCGCCGTCGTCCCTCAGGGTGCGCATGCGGTACTGCTGATCGGAGCGTTCGGTGCCCAACCGCGGGACCTGCAGCACGGTCATCAGGGCGTCGGGCTGGGCCCACAGCGGCTGCATGCAGGGGATGACCCCCAGGCTGCTGAACCGGGGCAGGTCCTGCTCGTCCACCAGCTGGGCGTGCGCGATCACCGGACGCCGATCCCGCGGACCGTTCACGGACACGGCATGCTCGATCGCGTCCAGGGCCTGCCGGACGGCGGCGTCCCCGATCGCGTGGATGTGGATCTGGAAGCCCAGGGCATCCACCGCGGCGGCGGCGTGGGCCAGGGAGTCGCCCTCCCAGACGGTCATGCCGTGGTCGTGCAGGCCGGAGCAGTAGGGCTGGAGCAGTGCGCCGGTCTCGTTCTCGATCACCCCGTCGGCGAAGAACTTCACGGTGTTCGCGGTCAGGTGCGGGTGGCCGGCGGCCTGCACTCGGACCCGCTGGGCGGCGAAGTCCTCCAGCTGGTGGTCGATATGCCGCGGGTCGGCGTAGAAGGCCAGGTTGTAGCGGATCTCCAGGGCGTCCTGCTCGGCGGCCGCGAGGTAGGCCTCCAGGTTCTCCGGCTCCACCCAGGCGTCCTGGACCCAGCTCACCCCGTGCTCCAGGAAGTAGCGGGAGGCCCGGCGCAGGGCGTCCACCAGGGTGTCGGTGTCCCGGGGCGGGCAGTGCTGCATGACCAGGTCGATCGCGCCCCATTCGCGCAGGGTGCCCCAGGGTCGCCCGTCGGGGTGGCGTGGGATCTCCCCGAGCTCGGGGTCTGGGGTCTGCGCGGTGATCCCGGCGACCTCCAGGGCCGAGGAGTTGCACCACACGGTGTGATAGTCCCAGGCCCGCAGCGCCACGGGTCGGTCGGACACGGCCTCGTCCAGCCACCGGGCGTCGAACAGGCCCTCCGGGGCGAGCGAGCCGTCGTAGGAGGCACCCAGGATCCACGGCAGCTCGGGGTGCTCCTCGGCGTAGTGGCGCACCTCCTCCACGATCTGCTCCACGCTGGTGCACGCGCGCACCGCCGGCCCGGCCCCCTCGAGTCCACCGAAGAGAGGATGGGCGTGGCCGTCGCCGAAGGCGGGCATCAGGAAGCCGCCCTCCAGGTCCACGCTCTGCACCCGCTCGCGCTCCTGCTCGCTGAGCCCCGTGAGCCGGGCGGTGACCTCGGCGCCCACGGCGGTGATCACCCCGTCACTCACCAGCACCTGCTCGGCCGTCTCGTGGCCCTCGCCCTGCCATACGGTTCCGGAGTGCAGGTGGAGGTGGCCGTGGCCGTGGAGGCTCTGCGTCATGGGGTCCTCTCCGCCGGTGGTCCGGCCGCGGGCCTGCTCTGAGTCGAACAGTGTTCGGTTCGCGTGTTGGAACAGCACCCTAGGCGAGCATGACGCCGCTGAACAGGCCCTGGACCGAACTCGCGGGCACCGGACTCTCAGACACCGGACTCGCGCCTCTCGCCTCGGGACCCTGGACTAGGGTGGGCGGCGTCGGCCGTCTCCGGCCCGATCGACCGTGCCAGCGGACAAGCAGTGGGTGGACCTGGATGAGACTGACGCGCGAGCGGCTCGTGGATGAGGCGCTGGCCCTGCTGGACGCGCAGGGTGAGAACGGGCTGACCATGCGCGCTCTCGCGGACCGGGTGGACCGCCAGGTCTCCTCCCTCTATCACCACGTCTCCGGTCGTGCCGAGCTCGTCGAGCTGATCCGGGCCCGACTCGTCGAGGAGATGGACACCAGCCGCTTCGAGGCCGCTCCGTGGGATGAGGCCCTGCGGCACTGGGCGCGTTCCTACCTGCAGGCCTTCGCCGCTCATCGCAGTGCCATCACCCTGCTGGCCACTGCCCCGTTGCGCGACCACAGCACCTACCGGATGTACGAGGTGGTCGTGGACGCCCTGGTGCGCGGCGGCTGGAGCGGCCCCCAGGCGGTGGGGGCCATGCGCGCGGTGGAGTCCTTCGTGATGGGCAGCGCGCTGGATCTGGGCGCCCCGGAGGACTTCCTGACCTCGGAGGCCCTGCCGGAGGACGTTCCGAGCATGGCCGAGGTGCTCGGCCGCGGCACGCCAGAGCCCTACTCGGCACGGGTGACCTTCGAGTCGGGTCTGGACGCGCTGATCCTCGGTCTGCAGGCCCAGGTCGCCGGTCGAGGGTGAGCCTTCGGCGGCTTTTCCGACGACGGCCCCTCACCGAGACGAGCATGCCTCACCCAGGCTTGTGCCCGCGTGGGAGAATGAGGCGATGGCCTCCTCAGACTCTCGCCCCGGTTCCGATGCCCCCCGTGACTCCCGCGTCTCCTTGGTGGAGCGCGGTCAGCAGTCTGCCCGCCGTGATGGGCGTGATGGGGCGCAGCTGGATCCCCGGGATGCGCACCTGGAGCATGATCGGGGTGGGCGGCTGAGGCTGAACCCGCCGCGGCGCGGGATGATCGACGAGTCCGAGGCCCAGCAGCTCTCGGAGGACCGGGCCCGGCTGCAGCGCAACGGCGTGGGCAGCTCGCTGTCCGCACCGTCCCGCACCGAGCGTCCGGCCAAGAACGCCGAGCGCCCACAGGTCCGTCCCAAGGCCGAGGGCTGGACTCAGCAGACCACCTCCGAAGGCCGGCCGCTGCTGCAGTTCAAGCAGCCGCGCGTGGCCCAGCCCAAGACCCACTTGGCGGACCTGACCCTTCAGGAGCGCCAGGCCAAGGTGGCCGAACTGGGCTTCCCGGCGTTCCGCGCCAAGCAGCTCTCCACGCACTACTTCGTGCACCACACCTCGGACCCGGAGCGGATGACCGACCTGCCCGCGGACACCCGCCAGCAGCTGGTCGAGGAGATGATGCCGCCGCTGCTGACCGAGGTGCGCCGGCTGACCACGGACAACGGGGACACCATCAAGTTCCTGTGGCGCCTGTTCGACGGTGCGCTCGTGGAGTCCGTGCTGATGCGCTACCCCGGTCGCGTGACGCTGTGCGTGTCCAGCCAGGCCGGCTGCGGCATGAACTGCCCGTTCTGCGCCACCGGTCAGAACGGTCTGACGCGCAACATGTCCACCGCGGAGATCGTGGAGCAGGTGGTGCGGGCCAACCAGGTGATCGCCGAGGGCGGTCTGGGCGGGCTGCGCAAGGACGGCGGGCACAACGCCGAGCGCGTGACGAACATCGTGTTCATGGGCATGGGCGAGCCGCTGGCCAACTACAAGCGGGTGATCGCCTCGGTCCGGCGGATGGTCGATCCCGCTCCGGAGGGCCTGGGCATGTCCGCGCGGCACATCACGGTCTCCACCGTGGGGCTGGTGCCGGCCATCAACAAACTGGCGGACGAGGGCATCCCGGTGACGTTCGCGCTGTCCCTGCACGCCCCGGATGACGAGCTGCGCGACGAGCTGATCCCGGTGAACTCCCGCTGGAAGGCGGACGAGGCGATCGACGCCGCCTACAACTACTACCGTTCCACCGGGCGGCGCGTGTCCATCGAGTACGCGCTGATCAAGGACATGAACGACCACCCGTGGCGCGCGGACCTGCTGGCCAAGAAGCTCAACGCGCGCGGCCGCGGCTGGGTCCACGTCAACCCCATCCCGCTCAACCCCACGCCCGGTTCCATCTGGACGGCCTCCGAACCGGACGTCACCGATGAGTTCATCGACCGGCTCGAGGCCGCCGGCATCCCCACCACCCTGCGGGACACCCGCGGCAAGGAGATCGACGGCGCCTGCGGCCAGCTCGCGGCCGAGGGTGATGACGAGTCCTCACCCCAGACCCCGGCGGAGCGGGGAGAGCCCGACGACGCCACGCACCACAGCACCGAGGGCGCCCCCCTGGTCTGAGGTCGGCTTCCCCGCCCCCCTGATCATGATCACGCCAACTGCCCTTCCGCTCGGTGAGTCTCACCGCGTACTGCGCACGTGATCTGGTGGGTGGGTAGCGTGGAGCGGTGACCTCTGAGAACCGCACCCAGACCATGCTGGAGCTGGCCGCCGAGCGCGGTGTGCAGTGGCCGCTGACCACCGAGCGTCTGACCCTGACTCCGTTCACCGCCCAGGAGGCCCCGGCCGTATGGGAGTTCCTGCAGCTGGAGCAGGTCAACACCTGGACGGCCAGCAGCTTCACCGGTCCGGACGACGTGGCCGAACGGTGGCTCCCGCAGGGTTCCCAGCTGGTGGTGCGCGTGGGAGAGACCGTGATCGGCAACTGCATGATCCAGGTGCAGGACGCCTGGTCGCACGCCGAGGTGACCGAGCAGGCCAGGCACACGCAGGCCGAACTGGGCTGGACGTTCCACCCGGAGCACCACGGCCGCGGGTACGCCACGGAAGCGGTCCGTGTGCTGATGGAGCTGAGCTTCACCCAGCTGGGGCTGCGCCGGGTCGAGGCCCAGTGCTTCGCGGACAACATCCCCAGCTGGCGGCTGATGGAGCGGGTCGGGCTGCGCCGCGAGGGCGTGTTCGTCAAGGAGTCCCTGCACCGCACCCACGGCTGGATCGACGGCATGAGCTACGCCCTGCTGGCTGAGGAGTACGCCGCCCGCGGGTGCTGAGACCGATGACGTCGACGTCGTCGTGCCCTGTCAGACCTCAGGCGCTGGCGGAGTCCTCGTCCGGTTCGCCTTCACCGGTGTCGCCGCTGGTCCCGGACCCGAACATCTCCAGCAGCTCCACGTCACCGGTGCGGGGACTGCCGGACCAGGTCCGTGCCTCGACGTGCAGCAGCAGACACTGAGCCGTCTGGTCCCCGGACTCCCAGGTGAGCTCGTCCGGCGCGATCACACCGAAGTCCCATGCGGAGCTCATGAAGTCCTCGCCCAGGTAGTCGTCGTAGGCCTGGATGCACTCGTCGTCGACGCCCATCCACACCGGGCTGTCATCCTCCGGGTACCCGCCGTCCTGCGCGGGGACGGTGGCGTGGTGCACCATCTCGGAACCGTGCTCCTCGGAGCAGTCGATCACGCGCAGTGCCATGATCTCGCCCTCCGGGGGCTCCTCCATGCAGTCTCCGGGATTCAGATCCGTCGGGTACTTCCGGTCGGCGTCCAGCTGCAGGCCGTATCCCCGGGCGGCGTCGTCCACGGCCTCCGGGACCGGGATGCCGGAGCAGCCCGCCAGTCCCAGCGCCATCAGGACAGCCATCCCGACGGCGGCCCCTCGCCTCGAGCGCCTGGGCTCGCGGAGGCGCGGGGAGGGGCGGGACAGGCCAACAGCAGAGGGAGATGAGAACGTGCTCACGGCGCTCCAACGGATGCGAGGTCGCACATCCGCGGCGGGTCGCCGGCCCCGGTCGAACACTGTCCGGGGCGGTCCTGCACTGCGGTGGTCCACAGCGGTCCAGGGCGACAGTGGCAAGATCATAGCCCCCGCAGGACGGCTCAGCGCTCCTGACGGTCGTAGACGCGCCGCACGATCACCGCGCCGAGCGTGACCAGCAGGGCCAGCAGTGCGGCGCCCGCGAACAGGGTGGTCCAGGCATCGGCCGCCACGAGGGGGCCGGCGGCCAGGGTGCTGACCGAACTGCCGGCGAACAGTCCCGCGGCGAACAGTGCCACCACGGTGCCGCGTGCGGCCGGTGCCACGGAGGTCGCCCAGGCCTGCAGGGAGGTGTGCAGCAGGGCCCACGCGGCGCCGAGCAGCAGGGCCGAGGCGATCACCGTCCCCACGGAGATGTGCACGGCCACCAGGGCGAAGCCCAGGGTCATCGCCCCGCCGCCGATCAGCATCAGCGCGGTGATCGGCAGCCGTTGGCCCAGGGGCCGGACCAGCCGCGAGCAGAGCATGGTGGACACCCCGTACCCGGCCACGGTCAGTCCAGCGGCGGTGGCGTCCAGCCCCTGGGCCTGCAGGGCGGGGGCCAGGAAGGTCAGCATGCCCAGCACGGCGGCGCCCTCGAAGAACGCCAGGGTCACCACGGTCCACACCCACCGGTTCCGCAGCGCAGTGTTCAGGGTGGCCACGAAGCCGCCGCCGGATTCACGCGCCGGTTCGGGCAGTCGGCGCAGCGCCAGCAGGCACAGCACCGCGATCACCGGGGGCAGGGCGAACATCACCCGCCAGCTGAGCAGGTCTCCCACCAGTCCCGCGGTGGCGGTGGCCAAGGCGGTCCCGACGGCGATCCCCGCCATCAGATCCGAGAGTGCGGACTGACGGTGGCTGGCTGCCACGGTGTCCCCGATGTAGGTCAGTGCGGTGGGGATGATCCCACCGAAGAAGACACCGGTGACCGCACGGGCCGCGACCAGCAGGATGAGGGTGGGGGCGAACGCGGAGAGCAGTCCGGCCACGGCTGAGCCGAGCAGGGCCCACCGCAGTAGACGCACTCGCCCGAACCGGTCTGCCAGGGTGCCCCAGATCGGCTGGCTGAAGCCGTACGCCAGGTAGTAGACACCGGCCACGGCCACCGCCTGGGCCAGGGAGACACCCAGGTCCAGGGCCACGAACACCAGCAGCGGGCTCACCGCGAACCGGTCGAAGCTGGACGCGAACGAAGCCACCGCCACGCCCAGGGGAGGGCGGGTGCGGACCGGTGTGACGTCGTCGGGACGTCCCTGGTTCTGGGGTGGGGTGCTCACGCTGACCCAAGATACGCCCGGATAGCCTCGGAGCATGACTGGTGACATGAACCGCTCGCGGCAGCCCCTCGGTCCGTCCTCGCGCTCGCAGGTGCCGGACTTCGAGGTGATGAACATCCTGGGCCGGGTGAGCCAGCTGCGGCAGGCCGGGCACGAGGTGATCAGTCTGTGCGCGGGCGAACCTGGTGGCGGGGCGCCGAGCGGAGTGAACCAGGCTGCGGCAGAGGTGCACGGGTCCGGGCGGGCGTTGAACTACACGCCGATCCTGGGGATCCCGGAGCTGCGTGAGGCGATCGCCGGGCATTACCGGCGGTGGTACGGACTGGACGTGCAGGCGGGGCAGGTGGCGGTGACCACGGGGTCCTCGGGGGCATTCGTCACGGGGTTCCTGGCGGCGTTCAATCCGGGCGACCGGGTGGCGATGGCCCGTCCGGGGTACCCGGCGTACCGGAACATCCTGCAGGCGCTGGGGTGCCAGGTGGTGGAGATCGACGCCGGCCCGCAGGTGCGCTTCCAGCCCACGCCGGAGCTGCTGGAGGAGGCTGAACGGGTGCACGGTCCGCTGGCGGGACTGGTGATCGCTTCGCCGAACAACCCCACCGGGACGATGGTCACCCGGGAGGAGCTGGGGGCGCTGGCGGCGTGGTGTGCTGAGCGTGGGGTGCGACTGGTCTCGGATGAGATCTACCACGGCATCACCTACGCGGACACGGCGCAGGTGGGGGATGAGCCGGGCGACGAGCGCGGTGTGTGCGCGTGGGAGTTCTCCCGGGAGGCAGTGGTGATCAGCTCGTTCTCCAAGTACTGGGGGATGCCGGGCTGGCGGATCGGCTGGATGCTGATGCCGGATGACCTGGCCGCGGCGGTGTCCGGTCTGACGGGGTCGGTGTCCCTGTGTCCGCCGGCGGCAGCTCAGTACGCGGCGGTGGAGGCGTTCTCAGAGCAGTCCTATGCCGAGTGCGATGCGCAGGTGGCCGAGTTCGCCCGGACCCGTGAGCTGGTGCTGGCGCGGGCGCAGGAGCTGGGGTGGATGGATGCGGCTCCGGCGGACGGGGCGTTCTACTTCTACGCGCGGCCGGGGGAACGGATGCTGGAGCGGTACGGATCTTCGGCGGTGTACTGCGCGGCGCTGCTGGAGCAGGCCCATGTGGCGCTCACCCCGGGAGGCGACTTCGACTCCCGGGGCGGCGACCGGTACGTGCGGCTGTCCTTCGCCGCCGGCTACGACGCCGTGGCTCAGGCCCTCGACCGGATCATGGAGTTCCAGCGCGGGTGAGTGCTCTGGTCTGCCGTGATCACTGCACGAGTTCGATGCCGTCGATCTGGTAGACGGGGACCGTGGTTGACCCTCCGATCTGGGTGTCATACGACATCGACATCAGCACGGTGGCCAGGACGTGCACCTGGTCGTCGCCGACGAAGTCACTCAGGGCCTCGCAGCCGATCCCGGTCTCAGCCATGAACATCGAGTTGTGCTCGTAGTCCCAGGTGTCGGCCATGTTGGCCTGCGAAGCATTGCCGCGGAAGATGCAGTCTCCGGTGGCAGCATCGAACTGAGTGATGTGGGCATAGACCTGGACCTGACGTCCCATATGCGCATCAGGGTCCTTGGTGATCAAGGCCAAATCGCGAGCGGTCAACTTCTCGTAGTCACTCGGATCTGCCTCGACGGGCTCCGGCTCCTCGGTGGGAGTGGGCTCCGGCTCCTCCGACGGTGTGGGCGTGGGAGTGGATGTCGGCGACTCAGACTCCTCGACCTCGGCCGCCTGCACCGCCGTGGCGCTGGCGCTGGTGGACGGCGAGGCCGGTGCAGAGGTGCTCGGGGAGGCCGACGAACTCGACGGCGAGCTGGCCGGAGTGGTCTCGGCGGTGGCCGTGGGGCTGTCCTGCCCGTTGCCTCCGAGGTTGGCGATCACACCGATCGCCAGGACCACGCCCAGAGCGATGGCCCACCACCGCTTGTACCAGGGCTTGCGGGGCTTCTGCCCTGCGGGGGATGCCGGGGCGGCGGGGTGCTGCTGGTGCTGCGTGGGAAACGCGTCCATGGGGGGATCTCCTCCATCAGGTGCCTGCAGGAGTGGCCAACCGGGATGGCTGGTTCCTGTTCAGCGGTGATGGTGGTGAACCTACGGACCGGGGCGGACACGATAAGGATTTCTCGGCGCCCACCAATCCAGACAGCACAGCGGTGCCATTCCGCTTTCGGAATGACACCGCTGTGATTCGATCAGGAAAACTCGTTCAGCCCTGGTCGGGGCTCAAGCCCGACTCAGAACTGGACGGTCTCGTTCTCGCCGGGGTTGGCCGGCTTGCCGGTGACCTTGCCCTTGACGACCTCCACGACGGTGGCGACAGCTCCGGGGGAGTCCCAGTATTCGGCCGACTGCGGCTGGACGCGGATCAGCACGATCTCGGGGTCCTCCGGGGAGGCGTCCTCACCGAAGAAGGCCTCCGTGCCGGCGTTCCAGAACTCGCGCTTGCGCTGATCGTCCCGGACCACCTCGCCGGTGCCGGAGATCGAGGCCCAGAAGCCCTTGTTCGCCAACGTGACGTTGACCTGCTGCCCGCCCTTGGAGTCCTGCGAGGCATCACCGGTGGAACGGGTGATGAACCAGATGGCGTGGTCGGCGGCCACCTCCTGCACGGCCATGGGACGGCTGACGATGCGGCCGTCATCCTCGGTGGTGACCAGCATGGCGATGCCGGCCTTGTCGACCTGCTCCAGCACGGTGGTGATCTGATCCTTCTCGGTCATGATTCCTCCTGGGGTGCCCGGATCGCTGACTCCGAGCGGTCGGGGTGTGACGCACGAAGGACCCCCATGAGGAGGTCCTTCGTGCAGTGCGCCGGTCAGCGCCGGCAGGATGATGGGCCCGATCAGCGCTTCGGGGTGGTGCCTGCGGAGGGCAGCTCGCCCGGGGCCTTCGGGCCGGGGGCGACGTCCTTCTCCAGGCTCTTGAGGTAGTCCGCGGCCTTCAGTGCACCGGAGGAGAGGGTGCGCAGACCCTTCTCGCCCCACACGCGAGTGCGGTTCCAGGCGGTGCGGGCGGTGGCCTCGGCCGTGTCACGACCGGCGCGCGGGTTGGTGCGGAAGTCGTTGATCTTCTGCCCGGTGGCCTGGGCGGTGGACTTCAGGCTGTCCAGCCGCTCGGCGGTCTGGGGGCGCGCGGACACACCTGAGGAGCGGCCCATGAAGGACGGCGCCGGGGTGAAGCGAGGCGCGGACGGCTGGTCGGGCTGGTGGGGTGTGTTCTCCGAGGTCATACCCTGAGTCTAGAGATCTCCGGTCCCGATGGGGAGGGGCCTGCGCTCACCGCATCGGCGCGTCGCCACCTCGCCGGCCCCTTCCATGTCCGGGTCACCCCGTAGCGTGAGCACATGACATCCCGACACCCCGCATCACCCCTGAAGATCGATCTGCCGGACGGGCAGGGTCGGCGCGTGCTCGTCACCGGAGCCACCGGGTACATCGGCGGACGCCTGGTCCCCGAGCTGCTCGCCGCCGGGTTCACCGTCCGCGTCAGCGCCCGGAACCTGGACGACCTGCGCACCCGCCCGTGGTTCGACCAGGTGGAGCACGCCACGGCCGACCTGCAGGAGCCGGACGAGGTCCGAGCGGCCATGCAGGACGTCCACACGGTCTACTACCTGGTCCACTCCATGGGCGGGCAGGGCAACGACTTCATCGACCGGGAACGGCAGATCGCCCAGACCGTGGCGAGTGCTGCCGCCCAAGCCGGCGTCCAGCAGATCGTCTACCTCGGCGGACTGCACCCGGACCGCCCGCTGGAGGAGCTCTCCGACCACATGCGCTCACGCGAACAGGTCGCCCAGGTGCTGCTGGAAGGTGAGGTGCCTGCGGTGGCCTACCGGGCCGGCGTCGTGATCGGTTCTGGATCGGTCTCCTTCGAGATGATCCGTCACCTGGCCGAACGGCTGCCGTTCATGGTGGGGCCGGACTGGCTGAAGAACCGGATCGAGCCGATCGCCGTGCGGGACGTGCTCTACTACCTGGCACATGCCGGGGCCCTGGCTGAGCCGGTCAACCGCACCCTGGAGATCGGCTGCGGGCAGGACCAGACCTTCGCGTCCATGCTCACCGACTACGCCGAGGTGGCCGGGCTCTCGCGCCGCACCGTGATCCCCCTGCCCCTTCCGGCCCAACGGCTCTCCGGGTTCTGGATCGGCATGGTCACGCCCATCCCGTCCGGGATCGCCCTGCCGTTGGCGGCCTCGCTCGCGGAGGATGCGGTCACGCACGGTCATGAGGTGGCCGAGGTGATCCCGGATCCGCCGGGCGGGCTGACCCCCTACCGGGAGGCGTGCCGGCGCGCGATCGAGAAGCAGACCTCCGGTGAGGTCTCCACCACCTGGGATCATGACGTGTTGGCCAGCGCTGATCCGGCCGACCCGCTGCCCTCGGACCCGGATTGGGCCGGCCACACGGTGTTCACGGACATCAGAGAGCACGACGGCGGCGCCTCACCTGAGGCGGTATGGCGTGTGATCGAGGGGATCGGCGGGCAGAACGGCTGGTACTCGCCGGGCTGGATGTGGCGGATGCGCGGCCTGATGGATCAGGCGGTGGGCGGCTACGGCCTGGCGCGCGGGCGCCGAGATCCGGAGCATCTGCAGGTCAACGACCACGTGGACTGGTGGCGCGTGGAGGACATCCAGCCCGGGCGGCTGCTGACCCTGCGCGCGGAGATGAAGGCCGGCGGGCGGGCCTGGCTGCAGCTCGGCGTGGAGGGGCTGCCCGGTGGCGGTTCCCGGTACCACCAACGGGCAGTGTTCTTCCCCAGTGGGCTGCTCGGACGGGCCTACTGGCGCGCGATCCAGCCCTTCCACGCGCTGATCTTCCCCACCATGGCGCGGAACATCATGCGTGCGGCAGAGGGAGGGGGCCGGAACAAGACGCCGCAGGGTACAGATTTCCGTCCTCGTGAGGAGTTTGGGTCAGCGGGCGAGGTCCCGCATGTAGGTGTTGAGCCTGCGTGAGTGCGAGAGGAGCGCCTTGTCGATCGGAACCACTGCCACGTCTTCCTCTGAGGGGCCGAGAAGGGCTGCGTGCTGTCCAGATGGCGAGGCGATGCACGACTGTCCGGTGAACCCTGCACCGGTGTGGTTGGCATAGGCGATGTAGACGCCGTTTTCCAGGGCTCGGACAGGCACCTGCAGGGTCGACGTGACAGAGGCGTCGTAAACGTGGGATTCCATCCGGCGAGCTGCCTGTGGGCGCGGGCCAGGATCCACTAGGACCGGGACGGCTGTGGGCACGAGGAGGGCATCGGCTCCACGAAAAGCTTGACTGCGGCCGAACTCCGGGAACTCCACGTCGTAGCAGATGCCTATGCCCCAAGTGAGTCCACGCCACTTGACGGGGGTGGCGTAGTCATCGCCTGGAGTGAAGTGTCGGCGTTCATCCTCGCCATACAGGTGGCGTTTATGCACTCGGTTCAGTTCGTCGCCTTCGGGTGTGAAGAATGAGGCTGAGATGAAGTGTTGCTCAGAAATAGTGTCCACGGTTGACGCCACCAATGCGACGGACAGCTGGGTGGCGATTCCACGCAGCGCCAGGCGCACCTCTTCGCCGTCATGGGTCCACGCTCCCGCGGGGTCGTATCCAGTGGAGAACAGCTCGGGGGTGACCACGATGTCGGCTCCTCGATCGGCGGCTAGACCAACCATTCGCCGCAGGGTGTCCAGATTCCGGCCCACATCTCCACGATGGGCCTGGGCCTGGACGATGCCGACGTGAATGTCGCGGTCGGACATGATGACCTCCATGGGCTGAGGGGCGGAGGCTTCGACACATTAGACGAGCTCCTTGACACCGTTCAGTGTGAACCAGAACACTGTCTCTAACCAAATGCCATTGGATAACTCGCACCTGATCCCCCAGGAGTCCGCATGACACCCCGCCCCTACGTACCACCGAGCCCTGAAGAGGGCTACGCGTGGGCGCCGCGTTTCACCGCCACAGCCGAGCTGACCGATGTCGGCATGTCCGGCACTGTCGCCGAAGAGCTCGAACGCCGCATGGAGATCGTCGCCCAGGAGGAATTGGCTGGAGACGCTTCACGTCAGCCACTGTCCACCGGAGAGCTCCTGGGATACGTCGGCACCGTGTTGGCCATCTGTCTGGTCGGCATCCTGGTGGTGATCCTGTGAGGTCAACGACTCCCTCACGTTCGGAATCGGCCCAGCACGAGTTGGACCGCGAGTCCGCCTACGGAACGTTCCCTCTGCTTAAAGAGGAGCGCACATGGTCCGGGTGGGACTTCACCTGGGTCAACACAGCCCTGGCCATCGCCACCTGGGCCTTCCTGGTCGGTGGCTCCACCGCACTAATGGTTGGATTCCAACAGGGCGTGGCGGCGATGATCATCGGTAACGCCATCGGCCTCGGATTCATGGTCCTGGCCTCGGTCGTAGCCTCGCAGAGGTATGGCAGCGAGCAGTACACGCTGCTGCGCGGAGCGTTCGGCGTGGTCGGGGTGGGCATCCTGGTCTTCACTGTAATCCTGGTCACCGAGATGGGATGGTCCTCCCTGCTGGCGATCATGGCTGGCCGCGCAGCATCTCAGGTCGCCTCGACGGTGACCGGTGTAGAACTGGATCAGTACGGTCCAACCGTGGTGATCGGCGCGCTGCTTGCCATCGGGCTGTCCTGGTTCATCCTCTCTCGTGGGCCCGTCACCATCGGCAAGTTCAACAAGTGGATCGCTCCCGGGCTGGCTGTCATCACCCTGATCATGTTCGTGTTCCTCGTCATGAACACGTCATGGGGGACCCTTATGGACGCTCCGCCCTTGGCTCCCTTTGACGATGAGACGCTGAACTTCATGGTCGCGGTGGAGTTCAACGTCGGGGTCGGTGTCTCGTGGTACCCGGTGATGGGATCGCTGGCCCGGATGACAGTCTCCCGGAAAGCAGCGGTCTGGCCGGCCTACGGTGGTCTGCTCCTGGCCACTTTGATCGCCCAGGTGGTCGGCATGGGCGCTGCGCTGACCCTGGGAGACTCAGATCCGACGCTATGGATGGTGCCCTTCGGCGGCCCCATCCTGGGCGTGGCCGTTCTGGTCTTCATCGCCTTCGCCAACATCACCTCGATGTCGTCGATCATCTACTCCACGATCCTGGCGATCCGTCAGTCCTCGGGGCGACTGCTGGCACGGATCCCCTGGAAGGTGCTGACAGCCTCATTCTTCGTGCTTCCCGCGATCCTGTCGTTCTTCCCACAGTTCATGTACGAACAGTTCATGGTCTTCGTCTCCGTCTCCGGGGCATTCCTGACGGCTGTCTGTGGCGTGGCTGTGGCAGACTACTTCCTCCTGCGCAGGCAGCGCATGGACCTGCGGGAACTTCACTTGGCTCAGCACGGGCAGCTCTACGCCTATCCAGGCGGTATTAACTGGGCGGGAATCCTGGGCCTGCTGGCAGGTGCGACCTTCTATCTATGGTTGTACAACCCGATCAGCTTGGAGACCCAGCCGCTGTTTTCAGTCATCACGGCATCGTTCCCGGCAGCCGTCGTAGCCGGTGTCGTCTACCTGCTGGCGACGGCCCTCATCCATAGGGGCCGAGTCCACCGCCCTGAACCGAGGACCCGCACGTCGGCTGCTGCCGATCCGTCCATCTCGAAGGAGAACCAAGCATGAGCACCACCGAGACACTGACTGCACGGGCGGCCATCCACGCGGGTTCTGACCAGAGGATGGAAGTGGAGAGCATCGAGGTCGCGGCCCCGGGACCTGGACAGGTTCGGGTCAGGATGAAGGCCGCCGGCGTGTGCGGCTCAGACCGGCACGTGCTGGACGGGGACTGGACGATTCCCTCACCGACCGTGATGGGTCATGAGGGCGCTGGTGTCGTGGAGTCGGTGGGCCCCGGGGTGACTGAGCTCTCGGTGGGAGATCACGTAGTCCTCACCTGGTTCTATCCGTGTCTGAACTGCCCAGCATGCCGAGAGGGCCGGTCATGGGTGTGCACAGGGTCCCGATCGGAGGAGTGCCTCCTGCCAGATGGGACGACTCCCCTGTCCCAGAATGGGGAGCCGGTCTATCCGTATCTGGCGGTCGGATCGATGGGCGAGGCATCCGTGGTTCCTGCTCAGGCCGCGGTGCGCATACCTGATGATGTCCCTTTCGACGTGGCCGCTTTGATCGGCTGCTCGGTGGCCACCGGCGTCGGTGCCGTCGTCAACGACGCCGAGGTCAAGCCTGGCCGATCCGCGGTGGTGATCGGCTCTGGTGGCGTTGGCCTCTGCATCATCATGGGTCTGGAATTGTCCGGTGCCCAGCCGATCGTCGCAGTGGATGTCAGTGATGCCTCCTTGGCGCTCGCGCAGAAGTTCGGCGCCACCCATGTGATCAACTCCCGGGGACGTTCCACCGAGGACATTGCCGAGGAGATTCGCAGCCTCACCGGCGGCGGGGCAGACTTCGCCTTCGAGGCCATTGGACGCGTGGAGACCATCCAGCAGATGCCTCAGTTCCTCACACGCGGCGGGACGGCTGTGGTGGTGGGACTCCCGCCGCAGGACAGCCCCGTGGCTCTGGACCTGCTGGCCTTTGCTGAGAACGGCCAGAGACTGCTGGGGTCCAACTACGGAAGCACGGTTCCGGCACGCGACTTCCCTCTGCTGGCGGGCCTCTATCGGTCTGGACGGCTACCGATCGATCGGCTCATCACCCGACGACGCGGCATCGAGGAGGTCAACGAGGCTTTCGACGACATGCGTGCCGGAGCCCGTGGACGAACGGTCATCGTCCATTGAGGCGGGGCAGGCAGCCGGTCTCCGGCTGCGTGCCATACTCCTGACATGGCCCGCCCCACTCAGAGCCTCCTCTCACGTGAGCTCATCGTCCGCACAGCGTTGGACATGGTCCGACGTGAACATCAGTTCACGGTCCCGGGCCTTGCCACGCGACTGAAGGTCCATCCCTCCTCGCTGTACCATCATGTCCCCGGTGGCCGCGGAGAGATCGTTGACCTTATGAGGAAAGAGCTGTACGCAGGGATTGACCTGGATCGCCTGACCGACTCCGAGATCCCCTGGGAAGTGCGGCTGCAGGATTGGACGCATTCCTACCGACTGGCGACTGCCGGTGCTCCATGGTTAGTGCCAGTGGTGGTCGGCCAGCCGGTGGAGGATGCGCCCACTCAGGCGATCTATGAGGCATTGTTCGCACTGCTGGACGAATCTGGTCTGCCAGAGTCGAAGTGGATGGCCGCGGCCACCATGTTCGATGTGATCGTGCTGGGATCGGCGTTGGACGCATCGTCACCGGTTCCGTTGTGGCAGAACGTGGACAGCGAGTTCTCTCGACTGAGTGGGCCTATGGCCGCCCATGACACTGAGGAACGGAAGATTGACGGATTCGCTGTGGCAGTGGACGCGGCCATCGCCTGGGTCCAGGGCCAGGTGGAGGGCTGAAACCGCCTCAGTATTCCCGGCGCACTGCCCTTCGCTGTTCGTCCCAATTCCGCTGCACGCGCTGCACCCACCGCTGACCGGGGGAGAGCTCGGCCCAGTTAAGACGAAGGGTCTGGGCGGCCAGGCTGAACTGGCGCCGGACCTGGGCTCGGGAGCGGAACATGCGTCCTGCCGCACCCACCCGCAGCTGCGGGAGGAACCGCACGCGCCGTCCGTCCAGGTGCAGGTGGAAGGACAGGTCGAGGTCGTCGTGCACGTCCGCGCGGTCCCGGTGCACCCGCTCCCGCACGCACTCCCAGGCCTCCGCGCGCAGGGCGAAGTTCGTGCCCCACAGCGGTGTCCCCGCCAGCGTCGAGCCCGCCGCCCACCGGTACCCGGACATGTACAGGGCCGAGAGCACGCGCCCGCGCAGCCCCGGCGGATCGTAGAACAGCCCCGGACCGGTCACCGCGTCCAGCCCCGGGTCCGCCTCGAACGCCGCCACCACGCGCTCCAGCCAGTCCGCCGGAGCACGCGTGTCCGCATCGCACCGCACGATCACCGAGCCCCCCGCCGCGTCATACCCGGTGGCCGCCGCCGCAGGGATCCCCCGGACCGGCTCCTCGACCACGCGCGCACCCCACGCCCGCGCCAGCTCCGCCGAACCGTCCGTGCTCCCGTTGTCCACCACGAGCACCTCCTCTGCGCGCCTGGACTGACGTGCCAGGTGAGCCAGGCACTCGGCGAGAGGGCCGGCGTCGTTCAGGACCGGGATGACCACGGACACGGTCACCGTGCGCGCGTCACTCATCCGCGCTCACCGGCGCGCACGGCCAGCCACGCGCCCACCAGTGCGCCGAGGGTGTTGGCGGTGAGATCGCCGATGGTGTCCTCATACCCCACGCCGATCTCCTCCGTGACGAACGTGTGCCCCCACCACTCGGCCAGCTCCCACACCACGCCCAGGCTGACCGTGGCCCCGGCCAGTCCCAGCCAGGCCAGAGTGTGCCCGGTGGTGCGCAGCA
The DNA here is from genome assembly GCF_900116905.1 of Micrococcus terreus. Taxonomy (GTDB): domain Bacteria; phylum Actinomycetota; class Actinomycetes; order Actinomycetales; family Micrococcaceae; genus Citricoccus; species Citricoccus terreus. The sequence continues at coordinate 23,455 of NZ_FPCG01000009.1, read as the reverse complement.
CGGTGACCGCCGGGATGTCCCGACGACGCAGCGCGGCTTCCACGGCGATCCCCACCAGTCCTGCCACCAGGGCAGAGGTCAGAGCGTGCATGAGCACGTCCAGTGCGCCGACACGGTGGTAGAGCCCGGTGACGCTGAACCAGCCGGCGGCGAGCAGGGTGAGCTGTCCGGTCCAGTCCAGCAGGGAGCCGCCGCGCAGCCACCGCAGCAGCCACTGGGTGCCGAACACCAGGAACATCACCGCGGCGGACGGCCATCCGGCGGTGACCCAGGCAGCGGGGATCAGCACGAGGCCGAGCGCCCGGAGCAGGTCGGCGGGGATCAGCGGGAACACAGCGTCACTCCACCGGACCCGTGGACCCCACCGAACACGTGTACGCCGGAGACAGGGACACGCCGTGCAGAACGACATCCATCGTGATCATGATCTGGGAGAGGGGTCGGTGCGCGGGGTCAGGAGCAGCCAGAGGGCGGGCAGCAGCAGGACGGCGCCGAGCGGGTAGGCGAAGTCCTCCAGCGGGGCCAGTCCGATGAACACTCCGGACAGGGCGTGGCCGCCGTAGTCAAAGAGGCCGGAGGCGATCATGATGTTGTCGAACACGGCGGTCAGCGCCCACAGGATGAGGGTGGAGAGCACGATCGCCAGCACGTGGCGTCCACGCACCCGCCGGGCCAGCACGGCCACCAGCAGTGCGGCGGCGGAGATGCCCAGGAAGACCAGGTTCAGCTCCCAGAAGTTCATGCGGACACCCCGTTCGCAGCTTCGGTTCGCTCATGCCGCCCGGCCCGCCAGGTCAGCAGCTGCACCAGCCCGGTGAACAGCACCATGGTCAGGTAGCTGAGGAAGAACAGGAAGAACGCCTCCTCCAGGGGCAGCTCCGGGGCGAGCATGATCCCGGTCATCAGGGGGGAGTCGCGGTGCAGGAAGATCCCCAGATCGATCGCCCAGAGGTCCCAGCCCAGGAAGTAGATCATGCCAGCCACCATGACCGCGGTGGCCGCCACCGGACGGCGGAAGAAGAACAGGCGGTGCCGCCAGTCCAGCAGTGCCATGCAGCCGATCACGAACAGCAGCGTTCCCAGGTAGATCACGGGCAGATCATCTCCGTCAGGTCCACGTGCGGATCACATCCCTTCCGGGCGGATCAGCGCCCACCAGACCAACAGCATGGTCACGAAGAACCCTGTCACATAGTTCAGCCAGAGGAACGTGGACCACCCGGCGTGGGCGCGTCCGGAGCTCTCATCCGTGACACTGCGGAAGCGCAGCACGTTCACCAGGTACGGCACGGCCAGCAGGGCGGCGAGCGGGCCGGGCCAGTCAGTGGGCAGCATCAGCAGTCCGGCGCCGGCGTAGAGACCGGCGGCCAGCCACACGGTGGGACGGGCACCGAGCACGGTGGCCACCGAGGCCAGTCCGCCCTCACGGTCCGGGACCACGTCCTGCACCGCGCCGAACATCTGGGAGGCCATGCCCCACAAGAAGAACCCGGCCAGCAGCGCCACCAGCCCCACGGTGGGCTCAGCCCCGGCCAGCACCGCGGCGTACACGGCGGGGGAGACGAAGTGGGTGGAGGAGGTGGCCGCATCCACGAACGGCCGCTCCTTGAACCGCAGCCCGGCCCAGGAGTACGCCACCACGGCGAACAGCGAGATCGCCAGCACCGCCAGGGACCACCAGTTCAGGGTGACTGCACCCCAGGCGGCCAGCACCACCACGAACGGCACGGGCAGCAGGCAGGACCACAGCAGCACGGACCGGCGCACGGAGGCGTCCACCACAGAGCCCTCCACGCCGCCCTTGCGGGGGTTGCGCAGGTCGGACTCGTAGTCGAAGACGTCGTTCACGCCGTACATCAGCAGGTTGTACGGGATCATGAAGAACACGGTGCCCAGCACCACGAGCCACGCGGGCAGCCCGCCGGTCAGCAGGGCGACGGCGGCGAAGGGGTAGGCCGTGTTGACCCAGCTGATCGGCCGGGACGCCCAGAACAGGCGCTTCAGCATGCGGCTCCCTCGGTTCGGGCCGCAGACCCTCCGGAACGCACTCCGTCACGGCGCACGGCATCCCGCACCACCTCGGCGGAGATCAGGCACATCGGCACCCCGATCCCGGGCTGCACCGAGGACCCCGCATAGAACAGTCCGTCTACGCCGGGCTCACGCACGCCCGGGCGGAACATGGCCGACTGCTTCAGCGTGTGCCCGGGGCCCAGCAGCGATCCGCTCCACGCATTGAACTGCGCCACGAAGTCACCCGGTCCGTAGGTCCGCCGCACCTGAACGCGCTGGGCCAGATCCGGGATCCCCGCCCACCGGGCCAGCTGGTCCACGGCGGCATCGGCCACCCGCTCGACCATCTCATCGCCCGGCTCGTCCACCTCCGCGGTCCGCACCCCGCCACGACCCCACGCGGGGACGGCCGGCATGGGCACCAGGATGAACAGGTTCTCGCACCCCTCCGGAGCGGTCCCGGGATCCGTGTCCGAGGTCTTGCACACGTAGATGGAAGTCTCCGCGGCCAGCGCCTCACCGCGCTGGATCCGCCCGAAGTTGTCCTCCCAGTCCGCGGTGAACAGTAGATTGTGGTGCACCAGTTCGGGCAGCTCCCCGCGCACGCCCAGGCAGACCAGCACCCCGGACGGACCCGGATCGCGCTTCTCCCAACGGGACTCCGGCGCCCGCTGCCCGTCCGGGAGCAGGGCCGTCTGGAGGTGCTTGAGGTCAGCGGCCCCCACCACGACGTCGGCTCCCAGACTCACGGGGGCGGCGTCGCCTTCCCCGCGGGGAAGGTAGGTGACGCCCTGCACCTGGGGGTGTGGCCGCCGTCGGGAAGAAAGGGCCGGAAAGCGCTCTGCTGCGCGGACGGCGAGGCGGGCGGCGCGCGAGGAGGTGGGGGAGCCGTCCTGCAGGTTGATCGAGGTGACCTGGGCGCCGGTGATGATCTCCACCCCGGAGTCCCGGACCAGCTCGGCCATGGCGTCCACCAGCGCGGCGAACCCGCCCACGGGGTACTGCACGCCGTCGGTCAGGTCCAGGTGGCTCATCAGGTGGTACATGGCCGGGGCGCGGTCCGGGGAGGTGCCCAGGAACACGGCCGGGTAGCCCAGCAGCTGACGTTGGCGGGGGTCGGTGAACCGGGAGGCCACGAACCGCTGGAGCGAGGTGCCCAGCAGCTGGGCGAGCCGGGGGGCGCGGCGCAGCACGGCGGGCACGGCCAACCGGGCCAGGTTCTCACGGTGGAAGTCGGTGTAGAGGAAGTGCTCCTTGGCCAGCTCATAGGCCTCGGCGGCGGAGTCCAGGTACTCCTGCAGGACCGCGCCGGAGCCGGGGTCCAGGGACTCGAACAGCGCCACGGCCTGCTCCCGGCCGGACTCCACGTCCACGGGCGGTGCGTCCAGGTGGTCCTGGAAGAACGTGCGGTAGGCGGGGCTGAGGCGGCGCAGGTCCAGGTGTTCGTGCACGGAGGAGCCCATCAGGGTGAACCACCGCTCGATCACCTCCGGCATCAGGTACCAGGAGGGGCCGGTGTCGAAGGTGTAGCCCTGCGCGGACCAGCGTCCGGAGCGACCGCCCAGGGTGTCCAGCTGCTCCAGCAGGGTGACCTGGTGCCCCTCGCGTGCCAGCAGCCCGGCGGTGGCCAGCCCGGCGAACCCGCCGCCGATCACCACGGTGCGGGGGCCGGCCTGCCCGGCGGGGTGCGGTGCGGGGCTCATGCGCTCCTCCACTGTCCGGCGAGGACCTGGACGGCCAGCCGTGCCTTGACCGCCGTGGGCACACTGATGCGCTCGCGGACCAGACGCTGGGCGGGGACGGCGTCGATCCGGGCGGCGAGCTCGGCGAAGAGCCGGTGGGCCAGCATCACCGCGCGGCGGGCCCTCCGGTCCAGGGCGTGGATGCCGGGCAGGGCGGCGTCCAGATCGGCGCGCAGATCGGCCACCAGGCGGTCTTTGGTGGGCCCGTCCAACTGGGTCTGGTCCGAGCCGGGCAGGTAGGTGCGCCCCAGCTGGTCCTGGTCGGCCGCGAGGTCCCGCAGGAAGTTGACCTTCTGGAAGGCCGCGCCGAGCCGCCGGGCGCTCTCCCGCAGGAACTCCCGTTCGGACTCGGTGCTCGCGCGGGTGCCGGGCAGGGAGAAGAACACCTGCAGGCACATCAGTCCCACCACTTCGGCTGAGCCGTAGATGTAGTCCCCCAGGGAGTCGCGGTCATGCTCGGCCACGTCCAGGTCCGCGCGCATGGAGGCGAAGAACGGGGCGGTCAGCTCGGTGCCGATCCCGTGGCGCCGGGCCACGTCTGCGAAGGCATGCACCACCAGGTTCGTGGAGAAGCCCGTGGCCACGGCTCGGTCCACCTCGGCCTCCAGATCATCCAGGGCGGCGCGCACGGGGGTGGGGTCCAGGCCGGCCGCCCGGGCGGTGCCGTCCACCACTTCGTCGGCCACGCGCACCAGGGCGTAGATGCTGGCGATGTCCGCCCGGGTCCGGCGCGGCAGGGTCCGGCAGGCCAGGGCGAAGGAGGTGGAGTACTGCCCGATCACCTGTCCGGCGGCCGCGGCGGCGGTGCGGGTGTAGAGGTCCAGCCCGGTGGTGAGGGCCGGCGGTTCGGTGGGCTGGCCGGGGGAACCGGAGGCGGGGGGACGGTCGGGCATCAGGCGCTCCGGTGCAGGACGTCGTGGCAGAGGGAGTCCAGTTCGGCGCGGATGTCGGCCGGCAGCTGCAGCCGGTCCAGCCCGGCGCGGGCCTGTTCCACCAGCTCGGTGGCGATCCGGGTGGCCTGTTCCGGGGCGCCGGAGTGCTCCAGGGCTGTCCGCACCTGTTCCACGGTGCCGGTGCCGTCCGCCCACGCGAGCATCTGCCGCTGCACCTCGGGCTGGCCCACACCGTGGGCGGTGAGCACGGTGGCCTTGCCCTCGCGCAGGTCCGCGGTGGTGGACTTGCCGGTCAGGCTCGGGTCTCCGAAGGTCCCCAGCAGATCGTCGATCACCTGGTAGGCCACACCCAGGTGGGAGCCGACCTGGGCCAGCTGCTCGGCGGTCTGCTCATCTGCACCGGCCAGCAGGGCCCCGGCGCGCAGCGGCGCCTCGAAGGAGTAGGAGGCGGTCTTGAGCCGCTCCATGGTCAGGATCTGCTCCACGTCAGGGTGGGGAGGGGTGAAGCGGTGCAGGGAGAGCAGCACGTCCTCGAGCTCCCCGGCCGCGGCCTGGGTGGCGGCATCGAACACGACGGCGGCCACGGACTGACCGCGTTCGGTGCCGGGCGCGCAGGTGGAGACCAGGCGGTAGGCGGTGGTGAGCAGGACGTCGCCGGCGATGATCGCGGCCGAGCGTCCCAGGTGCAGGGCCTCCTCCTCGGGGGCGCCCACGGCCTCGATGTCCTGGCGGTAGCGCTCGGCCACCGTGGGGCGGCCGCGGCGGATGCGGTCGCGGTCCACCACGTCGTCATGGACCAGCAGGGCTGCGTGGAGCAGCTCGAAGGCGGCGGCCAGGCGGATGGCGTCCTGGCGATCGGCCTGCGCGGTTGTCCGGCGATCAGCAGGGGCGAAGGCCGTCCAGGCGAGCAGGGTCAGTCGAGGTCGGATGAGCTTGCCGCCCTCCACCTGGGCCTGCAGGCGGGTCCACAGCTCGCGGAATCCCGCGGTGGCGCGCTCGCCGAGGGGCTGGTGGGCGAAGACGTCCTGGAGGGCGGCCGCCACGGCTGGCCGCTGGGCATCCCAGTCGTCCGAGGGGTGCTGGGGCGCGGTGCTCGGGGGTGCGTCGAGCGATGAGGTCATCCGTGTGCGTCCTGGTCGTCGGTGTCTCGGCGGGTCTGGGGCCGTGTCTGTGACACGTTGGGAGGACGCTGCGCAGAGCGATTCCCGATCCGCCGTCGTTGGTCGCCTGGCGATCAACGGTTAGGGAATCGAATAGCGTGATGGTGGAGATAATCCTAACGGACAGCGCAGACAGACGGAGTGGTGCAGGACATGCAGGAGCAGACGAGCGCATCGCAGGGCCAACAGCCCCAGGGCGCCGAGGAGCAGTTGGTGGAGCTGGTGGTCCTGCTGGACGAGGCTGGCTCACCGATCGGCACCACGCCCAAGGCCAGCGTGCATCGCCGCGTCTCGGAGGGCGGGACGCCGCTGCACCAGGCCTTCTCTTGCCACATCCTGGGCATCGACGGCAGGCTGCTGCTCACCCGCCGAGCCCTGGGGAAGGTAGCCTTCCCCGGAGTCTGGACGAACGCAGTGTGCGGCCATCCCGGACCGGGAGAAGATGTGGAGGCCGCCGTCCGTCGTCGGGCCCTGAAGGAACTGGGGATGGAGCTGGGGGAGATTCACCCCGCACTGCCGAACTTCCGGTACCGCGCGGCAGATGCGGCGGGAATGGAGGAGAACGAGGTGTGTCCGGTGTTCGTGGCCCGCTCCGCGCAGCAGCCCGCGTTGGATCCGGAGGAGGCCGATGACTTCTCCTGGGTGCGGCCGAGCGATCTGCGGGCCGCTGTGATGTCCACTCCATTCGCCTTCAGCCCGTGGCTGGTCTCCCAGGTCAGAGCTGGGGTGCTCGACAAGCTCCCAGGTCAACTAGGGGTCTGACGCGCCCATCACTGGGCGGGATCGTGTCCGGATCGTTGCCGGAAGCGACGGCCGGCGGTAGAAGCGGACGAGGGCTGGACGCTACAATCGACAGTGCACCGTATCTCAGATCGGTGCAATGAAAACGTCCCTACCCCCGTATGCCGTGGCAGGGATTCGGCGTATCCACCGCACTGGTGGGGGGCCGCAACAGACCGGCCGTTCGCGGCCGGCGCGTGGTGCCTGGGCCCAGGGGTGTGGTCCCAGGCACCGCGCGTTGTTCGGGTCAGAACCTCTTCAGGAAGTCCCCGCCGATGATCTTGGTCCCGTTGGACTTCACGTAGGACGCCATCTGCGATCCGGCGATGTACGACCAGGACCGCACACCCTGCCGATCGGTGACCAGCTTGCGGTTGTAGTTCTGCGAGGCCAGCGGCTGGCTGGGGTCATACCGCTCCCACTCATCCACGTCCCGCAGCGTGCTGGCGTACTGGCTGGAGCGGATCTTCATCCGTTCCACCACCACGGAGTCGGTGGAGGTCGAGGGGATCATGAACGACCACCAGCTGTAGCCGGGACGCAGCCACAGTCCGTACCCGTTCACGCGCACGGTCACCTCGGAGATGGTCTTGTCCTTGAGCAGGAAGTACGCGGACTGTCCGTTGCGCAGGGTCCCGTACACCGCCAGCGGGTACTGGCTGGGCTGCGGCGGCTTGGGTGGCTCCGGGGGGCGCGGGGGAGTCGAGGTCAGGTAGCGGCTGCTGACCCAGCCGGCTCTCGTCCCGTCCCACACGTACGCCCAGCCGGTTCCGATCAGGCGCACATTGAGCTTCTTCCCGGCCGCCAGCTGGGTGATGACGGGGAAGTCCGTGCTGGGGCCCCGGCGCATGTTCAGGGTGCCGGTGGTGTACCGCACGCAGTTCGAGGTGCACTGGGTGGTGCCGTAGGCGTTGGGCGCAGAGGTGACGAACTGGCCGTTGGTGACGTGCAGCCGGTAGAGCAGGGTGACCAGTTCGGCGCGGGTGATGTTCCGCTGAGGCCCGAACTCCCGGGCGCTGTAGCCCTTGGTGATCCCGTTGACGTGGGCCCAGGTGATGCTGTCGTACTGCGGCCCGCCGTAGGCGATGTCCCGGAACGGGTCCAGGTGGGGTGCACGCCAGGCCGCTCCGGTCATCCGGTGCAGCATGGCTGCGGTGTGGGCACGGGTGATGGGCTGGTGTCCGCGCCAGGTCCGGTCTGCGTAGCCGGTGATGACCTTGGCGTTGTTGCCCCAGGTGACGGCCTGGTAGAAGACGCTGCTCCGGGACAGGTCGCGGAACGGTGAGGTGGTGGGGGCCGTCCAGCGGGGATCCCGGTAGCGGAACAGGATCTGCGCGGTCTCATTGCGCGAGATCTGGCGCTTCATCCCGAAGGTGCCGTCCCCGTACCCGGAGACCAGCCCGGAGCACTGGGCCCAGCGCACCGCGGTGTAGTACGCGGTCCCCGGGGTGTTGTCCGGGAACGGCTTCGCGGCACAGTCCGTGGCGGCGGGCAGGGCTGCCTGGGGGGCCACCGCCGACGGTCCGGCTGCCGGTGTGGTGACGGAGGCGCTGACTGCGGGGGCGGCGACCGGTGCGGCGGCGGCCGGGGCCATCCCGCCGGTCAGCAGCCCCGCGGTGACGGCAAGGGTGATCAGCCGGCGTGTGCCGGTGTGGTGAGTCTTCATCTGTGGATTCCCCTCGAATCAGGACCCGAAGGCCCAGGACCAGCCGCCCGTGCGGTCTGGGTCGTAGTTGACGGTGCCCTCGGTGACGGGGACGTCCAGCACGAGGATCCCCTCCAGCGCCTCACCGGGATTGATCACCGGCGGCAGCAGTTCGTCATTGCTCAGGCAGCCCCAGGACATCTCGCTGGCGGGCATCTCGTAGACGGTGCCGTCCGGGCCGGTGACGGTGAAGGCCTCGGTGGCCAGCGGCAGGAACAGCTCGTCCTGCGAGGCGTCCACGGACTGGTCCACGGACTGCTTCAGCTCGGCGTTCACGTCCACGTACAGGAAAGTGCCGTTGACGTTCTCCAGCTGCTGGTCGCCCACGCGGGCCGGGCAGCTCTGGTGCGCGGTGACGGACTCGACCTGGACGGTGAAGACCTCCTGGCCGGAGCTGTCCACCAGCCCCCCGGTCTCCCCGGCGGTCTTGACCACGTTGTCGTTCTCGTCCACCTGGACCGGTGATCCGTCCTGTGGGTTGGCCTGGGCCACGCCGGCCCCGCCCTGCCTGTCCTCCAGGTTCCCGGGATTCGCGACGACGGCCCAGGCACCTCCGGCGGTCAGCGCACCGGCCAGCAGGACGGCTGGCACGAGTCTGGTCTTGGTGATTCTCATGTGGTTTCCCTCTGAACCGTGGATGGGTGTCGGGGCCGAACGAGTCGAGCGCCCCCGGCCACCTTTGAACGATTCAGAGCCTGTGGTCAAGGTCTCCGCGGAGTCGAGCATCAATCGTTATGCCCGCCTGGGAGTCTGGGTCGATCGTGATGTGGAGGCGTCCGGGACGTTCAGCCCTTGCCGGCCTGGGGCCCCAGGAGCCGTCCGCCGGAATCCAGTTCCAGGGCGCACTGCACCTGACGGTCCCCCTCGGACCAGGAGCCCTCCGAGGGGACGAAGCTGCTGAAGCCCAAACGTGACTCGTCCGCGGTGGCACCGGTGTAGGCCAGGAACTCTCCGGCGCACCGCTCGGTGGCCTCACGCTGGGCGGCATCTTCGCCGGGCCACTCCGAGTGGTCCAGCTGGAATAGGGCGTACAGCTCCTGATCGTGCGCCACCTCGCAGGGGACCACACTGACCCGGTAGAGCCCGTCGCCGGCCTCCGGGCGGTCGAAGCACTGCCCGGGGGAGAGCTGGAAGATGCTCATCTGCTGGGCGCTGACACTCGGGCTGGGCGTGGAGGCGCCCACCTCCTCGTGTCCCGCGCTGGGACCGCAGCCGGTCAGCGCCAGGGCGAGGGCCGTCGTCGGGAAGGTCCAGCCCAAGGTGCTGGAGCGGGAGGTGCGGTGCGAGCTCACCTGTCCACTGTAGGCAGGTCCTTGGCGTAGCAGACCGACTCCACCGCGCCCACATAGGGTTCGAAGGCCGGGGCCTCAGTGAATCCGGCGCGGAGGTAGAGCCTCCGACCGGCGTCCTGGAACACTGCCGCTTCGGTGACCAGCCGGGTGAATCCGGCCTCCCGCGCGGCGTCCTCCACCGCGGTGAGCAGTTCGGCGGACACCCCGGACCCACGGGACATGGGCATCAGGTAGAGCCGTTTGAGCTCGGCGGTGGCGGGGTCGATCCGCCGGAAACCGCCGCCTCCGATCGCATCCAGGGTGGTGCGCTGCTGGGCGATCACGTAGCGCGGATCGTCGGTGGGAGAGGGGTCGGTGCCGGCGTCGTACCGGCTGTCCGGGGGAGTGATGCGTTCGAGTTCACGGTGCTGGGCCAGGCGCAGCGCGTGGGCCACGGGGTGGTCCCAGGGGACGGTGTGGAAGATCAGATGGGATGAGCGCATGGGTCCCCTTCGGTGCGGCGCGCGTCAGGGATCTCCCGACGTCGGCACCTCACCATCCTGCCGAGCGGTGGTTTCACCGGTGTTACCGGTGGGTGACGGTGTGGGACGAGCCTGCTGCGGGTCAGTGCAGGGGTGCGCCGTGGACAGCGCCGGGGGCGGTCCAGCCGAAGCGCAGGGAGAGCACGCGCAGGGTGAAGACCGCGATGACGATCAGTGCTCCGGTGAGCCAGTTGAGCCAGCCGAAGAACTCGAGCCAGGAGGCCAGTCCCGCGCCGATCATGGCGGGGATGGCGTACACGCCGCGGCGGTTGAACAGCTGCGGGGTCTCGTTGGCCACCACATCGCGCATCACGCCGCCGCCCACCGCTGTGGCCACCCCGAGCAGGGCGCCCTGGACCGGGCCCATGCCGGCGCTCATGGCGGTCTGGGTGCCGAGCACGCAGAACAGGGCGAGGCCGGCGGCGTCGAACACCAGCAGCGGGCGGCGGTACCGGTCCTGGTGCACCAGGTGGATGTAGACCAGCGCGACGGCCAACAGCGGCGGGAGCAGGTAGATGGGTTGACGGAAGGCGTTGGGGATGTCATCGCCGATGATCAGGTCGCGGATCACGCCGCCGCCCAGACCCACCAGGTAGGCCAGGAACATGGAGCCGATGATGTCGAAGTGCCGTTTGGCCGCCAGTAGTGACCCGGAGACGGCGAAGAAGAACACCCCCGTCAGGTCCAACACGAGCAGGACCGTGGGGAGGTAGTCCACCACCGGCTCCGGGGCGGGCACCGGAAGGGTGGCGTGGACCCAGGCTGCAGAGGTCACTGCTGGGGCGTGACCAGCTGGTGCGCCAACCCCGTGTACGTGGCTGGGGTGAGTTCGAGCAGGCGGGCCTCGGCCTCGGGCTGGAGCCCCAGACCCTGGACGAACTCGCGCATGCGCTCGCCGTCCACGCGCTGGCCACGGGTGAGGTCCTTGAGGCGCTCGTAGGGGTCTTCCATGCCCTCGACTCCGGCGATCGCCTGGGCGCGCATGACGGTCTGGACGGCCTCGCCGAGGACCTCCCAGTTGGTGTCGAGATCGTGCGCGAGAACATCTTCGGCCACGTCCAGCTGGGTCAGGCCCTTGGAGACGTTGGACAGGGCCAGCAGGGAGTGGCCGATGCCCACGCCGATGTTGCGCTGTGAGGTGGAGTCGGTGAGGTCGCGCTGCCAACGGGACTCGACCAGGGTGGCGGCCAAGGAGTCCAACAGGGCGTTGGAGAGTTCGAGGTTGGCCTCGGCGTTCTCGAACCGGATGGGGTTGACCTTGTGCGGCATGGTGGAGGACCCAGTCGCACCGGCCACGGGGATCTGCTTGAAGTAGCCGATGGAGATGTAGGACCACACGTCCACGCAGAACCCGTGCAGGATGCGGTTGAAGCGGGCCATGTCTGCGTAGAGCTCGGCCTGCCAGTCGTGGGACTCGATCTGGGTGGTCAGACGGTTCCAGGTCAGACCCAGATGCTCCACGAAGGTGCGGGCGATCTGCTGCCAGTCGGCGTCCGGGGCGGCGGAGAGATGCGCGGCGTAGGTGCCGGTGGCGCCGTTGATCTTGCCCAGGTACTCCTGCTGACGGATGCGGTCCATCTGGCGGTTCAGGCGGTGCGCGAAGACGGCGAGCTCCTTGCCCAGGGTGGTGGGCGTGGCGGGCTGGCCGTGGGTGCGGGAGAGCATGGGGACGGCGGCGGACTGCTCGGCCATGGCGGTGATCTTGGCGACGGCCTGGTCAGCGGCGGGCAGCCAGACCTGCTCGACGGCGTCACGCACCCCTACCGCGTAGGCCAGGTTGTTGATGTCCTCCGAGGTGCAGGCGAAGTGCACGAGGGGCTTGAGGTGGGCCAGGCCCAGGTCCTCCAGGCGCGCGGAGATGTAGTACTCCACGGCCTTGACGTCATGCACGGTGATGGCCTCGATGCCGGCCAGCTCCTCGATGCCTTCGGTGCCGAAATCGGTCACGATGGCGCGCAGACCCTGCTCCTGCTCAGCGGTGAGCGGAGAGAGACCCGGCAGCACGCTCTGGGCACAGAGGTGGATGAACCACTCGACCTCCACGTGGATGCGGTTGCGGTTCAGCGCGGCCTCGGAGAGGTGATCGGCCAGCGGCGCCACGGCAGAGCGGTAGCGGCCGTCCAGCGGGCCGACCGGGATGCCGGCCTCGGCCAGGGACTGACGCCCCGCGGTGGACCCGGCGGGGGAGGTGGAGGCGGACGCGGCGGCAGGCACAGAGGCGGACTGATCAGGCATGCCTCCATTCTCGCACTGGGTTCGAGGAGGGGGTGCTTCGTATCGTGTCTGCGGCGCAGAACATAATGGCGACATGGAAGAACCTCGCGTCCTGAGTTCCGGACGGCTCGCGCAGCTGGCCCCTGGTGTGTACGAACAGCTCGTGACTCAGGCGGTGAAGGAACGGCTGCAGGACAACGCGGCCATGCGTGCTGATGTCTCGGATGTGCCGGGCGATGCGGTCGTCCGACCGCTGGCGCAGCATGTCTCTCAACTGGTCGAGCATGCGTTGTCAGCTGCAAAGACATCGGAACAACAGCGGGAGATCGCCGCAAGAGTGATTGCAGCTTTGGGGGACGGCTACGCGCCGGACCAGATCGCGCCCGGTGAGGCTATCCGTCAGCTCCGTGAAGTGCGGCCAGCCATCGACTTGAATCAGCAGTCGAAAGAACGGCCAGAGACGCCGTTCTCTGATGTCGCTCTCATTACCAACGCATCGAGTGAGCCGAGCATCGGATCGGAAATTCGCGCCGAGCTCGATTCGGCGGATCGCGTCGATCTACTGTGTGCCTTCGTGAAATGGCAGGGGCTGCGGACCATGGAGCGAGAGCTGGCAGCTTTGAAGGAACGGGGTGTTCCTTTCCGTGTCATCACCACCACCTATATCGGAGCAACCGAGCGACTGGCGCTCGATCGGATCGTGCGTGAGTTCGGTGGCGAGGTACGCATCAGCTACGCCACCAAGTCCACGCGGCTCCACGCGAAGGCATGGCTATTCCACCGGGATAGTGGCTACAGCACCGCCTACGTCGGGTCGTCGAACCTCTCGCGGGCGGCCATGTTGGACGGATTGGAGTGGAATGTTCGCCTCTCCAACGTCATGACCCCAGCCCTGATTCGAAAGTTCGAGGCGACCTTCGAAAGTTACTGGGACGACGACTCCTTTGAGCCGTATAACCCGGATGTGGATGGAGACCGGCTCGAGCGGGAGATCAAGAAGGGTTCCTTTGCCGGCACCACCACACCCCAGCTCGAACTGAGGGGACTGGATGTGCGGCCGTACCCGCACCAGGTGCTGATGATGCAAGATCTCGCCGCCGAGCGCGCAGAGCACGATCGGCATCGCAACCTGCTGGTTGCTGCGACTGGAACGGGAAAGACGGTCATTGCCGCGCTGGATTACCGTGACTTGATCACTCATGCTGGGCGACGACTGAAGTTGCTGTTCGTTGCTCACCGCCAGGAGATATTGGAGCAGGCTCGTCACACGTACCGCAGTGTGCTCAGCGATCCCACCTTTGGTGAGCTGTACGTCGGCGGTGACCGGCCCACTCGGTGGGAGCACGTATTCGCCAGTGTGCAGTCATTGGGAAGTTATGGCATCGAGAATCTGCCAGCCGAGCATTTCGATGTTGTGGTGATCGACGAGTTTCATCATGCTCCCGCTCAGTCCTACGAACTCTTGCTGTCCCACCTGCGTCCGCAGGAAATGCTGGGCTTGACCGCGACTCCGGAGCGTTCAGATGGTTTTAACGTCAAGGGCATCTTCGGTGGGCGCATTGCCTCGGAGATGCGGCTGTGGGACGCGCTGGATGCGGACATTCTGGTGCCGTTTCACTACTTTGGCATCGCAGATGATGTGGACCTCAGCCGAGTGGAGTGGAAGAACGGACAGTACGACCGGACCGCGTTGGGCAAGGTCTATACGGGGAACGATGCCCGCACCCGCGCCATCTTGAAAGCACTACGCGACAAGGTAGGGGATCTGACCGCGATGAAGGCGCTTGGATTCTGCGCCACCGTGGACCATGCGCACTACATGGCGGAGGCATTCACTGCGGCCGGAATCCCTGTAGCCGTCATCGTGGGAGATACCGACAATGCGGTTCGTCGTGAAGCCCTGGCACAACTGCGCGCCGGGGACATCAAGGTGGTCTTCGGTGTGGACGTCTTCAATGAAGGTCTCGATATTCCGGACGTCAACACAGTGCTCTTTCTCCGACCGACGCAGAGCGCCACGATCTTCCTTCAGCAGCTGGGACGCGGTCTGCGTCGTGCCCATGGAAAGAGCGTCCTCACCGCGCTGGACTTCGTCGGTCATCAGCGCAAGGAGTTCAGATTCGATCTCAAGCTACGTGCACTGACGGGTGTGGGTCGAAAGCAACTGGTGGACGATCTCCACCATGACTTCCCGTACCTCCCGTCTGGAAGTCAGATTGTCCTGGACGAGGTGGCTCGGGAGAACATCCTGGAGAACATTCGTACCCAGGTCGGGCTCAATGTGAACCAGCTGGCTCAGGATGTTCGGGACCATGCAGGTGGTCGGGATGTGTGGAAGTACCGTCTTGCCGACTACCTGGCAGAGTCCGACCGAACAGTCGCAGATGTCTACCGGCAGGGATCAAATGGGCGCAGTTGGACGACGCTGCGTCTACGAGCTGATCGATCTGAGCCGTCGATTCACATCACGACCGAGGCTGCGAGGGAAACGTTGAAGGTTGGTCGACTTGTCCACGTAGATGACCGAGAGCGCGCCGATGCATACCTGCGCATCCTCACTAACGGCCGACTTATGCATGAAATGTCCACGTTGGAGCAGCAGTACGCCCGGATGCTGTACTTCACTGTCATCCATGAAAAGGATCGGTTCACATCGTTCGACGATGGACTGGCCTGGGCCCGAGGACAACGTGCCTTCGTGGAGGAAGCTGGCCAGTTGCTGGAGCACGTTGTAGACGTGGCTCGCAATACTCCCCAGCCGATGAATCTGGACAAGGAAACTGTACTCAAGAGCCATGCCCACTATCGTCGCGAGGAGGCCTTGGCAGGGTTGGACATTCTGGGGTGGAGAAACCAGAACATGCAGCATGTGGAAGGTGTTGCCTGGTCGGAGGTGTACCAACTCGATGCGCTGTTTGTGACGTCTAAGAAGGACTCAAGCGGATTCTCGCCGACCACGATGTATCGAGACTTCGCCGTCAGCCCGGACCGCTTCCACTGGGAAAGCCCGAACGACACCAAAGCAAGTTCGACACCAGGGCGGCGCTACTTGGCGAAAGCGAACGGTGAAACTCACACAGCTCTGTTCGTGCGTGAACGGAAGAAAGATGAGATCGGCACGGTCCCCTTTCTGAATCTCGGTACAGTCCAGTTCGCTTCCTGGAACAACACGGAACGCCCGATGCAGATCACCTGGGACCTCGACCGTGAGATGCCCCTCCAAGTGTTCCGTGGAGCAAGTGCTGCTTCATAACGCAATCGGGACTGTGCCGTGATGACAGCCTGACCAGTGCGGTTCCGGTTGGCAGCGGGCCGCAGGCCCCCTAGCGTTGGAGGTGGGCCCGGAGGCAGGGCCCACCATCCCCACCCGGGTGCACCCCGGAGAACAGAGGAGAGAACGGCATGACGGATTTCGCTGGCAAGGTCGCACTGGTCACCGGCGCAGGGTCAGGCATCGGAGAGGCCTGCGCCAAGGACCTGGCGAAGAATGGGGCAGCCGTACTCGTCACGGACCTCAACGAGGACGCCGCGAAGCGCGTGGCCCAGGAGATCTCCGACGCCGGCGGCAAGGCCACCGCCACGAAGCAGGACGCCGCCTCCCCTGAGGACAACGAGGCCGCCGTGAAGCTCGCTGTGGACACCTACGGCGCCCTGCACCTGGCCGTGAACAACGCCGGCATCGGCGCGGGCCCGGATCCGGCCGGTGAGCTCGCCCTCGATGACTGGAACAAGGTCATCGACATCAACCTCAACGGCGTGCTCTACGGCATGCGCTACCAGCTGCCCGCCATCGAGGCTGCCGGCGGTGGGGCGATCGTCAACATGGCCTCCATTCACGGCACCGTGGGCACAGGCCTGGGCGCCTCCGCCTACACAGCCGCCAAGCACGGCGTGGTGGGCCTGACCAAGCAGGCCGGCATCGACTACGGCCAGCGCGGCGTGCGCATCAACGCCGTGGGCCCGGCCTACATCGAGACCCCGCTGCTGGCCGACCTGCCCGAGGAGGTCCACGCGGACCTCGTCTCCAAGCACCCCATCGGCCGTCTCGGCCGCGCCGAAGAGGTCGCCCACCTCGTCAGCTTCCTGCTCAGCGAGAAGGCCTCCTTCATGACCGGCGCCTACTACCTGGTGGACGGCGGCTACACCGCGCCGTGACACCCACGCCCACGGGCCCGGCCCCGGGACCGGCTGACACCAGCCGACCCGGGCCGGGCCCTCAGCATCTCCAGGCTCAGTAGGCTGACCCCACAGGTGAGAACGGCACTGGAGGGGGACACATGAAGCGCCGCATGACCACGGCCCTGGGGATCGCCGTCGCCGTGCTGGGCGCCGGGACCCTGGGTGCAGCCGCACTGGGTGCCGCGCCGCTGCTCACCCAGCCTGGACACGAGGTGCAGTACGTCGTGGAGGACGGACTGCCCCACGGCATCACCCCACAGAGCGTGGCGGCCGCGAATGATCCCGACCCCGCCCGTGCCTGGACCCCGCTGACGTTCCGTGTCACCGACGAGGGCCTGACCAGCGAGCACGCCGAGGACGGATCCGACCTCGGAGCAGACGCCGTGCTGGCCCTACGGGATACGGATTCGCCCGTGTTCGATGAGGCCGGCACCCGGCTCGACTACGGACTGCACTCGCGCGACGGGCTGCTGGCGGCGGAAACGCCCGACGGCGTCCCCTGGGCAGAGATCGCGGCCCGTGAGGCCGTGGAGCGCACCCTGGACACGAGCGACGGCCCCGCCGCGGTGGTGGCCGCCGCGCACGCACTCGGCGGACCGACCCCGGGCCTGCGCGCTCACCGGCACTGTGGCTGGGCCTGGCCCTGTGCGGTGCGGCCCTGACCGTCCTCACGCTGGTGGGATGGGCACGACGACGGCGCCGCGAGTCCGCGGTGGAGCGCACCTTCCGCGAGGGCCGGTTCCAGTTGGCTCAGGTCATCCTGGACCACGAGATCCTGGAGGTCTCCTTCCTCACGGTGCCCGAGGGACACCGCCCCCACGGGTTCACCCAGGCCTGGGAGCGGATCCGAGAGCAGGCGCTGCGGTCCGCCCGTGCCGAGGAACAGCTCGCCCCGCAGGTCGCCGATCCCGGCCAGCGGGGGTTCGACCTGGTGGAGGAGGATGTGGAGGACTTCACCGCAGACGTCCGCGACCTGGCCGCCGACGCACAGGCTCTGATGCAGTCCAGCCGGGTGCACGGTCAGCAGGTCGGCGGCGGCACCGTCCTGGACCGGGTGGCCCAACCACTCGTCAGCAGGGTCCGCAGCCTGCAGTCCCGGCTCCACCTGGCGCCTGAGCGCACCGTGGACCGTCCCGCCCAGGACGAGCTGCAGTCAGCTCTCGATCACCTCCTGGCCCTCGTCCAGGAGTGGACCCCGGACACCGGATCTGAACAGAATCCCCACCACGCGGCGAGGGTGCTGCGCGACTGGGAGCGGGCGGAGGACCGGCTGGGCCGGGCCGTGCTGGCCGTGGCCGAGCAGATCGAACGGCTCCCCGGGGCCGAACCCGCCGGGGCGAACACCGCTGACCGTCTGCCCTACGAGCTGGGCGTCCTGCGCGAACAGCTCGGATTGGACCCGGAGCCCGGCGGCAATCTGATGGTGAACCTGGGCCGGGCCGCGGCTGCCGCGCAGAGTCATCTGGGGCCCGCCCGGACCTGGACGGCCCGGGTGGGGACGATCCTGCCCAGACCTCGGACGGTGAGGTGGACTCACTGCGCACGCTCCTCGCCCGGGAGATGGCCACCTTCGCCGAGATGCACCCGCCGGTGCAGGGCCGGGAGCTGCTCCGGCGCGACCCGGAGACCGGACGGGCGCAGGGCCTGTCCCGGTGGGGGTGGATCTCGGCCGTCGCGATCTGGGGGACCCTGGCGGGGCTCCCCGCTCTGATGGTGGCCGACCGACTCTTCGACTATCCGGCCTGGGACCCGCAGTTCAACCCGATCGAGCACAGGGCCAGCATCACCGGGCCACCGATCGACCAGGGGATCTACACCGTCATCCTGTGGTTCGGGATCACCGCGCTGCCCCTGGCCCTGGTGGCGTTGGCGGAGGAGACCGCCGACCTGTCCGCCGGCGCCGGACGGTTCACGCAGGGCGGGGCCGACCTGCGCACCGCCATGGCCGAGCTGGTGAAGCTCATGCGCGGGCTGGACGAGTCCCGTCTCTCCGCCGTGGCCGTGCTCGGTGCCGGACCGGTCGGCTCCCCGCGCGAGGCCGAACAGCGCGTGTACGAACGGGCCCTGGTCGCCGCCTGGCGTGAGGCCGAGGCCATCGAATCCCTCACCGTCTGCGAACGGATGCGCCCGGCCACCACCGCACGCATCGAGGAGCCCCAGGCAGCCGTCCGGCAGATCAGCGTCCGCGAGTCCCTGGTGCAGGACCGGGCCGAGGCGCTGCTGCGCTCCGCACGCGAGTCCTGACATGGGGCTGAGCCCTGAACGTGTCCGTCCCGCCCAGTACGCTGACACCAGAGACGAACACTGCAGCCGAGGGGGCGAGCATGCACCGCACCAGAACCAGCCGGGCCACCGCGGGACTGATGGGCGCCGTAGCCGTCCTCACCCTCTCCCTGCTCAGCGCGCACCCGGCCAACGCTGAACCCACCAGCTCTCCCCAGCCCACCCAGCCCTCCGGCCCGGCCTACCCCACCATCAGCCCCACGGAACCCGGACCGCCGAATCTGGAGGAGGGGGAGCGGGAAGTCCCCAGCGTCACCACGCGCACCGAGCACCTGGACCTGGCGATCATGGACGAACTCCAGGGCGAGATCGACGCCGAAGCCCTGGTGGCCGCCGTCGGGAAGCTGGAGATGGGGCAGCGCCGCATCCTGGTGGCCATGGACCGCGAACCAGCCGGAAGCCCGCACGCCCGGTCGCTGGCCGGGAGCATGATCCTGATGGTCCACCCGGAAATCCTGCGCGATGACTGGCTGGACGTGGAGCATGGTGGTCACCTGGTCGGCGAGGACTGGTCCATCATCACCGTGATCCTGCCCCAGACCCCCGGATCCGGACCCGCGGACGTGTTCTTCCAAGAGGGCACCAAGGTGGACCTGGACGGGACCGCCGAAGAGGTCACCGCCGCCATCGCCTCCGCGGGGGAGGACCCGTTCGCGCAGGGCGACTACACCGGCGGGATCGAACGGATGATCACCACCGCCGTGGACCGCACGAGCATCCAGCCCAGTCCGTGGCCCTGGCTCCTGGGGGCGCTGGGCGCCGTGGTCCTGCTCATCCTGGGGTGGCTGGGTGTGCGCGGGCTGATGCGCAGCGGCGCGGGGCAGCGCCGCTACCGCCAGGCGGTGGCCAGCGGACAGGACCTCACCGAGCTGCTCGGGGAGGAGTCCCGGCCCCGGATGCGGCGGCTGGAGCGGATGGCTCAGGCGCCGACCAGCATTCTGGCGCCTCTGGAGATTCCCGACGACGGCACGCTGGGGGCGCTCGACGGCTCGGCTTTGCCAGGGGTCGGGGCGGTGCGCGGGGTGGTCCGCGGCCGGCTGGAACGCCAGCTGCACCGACTGCCGACCACCCTGGAGCAGGTGGAGCAGCGCGCGGTGCAGCGCACCATCGCCCCGGAGGACGACCATGAACTCGCCGCGCGGCTGGACTACGCGGCCGAGGCCTACGAACGGCTCGGCACTGTCCTCACCCACGGGGTGGCGGCGGACCCGGTGGTGGTGAAGATGATCATCTCCGCCCATCGGGCCCGGCTGCGCGATCTGAACCGGCTGGCCCAGCAACACCGGGTCAGCGGGTTCCGCAGCGGCCCCGAAGCCCTGCAGATGGTGGTGGATCACACCCACGAGTTGGACGAGGTCAGCGCCATCCTGGACCGCGAGGTCGGCCAGGGGCAGGATCCCGCGGGGTCCGGGCTCAGCGGGCTGCTGCGCCGACTCCGCGGCCGCCAGGACGAACCCTCTGAGGCCGCCGCGCACCCCGGAGTGGTGGCCGGACAGCTGCTGGACCGGCTGGAGGCCATGCGCGTGGACGCCGAACGGGTGTCCGTGGCCCTGGTGGTGCAGGGCGGGGAGGACGTCCACCTGCGCCGGGACGAGGACGTCTGGGAGGCCTCCGACCCCCTGGTGGACCTGCACCGGGCCGAGACGTTGGAGACGGCTGGCGGTCCGGCGTCCCGGGGGCGGTCCCGGGGCCGGCGTGCACGGCGGGGGGACCGCACATGAAGTCCAGTCAGAACACCCGGGTGCTGGGCTGGACGGCAGCCACGCTCACCGCCCTGACCCTGGGAGCCGGAGCGGCCGGGGCGTTCACCCTGACCGCACAACCTCAGCACGCGGTCCAGATCCAGGTGGAGGAGGGACTGCCGTACAACATCTCCGAGCAGACCGTGCAGGCGGCGCTCGGGGAGGATTCCGTGCCTTCCTGGCGGCCGTTGACGCTGCGGGTGACGGACAAGTTCATCACCTACGGCCAGATCTACCGGGGTGCCGAGACCGAGGCTGACCTGGTGCTGTCCATCCCCACGCGCGAAGCGGACCCCGAGGCTGAGGCCCGGTTCGACGGGGTCGGCCTGAACCAGGTGACCCTGGGCGCCCTGTCCGACCCCACCCGGTCCCGGTATGACATCCACGAGGCGTTCACCGGGAACCGGGACCTCGGCCACGGACCCTCCGCGGTGGTGGAGGCCGCCCGCACGGCCGGCGAAGAGACCTACCGGGGGCTGCCGCGCTCGATGTGGCTGTGGATCGGGCTGCTGACCGGCGGCGGTGCACTGTCCCTGGTGGCGCTGACCCTCTGGGCCCGGCTGCGGCGCCAGGACACCGCTGTGGAGCGGACCTTCCGGGCCGGCCGGCTGGACGTGGCCCGGGTCATCCTGGACCACGAGGCCCTGGAGGTCTCCTACCTGGCCGTTCCCGAGGGGCAGCGACCACCCGGATTCGAGCAGGCCTGGCGGCGGCTCCAGGAGGAGGCCCTGCCCCTGGCCCGGCGCGAAGAGGGACTGCTGCTGCGCCTGAACTCCACCGACCCGGCCCTGCGCGAGGGTCTGGCCGCGGACATCCAGGACTACCGGGACTCCGCCCGGGAGCTGGCCGAGCAGGCCCACGCGCTGGAGCAGTCCGGGCGGGTGCACGCCCGGCTGGAGGGCGGCGACACCGTGCTCGATCAGATCGCCCAGCCGCTCGTCTACGCCTCGCGG
The DNA here is from genome assembly GCF_900116905.1 of Micrococcus terreus. Classification (GTDB taxonomy): domain Bacteria; phylum Actinomycetota; class Actinomycetes; order Actinomycetales; family Micrococcaceae; genus Citricoccus; species Citricoccus terreus. Next base: position 1,978 of record NZ_FPCG01000009.1, on the reverse strand, counting down.
ACCCTGCTGGCCCGGCTCGCCGAGGCCCCCCGCCGGACCCTGGACGCGCACACCTCCGCCGAACTGGAGGCCGCGCACGCCGACCTGCTGGGCCAGATCGAGGCCTGGGGGCCAGCCGCAGAGGAGGCCACCGGCGACGGGGCGAAGGGCTCCGCGGACCGGATCGGCGGGAGCTTCCAGCAGGACTGGCAACGGGCCGAGGAACGCCTGGGCCGCGCCGCCGAGGCCGTGCGCCAGCAGCTCGTCCGGTACCCAGGGGCCCGAGACTCCTCCGAGCTCGCACCCCTCCCCGGACTGGAGGGCACCCAGGCTCTGCGGGACAGTCTGGGACTGAACTCGGCACCGGCGCGGGACGCACTGGCCAGCCTGGCGCGCGCCCACGGTGCCGCCCGAGCACTGATCGGCCCGCACCAGGACCTGGACACCGCCACTGCAGTGTCCGACGACGGCCCCCTGCCCGCGGTGACCTCCTGGATCGATCGCCTCGGCGAGGGGGCAGCCCCCGGTGGGCGCCGTCGTCGGGAAGGGAATGCGTGGTTCCACACCACCCGCGGTGACGACCGTCCGCGGCTGTCCCGCCTGACCTGGCTGGTGGCCGCCGGGGGAGCGGCTGTGCTCACCCTGCTGCCGGCACTGATCATCGCCGAATCCGTCACCCGTGCCCCCGGATGGGAGCTGACCGGGGACCAGCCCGTGGACGCCGTGCAGATCGACGGGCCCGAGCTGGGGGACCTGAGCGAGGAGGGCATCCTGCGGTTCGTGGACGGGGCGTTCGTGGAGCCCGTGGACGTGACCGTGGCCGTCCGGGACGCCGAGTCCTACCTGGACCGGACCGGTGAGAGCACCGAGCTCAGCTACGAGCTGGATCCGGCCGCCACCGTGGAGGCCCTGTGGCGGTTGAAGTCCGAGTTCCCGGAGAAGGTGGATGAGCGCACCGGTGAGCTGCTGCCCGGGACGGTGATCGTGCCCGTGATGGTGTGGGAGGAGGACGTCTTCAGCGTGCTGTATCCCATTACCGGGGCCGTGTCCGAGGGGGAGCGGAGCCGGTTGGCGCCCCACGCCAGCGAGAGGGACAGCACCCTGATCTCCGACGGCGGCCTGGTGGACGTGCGGGTGGGCAGCGAACTGGAGAGCGTGGGCCGAGGGCTCCAGTCCAATGGGGCGGACCGGCCCGAGGCGAGCGAGGGCGTGGTCGCCGTCGTGCTCTGGGTGGCTTTCACCGCGGGGCTGCTGCTCCTGCTGGCGCTGGTGGAGACGCTGGCCGGACTCTCCGTGGGCGCCGGACGGTTCGGGCGCGGCAGCGCCGCCCTGCGGCGGGTCAAGGAGTCGCTGGAGAAGCTCATGCCCGGCCTGGACGAGTCCCGTCTCTCCGCTGTGGCGGTGCTGGGTGCGGGGCCGGCGGGTTCGCCCCAGGAGGCCGAGCAGCGGCTCTACGAACGGTCCCTGGTGGCCGCGTGGCGCGAGGTGGAGCAGATCGAGTCCCTCTCCGTGGCCGAGCGGGCCCGGCGGGACACCCAGGAGCGGATCGAGGCACTGCAGCGTGCCGTGGCACAGATCCTGGCCCGCGAGTCCGATGTGCAGGCACGTGCGGACGAGGTGCTGCGCCAGCGGCGGGACTGACGTCTGCACCACAACTGGAGGTCAGTTATCACTCGCATGAGCCCGAAACCCTTCCTGGCAGGCTGGTTGTGAACCGGTTGGTTCCCTGATTGATGGAGCAGGTTCATGACTGTAATCATTCCGACCAAGGAGTTCTCCCCGGAGCAGCGGCGCCGGTTGGTGCTGGAGTATCTGGAGCGTCCTCATGGGACGAAGAGAGCGTTTTTGAAGGAGCAGGACATCTGCTTCGAGCAGTTGCGAAGATGGCAGGCGGCGTTGGCCGATGGTGACCTGGACAGGGGTCTGGTGCCTCGAAAGACTGGGGTGATGACCAGACGAGATGCCACGGAGATCCGCCGGCTTCAGGCCGAGGTTGATC
>NZ_FPCG01000008.1 GCF_900116905.1 Micrococcus terreus | reverse complement strand
CGAGCTCCGCCCCGAAGAAAGAAGCAGCCCTCTTGAGAATCTCGTTGGCCCGGCGCAACTCGCGATTCTCCTGCTCCAAAGCCAGCACCCTCGCGGCCTCGTCGGTGGTGACGCCCGGGGTATGGCCCTCATCGATGTCAGCCTGCTTGACCCAGGTCCGCACCGATTCAGTGCCATATCCCAGTTGCTCGGCGACTCGTTTCACGGTGCCCTGGGTGGTACCTAGCTCGGCGCGCAGCGTGCGCACCATCCGCACCGCTGCGGCTTTCTCCTCCGCGCTGTACCGACGCGTGGTCGGCTGATCCTTCGAGATGTCCTTCGGCATAACCCCATCCTCGTTTCCAAGGTCAGGAGTCTCCAAGAAACCCAGGGCGATTCACAACCCCAGGGAAGATAGGTTGGACCCATGAGCGAGAACACGCAGGTCACCGTCGATGCCCAGCTGTTGCTGTCCTACATGGACGCACAGGGCCTGAACGGCGCCGTGCAGGTGAACCGCGGACAGGAGCACATGGGCGGGCTCATCGTTGACTCTGCCCTGCAGAGGCGCAACAAGTACGGGTCCACGGTCGCCCCGCGCGTCGCCAAGATCATCGAGGCGTGGCCCAAGGCTGTGACCACCACAGGGTTTCGCCGGCTTGCCGGTGACGGGGATACCAGCACCTTCGACTGGTCCCTGAACACCGGCCTAGCCGGCTTGGGCAAGGTCATCGACTGGTCCTCACCGACCCGATTGGTCCAGATGGCCGAGACCGCCACGGTGTTCGCCGACCACGGTATCGACACCACCGACCAGCTGCGTGAAGCCCTCGAAGACGAGCACACCCGCGCACCGTTGCGGGCCCAGCTCCGCCGGATCCGCAACATCGGGCCCAAGACCCTCGACTACTTCGACATCCTGTGCGGGATCACCGAGGCCACCGCCGTGGACTCCCGCATCCGGTTGGCCGCGACCCGGGCCGGGATTGAGAGGCAGGGCTACGACCATCTGCGCGAGGTCATGTTCCACGCCGCGAACACCCGCAGCTGGCGTTTGTCCGATCTAGACGCGGTCCTCTGGGCCGCCCACGAGGACTGAACCCAAACTCTCCTCTGAGGACCGCAGTTCCGCACACACGGTTCTCAGTGAGGCTCAGGGAATCTATGTGTACGGAACGCTGCGGAGACCACAATCAGGGCGTCACACAATGGAGTCCGGAGGGCCTTACGTGACGTCGGCGATCTTGAGGTGGACTGCTGCGAACACTGCGTACAGCGCCTGCAAGGGGATGGTCACGTCCAATCAGGGGTCAGGGGTGGGCAGGGTGAGTTAGGGCTCCCATCAGGGCATGCGTGCGGATGGTCCGCGGCACCCACCGGTCATAGGCTCGAAAGTGACGCCTATCGAAAGGATGGTGGACTCAGGTGGAGACCACGATGGCCCGGACGGACCCGGAACGAGCTGAGGTGCAAGAGTTCTTTGGCTTGCACTTCGCGGACATCGCGGACATCGCGGAGAACGCGGTGCCCGTGGTGGCACACGACGACCTGTACCGCCCAGTCATCCCGTTTATCCGTGAGAGTGAGGGGCGAGTGGTCGCGGCGGCCTTGGCCAACCGGCCGATGATCGCGGCAGGGTCGGTCATGATGGGTGGCAAGTTGCCGAACGGAGTGGACTACGGGCCTGTCCTGGATGACGTGTACCAGCTGGATCTAATCACCGTCGCCGCGGACCACCGGGGCCAGGGGCTCGGTACACGCCTCCTGTCCGCGGTGGATGCCGAGCTGTCTGCTCGCGGCACCCGGGTGATCTTCGGCTGTGTGACGGATGAGCACGATGTGCAGCATTTGCAGTCTTTCTACACTGCGGCCGGGTTTAAAGTACTGGACCAAGGGCAGCCCCTTCCGCAGTTCCGTGGCCGGACATGGGTCGGCGCCCTCGATGCCGCACCAGCCTTCTACTTTTACCGCCAGCTGCCCCGCGCATAGGACTAAACCCGTACACATCCGGGCATGACCGACTCCATCTCCCGTTCCCACCAGCCCAGGGGCGGCTCTCTCGGCGGCCAGTTCGCCACCGAGGCCACGGATGAGGCCATCGGGCGTCTCCCTGACCGCTCCCACCCCGACCGACGAGCCGGTCATCGAGGCCACCGGCCCCGCTGTCGATGAGGAGTTCTTCGCCGACAAGACCAAGACACAGTTTATTGGCGTGATCTCCCTGCCGGCCCTAAGCGACGGGGAACCTCCCACGATGGCAACATCGTGGCAACATTCGCTCGTAAACCCACCTAACTTTGCGTGATGCACGGATATGAACTTCCGCGAGATTCCGCGGTTTTCGCTGCCTGGCCACAGTCTCGAAAGGTTTCGAGTCCCACCGGGGGCACGCCAGCCAGTCCGCCGATCGATGACACGGCAGCGCGACCGCGCGTACCGTTCAGGCCATGGGTCTGCTCCCCAGCACCTCCTCCCTGGATGCCACGCTTCCGAACTACGAGCGCGCCTTCGCCAGCCGTCCTGCTGTGTACGCCGCCTGGCGGGGGCTGGTCGCGGCGATCACCGCCTCCATGGACGAGCGGGACTACGAGGTCGCCACCCTCGGGGCGGCCAGGGCCCTGCGCAGCACCTACTGCAGCCTCGCCCATGGGAGCGTCCTCCTGGAACGGCACGTCGACGAGCCTGGCCTGATCCGCCTCCTTGCGGCGGCCGATGCCGGCGAGGTCGCCGACGGATCCACCCGGGACGAGATGATCACCGTCTTCGCCGCGCGGGTGGCACGTGGCGCTCCTGACCTCACCCAGGCTGACATCGACGCCGTCCTTGGGGCAGGTCTGACCGAACAGGGGGCCTTCGACGTCATCCTGGCCGCCGCGGCACGGTGCTTCTTCAGCACCGTGCTGGACGCCACGGGCACGCGAGCCGACTCAGCACTGCGCCAGCGTCTGGGGCCGGAACTGGTCGCTCAGCTCACCACCGGCCGCCCCGCCTGAGGAACGGGCTGGGCGGGCCGCACTACGCCGTGGGCGGACCGTGTCATCCCACCCAGCGTCGATGCAGGTTCGGCCTATAGACTGGGTCACAGCCTCCGGCCCGGTCCAACGGGTGGACTTCCAAGTCAGACGGACCAGACGCGACCAGTAGAGGAGATGGCCAGTGGCCAACCCTGTCTTCAACACCAAGACCTTCCAGGAGCAGATGCACTCCGGCCAGCAGCAGCCGGGGTGGTACTCCGGTGGGCAGCAGACCCAGACCCAGCCGGGCCAGCAGGGCCAGTTCGGTCAGCCCCAGTATGGCCAGCAGGCTCCGCAGGGCTACTCCGCCGAGCAGCTCAACGAGATGTACCAGCAGCCCGCCGCCGGCCCGGTGGACACCGGCCGGATGAGCTACAACGACGTCATCGCCAAGACCGTGATGACCCTGGGCGTGGTGCTGATCACCGCCGTCGTCGGCTGGATGATGCCCGCCCTGATGCTGCCCGGCGCCATCGTCGGCCTCGTGCTCGGTCTGGTCAACGCCTTCAAGCGTGAGCCCTCGCCGGCCCTGATCCTGCTCTACGCCGCAGCCGAGGGTCTGTTCCTGGGCGGCATCTCCCAGGTCTTCGAGCAGATGTGGCCCGGCATCGCCTCCCAGGCCGTGCTCGGCACCCTGTGCGTGTTCGCCGTGACCCTGGCCCTGTACGCCTCCGGCAAGGTCCGCGCCACCCCCAAGGCCATGCGCATTTTCATGATCGCCATGGTCGGCTACGCGCTGTTCTCGCTGGTGAACCTGTTCCTGATGCTCTTCGGCGTCACCGACTCCATGTTCGGCCTGCGGTCGGGCTGGATGGGCGTGGCCATCGGCCTGGTCGCCGTCTTCCTGGCCGCCTTCTCCCTGGTCATGGACTTCACCGCCATCGAGCAGGGCGTGCGCGCCGGTGCTCCGAAGAAGTACTCCTGGAGCGCCGCGTTCGGCCTGACCGTGACCCTGGTCTGGCTGTACGTCGAGATCCTGCGTATCCTGGCGATCCTGCGCGGCAACGACTGACCTCGTGACCGCAGATCACCTCCCGGTGGCCGTCGATCCCTCGTCCGAGGGGTCGGCGGCCACCGGCGTTCAGTACGAGATCCACCGCGCCGGAGCCCGCGCCGTCATCACCGCCCTGGCCGGCGCCCTCCGCGTCTACGAGCTCCACGGCACCGCCCTGATCGAGACCTACGGTCCGGACGAGATCGCCCCCTCGGCCAACGGCATCCAGCTCTCGCCCTGGCCCAACCGCGTCCGGGACGGGCTCTGGCACCTGGACGGGCAGCCCCAACAGCTGGACCTCACCGAGCCCTCCCGCGGCAATGCCAGCCACGGACTGCTGCGCAACACCGGCCTCACCCCGGTCCTGCACAGCCAGGACCGAGTGGTGCTGCGCGGGCAGATCCACCCCCAGCACGGGTATCCGTTCCGTCTCACCCATCAGGTGGACTACCACCTGGACCCCGACGGCGGCCTGCAGGTCACCCAGTCCCTCATCAATCATTCGGAGCGGTCAGCTCCGGTCGCCTTCGGCGCCCACCCCTTCCTGCGGCTGGGCGAGGTGCCCTCCGAGGAGCTCACCCTCACCGTGCCCGGTGCCACCCAGATCATCGCCGATGAGCAGCTCATCCCGGTGGGCAGCCGAGCGGTCGAGGACACCGAGGACGACTTCCGTCAGGGAGCCCCGGTGGGGGAGCGGCTGCTGGACGCCGCCTACACCGACCTGACACCTGATCAGGACGGGCGCGTGCGCTGCATCCTGACAGCCCCGGACGGGCGTACGGTGGAGCTGTGGTCCGAGACCGCCTACCGCTACGTGCATGTGTTCATCACCGACCGCTATCCCGGTCGGCACCGAGCGGTGGCGCTCGAACCGATGACCGCACCGGCTGACGCCCTGAACTCAGGCGATGGGCTGGTGTGGTTGGAGACCGACCAGACGCTGTCGGCCACCTGGGGGATCACCGGGCGGCTGGCCTGACCCAGGAGGGACCCATGTCCACCCCACCGCCAGAGCAGGCTCAGCCGGCCCCGGAACTGGACAGTGAGTCCCTCACCGACCTCCAGGTCAGCGACCGCGTCGCCCTGGACGTTCCCTACGGGCTGACCGTGGCCGCTGCCTGGTCCTGGCGGCTGATCGTGGTGCTGATCGCCGTGAGCATGGCCATCTGGCTGCTCAGCCACGTCTCCATCCTGGTCATCCCGCTCCTGGTCGCCGCCCTGCTGGCCACCCTGTTGGCCCCGGTCCACCGCCGGATGCGCCAGCTGCACGTTCCTAACGGCCTGGCGGTCGCGGCGTGCATCCTCGGGCTGATCGCCGCCGTGCTGGGACTGTTCTACCTGGCTGGCCAGCAGCTGGCCGTGGGCTTCGCCGACATGCGGGACCAGATCGTCGTCGGGTTCGAGGGGATCATCGGCTGGCTGGCCTCCATGGGCGTGACCACCGACCAGTGGAACGATGTCATCTCCGACCTGGCCGGCACCGTGCGCAACAACAGCCAGGCCATCCTCAGCGGCGCCCTCGGGTTCGGCTCCACCGCAGGCAACATCGCCGCCGGCACCGTGCTGGCCATCTTCGCCCTGATCTTCTTCCTGCTGGACGGCAACCGGATCTGGACCTTCCTGCTCAAGTTCGTCCCACAGCGCCACCGCCGGGCCATCGACGGTGCCGGCCGCGCCGGGTGGACCTCGTTGGGCTCCTATGTGCGCGTGCAGATCTTCGTGGCCTTCGTGGACGCCGTGGGCATCGGAGCCGGCGCCTGGCTGCTGGGCGTGCCATTGGCGTTCCCCCTGGCCGTCCTGGTGTTCCTGGGCTCGTTCATCCCGCTGGTCGGCGCGGTGCTGACCGGTGGCATCGCCGTGCTGCTGGCCCTGGTGGCCAATGACTGGGTCAACGCCCTGCTGATGCTCGGTGTGGTCCTGCTCGTCCAGCAGATCGAGGGCAACATCCTCCAGCCCCTGGTGATGGGCCGGGCGGTCAGCCTGCATCCGCTGGCCGTGTTCCTGGCCGTGGCCGGAGGAACCGCAGTGCTCGGACTGGTCGGAGCCATCTTCGCCGTGCCCGTGCTCGCCTTCATCAACGCCACCGTCAAGTACCTGCAGAGCAAGCCCTGGGAGGCTGACCGCCCGGACCCGGTGATCCAACCGCCGCCGGAGCCCACGCTGGCCGAACGCGCGGCCGAGCTGGAGGGCCCGTGGGGCAAGGCCTACGAGACGATCGACGGCGCCGTGCGCCGTGTGGCCGTGCGCACCGGATCCCCCTCCGCCCGGCCTCGCCGCCGACTCATCCCCTGGCGCCGCTCACGCAACACGCCCGTCACCGAGCCCGGATCGGGGGAGAATACGCAGACGCAGCAGTCCGGCACTGAGCCGGATCAGGACGGAGGAGACCGGTGACCAGCAACGCCTCAGAGACCGAGCAGTCGAACACCCTTCCGGTGAGCCTGGAGGAGATCGAGCGCGCCCGGGAGCTGCTGGACGGGGTCATCGTCCCCACCCCGCTGGACCACTCCCGGGCCCTGGGACGGATCACCGGATCCACCGTGCACCTGAAGTGCGAGAACCTCCAGCGCGCCGGGTCCTTCAAGGTCCGCGGTGCCTATGTGCGCATGGCCCGCCTGAGCCCGGAGGAACGGGCCCGGGGCGTGGTGGCCGCCTCGGCCGGCAATCACGCGCAGGGAGTGGCCCTGGCCGCCGCCAAACTGGGGATGAAGGCCCGGATCTACATGCCCCTGGGGGTGGCGCTGCCCAAGCTGCAGGCCACCCGGGACCACGGTGCCGAAGTGGTGCTGCTGGGCAACAATGTGGACGAGGCCCTGGCCGCCGCCCAGCGGTACTCCGAGGAGACCGGGGCCGTGGTCATCCACCCCTTCGACCATGAGGACATCGTGGCCGGGCAGGGCACCATCGGCCTGGAGATCCTGGAGAAGGACCCCGAGGTGGACACCATCATCATGGGGATCGGCGGTGGCGGACTGCTGGCCGGCGTGGCCGTGGCCGTGAAGGAGATGGCCCGCCGCACGGGCCGTCAGATCCGGATCATCGGCGTCCAGGCCGAGAACGCCGCCGCCTATCCGCCCTCCCTGGCCGCGGACGCCGTGGTCCCGCTGACCCACGTCTCCACCATCGCCGACGGCATCGCCGTGGGACGTCCCGGACAGCTCCCGTTCCAGATCATCCGCGAACTGGTGGACGGGGTGGTCACCGTCTCCGAGGACGCGATCGCCAACGCCCTGGTCTTCCTGCTCGAACGTTCCAAGATGGTGGTCGAGCCCGCCGGCGCGGTCGGCGTGGCGGCCCTGCTGGAGGGCAAGCTGGAGGAGCTGGGCATTTCCTCCGAGCGGACCGTGGCGGTGCTCTCCGGAGGCAACATCGATCCCATGCTGATGCTCAAGGTCATCCAGTCCGGCCTCTCCGCCGCCGGCCGGTTCCTCACCGTGCGCATCGCCCTGCGGGACCGTCCCGGCGAGCTCTCCACCATCTCCCGGATCATCGCCGAGACCGATGCCAACGTCACCCGCGTGGACCACACCCGGATCGGCGGCTCCCTGGGCATGGGAGACGTGTTCATCACCATCGACATGGAGACCCGCGGGGCCGAGCACTCCGAAGAGGTCCTGGGCCGCCTGCGCTCGGCCGGCTATCAGCCCGTCGTCCGCCCCTGAGCCCCTCGTCCTCTCTGCACGCCTGACCACAGCACAACGGCGGCCCACCGGATCCAACCGGTGGGCCGCCGTCGTGATGTCCTCATCAGTCCCGGTGCGAGCGGGTCTGGTGGGTCAGGCCTTGTACGGAGTGGCCTTGATGATCTCGACCGTGATGTCCTTGCCGTTCGGCGCGGTGTAGGTCACGGACTCGCCGGCCTTGACGCCGTGGATGGCCTCACCCAGCGGGGAGCGCTCGGAGTAGACCTCGAGGTCGTCCTCGTCGTCGGCGATCTCGCGGTTGCCGAACAGGAAGGTGGTCTTGTCCCCGGCGATCTTGGCCTCCACGACCATGCCGGACTCCACGATGCCGTCGTCCTTGGGGGCATCACCCACGCGGGCGGTCTCGAGCAGGTGGGTCAGCTCCTGGATGCGGCCCTCGTTCTTGGACTGCTCCTCACGCGCGGCGTGGTATCCGCCGTTCTCCTTGAGGTCGCCCTCCTCACGGGCCTGCTCGATCCGGTCGATGATCTCGGCGCGGCCCGGACCGGAGCGCTCGTCGAGCTCCTTCTTCAGGCGGTCGTAGGCTTCCTGGGTCAGCCAGGGGGCAGAGTCGGTGTTGCTCGTGGGCACGTGCATCTCCTTCGGGGTGTGCTCGGGCGGCTGAGTCAGCCGCCGTGCTGCTCCTGCCGGACACCGTGCTGCCGGATGCAGCCCTGAGGGTGGCCATGCAAGAACCCCGCCGGGGCGGCCGGGCGAATCGTCAGCAGACGTTCGGCGGCTCCCTCAGCGGGGCGAAGTCCAATGCCATCCAGTGTAACGGATGACACCTCAGGCGGTGGGCTCCTCGATCCAGCAGGACTCCACACCGCCGCTGACGCCCTCGGCATCGGTGCGCAGGTCCACGTCGTAGTACTGCGTCTCATCCGAGGGGGTCTGGACCTGGCCGTCCTCGGCCGGACCCACCGTCACGGTGTGGAACCCGACCACCGCGTACTGCTCGTTGAGCACCTGCACGGCGCAGGCCACGGTGTCCTCCGGATCCTTGGTCAGCTGGAAGGTCACCTGCGCCTGAGTGGGGGACTCGATCCGGAACCCCACGTCCTTCCAGGTCAGGTTCCGCGCGGTGTCGGAGAAGGTGAACCAGGCGGCGGCGGCCACGGCCAGGACCAGCCCGACGACGGCCAGCCACGTTCCACGGCGGCGTCCAGTCCCGCTGGGGGCACGGGTGCTTTGGGCACGGCCATAGCGGTTGGCTAGGCTGTCCTGCGGCAGAGGGGGCGGCGAGGAGTCGAGTGATTCAGGCATCATCCCCATGCTACCGGCGGTCAGAAAGGGCCCAGCATCCATGAGCAGCGCAACCCCTGAACAGGGCGGAGCCGAGTTCGGCGTCCCCGTGGGACACGAGGACTACGGCACGCCGGAGTCCGAGGAGTCGCGCGCTGAGACCGTGGCCGCCGGCGTCCCCGCCTCGCACGGGCTGCGCCTGCTGGCCGTGCACGCCCACCCGGACGATGAGTCCTCCAAGGGTGCGGCCATGATGGCCGCCTATGAGGAGGCCGGCGCCGAGGTCATGGTGGCCACCTGCACCGGCGGCGAGCAGGGGGACCTGCTCAACCCCGGGTACGGGGACACCATCCGCCTGGACCGTGACCTCACCGGGGTGCGCCGGGCCGAGATGGAGGAGGCCGGTGCTGCCCTGGGGATCGAGCACCGGTGGCTGGGGTTCATGGACTCCGGTCTGCCCGAGGGCGATCCGCTGCCCCCGCTGCCCTTCGGCTGCTTCGCCTCGCTGCCGTTGGAGCAGGCCACCGCGCCCCTGGTCCGGCTGATCCGCGAGTTCCAGCCCCACGTGGTGATCAGCTACGACGAGATCGGCGGCTACCCGCACCCGGACCACATCAAGGCCCACGAGATCACCGTGGAGGCCTACCGCGCAGCCGGGGACCCTGAGCGCTATCCCGGCACCGGTGAGCCCTGGACCCCGTCCAAGCTGTACTACGACCGCGCCTTCAACCCCAGCAAGTACCGTGCCCTGCACCAGGCGTTCCTGGACGCAGGGGAGGAGTCGCCCTTCGCCAGCCGGATCACCTGGTACGAGCGGCTGTTGAACGAGGATCACGAACCGGAGCCCGGCTCCTGGCGGCCCACCCAGCACGAGGTCACCACGCAGATCCACGTGGGCGACTACCTGGAGAAGCGGGATGCCGCGCTGCGCGCCCACCGCACCCAGGTGGACCCGGACGGGCCGTTCTTCGCCGCGCCGAACACCCTGCTGCGCCGGACCTGGCCGTGGGAGGACTACGTGCTGATCGACTCCCGGGTGGAGACCACCCTGCCGGAGACCGATCTCTTCACCGGCCTGCGCTGAGCGCGGGTCGGATAGACTGGACTGCTGTGACCTCACCTCTCCACGCTCTGTCCTCTGCGCTCTTCGCGGCGACGCCGGCCCCTGCCAGCACCCCTGAGCCGGCCATTCCCGAGCCCACGCTGCGCCCCGGGCTGGACCAGACCGAGGTGACCCCCGGGATCGAGGGGTTCCTGTTCACCGCGCTGATGGTGGCCATGGCGATCATCGTGATCCGGCTGATGATCCGCTCGGTCCGCCGCGTCAAGCACCGCTCGGAGACCGCCGAGGAGATGCTGGTGGAGCGGTACCAGAGCCACCTGCCGGAGGAGATCCGCCGCAACCCGGACAGCGATGTCCCGGACCCACAGGAGCGGCTGCGTCAGAAGTACCCCGGGTACCTGGATCAGCCCACCCAGCAGCCCCAGGGTCCGGACTCCGGCCGCGACTGACCCTGGACCGGCCGGGCCGTTCAGGTCAGGGCTGAGGTGCGCAGGACCGCCACCATGATGGCGATGTAGTGGCAGACGAATCCGCCCACCGTGAACGCGTGGAAGAGCTCGTGGAAGCCGAACCACTCGCGGTGGATGTTCGGCCGCTTGAGCGCATAGAACACCGCGCCGATGATGTAGCAGGCCCCGCCCACGCAGACCAGGACGGCGGCGGTGGGGTCGGCGGCGAAGAAGTCTCCGATGTACAGCAGCGCGGCCAGCCCCAGCAGCATGTAGACGGGAGTGTAGAGCCAGCGTGGCGCGTTGGTCCAGATCAGGCGGAAGGCCACCCCACCCAGGGCTCCGGCCCAGACCAGGATCAGCAGCAGCGTGGACTTCTCCGGGGGCAGCAGGGCCACCGCCAGCGGCGTGTAGGTGCCGGCGATGACCAGCATGATGTTGGTGTGGTCCAGCCGCTTGAGCACCAGGGCGACCTTCGGGTCCCACTGCACCAGGTGGTAGGTGGCCGAGACCGAGAACAGCAGCAGGCCGGTGATGGCGTAGACCACGGTGGCCCAGGTCAGCGCCGTGCCCTGGGCGAAGACGACCAGCACGATCCCGGCGGCCAGCGCCAGGGGAGCCATCACCGCGTGGATCCAGCCGCGCAGTCGTGGCTTGAACTCCGGATGGTCACGATCGGTGATCCGTTCCATCCGCCAGCGGCGCGGGGTGGTCTGATTCATGGGGTCAACTCTAGACCTGGGGTTACCCCTCAGTAGCGGCGCTGTGGCCGCCGCCACAGGGCGGGACGCGGGGTGGGACGGGGTGTGCCTGTGAGGTGGGGCGGTACCGTGGACTGCAGCATCAGTGTGGACCTGTTCGAGCAGCATCCGAAAGAGGTGAGCCGCCGTGAGTGGTGACCGGACGAACCGAGGCCAACGGCTGGAGCGCCTGGAGCAGCTGGCCGAGCTGGTCCCGGCCGTGCCTCGCCGGATCCTCTACCGGTTCTACGAGGGTCGCCTGGCCGGTGACCTGGACACCGCACGGCTGCCCGGGCACATCGGCGTGGTGCTGGACGGCAACCGTCGGTGGGCCAAGGCCGCAGGTGCCACCACGGCGGACGGCCATCAGGCCGGGGCGGACAAGATCCTGGAGTTCCTGGGCTGGTGCGATGAACTGGGGATCAAGGTCGTGACCCTGTACATGCTCTCCACGGACAACCTCAACCGCTCCCCGGAGGAGCTGGATCGGCTGGTGCAGATCATCTGCGGGACCCTGGACCGGCTGGGCGAGGGACTGGAGAACGGACACCGGGTCCGCGTGCAGGCGGTGGGAGCCGCCGAACTGCTCCCGCCGGCCCTGGCCGCCCAGGTCGCCGAACTGGCTGAGCGCACCAGGGACGTGGACGGCGTGCACGTGAACGTGGCCGTGGGCTACGGCGGCCGCCGAGAGATCGTGGATGCGGTCCGCGAGCTGCTCACCGAAGCCGACACCGCTGGGCGCTCGGCCGCCGAGGTGGCCCAGGACCTCTCCGTGGAGCAGATCTCCGACCGGCTGTACACGCGCGGCCAGCCGGACCCGGACCTGGTGATCCGCACTTCCGGCGAGCAGCGCCTCTCCGGGTTCCTGATGTGGCAGTCGGCCTACTCCGAGTTCTACTTCTGTGAGGCCCTCTGGCCGGACTTCCGCCGCGTGGACTTCATGCGTGCCCTGCGCGACTACGCCTCGCGTCAACGGCGCTTCGGCTCCTGATCGTCACACAACGTTTACCGTCCCGTCGAGTGTCACGGGCCACCCGCAGACCTGTCCGGTCTACCGTGGGTGCCATCAGTCAACAGCAGGACGCGGCCGCTCCCGGCTTCGCACCTCCTGCGGATTGATCGGAAAGGCCAGGCCGTATGCCCCACCACAGGCAGCACTGCGGAGGGCCGCTCCGGTCCTCGGGCCGGACCGTCCCATCCCACCCCCTCGATCAGCGGGGCGTGCGCCCCGGTCTGGAGTCCCTGTGGAGCATCTGAGCACCGCCCTGAGCCCCGAGCCCGCCGTCACCCCCGGTGCGGTCGGCGACCATCACACCCGGCAGAGCACGGGGGAGCGGACCTACGTCCTGGACACCTCCGTGCTGCTCTCCGATCCGCGTGCCCTGCTGCGGTTCGCCGAGCACGAGGTCATCCTGCCGATCGTGGTGATCTCCGAGCTGGAGGCCAAGCGCAACGACCCGGAGCTGGGCTACTACGCCCGCAAGGCCCTGCGCCTGCTGGACGAGCTGCGGGTGGAGCACGGCTCGCTGAACCGTCCGGTGCCGCTCGGTTCCGAGGGTGGCAGCCTGCGCGTGGAGCTGAACCACATCTCCACCGAGGTCCTGCCCCATGGCTTCCGCTCCGGGGACAACGATTCCCGGATCCTGGCCGTGGCCCAGAACTTCGCGTTGGAGGGGCGGGACGTCACGGTGGTCTCCAAGGACCTGCCCATGCGCGTGAAGGCCTCGGCCATGGGCCTGCAGGCCGATGAGTACCGCAATGAGCTGGTGAAGGGCTCCGGCTGGACCGGGACGGTGAGCATCTCCGCCTCGGAGGAGGACGTCAATGACCTGTACGACGGCGGCCCCGTCACCTTGAGCGCCACGGCGGACGTTCCCGTCAACACCGGTCTGATCATCACCTCGCCTCGCGGCTCGGCGCTCGGCCGGGTGGGCCGGGACGGCACCACCCAGCTGGTCCGCGGAGACCGCGACGTGTTCGGGCTGCACGGGCGCTCGGCGGAGCAACGCCTGGCGATCGACCTGCTGCTGGACCCGGAGGTGGGGATCGTCTCCCTGGGCGGCCGGGCCGGCACCGGCAAGTCCGCACTGGCCCTGTGCGCCGGGCTCGAGGCCGTGCTGGAGCGTCAGGAGCACCGCAAGGTCGTGGTGTTCCGCCCCCTGTTCGCCGTGGGCGGTCAGGAGCTGGGCTACCTGCCCGGTTCCGAGTCGGAGAAGATGAACCCCTGGGGCCAGGCCGTGTTCGACACCCTGGGTGCGCTGGTCTCCACCGAGGTGATGGAGGAGGTCCTGGACCGCGGCATGCTCGAGGTGCTGCCCCTGACCCACATCCGAGGCCGGTCCCTGCACGACTCCTGGGTGATCGTGGACGAGGCGCAGTCCCTGGAGAAGAACACCCTGCTGACGGTGATGAGCCGGATGGGCCAGAACTCCAAGATCGTGCTCACCCATGACGTGGCCCAGCGTGACAACCTGCGGGTGGGCCGGCATGACGGCATCGCAGCCGTGGTGGAGACCCTCAAGGGACAGCCGCTGTTCGGCCACGTCACCCTGACCCGTCCGGAGCGCTCGCCGATCGCCGCGCTGGTCACGGAGCTGCTGGAGGACGTGCTCTAGCCGGAGCAGGGGGCTGGTTAACGAGACAGAGGCCGCTGCGATGCAGCGGCCCCTGTGGGCGGAGGGCCGAGTCCCCGTGGAGGGGGGATGAGGGGATCCCGGCCAGTCCGCCGAGCCATGGCCCCCTGAAACGGGATCGGAGCCATGGAGCTCAGCTGTCCATGATCGGCGCGACGGCCGCTGATGAACGACTCCAGCATAAGCCCCCCGTCTTCGGATGACAAGGGAGAACGTGAACTCTTGACCGTGATCCTACTCACGAGTCACCTGAGGCGGTCCATCGCCCGTTCTCGGCGGTCCTGACGGGCCTGCCGGGTGTCCAGGAACGCCACCAGGATCCCGGCCGCGGCGCCCATCAGATGGCCCTGCCAGGAGATGTGCGGATTGACCGGGAGCAGCCCGAACACGATCCCCCCGTACAGCGCCACGGTCACGACGGCGGCCAGCAGGGCGGCCAGCCGGCGCGAGAGGATCGCGTAGGTCACCAGGAAGGCCGCATAGCCGTAGACCACGCCGGACGCCCCGATGTGCAGGGTGCCCGGACCGCCGATCAGCCAGGTCCCCAGTCCGGAGAGGACCCAGATCCCGGCGGTGATCAGCCACCATCGTCCAGTGATCCAGGCGATGAGGGATCCCAGGACCAACAGGGCGCCGGTGTTGGAGATCAGGTGGGGGATGGAGCCGTGCAGCAGTGGAGAGGCCAGCACGCCCACGAGCCCCTCGGTTTCCAGGGGGCGGATGCCGAACCGATCCAGCGCTCCGCGCAGAACGATGTCCAGGATCTCCAGCACCCACATCACCACCACCAGTCCGAGCACCGGCTTGGCCCGGGCCAGGGCGGACGGGCGCCGGTCCGGGACCGTCTGCACGGACCGTCGGCCGAACAGGCCGCCGGTGGGTCGGGTGGCCGGCTGGGCGGGGCCGGTCAGGCCCATGTCGTCTCGCCAGGTCATGCTGAGGTCTCTCCTGAAGGTGCCGGGGCCGGCGTCGGGACCGCGGGGATCCCGAGGAAGGCCTGGACGGGGGCGATGCCCGTGACGGACACCGGGGTCTGCGGGCGGAGGAACTCCTCCGGGGTGAGGCGGAAGTGCAGCACGGTCTCCGGCTCGCGGCCCCAGGCGCGCACGTGGGCGCCGTTGAAGCGGTACCCCAGGGAGGTGCTGACCCGCTGGGAGGCCTGGTTCCAGGAGGCGCAGCTGGTCTCCGCGGCGAGGGCGCCCAAGTGGTCGAAGGCCAGGACCAGGCCGACGGTACGGGCCTGGCGGCCGAGCCCCTGCCCCTGGACGTCATGCCGCAGCCAGGACCCGGTCTCCACCGTGCGGGTGAGGTGGAAGTTCTGCGCGCTGACGTCCTGCAGGCCGATCAGCTCCCCGTCCGGTCCGCCGCAGGGGCCGTCCGGATCGCCGAGGCGGTCCCACACGCCGCACTGCACGGTCCAGGTGCGGGGGCCGGTGGCGGCGCGGGTGCGCCAGATGTGCTGCAGGGTCTGCCGCCAGACGTCCTGGGCCGGGGCCTGGGACCAGGGGACCTCGCCGAAGGGGTTCTGCCCGGTGGGGTGGATGCCGCGCTGCACGGCGGCCAGCAGGGCCGGAAGGTCAGCGTCCGCCACGGGGCGCAGGACTAGACGCTCGGTCTCGGCCCGGAGCCCGAACAGCGGCCACCAGCCGTGCAGGTCCGCGGGCTCGGGAGCGGGGAACCAGGGCGGCAGCAGCCCGCTCCGCCGCGGGGACGGCTGGGCGGTGTCTGGCGCGGTGTCTGACGGGGACGAGGACATGTCCACAGTCTAGGGACGGGCGCGGACGCCCGGACCGCGGCCGCCGTAGCCTGGTGCCATGCCCGCACTGCTGATCGACGCCTGGAGAAGTGGAGAGGTGCTCTGGGCGCTGCTGGTGGGCGCGGGGCTGGTCCATCTGCTGGTGTGCGCCGTGGTGCTGGTCCGGGTGGACCTGCGCGAGCACCGGCTGCCGAACCGCTGGACGGCTGCCCTGGTGGCCGGCGGCGCCGCGACCTTGTGGAGTGCCTCCGCGCTGGACGGCGGGGCTCGGCTGGTGCCGTCCGCGGTGGCGCTGATCGGCTATCCCGTCCTGATGCTGATGCTCCACCTGGGCAGTCGCGGCGGCCTGGGGCTGGGCGATGTGAAGCTGGCGGCCGGGCTCGGGCTCTACACCGGGTGGCTGGGCTGGGAGGCCTGGGCGCAGGCGGTCTTCCTGGGCTTCGTGATCGGCGGCTTGGTGGCTCTGGTGATGGTGCTCTCCAGGCGGGCGACCGGTTCCACCCGGCTGCCCTTCGGTCCGCCGATGATGCTCGGTGCGTGGGTCGCGGTGCTTCTGGGCGGGGTCTGAGGCCGGGCAGAGCAACGCTCTGCGAGATCTTGATCACCTTGTAGCAGAAATTCTCATGTGAGAGTATGGGAAGAACTGGGAGCTGTCTCACATATACCCGGTGTCATCGCGCCTCCGGGTGGCAACTTTCCAAGCAGAAGTCGATTGAGTTGGGGTCATCAGTATGCACCGTGAATCTGTAGAGGAGCGCCAGGCTGCTTCGTCTGGTCTGTCGCGTCGCCGCGTAGTGGCTGGCGCAGCCTGGTCCGTCCCAGTCGTGGCCCTGGCCACGGCTGCACCGTCCTTCGCGGTGTCCCCGTCGGATCCCATTCCGGCGAACGCGCTGAACGGGTGGGTCCGCGTCACGCGGGACTGCAACGCCGCCCGGATCAGCATTTCCAGCGCCGGGGCGTACCCGAACGGCGGCCTCTGGGTCTTCTCCAATCAGCAGCAGCCTCCGTCGAACGCCCAACTGGTTTTCTACTTCCCTACGTCTTGGGGCATACTCACCTGGACCAGCGGCAATAGGGCCTGGAGCGCCCCCGTGTACGAAGGACAGGTCACGATCTCCGGGCAGACATACAACGCCTACCGCAGCACGTACAACGGCCAGTTCCAATGGGCCACCAACGGGGGGGTGTACACCGGGGGCGGTGGCCCTGCCGGCCCCGAGCGGTGGGAGGCCGTGACAGCTCCCAGCTTCACGACGTCCAGGATCGCGTGGCGGTCGTGCGGGAACGGCGATGCTGTCTACCTGCGTCGCACTGTCACCGTGAACGGGAAAGAGATCACCTTCCGCCGGACTCTGGTCTTCTAGGCTTCTCATCCCTGAACACAGACACTCACCAGTTGGCCTGGGAGAACGATGCCACGTCCCCTCTCCCTCGGCGAAAGGATACGTTTCATGAGCACTACTTCTTCTGCCGGAACCCCAGACGTCTCCCCTGAGTCGGCCGCGGCAGACACTGCGGCCGCCGGTGCCGCGGCCGCTCCGCAACCGGAGCAGACCCAGACGACGCCTCAGGCCGAGACTCCGACCCCCCAGAGCCCTGCTGCCGCAGGGGCGGTCGAGAACGAAGAGCCCTCGGAGCCTGCTGTCGACGAGGAAGCAGGCAAGGAAGTCACAGGCATCTTCCACCACAAGATCTGAAGCACTCCTCCTCCTGACCGAGACACACCATGAGCCGGACACCCAGGGCGGTGTCCGGCTCGTGGTGTGTCTGAAGGGCGGACCGCCTCGGTGGAGGTGCGCTGAACTTGCCGGGCGGCTCACACCTGGAGGGCACGAGGCCCCGGGACCTTCCGCGGGGAAGGTGCCGGGGCCGCCGTCGGGACTGCTGGGCGCGGAACCGATCAGTTGGGGTGGGTCATGGACATGGTGTCCAGGGCCTCGTCCAGCTGGGCCTCGGTGACCTCGCCGCGCTCCACGTAGCCGAGGTCGATCACGGCCTCACGCACGGTCATCTTCTGGGCGACGGAGTGCTTGGCGATCTTGGCGGCGGCCTCGTAGCCGATCACCTTGTTCAGCGGGGTCACGATGGACGGGGAGGCGCCGGCCAGGAACGAGCAGCGCTCCTCATTGGCCTCGATGCCGTCGATCATCTTGTCCGCCATCACCGTGGAGGTGTTGGCCAGCAGGCGGATGGACTCCAGCAGGTTGGCGGCCATCACCGGGATGCCCACGTTCAGCTCGAACGCGCCGTTGGTGGAGGACAGGGCCACGGTGGTGTCATTGCCGATCACCTGGGCGCAGACCATGATGGCGGCCTCGCAGATCACCGGGTTGACCTTGCCCGGCATGATCGAGGAGCCCGGCTGCAGATCGGGGATGAAGATCTCGCCCAGACCGGTGTTCGGGCCCGAGCCCATCCAGCGCAGGTCGTTGTTGATCTTCATCAGCGAGTACGCGATGTTGCGCAGCTGGCCTGAGGCCTCCACCAGGCCGTCGCGGTTGGCCTGGGCCTCGAAGTGGTTGCGGGCCTCGGTGATCGGCAGGCCGGTCTCCTCGGCGAGCAGCTCGATCACGCGGGCGGAGAAGCCCTTCGGGGTGTTGATGCCGGTGCCCACGGCGGTGCCGCCCAGCGGGACCTCGGCCACGCGCGGCAGGGAGGCATCCACACGCTCGATCCCGTAGCGGACCTGGGCGGCGTACCCGCCGAACTCCTGGCCCAGGGTCACCGGGGTGGCGTCCATCAGGTGGGTGCGGCCGGACTTGACCACGGACGCGAACTCTTCGGCCTTCTTCTCCAGCGAGGAGGCCAGGCGGTCCAGGGCGGGCTTGAGGTCGTTGATCAGCGCACCGGTGACGGCCACGTGCACCGAGGTGGGGAAGACGTCGTTAGAGGACTGGGAGGCGTTGACGTGGTCGTTGGGGTGGACCTCGTTCTCCGAGCCGGCGTCCTTCAGGCGGCGGGTGGCCAGGGTTGCCAGGACCTCGTTGGTGTTCATGTTCGAGGACGTGCCGGAGCCGGTCTGGAAGACGTCGATCGGGTAGTGGCCGTCATGGGCACCGGAGATGACCTCGTCCGCGGCGGCCACGATCGCCTGGGCGCGCTCCTCGTCGAGCACCCCCAGCTCGGCGTTGGCCTTCGCGGCGGCCTTCTTGATCTGGGCCAGGGCGTGGATGTGGTTCGGCTCCAGCGTCTTGCCGGAGATCGGGAAGTTCTCCACGGCGCGCTGGGTCTGGGCACGGTACAGGGCGTCCACGGGGACCTTGACCTCGCCCATGGTGTCGTGCTCGATGCGGAACTGCTGGTCGGAAGAAGACTGATCGCTCATGCGTCTCAGTCTAGTGTTCGCTCACCCGGCCATCCCTCATGTGCACTGCCCGGTCGGCCACCGGGACGGACTCCAGATCATGGGTCACCACCACGGTGGCCAGGCCCCGCTCATGGGTCAGCCGGGCCAGCAGATCCATCACCTCCGCCGAGCGGTCCTGGTCCAGCGCGGCGGTGGGCTCGTCCACCAGCATCACCGCGGGCCGGCCCATCAGGGCGCGGGCGATGTTCACCCGCTGGCGCATGCCGCCGGAGAGCTGGTGGGGCCTGCGGTCCGCGGCCCGCTCCATCCCGACGGCGGCCAGGGCCTCCCGCGCGGCGCTGCGGGAGTCACGGGGCCGGGTTCCGCTCAGGGCCTCGGAGAGCTGCAGCTGCTCCAGGGCTGTGAGCGAGGGCAGCAGATGGGGCTGCTGGAACACCAGGCCGACGTCCTCCCTCCGGATACGGGTGCGCTCGGCGGCGGAGGCACCGGTGACCGGACGGTCATCGATGGTCACGGTTCCGGACGTGGGGGTGACCAGGGCCCCGGCCACGGCCAACAGGCTGGACTTGCCCGAGCCGGAGGGGCCCACCAGGGCGACCATCTGGCCGTCCGGGACGGTGAGGTCCACAGAGTCCAGGGCGAGCAGGGTGCCGGATTCACCGTCCGGGTAGGCCAGGGTGAGGTTCTCGAGAGTGAGCATGAGGGGTCCTTTCGGGAGGTTGTGGGATCAGCTGCCGCCGAGGGCCAACAGCGGGTCCACCCGGGTGGTGCGCCAGACGGCCACCGCCGCGGCGAGCATCCCCAGGACCACGGTCAGTCCGAACGGCAGGGCGGCGGTCACCCAGTCCACCTGGACGGGGACGGCCTGCGCGGCGAACACGGCGCCGGCCGTGCCCAGGGCGGTCCCCAGGGCGGCGCCCACCAGCAGCACGATCCCCGCCTGGAGCAGACCGTCGGTGATCACCCAGCGGTTGGTGGCCCCCAGTGCCTTGAGCACCGCGATGTCCCGGGTCCGCTGCACGGTGAACACCGCCATGAACGCGGCGATCACCAGGGCGGAGATGCCGTAGAGGAAGGCCTGCATCATCACCAGGGACCCGTTCTCCGAGGAGTAGGCCGGCAGGGCGGACAGGGCCCCGTTCACATCCGTGACGGCGGTGGCGGTGTCAGCGGCCAGGGCGGCGAGCTCGTCTTCGGAAACGTCTGTCCCCGTACCCACCACCAGCGCGGTGGCGGTGCCCTCCTCCGCGTGGGTGGCCGTGCGCCACTGCTCCAGCGGCAGCCACATCACGGGGATGTGCGAGTAGTACTCACCCTCCACCACGGCCTGCACGCTCAGCTCCCGCCCGTTGACGGTGAGCCCGTCGCCGGCCTGCACCCCCAGGTCCTCCGCGGCCGGTGCGCTGACCAGCAGACCGGTGAGGCCATCGTCGGGAAGGTCCGCGTCAGCGGGCAGCAGCCGGCTGCCCGGCTCCACGGCGATCATCGCCACGGCGGCTGCAGACGTCCCGCTGTCCGCGCGGGACTGGCTGATGCCCACCGGCTCGGCCCAATCCACTGAGGGGGACTCGGCCCAGGACTGGAGCTGATCCGCACTGGTCTGGGAGGAGGTGAAGGAGACCTCCACGTCCTCGGCGGACTCGGCGTGCGGGGCCCCGAACACCACGGAGACCTGCTGATACTCGCCGGCGTTCTTCCAGGCGGTCACCGCGGAGATGTTCTGGTGCGCCAGCCCGTTGGTCAGCCCGGTCAGGAAGACCAGCAGCAGGCAGATCAGCGCGACCACCGCACCCATCAGGGCGTAGCGGCCGCGGGCGAAGCGGACGTCGCGCACGGAGAGGAAGGGTGTGGTGAGGATCGGGGTCATGCCCTCCAGCCTCCTGCGAACGGGGGCGGTGGACATCGGCCAGGGTGAGGATCGTGAATCAACCGAAGGATGGACCGGCGCCGGTGCGGCGGGGCGGCAGGCGCGTTACTCTGCACCCATGGGAGAGGTCCTCACTGCGGCAGATGCCGCCCAGCTGCAGCCCAGCCGCCGGATCCAGGTGCTGCTGGGCTCCATGCGCGTGGCCCTGCACGTCACGGTGGCCGCGCTGCTGGTGCTGGGCCTGGCCCGGTGCTGGCAGGCATCCCACGGCGCGGGGGACTGGGGCCGGCTCACCCTGGCCGGGGTCCTGGCGGCGGTCTTCGCCGGGGTGTACGTGGCCGGGACGTTCGTGGAGAAACGGCGCAGCGAGGGCGGCTGGACCGGGATCGGCGGCGCACGAGATCAGATCGTGGTGCGCTGGCAACTGCCCTGGCTGGTCACCGTCACCGTGCTCTGGCTCGGACTGGTCATCACCTACGTGGACTTCGCCTGGCTGGTCTTCCCGCTGTTCTTCCTGCACCTGCACGTGGTGGGGCGCCGGTCCGTCCCCGCGGCGCTGGCCTGCGTGGTGGGACTGACCGCCGTGGTCCTGGTGGCCTACGCCGTGCACCGGGACGGACTGGATGTGGGCGCGGTCATCGGGCCGGTGATCGGCGCCCTGGTGGCCGTGGTCATGTCCGCCGCCTACGCGCTCTTCTACGACGAGGCCCAGCGCCAGCAGCGGATCATCGCCGAGCTGCAGGCCGCCCGCGCGGACCTGGCCGCCGCCGAACGCCACGCCGGCGCGCTGCGCGAACGCCACCGGTGGGCCCGCGAGGTGCATGACACCGTGGCCCAGGGACTGGCCTCCGTGGTGCTGCTCTCCCGCGCGGCCCTGGAGCAGCAGCCAGCCGAGCCGATCGCCGGGCAGCTGGCACAGATGGAACGCACCGCCGCCCACAGCCTGGGCCAGGCCCGGGCCCTGGTGGGCCAGGACGCCGCGGACCGCGCGGAAGCGACCCCGGTGGGCGAGCTGGTGCAGGACCTGGAGTCACTGTGCGCGGCCACCCAGTCCACCGCCCGGCAGTCCGGAGCCGTGCTGAAGGTGAGCTTCCACGGGGTGGTGCCGGATGAGCACGCGGACCTGGGCACAGCGTCCGCCACGGTGGTCCGCCGCGTGGCGCAGTCGGCCCTGTCCAACGTCCTGTTGCACGCGCAGGCCACCCGGTGCGTGGTCACCTTCACCCTCCACCAGGACGGCTGCACCCTGGACATCCACGACGACGGCCGGGGCCGAGGCGGTCGGCCGGCGGGTTTCGGGATTGAGACGATGAGACAGCGCGCCGTCGAGCGTGGCGGCACCCTGGCGGTCGAGGATGCCCTGCCCGATGGGTCCGGCACCGTGGTGGCGCTGAGCCTGCCGAGAGAGGGGGCTGTGGGATGACCGAGGAGTCGGTGATGCTGCGCGTGGTGCTGGTGGACGACCACCCGGTGGTGCGGGCCGGACTGCGTGCCGTGCTCGAGTCCGGCGGCGGGATCAGCGTGGTGGCCGAGGCGGAGGACTCGGCGCAGGCGCTCGCGGCCGTGGACCGGCAGGTGGGTCTGGGCGAGGGGCCGGACGTGGTGGTGATGGACATCGAGCTGGGCGGAGGGCCGTCCGGGATCGAGACCACCCGCCAGCTGGCACAGCGGCATCCGCGGCTCCCGGTCCTGATGGTGACCACCTACAGCAGTTCTGCCGATGTGCAGTCAGCCCTGCAGGCCGGTGCCGTGGGCTACCTGCTCAAGGACGCCTCCGCCGCCGATCTGCGGGACGCGGTGGTCAAGGCCGCTCAGGGGATGACGGTGCTGCCGGCGGAGATCGCCCGCCGAGCTCTGGGCGGCACGCGCGGACTGGCCGAGGCGCTGAGTCCGCGTGAGGTCCAGATCCTGGAGCTGCTGGTCACCGGGCGGACCAATCAGCAGCTGGCCGCGGAGCTGTTCATCTCCCAGGCCACCGTGAAGACCCACCTGAACCACATCTTCACCAAGCTGGGCGTGGCCACCCGCACGGAGGCCGTGGCAGCGGCCCGGACCCATGGCATCATCCGGGGATGACGAGCGTGCGGTGGGCCCTGCTGGCGGTGCTGCTGGTGGTCCTCCCGTTCATCCGGGACATCGTGCAGCCGATGATCCCCTTCGAGGAGACCGACTGGGTCCAGGCCAGGGTGTACACCTGGCTCACCCTCGGCGCCGCGGCCGTGGGATCCGTGGTGGTGACGCTGGCCGCCCGCTGGGACCGGTGGAGGTCGGCATTCTGGCTGGGCGTCGTCGGGGTGGTGCTGTGCCTGGTGCGCGCGCTGGGGTACTGCTGGATGATCACCACCGAGACCAACATCGGTGCCGGCTTCATGTTCCTGGCCTCCGGGGCGCTGCTGGCCCTCTGCGCGATGGTGCTGCTGGTCCTGACCGTCCGGCGGTGGCGAGTGCTGCGTCGGGTCAGCGCGGCAGGTCAGGGTCGGTGACCTCGCCGATGGCGTGTACGGCCTTGCCGGAACCGCCGGCCAGGGAGTAGGTCACCCCGATCACCGCGGTGCGGCCCTGCTCCACGGCGGCGCTGAGCGCGCGGGAGGACTCCACGATCCGGTCGCAGGTCTGGCCCACATGCTCGGCCACGGTCCCGTCCACATCCTTCACCCCGGAGCGCCGGGCGGCGATCACGGACGGGGTGATGCGCTCCACCAGCGAGCGGATGAAGCCCGGGGGCATCTGGCCGGAGGCGTAGGACTCCACCGCCGCGGTCACCGCACCGCAGCTGTCATGGCCCAGGACCACGATCAGCGGGATGTCCAGCACGTCCACCGAGTACTCCAGGGAGCCCAGCACGGCGTCGTCGATCACCTGCCCGGCGGTGCGGATGACGAACACATCGCCCAGGCCGACGTCGAAGATGATCTCAGCGGCCAGGCGGGAATCCGAGCAGCCGAAGATCACGGCAACCGGGTGCTGTCCACCGGCCAGGGAGGCCCGGCGTGCGGCGTCCTGGTTGGGGTGGTCGGAGACCCCGTCCACGAAGCGCTGGTTGCCCTCGCGCAGCAGCTTCCAGACGTCGTCCGGGGTGGGGCGCTCAGACCGGGCCAGCTGCTGCAGCGGGGTGGGGCTCACTGAGCGGCTCCCTCGGAGGCGGCCTGCAGGGCGGTGGCCATCGCCTCCAGGTCGGAGAGCTCACCGGACCCGGAGATCACCACGGTGGTCCCCTCCAGCTCGCCCACCAGGTGTCGGTCGCCCTCCGCCGGCTCGTGCAGTGCCCAGGCGATGCCGTCCACGGAGACCTGACCGGCGTTCGGGGCGCCCTTGACGGTCTGGCTCAGCCAGGTGGGGTTGGACTGATCGGTCTGGGTCAGGCCCACGAACTCCTCCTGGCCGGTCACGTACCCGGCCTCCCAGGCCGGCACCTGGTCCGCACCGCCGCTGCGCAGCCGGGCGTAGGTGGCGCGCCAGCCCTCGGGGACCTCAGGGGAGAGCGCGGTGTAGTCCAGACCGGCGGTGGCCTGAGTGGCCACGGCATCCACATCCACCGGGCGCTCGTAGGTCTCGGCGGTGCTGCCGGGGTTCAGGAAGTAGACCATCAGCGCCACGGCCAGCGTGGCCAGGACCGAGAGCACCATGGCCATCGCCGACTGCCCCGCCCGCTTCGCCTGCTTCTCGGTGAGCTGCGGCTTGGGCGCGGGGGGAGTGGTGGTGCTGGAAGTCGTCACGGCCCCATTCTGCCACTGTGCAGCGCACTAGGATGGTGGAACAGGACGTGAGCAGGTCCTCCACCACCCTCAACACCACAGACGGAGAGACACGGTGACTTCAGAGCAGTCCGAGAACAAGGGCGTTCCGGCGCAGACAGCATCCGCACCGTCCGCACAGCGGGCACGCGGCCAGCACACCTCCATCAGCCCGGACCTGGCGGTCTCCGGGACCGAGCCGGACCGCAACCTGGCCATGGAGCTGGTCCGCGTGACCGAGGCGGCGGCCATCGCCGCCGGCCACTGGGTGGGCTACGGGGACAAGAACACCGCCGACGGCGCCGCCGTGGACGCCATGCGCGAGTTCATGGACACCGTCCAGATGAACGGCGTGGTGGTGATCGGCGAGGGCGAGAAGGACGAGGCGCCCATGCTCTACAACGGGGAGAACGTCGGCGACGGCACCGGCCCCGAGGTGGACGTGGCCGTGGACCCGATCGACGGCACCCGGCTGACCGCCCTGGGTTACAACAACGCCCTCTCGGTGTTCGCCGTCGCGGAGCGCGGGGCCATGTTCGACCCCTCGGCCGTGTTCTACATGGACAAGATGGTGGTGGGCCCGGAGGCCGCGGACTTCGTGGACCTGCGTCTGCCGGTCAAGCAGAACATCCACCTGGTCTCCAAGGCGCTGAACAAGCCGGCCAGCCAGCTCAATGTCTGCGTGCTGGAGCGTCCTCGCCACGAGAAGCTGGTCCAGGAGATCCGTGAGGCCGGCGCCCGCGTGAAGTTCATCATGGACGGTGACGTGGCCGGCGGCATCGCAGCGGCCCGTCCCGGCACCGATGTGGACATGCTGCTGGGGATCGGCGGCACCCCGGAGGGGATCGTCACCGCCTGCGCCATCAAGGCCACCGGCGGCATCATCCAAGGCCGCCTGGCTCCCGTGGACGACGCCGAGCGTCAGCGTGCGATCGACGCCGGCCACGACCTGGACGCCGTGCTGTCCACCAACGACCTGGTCAAGTCCGACAACTGCTACTTCGCCGCCACTGGCATCACCGACGGTGACCTGCTGCGCGGCGTGCGCTACGACAACGACCGCGTGATCACCCAGTCCATGGTGATGCGCTCCAAGTCCGGCACCGTGCGGATCGTGGAGGCCGAGCACCAGGTGCGCAAGTGGCGCAAGTGGCTGGACGACTGAGCCCAGCCTGCAGCACTGCGGCTGAGCTGATCAGCTGAGCGCGGGGACCGTCACGGAGAACACCGTGGCGGTCCCTTCGTGTTCGTCACCCGCAACAGCGTGCACAGTGGCCTGGGCGTCATCCGCCCCCAGGAACACGGACTCACCCGGAGCCAGGGTCAGTGTCTGCGCGGCCTGACCGTCCTGTCCTGACGAGCGCACCTGAACGGAACCGGCCACGCACACCGCGATCACCGGGCCGTGGGCGGTCAGCGCACGCCCCTCGGCAGCTGGCAGGTCCAGGCGCTCCACCTCGAACTCCTCCACCGGCGGGGCGAACCGCTGGTGTCCCTCCGCGCCGGAGGAGCTGTTCAGATACGGCACGGGCATCGGCTCGAACACCACCACGCGCTCCAGCTCCGGCACGTCCACGTGCTTGCCGGTCAGACCGCCGCGCAGGACATTGTCCGAGGCGGCCATCACCTCCACGCCCAGTCCGTGCAGGTAGGCATGCACGTTCCCGGCGGGCAGGAAGATCGCCTGACCGGGGGCCAGGTCCACGCGGTGCAGCAGCAGGGAGACCATCACCCCGGGATCGCCCGGGAAGTGCTCGGCGATCCCCACGGCGGTGGCCAGGTTCAGGTCATCCTCCAGCACGTCCGGGGCATGGTTCAGGGCCCCGACGGCGGCCTCCACCCAGTCGCCTCCGGCCCACCCGCCGCTGGGGTCCAGCAGGGCGGAGAAGACCTCCTGCAGTCGCCCGCCGTAGAGCTTCAGGCTCAGGTGGGCGGCTGAGGCGGCCTCCGGTGAGGTGGCCCCGTCCCCGTACTCGGTCAGCACCTGGGCCAGCCGTTCGAAGGACCGTGCCGAGGCCTCGGTGTCCCGGAATCCGCACAGGGCGGAGAACGGGGTCAGGGCCACGACCATCTCCGGCTTGTG
Source organism: Micrococcus terreus (assembly GCF_900116905.1). GTDB lineage: Bacteria > Actinomycetota > Actinomycetes > Actinomycetales > Micrococcaceae > Citricoccus > Citricoccus terreus. Next base: position 149,136 of record NZ_FPCG01000008.1, on the reverse strand, counting down.
GTTGTCGTCCTTGTAGTTCCGGTGCGGGGCATCGGCCGGGACTCCGGCCTGCTCCTCGGCGGCGTACCCGGCGCGGGCCTGCTCCAGGGTGGGGTGGGCCTGGATGGACAGGGGCTGTCCTGCGGCCAGCAGCTTCACCAGAAACGGGAGCCGTCCGAACCGCTCGGCGGAGCCGAGCAGACCTGCCGGGTCCTGCGCCAGGAGGGCGTCCAGCGGAACCTGCGTGCCGTCGTCGGGAAGGACTGCCAGGGAGGGGGCACCGGGATGCGCGCCCATCCACACCTCAGCCTCCGGGCGACCCGTGGGGGTGCGACCTTCGAGGTCGGCGAGCAGGGTGCTCGAACCCCAGGAGTAGTCACGGACGGGACAGCGCAGAGCGAACATGGATCCCAGCCTATCGGCCGGGGGCGCACAGGTGGTTCGTGGCGGCGGCCTGCTCCAGCAGTCCCACCTGGCCGGTGTCCTCGGCCCACTGCAGGTACTCCGGGGTGATGGGGGAGCCGTCCGGCTGGGTGGGCGGTGCCGGCCACTCGCTCTGCGGGGTGCCGGGGGTGGCCGAGGGGGTGGACGCCGCCGGCAGCTGGGCGAAGCGGGTGAGCAGCGGCAGGGCCTGCGGGCCGTACGGGCCGGAGGAGGCTGCGGCCTGGGCGGACTCGGCGAGCTTCTGGTCCACGCGGGAGTGGATCAGCTCGTAGTCCGGGAAGGTGGTGAACCGGTCGCCCTCGAAGTCCGGCGGGCCGATGGTCATCCGCTCCATGGGATGGCTGCGGGACTGGGCGGCCAGGGAGACGAAGGTGCCCAGCTGCTGGCCGGGCAGGTCCGTCTCCACGATCTGCTCGCCGGCCCGCATGATCCCTTCGAAGCGGGTCAGCAGGGTCTGGGGGTTGAACTGGGCCAGCATGGCCGACTGCACGCACTGCTGGCGGGCGATGCGGGCGTAGTCGTTGGTGTGCAGGCGAGAGCGGGCGTAGCCCAGGGCGTCGGCGCCGTTGAACGTGTACTCGCCCGGCGCCCACCAGACGTTGCCCCACTGGCCGTCCGGGCGCACACCGCGGTAGGGGGTGTACCCGCCGGTGGTCACCGAGACACCGCCCATGGCGTCGATCAGCTGGGCGAACCCGTCCATGTCCACCAGGGCGTACCCCTGGATCTCCAGACCCAGGATCCCGCCGGCGGCGTCCTTCATCGCCTCGGCGCCCGGGTCCGCCGCGCCGGGGTAGAGACCGGCGTGCTGGTTCGTCACGTCCATGTACAGCGCGTTGATGATGCACGCGTCCCCGCAGCTGTACCCGTCCGGGTAGACCTGCCACAGGGGGGAGTCCTCGGTGAACGGCGCGTTCTGCATGTTCCGGGGGATGGAGAACATGACCACCTGGCCGGAGTCGGCGTCGATCGAGGCCACGTGGATGGAGTCCGGCCGCAGACCCTCACGTCCCTCACCGGCGTCCCCGCCCATCACCAGGAAGTTGTAGCGCCCGTCCACGGGGTCGATCGCCGGGCGGACGGCGAAGATGTTGCCCAGGGAGTTCCGGGCGGTGTTCACCGCGTAGGACCCGTAGCCCAGCACGCCGCCGGTCAGCAGCATCAGCCCCACCGTCAGGGCGCCGACCACCCGTTTCATCCCGGGCGCCAGCAGGTTCCAGCGGATGATCCCGAAGGTGTCCACCCACAGGATCAGCCAGCCCACGGCCAGCGCCGCCAGCACCACCACGGCCACCAGCTGAACCACCGTGTTCGAGGCCAGCCAGAGCAGCGGCCGGTTGAAGAACAGGGCGAGCAGCACGCCCAGGACGAGCAGCGCCCACACGGTCAGGGTGACCCGCAGGGCCAACCGGCCCAGACGGCGGTCCCCGGCGACCACCTGGGCCGCGCCGGGCAGCACCAGGGTGAGACCGAGCAGCATCAGCGCTCGCTTGGTGCGGTCCGGAGCGGAGAGCCGTTCCGGGGTGCGCACGGGCGAGGGCGGGGTGGGATCCAGCTGCGAAGGGGAAGTCATACCGTCATTCCGGCTGGGCGCGGCGCCCGAGCCTCAGAGCGCTCCAGTGTAGTTCGATCGACCTGAGTCCTGGCTGAGAGACGCGCTCAGGGCGGCCCCCTTTCCTGCGGCGGTGTCCCGCAGGTCCGCGGCGAACTCGGTCAGCCGGGTGCGCAGGGTCTCGGCCTCCGGGGTGTCGCCCGTGGCCAGCATCCGCACGGCCAGCAGCCCGGCGTTGCGGGCCCCGCCGATCGAGACGGTGGCCACCGGCACGCCCGCGGGCATCTGCACGATCGAGAGCAGCGAGTCCATCCCGTCCAGGGTCTTCAACGGGACCGGCACCCCGATCACCGGCAGCGGCGTGGTGGAGGCCAGCATGCCCGGCAGGTGGGCAGCCCCGCCCGCACCGGCGATGATCACCCGGATGCCCCGCTCCTGCGCGGTGGCCCCGAACTCGACCATCTCGTGCGGCATGCGGTGAGCCGAGACCACATCCACCAGATACGGGATGCCGAACTCCTCCAGCGCGTCCGCGGCGGCCTGCATGACCGGCCAGTCCGAGTCAGACCCCATCACGACGGCGACTCGCGCCTGGGTGCCTGCGCTCGCCGGGGCGGCGGGCTGGGTGGTGCCCGGGGCGATGGGGGTGACGGGTGAGGACGGGGGAGTGGTCATCAGGATTCCTGGGTCTGGGCTGGCTGGGCGGGCTGGGCGGGCTCAGGGCGGGTGGCGGAGGACCCGTCCCGGATGATGGCTGCGGCTCCCTCGGCGGCCGCGCGGGCGGCGTCCAGGTCCTCGGGGCGGGGGGCCACCACGTTGACGTGGCCGATCTTGCGTCCCGGGCGCACGGACTTGCCGTAGGCGTGGACCTTGGCCTCCGGGTGGGCGCGCAGGGCCTCCGGGAAGGCGGAGTACAGGTCCTGGTTCGCACCGCCCAGGTAGTTCTTCATCACCGTGTACGCACCCACCGGGTCCGTGGAGCCCAGGGGCAGATCCAGCACCGCACGCACATGCTGTTCGAACTGACCGGTGACCGCACCGTCCATGGACCAGTGCCCGGAGTTGTGCGGACGCATGGCCAGCTCGTTGACCATGAACCCCGGACCAGTGCCCGGGGTCTCGAAGAGCTCCACGGCCAGCATGCCCGTCACCCCCAGCCCCTCGGCCAAGGTGACCGCTGCCTGCTGAGCCGCGCTGGCCGTCGTCGGGCTCAATCCTGGTGCGGGGGCCGTGACCAGGTCACACACGCCCTCGGTCTGGAGGGACTCGACCACCGGGTAGACAGCCGTCTGCCCGGACGGGGTGCGGGCCACCTGCGCGGAGAGCTCGCGGGTGAACGGGACCATCTGCTCCACCAGCAGTGCCTCGAAGTCCAGCTCGAACCAGTCGGTGCACGCGGCGGCCTGCTCCGGGGTGCGGACCACGCGCACGCCCTTGCCGTCGTACCCGCCGCGCGGGGTCTTGAGCACCACCGGCCAGCCGATGCGCTCGCCGAAGGCGGTCAGCTCGCTGACGGAGGACACCGCCGCCCACTCCGGGTTGGGCAGGCCCAGGCGCTCGCAGGCCTGACGCATCAGCAGCTTGTCCTGGGCGTACTGCAGGGCATCGGGGCCGGGGTGCAGGACCACGCCCTCGGCCTGCAGGGTGCGCAGGTGCTCGGCGGGGACGTGCTCGTGGTCGAAGGTCACCACGTCCACCGTCGCCGCGAACGCGCGCAGGGCCGCCAGATCGCGGTAGTCGCCGACCTCATGGTCAGCTGCCGTCACCGCGGACACGTCCGGGCCCTCCGCGAGCACGCGCAGTCGAATGCCCAAGGCGGTTGCGGGCGGGGCCATCATCCGGGCCAGCTGTCCGCCGCCGACCACTCCAAGTACCGGGAAAGTCACTCGTTCAGGGTATCGACCCCAGCTGGGTGTGGGGGACCGCACGCTGTATGACGCCTGAACGTCCAGCGAATCGGAGGCTGGGCGGTCTAGAGTGTGCGGGTCACAGTCCCTCACAAGGAGCCGACCCCACACTCATGCTCAGCAACCTCTGGCAGCGTCTGATGGCGCTGGTGCGCATGCTCTGGCGGGAGGTCGCCAAATTCGGCACCGTGGGCGCGGCGGCCTTCGTGATCGACTCCGCCGTCTTCATCTGGATGCTCAACGGCCCCCTGGAGGGCAGCCCCGTCAAGGCCAAGATCGTGGCCGGCGTGGTGGCGACGATCTTCTCCTGGGTGGCCAACCGCTTCTGGACCTTCCGGCACCGCAGGCAGAACAACGTGGTCCGGGAGCTGGTCCTGTTCCTGGTGATGAACGCGATCGGGCTGGGCATCCAGGCCGGCTGCGTGTTCATCGCCCAGTACTGGATGGGCCTGACCGACTCCACCAGCCTGTTCATCGCCGGCAACGTGATCGGCCTGTTCTTCGGCACGGTCTTCCGCTTCTTCGCCTACCGCTTCTGGGTGTTCACCGAGGAGATGGACGCCGACCCGGCCTTCGCCCACGACCGCGAGCTGCTCACCGGACAGCTGCCGGTGGTGCGCGAACGCCGTGCTGATCCCGTGGGTCAGGACGCCGAGGCCCCGTCCGCTCGCACCCCGGCCGAGCCCGGCCGCTGACCCAGCTGCGCAGGGCGGTGCTCCCGCACTGACCAGCCCACCCGGCCGGCCCCGCTCGCCTGATCATGATCACGCCACGTGGGTGTCGGCTCGGCGTGTCTCAACACCTTCTGCGCACGTGATCTGGAGTCAGGCGGTGAGGCCTTCGTCGGTGAGGGCCTGGGTGCTGGTCTCGTCCAGCTCGGACAGTGACTCCGCGGGGACCAGGACCACCGGGCGCAGGGTGTCCCAGGCGGTGATGGCGGTCAGCAGCAGGGCGGCGTCGAGCCGTCGTCCACCCGCCGCGACAGCCGTCCCGCGGGACTGCTCGACGATCCATGCACTGGCCGAGGTGACGGAGCCGTCGTCGGGACGCTCATCCTGGGCCAGCGCTGGAAGCGTGGCCGGGGAGAGGTCCGGTGCCGGGAGCAGGAACTGGTCGGCCTGCTGGCGCACCTCGGCGGAGAGGTCCACGGCGTGGGCAGGCAGATCGCCGCTGAACTCGGTGTCCGTGGCGCCGGACGAGACGGCGATCAGCACCCCGGGATGATCGACCCACTGCTCGGGCCGGTCGGTGAGGACGGCATCGGTGGGCACGGCGTCCGGGGAGTCCGGAACGGAGCGGATCAGGGTCAGCTCGGCGCCGGACCACAGCGCCCCCAAGGACACGGCCAGTGACTTCCACGCGGCGGGCAGGTCCACCGCCATCCGGGAGCCGCTGCTCAGCCCTTCCACGTCCAACAGATTCGCGGTCTTGGCGGCCCAGTTCACCAGCACGCGGCCGGAGAGCTCGATCCGTCCCTCGGCGTCGGCGGCACCCGGATACTGCACCACCGCCGGTCGCGGCGAGGCCTCGAGGCGGTCGATCAGAGGGCGGGGATCGGGGCCGGAGAAGCTGAGCGAACCGAGGCAGACCATGGGTCCAGACTGTCACATCAGGGACCGTCGGCAACACGCCGAATCTGCGGAGCGGACGACTCGGCGTGTCGTGCTCAGTTCGGCCCGAGCACAGGTCTGCAGAACCCCCGCCGCACTTGACGAAAGGGTACTTACACCCATGTAATTAGTGGCAGAGAACGGTCTCGGTGACCCAGGCGCTTCCCCTCGTCCGACCCACCGACGCAACTGCCCTCCGCCGCGCCATGAGAAGGCATCGCAGGCGGCGGGGACGGCGTCGGCTGCAGGATGCGCCCGGCAATCCCGCCGTACCCGGTACCCCGAGATCCGGATCCGGGACGCAACGCAGCATGGGGAAGGACCCAGAACATGGACAACGCACAACGGCTGGAGGACCTCCGGCACGGACACGTTGCCGACGCAGCACCTCCACGTCGAGGCGTACCAGCTGACTGGTTCGTTGACCCGGCGGATCCGGATGCCTCGCGCCGGCTCCAGGAGACCGGATCCCTGGATGACCTGGCCGCCGCCTTCCTGACCGCCCACGAGGACACCGACTCCGACGAACAGGCCGAGGCCACTGTCACCGCCCTGCATCCGGGCACGGAGACCCCGCGCACCGACCGTGAGCGCCGCGGCTCCGACTCCCAGAGCGGCGTCTGGCTGGGACTGCCCGGTCTGGCCGATCCCCTGGAGGTCGAAGGCGAGCTGGCCTGGCAGGTGGACGCCCTGTGCGCCCAGACCGACCCAGAGGCCTTCTTCCCGGAGAAGGGCGGCTCCACCCGTGACGCCAAGAAGGTCTGTGCCTCCTGCACCGTGCGCAGCGAGTGCCTGGAGTACGCCCTCTCCAACGATGAACGGTTCGGCATCTGGGGCGGCCTCTCCGAGCGGGAGAGGCGCCGGCTGCGGAAGCGGTCGAGCTGATCGACACCCAGCACGAACAGCACGTCACGGTCCTGGTGGTCGTGGACGAGTTCCCGGAGCGGACGGCCCACGCCGTCCGCTCCGCTGTGCTGCAGACGTCCCCACCGCGGCGCGTGGTGGTGCATGCCCGCCCCGGGTCCCTCACCGGTGAGCTGAAGGAGCAGCTGCGCACCCTGGCCCGGGACGCCTCCATCCCGCTGGAGCTGACCGAGACGCAGGAACCGCTGACCGCAGACCTGACCCGCGCGCTCGCAGACCGCGCGGACGGTGCACCGGCGGATCAGCAGTGGATCTGGCTGCTGCGCAGTGACAGCCACGCGGATCCCTCCGCCCTGGACCAGTTGCTGCGCACGGTGGAGACCTCCCCGTCCGTGACCGTGGCCGGCTGCACGGTGGTGGACGCCGAGCACCCGCGGCACCTGGTCTCGGTGGGCACCACGGTCACTGCCTCGGCCCAGCCGATCACCCTGCTGGAGCCCGGTGAGCTGGACCAGGGACAGCATGATGCCCGCAGCGACGTCCTGGCCGTCCCGCTCCCGGGCATGCTCGTGCGCCAGGACGTGTGGGCCATGCTGGACGGCCTGGACCCGCACACGCCCGAGCGCGCGGCCGCCACCGACCTGTGCTGGCGCAGCCGTCTGGCCGGGCACCGCGTGGTGGTGGTCCCCGGTGCGCGGATCCACCAGCAGCCGGCGGACACCGACCCGGATGAGTCGCGAACCCGGCGCCGGGCAGAGGCGGAGCTGCGCGAGGCCGCCGTGTGGCTGCGGCTCAAGCACGCCCCCGCCCTGGCTGTCCCGGTCCTCTGGCTGTGGAGCCTGATCACCGCGGTCGGCGCCTTCCTGGGATCCCTGCTGGCCAAGGAGCCGGAGGTGGGGACGGCCCGGCTGACCGGCACCCTGCGCACGCTGCTCCGGCCTCTGGCCCTGGCCAGGTCCCGACGACGGGCACGCGCCTCCCGGACCGTCTCCCGGTCCGTGGTGGGTCCCCTGAAGGCCACCCGCCGCGAGGTGCGCGCGCATCGGCGGGGACTGCTGGACCTGGACAGTCCCGAGGAGGTGATCGGCGACGGCACCGGCAGCACCACTGATGAGCACCAGCCGACCGGGGACCACGACGACTTCACCGCGCTGGCCACACCGGAGCGCAACTGGGTGGGCCTGGGCCTGGTGGTTGCGCTGGTGCTGCTCGGGGGGCTCTCGCTGGTGGGCTGGTGGGGGCTGCTCGGTGCTGAGACCGCCACCGGAGGCGCCCTGCTGCCGCTGAGCGAGCAGGCATCCGTGCTGTGGCACCACGCGGTGAACGGCTGGTCCACCGCCGGACTGGGCGGCCCCGGACAGGCCGGCCCGTTCGGACTGCTCATGGCGGTGGCGGGATCCACCGGACACGGTTCGGCGGTGCTGCTCTGGCTGATCCTGATGGCCATGCCGCTGGCGGCCGCCGGCGCGTGGGCGCTGGCCGGCAGCGTGGCACGCAGCCGAGGCGGTCGCCTGCTGATGGCCCTGCTGTGGGGGTGCTCCCCGGCCCTGCTGGTGGCCACCGGGCAGGGACGGATCGGTGCGGTGCTGGTCCACGTGCTGCTTCCATGGCTGGGCGTGGCCGTGCTGCGCGCAGTGGGGGCGGCCGCCCAGCATCGTCTGGACCCGGAGGGCACACCGGTGGATCGCAGGCCACGGCCGGGCCGCCGCGGCGTGATCTCCTGGACCGCATCCGGATGGACGGCCCTGCTGCTGGCCGTCCTGACCGCCGCGGCACCCGTGCTGCTGCCCGTCCTGCTGGCCGGCCTCCTCCTGGTGGCCATGATCACCCGCAGCCGGGGCCGGACCCTGTGGTGGACACCGCTGCCCACTCTGGCCCTGTGGCTGCCGGCCCTGTGGGTGCACCACTCCACTCCGCGGGCGCTGCTCGCTGATCCAGGTGTCCCGTTGGCCGCCGACCCCGCTCCCGTCTGGCAGCAGCTGCTCGGCTTCCCCCTGGCACTCACCCCGGAAGCCGACCTGGCCGCACTGCCCTGGGCCGGGGGGCTGGACCCGAACCTGCCGTGGACGCTGATCGCCGCGCTGGTGATCGGGGTGCCCGTGCTGCTGCTCGCCGGCCTCGGTCTCTTCTCGCCGGGCCGGCCCGGGCGGGTGGCCCGCACCGGTGCCGTGATCACCGTGCTGGGGCTGCTGGGCGCCTGGTCGGCCCCCCTGCTGGTGACGTCCCTGGACGCCGCCGGGCAGACCGTCACCGTCGGCATCGCCGTGTTCACCTCGGTGGTGCTGCTCGGACTGCTCCTGGCCGCCCAGGCCGGCGTGCATACCCTGCGTGAGGCGGGCACCCTGGCCAGGGCCGTCGTCGGGGTGCTGGCCGGTCTGGCCGTGGTCTCGGTGGCCCTGACCTCCACCCTGTGGCTGAGCCCCCGCCTGGCCGGCACGGCTCCTGCGGCCGGGGTCGCACAGGGCACCCACGAGGACGTCGGTTTCAGCACGGTGGTGCGCGGGGAGCGGCAGCGGACCGTTCCTGCCACGGCCGCTGACCAGGGGCTGAGCCGTCTGTCCACCCGCACCCTGGTGCTCGAGCGGACCGAGGAGGGGCTGGCGGTGGGTCTGGTGAGCGGATCGGGCACCACCCTGGACCACCTCTCCGGTGCCGTCACCACACGCACGCTCACAGGCCCCCTCACCGCACCCCGGCAGGCTCGGCCCGACCCGGCCGACGAGGCCCTGCGCAGCCTGGCCGTCCAGCTGACCTCCGGCAGCGCCGAGGATCCGCGTCCGGCCCTGGAGTCCTTCGGGGCGGCCTTCGTGGTCCTGCGCGACCCTGAGGGGGGAGAGGCGTCCACGGCGGCCGCCATCGACGCCGTCCCCGGGCTCTCGAGTGTGGGCCTGACTGACTCCGGCTGGCTCTGGCGGGCCACCCCGGCCCAGGACGGCGGACCGGAGGCGGCGGGAGTGCTGGGGGTCGAGGACCGTCAGGGCTTCTTCACCTCCCGGGCGCGCGTGGAGGACGCTGAGGGCCAGGTCCAGCTGCTGCTCGCGCAGGCGGAGGGGCGCGTGCAGAGCACGGTGCCGGCCGCTGATGCCCCCCGATCCGTGGTCCTGGCCGAGCGCGCCGATCCGGGCTGGCGGGCCACCCTGGACGGCCGTCCGCTCACCGCTCTCCCGGCCACGGGTGAGGGGACGTCCGCGTCGGCGTGGGCGCAGCGGTTCGAGCTGCCCGCCACCGGCGGCGAGCTGACCGTCTGGTACGAGTCCGGTGTCCCGGCCTGGCTCTGGTGGGTGGCGGCGCTGCTGGTGGGCTTCGCCGCCTTGTTGGCCATCCCGACGCCGGCCCGCAGGGGGCGTGCCCCGCTCACCTCCCGCGCCTCTGTGCAGGGCAGCGGGCCCGGCGTGGAGCCAGATGCCGCGGTGGGCACCGTCGATCCCGATCATGACCAGGATGCGGAGGAGGTCCGATGAGCAGCACCCCGGAACATCCTGGAGGGTCCGAGCGGACGGCGCCGGAGGAGGCGGTGGACGCCGCAGAGGCCGCCGCCGAGCGCGCCCAGCGTCGGGAGGCCGTCCTGAAGGCGCACCGCCGGTCGCGCCGCTGGCGCGGCCGTGCCCTGGCCGCGGCCGCAGGCGCCGGCGCCATGGTGCTGGTGGGCGGTGTGGCCGTCGTCGGGAGCATCTCTCCTGCCGTGATGCCGGAGGTGGATGGCGCCGCCCACCCTGCCCGTCTGACCGCCTCTGCGGCGAGTATGGTCTGTCCGCCGGCGCCGCGTCTGCCGGAGGGAGCCGCCGCGGGCACGGACACCGAGTTCAGCCCCGTCTCCACGAGTGCGGAGTGGACCTCCCGTGTCCTGCTGCTCTCGGATCTGGCCGGTCGTGTCCCTGGCGCCGTGGTCTCTCCGGTCGGTGCGGAGCCGGGATCTGAGGGTGAACGGCTCACCCCGGCCCAGCCCGTGGACCTCCAACAGGGTGCCCCGGCCACGGCAGGGCAGGACGGCGTGCCGGTCCAGCAGGCCTCGGTGCACTCGGTGCCGGGCGGAAGGGACTTGGCGGCCGGCCAGCTCACCACCGTGGAGCCGCTGGGCGGTCAGGCGGCGTTGGCGTCCGCGGTGACCGGGTACACCGCGCAGGACGGGGACCTGGCGGGACTGGCGGCGGCCGACTGTCAGGCGCCCGCGCACCGTCACTGGTTGACGGGGGCCAGCACCACGCTGGGCACCACCTCGGTGCTGACCCTGGTCAACCCGTCCACCACGGCCTCCACCGTGGATCTGGACCTGCTGGGTGCGGACGGGCCGGTGGAGGCTCCGGGGGCGCGGGGGATCGTGCTGGCGCCGGGGGAGAGCACCTCGGTGGTCCTGGCGGGGTTGGCGCCGGATCAGGAGCATGTGGCCGTGCGGGTGATGGCCTCGGGCGGAGCGGTGACGGCCGGCATCCAGCAGCACCGGCTCGACGGGGTCACCCCTGCGGGAGTGGAGCTGATCCAGCCGGGCGCGGAGCCGTCCGCCACAGCCGTGGTCCCCGGGGTGAGGATCCCCAGTGCCACCGTGCTGGAGGAGCTTTCCGATCCGGCTGCGGGTCCCTCGCTGCTGATCGCCGCACCGGTGACCTCCGGGCCCACCCGGGCCGAGGTGAGTGTGATCGGTCCGGACGGCGAGGTGGACCTGCCCGAGACGGCGGAGGTGGACCTCGCTCCGGGTTCTGCGGTGCGGGTGCCGCTGGCAGGGGTGCCCCGCGGCGAGTACACCGTCACGGTCTCCGCCGATGGCCCGGTGGTGGCCTCTGCCCGCGGTCTGGACACCATGGAGGCCGAGCTGCCTGAGGGCGGCGACGCCCAGCCCGTGGACCGGGCGACCATGCCCGCCGCGGCCCCGCTGGGGCTGGAGCAGATGGTCGCCCTGCCCTCGCACGCACGCAGTCACCTGGTGCTGGCCGCTCCGGACGGTGGTGCGGTGGAGCTGACCGCGGTGCATGCTGACGGCTCGGTGGGGCAGCCTCACGAGCAGGAGGTCGCCGCCGGGCGTCAGGTCCGCCTGGACGTGCGGGAGCTGGCCGAAGACGGTCAGCGGGTGGCCGGTCTGGTCATCACGACGACGGCCGGCTCGGTCCACGCTGGCCTCACCCAGCGCTCTGCGCAGGGGATCTCGGCCGTCCCGGTCGGGGCTGAGCCGGAGCAGGCTGCAGGCATCCCGGTGCGCGTGCGTCCGTGACTGTTCGGACGGCGCGGGGCTCAGTCCTGCTGGTCCGGGTCGATGGAGGCCGGGTCCACTCCGGTCAGGGCGGCCCACTGCTCCACCAGGGTGGCATAGACCAGTTCGGCGAGCAGCCCGTGGTCCGGTGAGGTCCCGGCTCCGCCGGCGCGTGCCTCCAGGGGTCTGCGGTACAGGGTGATCACGGGTGTGCCGTCCGGGTCCCGGGTCGAGTCGCCCAGGGGATCGTCCACGGCGCCGGATCCCCAGGTCTGCAGAGCGCTGATCCGCTGATCGAGACGGTCGGGGATCATGGCGGTGCGGAATCTGGTCTGCTCCACAGCTGGGCCCACCCGGGGCGCCAGGCGTTCCACGGCATCGGCCACCAGGTCCTCGAACCGTTCGCCGGGGGTGCGCCGCGCGGGGGCGGCGGGCGGCAGCAGCGGTCCGCGCAGTCCCCGTCCATGTCGGTCTCGGCGGCGGCGACGGACCGGGCGGCTGCGCGCCGCAGACGGCATCCGATCCTGAGAGTCCATGCCCCGATGCTAGACCTCGGGCTGGGCGGTGTGTGCACCTGGGGCAATCGGAGCGGCGGGGGTAGGGTGGTCTGCCGTGGGATCGAACCGTACGTGCTCCAAGACCAGCTGCCAGGGCTCTGCCGTGGCCACTCTGACGTACAACTATGCCGATTCCACGGTGGTGCTGGGGCCCCTGTCTCGCCTGGCCGAGCCGCACACCTACGATCTGTGCCGCCGCCATGCGCAGTCGATGACCGCCCCCAAGGGCTGGGAGCTGCTGCGTCTGGAGCTGCCGCCGGGGGAGTACCGGCCCGCTGAGCCCGATGACCTGCTGGCGGTGGCCCATGCCGTGCAGGCACCGCTGCAGTCCCGCACCCACGGGCAGTTCCGCGCGCCGGAGGCGGACCAGCGGCAGCCCGAGCGCACCGAGTCGCGTGGCAGCTCGGTGGATCGCTCCGTGCGCAGCCCCCAGGACGATGCGCCGGCCACACCAGAGCGGACCTCCGGAGCTCAGGGCGGCTCCACCGCTCGAAGTGAGCGCCCCGAACCGCTGGGTGTGGACGGTCCCGCCCGCCCCGGCCGCCCCCCGCTGCGCCTGCTGAAGGACCCCGAGGCGAAGTAGATCTTTCCCCTTCTCTTGGCGCAGTTGTCCCCTGGTTCATTGGTCGTGCCAGTGCAGGTTGCGTGCGGGGACGGGTTGGTGTTCCTGGGTCTGCTGTGACGCGCTGGTGTCCTGGACGCGGGGGATGCCGTCTGTCATCTGGACGGTGAGTTGGTCGTGGTGCAGGGCTTGGTGGTGGTGGGAGCACAGCAGGACCCCGTTCTCCACGGAGGTGGGCCCTTCGTGTTTCTTCCAGAATCGGATGTGGTGGATCTGGCACCAGGCCGCTGGGCTCCAACAGCCGGGGGCGGCGCAGCCGTGGTCACGGGCGATGATGGCCTTGCGGATCCCGGGCGGGAAGGGTCTCTGGGCTCGTCCGATGTCCAACACTTCACCGGCACCTCCCAGCACGACGGGTATCAGGTCTGCATCACAGGCCCAGGCTCGGATGACCCGGGGGTCGATCGGCCCGGTGAACGTCCCGGCCGAGACGACCGGTCCGCGCAGCACCCCGGGTGGGTGTTGATCAGCCAGGTGCTCCGGTATCGGTGGGGGTGGGGGCAGATTCGGGTGGGCGGCCAGTTCTCCGGTGAGGGTCTGGTAGTCGATGTGGACCATCACCTGGGGTCGGGCTCCGCCGGTGTTGGAGAGCGCGCCGGCCTCGGTCATCTGCAGGGCCGCGCCCAGGGCGGCGATGATCGCATCGACCTGCTGACGCTGACGCTCCTCGGCCCGCAGCATCCCCGGGTAGAAGAACCCGGCACCAACTGGGTCGTCTTCACCCTCTGCGCCCTGCCCTGCTTGATCAGCTGCACCGGTGGGGGCGGTGAGGTCGAACAGGCCCTGGCTGTCCTCTGATTCGGGGCAGGAACCATCGGATCGAGTTCCCGGGCCCCGGTTCCGTGATCGCGCTGCCGGTTCTTGGGGGCGCGGGGGTTGGTGCCAGCGCTGGTGACGGTCTGGATGATCTCGTGTTGGGCCTGGGTGAGCCAGAGCTGCCAGAGGAACAGTCCGTTCTCTTCGCGCACGTACTTCGCCGACCGGCCCTGATGCACCACCGCTTGGGTGGCTCGGGCACCGGATTCGGTGATGAGCTGGTCGAACTCGGTCCGCCACCGGGCACAGGCCCGGCTCACCGCCGACGGGGCAGCACCCCGGGCCTGGCCCATCAGCCGGGCCTGGCCCTGGGTGATCAGCCGATCCACCAGGGCCCGGTCTGCTCCGGCCCGCACCGCAGCAGCACGCGCGGAGGTCAGTGTCCGGGTGATCGCATCCACCACGGCCGGGTCCAAGGACGTATCACGCAGTGCTCCGGTTACCTGTGGCAGTGAGGCCGGGACAGCAGTGCCGTCTGGGGTCTGGTCGGTGGGTGGGGTCAAGTGGTGGGCGGCTCGGTCCACGCGCTGGTGGGTCTCCCGCCGGGGGGTCTGTTGGGTCTTCTCCAGGAACTCGGCGGCATTGCGGAACGCAGTCTTGCCCTGCGGCAGTCCCAGCAGACGGTGCCGAGCCTTCGGGTCCTGCAGCACCCGGTCGGTCACCCCGGCCACCGCGGTCTGAGCCAGCTCCACCACCCGGGCCAGACGCCCCACCCCGGACTGGACCTGGGCCAACGTCACGGGCCAGGGTCCCGATGCCAGACCCGCGGTGGGGCCACCGGCAGTGCTCAGGGCTGTTCCGGCGAGAGCGCTGACGGAAACCCCGCAGGCCGAGCCCTCGGCGAGGGAGGCTGAACCCGTGGAGGAGACTTCAGTCACCGGGGCCAGCTGCTCGGTCAGCTCTGCAGCGCACAACCGGCCAGCCAGGTCTTGAGCCACCGTCTGTGCCAGCTCGATCAGCTCACCCAACCCCAGCCCCGAGGTATCCACCGACACAGCCGAGGCGCCTGACACTGGAGCCGCAGGCTGGACCGCGACCAGCCCCGGGCCGGCAGATCGTACTGCTCCCGACTCGGCCGCGTTAGCCTCGGCCGCGTTAGCCTCGCCCGCGTTGGCCTCGTCCACCGTGACTGCCATCCGATCCACCTCCTCCCCGGTGACTCACTGCTGATCTCCCAAGAACCCCGCCGTCCTCGTACATATATTCGACCACGCGGCACGGACACGATAAGGACCACATCACGGAAACGGGGAGAAGAACATCCAACCGGTCACCTGTGCAGGACGCGGGCGCAGGCGACTGGGATCAGGCGGCGGAGGACCGGACTCACGTCCCGAGGCGTAGCCCGGCGTGAGCCGACAGGGGCTTGACGACTACGCTGGGGGGATGACCCAGAACCCCGCAGGAACCCCTGACACCGCCACGCCCGCTGCGCAGCAGAACCAGCAGACCACCCCCGCCACGGACCCGGCCTACGCCAACCGGGTGACCGTCCCCGGGGCCGCCTTCGACTTCGCGGTGAAGGACCTGTCCCTGGCCGAGGCCGGACGCCATCAGATCCGCCTGGCCGAGCACGAGATGCCCGGGCTGATGTCCCTGCGGGAGGAGTACGGAGCCTCCCAGCCGCTGAAGGGCGCGCGCATCGCCGGGTCGCTGCACATGACCGTCCAGACGGCGGTGCTGATTGAGACCCTGACCGCCCTGGGTGCCGAGGTCCGCTGGGCTTCCTGCAACATCTTCTCCACGCAGGACGAAGCCGCGGCGGCCGTCGTCGTGGGAGAGGGAACCCCGGAGAACCCGGCCGGCGTGCCCGTGTTCGCGTGGAAGAACGAGACCCTGCCGGACTACTGGTGGACGGCCTCGCAGATCCTGGACTGGGGTCCGGAGACCGCTCCCACCATGATCCTGGACGACGGCGGGGATGCGACCCTGCTGGTGCACAAGGGCGTGGAGTTCGAGGCGGCCGGCGCCGTGCCCTCGGCCACGGAGGAGGACCCGGAGGAGTACCGGATCATCCTGGACACCCTGCGCCGCTCCCTGGCCGAGCGTCCGCAGCACTTCACCCGGATCGCCGAGTCCATCCAGGGCGTCTCGGAGGAGACCACCACGGGTGTGCACCGTCTCTACCAGCTGGCCGAGGCCGGGCAGCTGCTCTTTCCGGCGGTCAACGTCAACGATGCCGTCACCAAGTCCAAGTTCGACAACAAGTACGGCATCCGCCACTCCCTGCCGGACGGCATCATGCGCGCCACGGACGTGCTGATCGGCGGCAAGGTCGCGGTGGTGTGCGGCTACGGGGACGTGGGCAAGGGTGCCGCTGAGGCGCTGCGCGGCCAGGGCGCCCGGGTGATCGTGACCGAGATCGACCCGATCTGCGCGCTGCAGGCCGCCATGGACGGCTACCAGGTGGCCGAGCTGCAGGACGTGCTCTCGGTCGGTGACATCTTCATCACCACCACCGGTGGCAAGGACATCATCATGGCCCAGGACATGGTCGCCATGAAGGACAAGGCCATCGTGGGCAATGTGGGCCACTTCGACAACGAGATCGACATGGCCGGCCTGGGCCGGATCCCGGGCGTGCAGAAGGTGGAGATCAAGCCGCAGGTGCACGAGTGGGTGTTCGATTCCGGGCAGGAGTCCGAGCGGTCGATCATCGTGCTCTCCGAGGGCCGTCTGCTGAACCTGGGCAACGCCACCGGGCACCCGTCCTTCGTGATGAGCGCCTCCTTCACCAACCAGGTGATGGCCCAGATCGAGCTGTTCGGCGTGCGCGGGCAGGACGGGGAGCAGGGCGCCGGTGCGCTGACCGGCCAGGCCTATGAGAAGCAGGTCTACACGCTGCCCAAGGTTCTGGATGAGAAGGTCGCGCGGCTGCACCTGGACGCCCTGGGCGTGCGGCTGACCGAGCTGTCCAAGGAGCAGGCCGAGTACCTGGGTGTGGACGTGGCCGGGCCGTACAAGCCGGACCACTACCGGTACTGATCTCTAGAGCTGCAGCGCGCGGATCCGTTCGGCCGCCCGGTCGGATCGTGCGCGCCGGGCTGTGAGGATCTGATGGTCCCGGTCCCGCCGTTCGGCGATCACCCCCACCAGGAACTCCTCGGGGTGGATCCCCGGCGGCGGGCCGGGCGTGACATAGGGCCCGACGGCGGCCACCAGACGCTGCGCTGTCATCTCCCGGTGCGCTGGGGTCATCTGGGGTGCCTGACGCAGGAAGCGGGTGACGGCCAGGGCCAGGTCATCCGGCAGTCGGCCGAGGTCGGCGACCTGAGACCACGGGCCGAGTCGTTCGGGCAGGGGCGGCAGCTCGGGACGGCGCCGGCTCTGGCGGACCAGCAGCACCGTGGTGCCGGCGGCCATGTCTCCCAGGCGCTTGCCCCGGGCGTTGAACATGCTCACCAGCAGGGCGAGTGCGCTGGCGGTCATCCACAGCTCCAGGAACCCGGTGAGGGCGCGCAGGGCGGCGTGACGGAACTGGATCGCGCCGCCGTCGTCCCTCATCACCTGGAGCCCGAGGGCCAGCTTGCCCAGCGAGCGGCCGTGGCTGAACGTCTCCCAGAGCAGTGGTGCGCCCACCACCACGGCGATGACGGAGGTCAGCAGCGTGGCCTGCGCTGCCGCAGGATCCATCCGGTCCAGGGCAGGACCCACTAGGTAGAGCAGCAGCACGAACAGGGCGATCACCAGGACGATGGCGTCGATCAGGGCGGCTGCCGCGCGCATCACCACCGGCGCCGGCCGCAGGTTCAGCACCACCGCTTCGCCGGTGACCATGCTGTGGACGCTCATGCCAGTCATCCTAGGGGTCGGACCGGACCCACTACGCTGAGGGCGTGGACCTGGATGCCTATGCCGCCGTGCACCGCCCCCTGTGGGAGCGTCTGGATGCCCTGAGCCGGCGCCGCCGACTCCAGGCGGACGAGGCCGATGAGCTGCTCGAGCTCTACGGGATCGCCTCCGTGCACCTGTCCGTGGTGCAGGTCCACGATCCGGACGGCCCCACGTCGGCCGCTCTGTCCATGACGATCGCCCGCGCCCGCACCCGGATCACGGGGGCGCCGGTCAATCCCTCGGCCGCCCTGTCCCGGTTCTTCCTGGAGCAGCTCCCGGCGGCGTTCTACCGGATCCGGTGGCTGACGGTGATCCTGGGGGTGCTCTTCTGCCTGGTGGGCACCGCGTTCGGCTACTGGGTGGTGGGACAGCCGGGCGTGCTGGCGTCGCTGGGCAGTGAGGCGGAGATCCGCGAGTACGTGGAGGAGCGCTTCACGGGCTACTACTCAGAGAACCCCGCCGCCTCGTTCGCGGGACAGGTGTGGACCAACAACGCCTGGATCGCGGCGCAGGAGGTGGCATTCGGCATCACGGGCATCTTCGTGCCGTATGTGCTGTTCGCCAACGCGCAGGGCGTGGGGATCGCCGGGGGAGTGATGGCCTCCCAGGGCGAGCTGGATACCTTCTTCCTCTACATTCTCCCGCACGGCTTCATGGAGCTCACAGCCATCTTCATCGCCGGAGCCGCCGGGCTGCGGATCTTCTGGGCCTGGGTCGCACCGGGCCGCCGACCTCGCCTGGATGCGGTGGCCGCCGAGGGCCGCGCACTGATCACGGTGGCCGGGGGACTGGTGCTGGTGTTGGCGGTCTCCGGTGTGGTGGAGGCCTTCGTCACCCCCTCGAACCTGCCCCACCCGGTCCGGTTGGGCATCGGCCTGCTGGTGCTTGCCGGGTACTGGGCCTACACCCTGATCCTGGGCCGCCGCGCGGTCCAGGCTGGCGCCACTGGAGACCTGGAATCCCACGACGCCGGCGCCACCCGTATCGCTGCCTAGGCACCTGAACGGTGGGGCACCGTGAATCCGACGTGCCCCGGCAGTAGGGTCGACAGCGACGACTTCCCCCTTCGTACAGAGGCAGGACCATGGCACGGAACACCCCCGAGGAGCACGGATCCCACGATTCGATGGCTGGCTCCAACGAGTTCGAGTCCGGATTGGACTACGGCGCCTACGTCGAGGATGACGGCGCCGAGCACGGGACGGACGCGGTGGGGGAGAACCCCACCGAGACCATCTACCGCCCGGATGCGGGCACCCATTCCACCACGGCACTGGACCGCTCCGAACTGGACGCCATGGTGGCCGGCGACGAGCGGAACGCGGAGCAGGAGACCCCAAGGTTTCTGCAGGATGAGTCCGACGACGTTGACCGTCGTGGACAGGACCGCGAACCGGTGACGGCCGTGTCCGGGTATGCCGTCGCGCCGGAGGCGCAGCCGTCCGATGAGCCCACCCCCGTCGGGGCGAGCGCAGGACTGGCCGGTGCCACCGCTGCCGGCGCTGGGACCGCCGCGGCGGGCTGGGGCCGTGAGGACCGTCGTCGGGAATTCCGCGATGCTGAGGCCCGCGCCGCCGCTCGGGACGAGGCCCTGGAAGGCACCCCCGCGGGTCCGCGGGTGCTACAGGTGCTGCTGGCGATCTTCGCGCCGATCGTGCTGCTGATCGGCGCGGTGCGACTGGTGGCCTCGCCGGTGTTCCTGTGGCTGGAGTACCACCGCCCCGGCTTCCCGGCAGATTCGTACGGGTTCTCCACGCAGGACCGGGTGACCTACGGCTCCTATGGGATGGACTATCTGTTCAACGCCGCGCCCTCGCGGTACCTGGGTGATCTGCAGGCGGCGGGTGGTCCGCTGTTCACCGAGTCTGAGGTCTCTCACATGACCGACGTGAAGGTCGTCATGCTGGTGACCATGGCTGTGGGGTTGGTCCTGGCGGTGCTGTGTGTGCTGTTCATGGTCTCGCTGGCGCGCAACGCCAAGGGCGGTATCCGGCGGGCGCTGTTCGCCGGCTCGCTGTGGCTGCTGGTGCTGATGATCGCTCTGGCCGTGCTCGCCGTGGTGGGCTGGCAGGCATTCTTCGCCGGCTTCCACTCGCTGTTCTTCGCGGACGGAACGTGGACCTTCGCTGCCTCGGACACGCTGATCCGCCTGTATCCGAACCAGTTCTGGATCGAAGCCGGCATCGCTGTGGCCGGGATTGTGGTGCTGACCGCGCTGATCACCCTGATCGCGACGTGGCCCACCCGCCGCCGCCGGATCGACTCCCGCGAAGCTCAGAACGACCTGGTCCGCCGCCGCGCCTACTGGGCCGAGGCCGCGGAGTAAGGGTTCCCAGCTTCCGACATAAAGAGGCCGTGGCATGCATTGCATGCCGCGGCCTCTTCTGTTCCTTCAGGCCTGACCTCAGCGCCGGTACAGCTCCTCGATGGCGGCGGAGTAGTCGTCCATGACCTTCTTGCGCTGCAGCTTCAGGGACGGGGTGAGGTGACCGGACTCCTCGGTGAGCTCGCTGTCGAGGATGACGAACTTGCGCACGGACTCTGCCTGGGAGACATGGGCGTTGGCGGCGTCCACGGACTTCTGCACCTCGGCGCGGACATGTTCGTCCTGGGCGGCCTGATCCAGGGTCAGACCCTCACGGCCGCAGTTCTTGCACCAGGTGGCCAGTCCGTCCGGGTCCAGGGTCACCAGGGCGCCCACGAAGGGTCGGTTGTCCCCGACGACGACCACCTGGGAGACCACGCTGGAGGACCGGATGGTCTCCTCCAGGGGAGTGGGGTACACGTTCTTGCCGCCGGCAGTGACGATGACCTCCTTCTTCCGGCCGGTGATGTACAGGAAGCCGTCCTCGTCCAGCTCCCCGATGTCACCGGTCTTGAAGTAGCCGTCCTCGAACGAGGCCTCGGTCTCCTCGGGCAGGTTGTGGTACCCGGAGAACACGGTGATCCCCTTGACCCAGACCTCGCCGTCATCGGCGATCCGCACCGTGGTGCCGGGGATCGGCAGGCCCACGGAGCCCACCCGGGTCATGCCGGGGATGTTCAGGGTGGCCGGGGCGGTGGTCTCGGTCAGACCGTAGCCCTCCTGCATGCCCAGCCCGGCGCCGCGGAAGAAATGCGCCAGCTCAGGGTTCAGCGGGCTCGCACCGGAGACGGTGAACCGGGCGCTGCCGCCCAGGATGCCCCGGATCTTGGGGTAGACGAGCTTGTTGAACAGGGCGTGCTTGGCGCGCAGGGCCATCCCGGGGCCGGATCCCTCTCCCCGTGACTGGGCATCCAGGGCCTCGGAGTACTGGATCGCGGTGGTGCGGGCGGCGGTGAAGATCTTCTCCTTGCCGCCCTGCCGTGCGTTCTCCAGGGCCCCGGCGTCCAGCTTCTCGAATACGCGTGGCACGGCCAGCAGCCAGGTCGGGTGGAAGGAGGCCAGGTCTGCGGTCAGGGTCTTCAGGTCCGAGGCGTGGGCGATCTGGATGCGTCCGACCAGGCAGATCACCTGGACGGCGTGGGCGAGCACGTGGGCCAGAGGGAGGAACATCAGGGTGCGGGAGTCCTCCATGCCCACGATCTCGGAGGCGAACGGCAGGATGTTGACCGCTCCCTCGGCGAAGTTGCCGTGGGTGATCCGGGTGCCCTTGGGCCGTCCGGTGGTCCCGGAGGTGTAGACCAGGGAGGCGGTGTCGGACAGCACCGGGGTGCTGCGCGCGGCCTCGAGCTGCTCGTCGCTGACCTGCTCGCCGTATTGCACCAGCTCCGCCAGGCCGTCCGCGGTCAGGGGGACCACCGTCACGCCCTCACCGTCTGCGCCCATGGCCTCGGCGGCCCTGCGCACGGCGGTGGACTGCTTCTCGGCGGAGGTGAAGACCACCCGCGTCTGGGAGTCGGTGAGCACGTGCTGAACCTGGTGGGGAGATGAGGTCTCGTAGATCGGCACGGAGACGGCCCCGGCGAACCAGGTGGCCTGGTCGATCACCGCCCATTCATAGCTGGTGGGTGCCATGATGCCCACGCGCGAGTGCGGGGTCACGCCGTGGGCGATCAGCCCCTTGGCCACCGCGCGCACCTGGTCCAGGAACGCCGTGTAGGACACGTCCAGCCAGCCGCCGGCGCCGTTGCGCACCGCATAGGCGGCGGCGTGCGGATCTGCAGCAGCTGCCTGCAGGACCAGGTCGGTGATGTTCGAGTCTGCTGGCAGCTGCGCCGCCTGCTCGGTGCTGGTTTCCTTCATGGAACGGGCTCAACTCTCCACGCAGTGCACTGCGCTGGTCTGGCGGTGGGATGATCTCCTCCAGCGTATCGCCCCACTCAGATCCAGCTGTTCATCCACATCCGCATGCGCCAGTGTTCATAGGGGATCTGTTCACCGGTCCACACCGGCATGAAGAACGCGCTCAGGGCCACGGCACCAGCCACGAACAGCAGCACCAGCACGGTGTTGCGCCGGCGCATCGGCTCTCCGCCCAGGCGCATCAGCAGCCCGAGCACCATGGTCACGGCCAGCACCAGGAACGGGGCGTAGGCCACGGTGTAGAAGAAGAACATGGTGCGGTCCGGCCAGAGGGACCACACCAGCTGTCCGGCGGCGTAGGCGCCCAGCAGCGCACCGGCCCGCCAGTCGCGCCGGCCCAGCCACACCAGCACGAGCACCAGGAACGCCAGCAGTCCGGCCCACCAGATGATCGGGTTGGCCAGGTCGGTGATGGCCTCGGAACAGGTCGTCGCCCCGCAGGTGCCGGAGCCGTCGTCGTGCCCTTCGTAGTAGAAGGAGGTGGGCCGGCCCATGAAGGGCCAGGTCCAGGCGTTGGAGGCGTAGTCGTGGGGGCTGGCCAGGCCGCCGTGGAATCTCGTGGACTGCAGGTGGTAGTCGGCCAGGGAGCGCAGCGGCCCGGGGAGCAGGTGCTCCCACCACTGCTGCGGCGGGTGGGTGGTGTGCCACTGGCGGTTGTAGCCGCCCTGGGTGAGCAGCCAGCCGGTCCAGGTGGCCAGATAGGCCATGGCGCCCACCACCACGACCGCCACGAACGCGAACAGCCCGTCCTTGACCACCCCAGCGGCCAGCCAGTTCCGGATCCCGGCCACACGGCGCGCGTTCATGTCCCACAGCACGGTCATCAGCCCGAACACGGCCATGAACGCCAGCCCGGAGAGCTTCACGCCGCAGGCGGCCCCCAGCAGGATCCCGGCCAGCAGGCGCCAGGGCCGCCACCCCAACCAGGGGCCCCAGGCCAGCATTCCCGACGACGGCACCCCGCCTCCGCGCTCGGCCGCGGCGGCCAGGCGTGTGGCCAGGTGGGATCGGCCGTGGTGCCGGTCCATCAGCAGCGCGCCGAACGCTGCGAGGACGAAGAAGGAGAGGAAGATGTCCAGCAGGCCGGTGCGGGAGAGCACCAGGTGGTGACCTTCCACGGCCAACAGGATCCCGGCCACACCGCCCAGGAACACCGAGCGGAACATCCGCTGGGCGATCAGGGCGGTGAGCAGGACGGACAGGGTGCCGGCCAGCGCCGCCGAGAAGCGCCAGCCGAAGCCGTGGTCGGTCCCGAAAGCGGCCATGCCCAGCGCGATCAGCCACTTGCCCAAGGGAGGGTGGACCACGTACTCGGCGGTGTCCTCCGGGGAGGCGGTTCCGGCGGCGAAGGCCTCATTGGCGTCGTCCGGCCAGTTCAGCTCGTATCCGGCCTGCAGGAGGGTGAAGGCGTCCTTGACGTAGTAGGTCTCGTCGAAGATCAGGGAGTCGGGGTGGTCCAGGCGGGTGAACCTCAGGATCCCCGCGACCACGGTGACCACCAGGGGGACGATCCAGCCCCAGTGGCCGGGGTGGAAGCGCTCGCCGAGCAGCCGGAGCCGCAGCGTGGTCTCGGTGTACGCCTGGGCCGGGGTCAGCACGGTGGAGGTCTCGGGCGGGCGCACCCTGTCATGGTACGGGCTGTGCCAGCATGAAGGGCATGAGTGCACAGAGCGTGGAGCGTCCTGACGGCGGCGGACAGATCGTGCTGGCGGCCACCCCGCTGGGGAACCTGGCCGATGCCACCGATCGGCTCAAGCAGCTGTTGGCCACCGCGGACATCGTGGCCGCCGAGGACACCCGCCGGGCACACCACCTGGCCCAGGGGCTGGGAGTGAAGATCACCGGCAGGGTGGTCAGCCACCATGAGCACAACGAGCGCGAGTCCACCCAGGACCTGCTGGAGGCCGCCCGCTCCGGTGACCTGGTCGTCGTCGTGACGGATGCCGGCATGCCGCTGGTCTCTGACCCGGGCTACCGCGTGGTCAGTGCGGCCGCTGAGGCCGGGGTGCCCGTGACGTGTGCGCCCGGGGCCAGCGCGGTGACCACGGCGCTGGCCCTGTCCGGCCTGCCCACGGACCGGTTCGCCTTCGAGGGGTTCCTGCCGCGCAAGGACGGAGAGCGGGCGCGGCTGCTGGGGGAGCTGGCGCGGGAGGCCCGGACGCTGGTGTTCTTCGAATCGCCCCGGCGGCTGGCCTCGTCGCTCGAGGCGCTGCGGGAGGCCTTCGGGGCTGACCGGCGCGCGTGCGTGGCTCGCGAGCTGACCAAGCTCTACGAAGAGGTCCGGCGAGGCAGCCTGGAGGAGCTGTGCAGCTGGGCGGGGGAGGGCGAGGTGCGCGGCGAGATCGTGATCGTGACCGAGGGGCACACCGCCGCACCGGACACGGACGTGACCGGACAGGTGCAGGACGTGGAGGTGCTGGTGGCCTCCGGGACACGTCTCAAGGACGCCGTGGCCACGGTGGCGGCGGCCCGCGGGGCCAACAAGAAGGAGCTGTACAACGCGGTGGTGGCGGGGCGGAAGAACGGCTGAGGGTCAGAGTTCGTCGTCCTTGGACAGACTTGCCAACTCGACCAGCCGCGCGAAAGACGGGCTCTGGGAGACCACCTCGTCGAAGGTCCCGTAGGCCACGATCCGCCCGTTCTCCATGAAGGCAATGCGGTCGCAGTGGCGAACCGTGGACAGGCGGTGGGCGATGACCAGGACAGTGGTCTCACCGCTGAGGTTCTGGATTGCCTGGGTGACATGGTGCTCGGTCTCGTTGTCCAGCGCTGACGTGGCCTCGTCCAGAACGAGCAGCGACGGGTCGCGGTAGAGGGCACGGGCCAGTCCGAGGCGCTGCCGCTGCCCACCGCTGAGCCCGGTTCCGCCGGGCCCGATCGGGGTCTCGTATCCCTGCGGGAGGTTCTCGATGACCGGCGCGAGCTGCGCGCGCTCGGCGGCCAGGACGGCTCGGTCACGATCCGGATGGTCGTCCAGGAAGGTTATGTTCTCCAGGACCGTGGCGCTCAGGGTGTGCACGTCCTGGGGAACCAGGCCGATCAGCTGCTGCCACCCGCGGATGTTCGCATGGATATCCGCACCGTCGGCCGTGACCACGCCACCACTCGGACGATGGAACCCCATGATGAGATCGACCAGAGTGGACTTGCCGGCGCCACTGGTGCCGACGATTCCCATGGAGGTGCCCACGGGAATGGTCACGGAGATGTCAGACAGGACAGCGTGCTCACTGCCTTCGTAGTGGAAGTCCACGTCCTGCAGCGTGATGTCTGAGGTCAAGGTGATGGGCTCTGGAGCTGAAGTCCGCACTACGAGTTTCTTGTCCATGGTGATGAACTCGTCCACCACCATGTCCAGGCTGGGGAGGTTCACCCTGGCCAGATTGACTGAGGCCATCAGCCGCGTGAGCGACGGGAGCAGACGGAATCCTGCGACGGCGAACAGCGCCAAGGTTGCTACAGCGGCGCCGGAGTTCTGCGAGGCGAACAGGAACACCGTCAGCAACGCCACACCGCCGATGAAGAGGATCTCCAGGACGAACTTGGGAAGCTCCGTCAGGAACGCGGAGACACGTCCGGCGTGGGCAGAGATCCAGCGGGCACCGCGGTACTTCTCCACGAACACCGCAGAGTTGTCACGGAGCTTGACATCTTTGATGTTGGCCAAAGGCTGCACAGCGAAGTTGAAGATCTGCTCAGCGGAGGACAGCAGCTTGAGGCCTGTGGCATGTGCATAGCGCTTGGTGAAGCTGTACAGGATCAACGAGGTGACGCCGAAATACAGCAGCATGCCCAGGGCAGGGATGGGGTCAGCGATCAGGAGGGCTGCCAGAATCGCCAGAACGGTCAAGGACTCGGTGGCAATGGAGACGACGCCCATGATTACGCCCGAGTAGGTGGCGTTGACCGCATCGTTCATTCTGCGGATGAAGTCACCCTGCGTGCGACGCAGATGGAGTGAGTAGTCCGCTCGAAGGAAGTAGCTGAAGAGCTTGGAGGAGGTGTCGACCTGTTGCCGTGCCAGGAAGCCTCCGACCCACCACCGGTATCCCAATCCCACGATGCCCTTGATCAGATACGCGCCGAAGAGGATCGCCGCCAGCCAGATGGCGGTCTGCTCAGAAGTAATGCCGAAGAACTCGTTCGCCGGACCCAAGGGTCCCAAGGTCGGTTCCTCGCCAGCCATGATGGACATGATGGGGACCACCACGGCGAGGGCGACGATCTCGGTGGAGGCGACGATTCCTGAGCCGATGAAAGCAAGGATTAGGCGTGCGCGAGTGCGGCGATTGAGCAACAGGCCCAATCCGTGTCGTCGTTTATTTCGAGAAGTGCTGGCTGTAACGTTCGGCATATATCTCCTCTTGCGCCTTCTGAAATCCTCAGCCAGATGTCGATGTCTCTGTGGTTTGACTCGATCAGTCTACGGGTCAGCACCACCGCAGTGATTCATGGTGCAGCACGATTGAGGCAGCGCATAAGCGCATATGGAGGTGCTAGTCGCGAATCACCGCGGGCAAAAGTCACCCGCGAGTGGCCCTGAGGGAGGAACATCTCGAGATGAGTCGGCACGTCAATCGACGTCCAGCGGGAGTTGCAGAAGAGAGGAACATATTCGTACCTCAGTGGTCACACAGGGACCTTCTTTGGCTGGTGTCATTAATCGGGGTGGGGGCCCTGTTACCCCTAGTGGTTGCAATATATGCGGGCGCCGCGTGGATCCCACATAATGATTCCTGGGCGCACAGCCGGATTGCTCAACAGTTCGCTGAATCAGGTCAATTTCACTTGGTCGGATTCAACAGGGCATCCATGGTTGGAATGATGATTCCATTGGGTATAGTTGCAGGCTCTATAACAGCCCAGCACCTATTCGTTGTTGTGTGCGCAGGCTTGGTGGTTGGATTCACTTATGCAACTGCGAGAGAATTTCTGCCTCGAATTGGCAGTCTACTCGTATCTTCGACAGTCGTACTCGCGCCGGGCTTCGCATTACTTGCGACATCATATATGACAGATGTGCCGATGATGGCAGCCGTGGCTGGAAGCCTGTTCTTTGGTGTGCGGTTCATAACTTATGGGCGCGCTGTGAATCTATGGATGTCCACCGGTTTTGGTTTGTGGGGCGTGACGATCCGGGAGCAGGCGCTGGCCGCGCTTGCCGCGGTCGTCATTGTTGGGTGGGCGAAGCGTCGTGAGAAGCGCCTTCTGCTATCAGTTGCGGCTGTGGTTTGCGTGATCTCTTTCGTCGGATTCGAGGTTTGGCGCAGAAGCATTCCTTCCGATGATCCACCTGAAGTTTCCCTGGCATTCAATTATGCTATTAGCTCGAATATTATGGCTTGGTGCACATTGCTTCTGATCTGCGCTCCTCTAATCTGGGGTTCAGCCCGTCTACCAGCTAGTCGGGCTGGTTGGATCGCTAGTGCGGTTGCGGCTGCTGCAGGAGTTCTTGTGTTGATCCGGTTCGGAGACGGGCTACTCCTGGGCAACTACTTGTCCAGTAGCGGTGCCTACGTGGCCATGTTTCACGGAACCAGAGATGTGATTCCGAGTGCAGTCATGGCCGGCCTTGCGGGTGTGTCGGTAGTTAGTGCTGCAGTCGTTGCCTCACGCGTTACGGAAATCAGAGCACGTCCGTTCGTCCCAGCTTCGGTACTCCTGCTGGTGTTCATCGGAATATACGCGGTGGGAATTTTCGCTCAGACAGCAATTGGTCAGGGCATGTTCGAGAGGTACTTGTACCCACTTTTGGCACCTTTGGCAATACTCCTCTTGAGAGGTGTGCATCTGCATCGAAGAAGATTTGGCCTTGTTCTTGCCGGCCAGCTGGGCCTTGCAATAGTTTCCGCACTTATTGCCACCAATGCATGGGCAAGTAGTGCTGCGATTTGGGCAACCGCGCAAGGCCTCGTGTCCGATTCGACGCCCGCTCGTCACATCGACGCTGGCTTTGCCTGGGTCGGATTCAACTCTCAGTCGAATGTCGTATCCGACGATAGTCGGGAAGCCCATGGATTCTGGGCAGGACTATTCGATGACAGCAAACAGTGTGTAATTGTGTCCCTAGGGGGTGTTGATGACGTGTCTGGTGAGGTGGATTTCGTGCCATACACCAAGTTCATATGGTTTGGTCAAGACAGCGTGGCCATTCAAACCTTGAATGAATGCCTGTGACTCGGCGGCAACAGATTCTGAAGGATTGTTTCTGCTACTGATTTCCAAGTTAAATTCGCGGAATGTTTCTCGGCAAGAACTCCGTAGTTCTGAACGACTGCTGGACGGCTCATCGTGAACATGGCGTCTGTCAAGTCTCGGGTATTGAAGGGATTGACCAGGATTCCTCCCGGGCCAATCATGTCCCCTGCTCCACCGATAGTCGTTCCAATTGAGGGAACGCCAAAGCTTCCCGCCTCGGCGTACACGAGTCCGGCAGGTTCCAGCCTGCTTGGAAGGACGAGGCAAGTAGCTCGTCTGAACAGATCCTTCAGGGTGTTCTGCGCCTGTTCGTCGTTTAGCGGAAGAGGCCCGAACTGATGCACTCCCGGGTGTGAGATGCGAGGCTGGTTCTCACCTACCAAACTCAACTGAGCAAGGGGATGCGATTTCTGCACAATTTGAAACGCGTCAACGACACTTTGACCGTTCTTACGCTCCCAGTCATTCCCTACAAAGAGAAAGTGTGGAGTAGACCAGTCCCGGTCTTGTGGATGTGAGGGAGTTCTGTTGATCCCAAGTCCTGCTACATGGACCTTGTTTGGATGGACGTTGCATTCATCAACTATCGACTGAGCAGCCCAACTCGTCGCTGCGAAGCAAATCCGGGCTGATCCGTGTGCTTCCTTCTGGCGAGCTAGGCGTCCTGCGGTGATGTTGGACGGGAGGGTAGCGAACGGTCCCCATCCGTACCGAACAGCTTGAGGGACAGTCATGTCCTCGAAGGTGCCGACGTTGGCATGGCGGACTCTATACCCCGTGCCCAGCTGGAGAACAGCGTCAACATTCTTGGGCAAACGAAGTTGCGCCATTGCAGAGTAAATTCGTCCGTACTCTGTCGAATGACGCGTCTCCTGGACAAGCTTTTCCAGCGTGGGTGCCGTTTCCCCCGCACATATTCGAGCCCAAATATTTCCTAATTTCGTCGGTGGCGCAGCATTAATCGGCACTACGCTGGCCCCAAGCTGAGTTAGACCTGACAGCAATCCTGCAGGTGTGCCGGACCAAACGTTCGCGTCACGTGGGTCACCTACGGCGACCAGGCCGACTCTTTTCCCACTCCATGTTGGTGCCGCTGTGCTCATGCCCCCATTCAACAGTGCAGGGGTGCTTGATTCCACCAACGAAGGCTCCCGCTTGAAAGACGAGGTGCGGATGCACAGGACAGGCGGACTTCTTTAGTGCCCTGTCGCATTGCTCCTACTTTCCGATCACCACTACGTTGGTCAGTAATCTGAACTGGATCGACCTGACCGGAAAGAGGTTCCCATGACTGTCACCGCTGAGCGCGAGCAGGAGCTGCTGAAGTCCATCCCGACTGGACTGTTGATCAACGGGGAGTGGCGTGATGCCTCCTCCGGCAAGACCTTGGATGTGGAGGACCCGGCCACCGGCAAGGTGCTGTTGAGCATCCAGGATGCCAACACCGATGACGCCATGGCCGCTCTGGACGCCGCTGCCGCTGCGCAGAAGGACTGGGCGCTGA
This sequence comes from Micrococcus terreus, assembly GCF_900116905.1. Taxonomy (GTDB): domain Bacteria; phylum Actinomycetota; class Actinomycetes; order Actinomycetales; family Micrococcaceae; genus Citricoccus; species Citricoccus terreus. The sequence continues at coordinate 119,782 of NZ_FPCG01000008.1, read as the reverse complement.
CGGCTCCGCGTGAGCGTGCTGAGATCCTGCGCCGGGCCTTCGACCTGGTGATCGAGCGGGCCGATGACTTCGCCCTGCTGATGACCCTGGAGATGGGCAAGCCGCTGGCCGAGGCCCGTGGCGAGGTCACCTACGGTGCTGAGTTCCTGCGCTGGTTCTCCGAGGAGACGGTGCGTCACTACGGGCGCTACCTGACCACCCCGGAGGGCAAGAACAAGATCTTGGTCCAGCACAAGCCGGTCGGCCCTGCCCTGCTGATCACTCCGTGGAACTTCCCGCTGGCCATGGCCACCCGCAAGGTCGCCCCTGCAGTGGCCGCTGGCTGCACCATGGTGCTCAAGCCGGCCAAGCTGACCCCGCTGACCTCCCTGCTCTTCGCTCAGGTCATGCAGGAGGCGGGCCTGCCTGCCGGCGTGCTGAACGTGGTGGCCGGTTCCTCCGCCTCGGCCATCTCCGGGCCGCTGATGAAGGACCGTCGTCTGCGCAAGGTCTCCTTCACCGGATCCACTCCGGTGGGTCGCCGGTTGATGGCCGATGCCGCCGAGAACGTGCTGCGGACCTCCATGGAACTGGGCGGCAATGCTCCGTTCCTGGTGTTCGAGGACGCTGAACTGGATGCCGCTGTGGAGGGCGCCCTCGCCGCCAAGATGCGCAACATGGGTGAGGCCTGCACCGCCGCCAACCGCTTCCTGGTCCACGAGTCCGTGGCCGAGGAGTTCACCGCCAAGTTCGCCGAGGCCATGAAGGCACAGAAGCCCGCCCGCGGCACCGAGCCTGATGCCACCGTCGGCCCGCTGATCGACGGCGGAGCCCGAGACGACGTGCACGCCCTGGTGACCGAGGCAGTGCAAGCCGGTGCAGAGGTGGCCGTGGGTGGCGACAAGATGGAGGGCGAGGGCTACTTCTACCAGCCCACCGTCCTGAAGGTCCCCAATGACTGCCCGATCCTGGGCCAGGAGATCTTCGGCCCGGTGGCGCCGGTGACCACCTTCTCCACCGAGGAGGAGGCCATCGAGCTGGCCAACGCCTCCGAGTACGGTCTGGCCTCCTACCTCTACACCCGCGACGTCAACCGCATGTTCCGGGTCTCTGAGCAGATCGAGTTCGGCATGGTGGGCTTCAACGCCGGTGTCATCTCCAACGCCGCAGCCCCCTTCGGCGGAGTGAAGCAGTCCGGTCTGGGGCGCGAAGGTGGAGCTGAGGGCATCGAGGAGTACACCACCGTGCAGTACATCGGGATCGCCGATCCCTACGCGGCCAAGAAGTAACCCCCGGCGTCCACGGACGCCCTGAGCACCGGGCCCGGTCTCCTCTGAGGAGGCCGGGCCCGTCTTGTGCTAGAGCCAGAAGATTGAGACAGAGGATGAGCGATTACGCTTGAATGATGACACTGAGAATGGGGCATGTCCTCCCAGCTCCTATTGTTCGGCATGGGGAAGAGTACGCGATCGAGGACAGGGCCCTGAGTGGATTGATCGCGGCGGCCGAAGTCTGGGACGGATCCATCGTCGTCGTCGCGCCCGAAGGGGAGACCTCTGCGGCAGTGTCGGTTGATTCCACGCTCGTATCTGCGTCTCAGTTGCCGTTCGAGATTGTCATGACACCTTTGACGGTAGAAGCGGTGGAAGACTTGAACCTTGATGTCGTCACCGCACTTCACTCACCGAAGATGGACTTCGTCAGGCACCTGAGAACACCGGTGGTATTGACTAGCGAGCAAACTATGAGCATTCGTCACGGAATCAACAGGTCGCACTTGCGCGGAATCTCATTGATGCGAGCCTCATTGGGGTTGATCCGCATGGAGAAACGTCTGCGTGGGCTCCTTCGTCACGCGCTGTCGGCGCAGTTCAACGGCCCGGCTTCTATGAAGTCCTATGGGGGCCTCGTGAACGAGCCATTGGTTTTCCAAGACCACCGAGTTCTGTCCCGTGACATCTCAGCCGCTCGTTCGGTATCTCCGTGGGATGGGTCACGTCCGCTCCGGCTGGGTTTTTCAGGTCGTTTGATCTCGATAAAGGGGCCCGAGTTCGCAGTCGAGCTTGCCAACCGGGCTGCCGAAGCTGGTCTCCCAGTGGAGTTGTACGTTTTCGGTGCAGGAGCGCTCGAGAACCGCCTCCGAGCTGAAGCAGGTGACAATGTCTACTTCGAGGGCTTTAAGAACTTTCGAACTGAGTGGCTGCCAGCTGTCCAAGAAGGAATCGATGTCATGGTGATGCCGCATGTGCAGGGAGATCCCTCCTGCACGTACTTTGAATCATTGGGTAGTGGCGCACCAATTCTTGGCTTTGATAACGAAACCTTGACGCCACTAGTTGAGGAGCACGACATCGGGTGGACGGTGAAGAAGCGAGACGTAGATGCACTTCTAACCGAACTTCGCAGAATCATCGGCGATCCTGAGGTGCTTGCAGATACAAGAGAACGTGGTCTTAACTTGGTTGCCGACAACTCGTTCGAGGTGACGACACAACGGCGGATGGATCATATTCAGAAGGCGGTGTTCAGCGCGTAGTCGCTTCCCCCCCTCAAAGGAGGTCGGGTCTGCGGTGTCTGTCACTGTCTCAGCATGGACTTCGGCAGCCACCAGGCCCGGCGCCTTGACGCAGACTCCGCAGAGGATTCCAGAAGGTCCACGACGGCGGCCGCGTGACTGGAAGCGTCATCGGCAGCCGGGGGAGCAAGCGAGTCCACGGACGCATAGCGCGCCCACTGCGCGGCCACGGCCAACTGGTGCAGCAGATCTGTCTGCGACCCAGGACCCATGGCCGATCCCACATCCCGGCTCACGCGGCGGGCGAAGGCCTCCTCGGACTCGTGGCCATGGCGTGCCCATCCCAGGTCCAGGGCCGTGTCTTCGACCTCCTGCCAGGAGGCGATGACCGCGGACCGGTCCACCGCGGAGGGCGAGGCGGGCCTGCCCAGCCTGCGGCGCCGTCGTCGTGATCTGACCAGGTGAGGGGCCAGGGCCAGGAGGGCGACTGCGGCCACACCGATCACGATGATCAGCACCGTGAGCACCGCTCGGGTGTCGACGCCGGGCCCAGGCGTGTCTCCGGCATCGGATCCTGGATCCAGTGCGGCAGAGGTCTGCGTGGGTGTGGGCTCTGAGGCTGGGGCCGGTGCCGATGTAGGGGTGGGCACCTCCTCCGGCGCGGGCCCGGAGTCGGACTGGGTGTAGGTGGGGGCGCGTCCCACGGTGGGAGTCGGTTCGAAAGGGACCCATCCCAGACCGTAAATGTACAGCTCCGGCCAGGCGTGTGCTGATCCGGCCTCCACGCGGTGCACACCGTCAGCGTCTGCGCCGGTGGGCGCGTAGCCGACCACAATGCGGGCCGGCACGTCGAGGGAGCGGGCCATCAGGGCCATGGCTGAGGCGAAGTGGATGCAGTAGCCGGACTGGGCCTGCAGGAACTGCTCGGTGATCTCGATCCCGGTGCCGTCGTACCCCTCGTCCACCGGGGCGGTCTCTGAGTACCGGTACGTGCCGGACTGGAAGTGCTCTTGGAGCAGCTGTCCGATCTCAATGGGGCTGGTGGCCTCAGCGGCGATCTCCTGGGCGAGGCGGTGGATCTCGCCGCCCTCCAGCTCTGGATCAGAGACCAGCGTTCCCACCGCCGATTCGTCGGGGGCCTCCAGCCCGAGGTAGGCCTCAGGCGGAGGTATGCCGAAGCCCGCGGAGAGCTCGGAGATCTCCCCTGCGGACAGAGGCAGCGTCCAGTACCGAGACCGGTACTGGGCGTCCACGGCGGGGTTCGAGCTGCGCTGGACCGTGGAGGCGCGGGGGTACGATTCCCAGCCCTGCTCAGCCAGCACGCCGGTCTGGCCGACGGGCTGGTCAGCCAGCGGAAGCCAGGAGCCCCGGTACTGCGTCAACGCGATGTCCACTGACTGTTCCGAGGGGCGCATCACGGCCTCCTCCAGCTCAGGTGGGTACTGGATTCCGACCGTCGGACCCATGTTCCGCAGATTCCTGCCGCTGGGAGTGAACACCGTGCCATTGGGCGGCATTCCACCTGCGGTCTCTCGGGGAACCCACTGGGAAGCGGTGACATCATGGATGACCGCCGTGCGCAGGTAGACACCCAGACCGGTGCTGGACCGGTACTCGATGCCCACCGGGCCTGACCCCTGGCGCAGGGCCTCGCCGAGATCGGAGGCTGGGTCGACGGGACCGTCCTGGATCAGGAATCGGTGGCCCTCGGGTGCCAGGCCTGTGGTGATCGGGGCCAGCTGTGTGGCTCCCATCGCGAGCACGGCCAGGGCGGTGACCCCCGCCAGGACGGCTCCGGTCAACGAGGTGAGCCGGTCGCGCAGCGGCGGGCGTGGGGGAAGCGGGCCCAAGGGGGCCCCGGTGTCCTCGGGCTGCCCGCGCGAAGCTGGGCTGGAGACGCTGCGGTGCAACGAGGCGTGGTCCCCGGCCACGAGCAGGCCGAGCCAGGCCGCGGCGGCCAAGAGGAGAGCAGGCAACGGCGTCATCTCACCGGAGAGGACTGCCCCCGCAGCGATGATCCCCAGGGCGGGCACCCCGGCCACTGCAGGGCTGCGCAGACCCAGGGCGATCAGCTCGACGATCAGGGCGATGAGCAGGACGACCAAGGACAGGATCGCCAAGACGTGCAGGTGCGGCTCGATGGGACTCTGCTCGACCCGGACGGTGTGCTGGGTCCGCTCCAGATCAGCCAGCAGTGCAGAGACCGTGTCCCGGGTGGGGATCAGATCACCTGCGAGGGTGCCCGACCACCAGGTCCGGACAGCGGTCACGGCCCCCGCAGCGGCACCGGCCAGCACGGGCAGCCAGAGGCGTCCGCCCAGTCCTCTCACCACCTCGGCCACGATCAATGCGATCACCGTGGGGAAGGCCACGCCGGGCAGCCAGGCGTCGGAGAAGACATGGTCCAGCGAGGCCGTGGCAGCGATGACCATGACGGCCACGAACAGACCTCCGCTCAGGGAGCTGGCCCAGCGCAGCGCGGTCACCGTGCACCTTCGGACGCATCCACAGTCGCCCACCCAGCCTGGTGCCAGCCTTCGAGAGCGGACGAGGGCCCCATCAGCAGCGCGGTGCGCTGGGTGACGCCCGGCAGGTGCCGAAGGTGGGGGAGGTCGGCATCGGCTCCGGCTCCCAGGACGGCGAACACCGTGGTGGTGCCCCGCGGCAGGCGCTCCATCCATGAGGCCTCACGGGTGCTGGGTGCCAGCTGCACATCCGCCAGGTCCGAGGACAGGACGGTGCCTTCGTGGTCGAGCAGCGTCACGTCCTGACCGGAGCGTTCCAACACGTGGTGGAGGGAGGCCGCCAACCGAACAGCCTCTTCGAACTGCGGAGCGGTGATCCAGCTGGTGCCGTCCCCGGCGTCCACGGTGTGATGCCCCTGGGGGTAGGACCGCCCGCGGCGGTCCAGGACCACCACCGCCCGGGGGTCCTCGGTGCTCTCCTCCTGACGGACCATGAGCTGCCGGGTCCGAGCGGTGGCACCCCAATGGATGCGAGAGAGCGGATCGCGGGGGCGGTGCTCGCGCACCAGCAGGTCGTCAGCCGAGCCGCGGACACCGAACAGGTCAGCCGATCGGTCGTCGCCCAGGCCGGTGCGGAACAGCTCTTCCAGGACCTGCTCGTCATGAAGCTGGGGCAGGACCCTCAGCCGTGAGACGCCTGCACGGAGGATGCGGCCGCGCGCCAGACCCAGCGGTCCCTTCCTCAGTTCCGTGGCCGGACCCACGGAGAACACGCCTCTCTGCCCGGCCATGAGGGTGTACCCGGGCGCGGGGCCGTCCGCCTGGCGGGTCGGCTGCGAGCGTCGCGTCAGCGTTGGCGGAAGCTGATCGACGGGGGAGAGGCCCCCGTGCTGCTCTCCGCCGGCTGAGAGGAATCTGACCTGGACCCGTTCACCGACGGCGGCCGAGTCCGGGATCAGCACACGGTGGTGAGCCGCCTCGCGGCTCAGTGCTGAACGCAACGCCAACAGGATCAGGGAGAGCGCTGAGGCTGTCAGGAGGAAGAGACCGATGGACACAGCCTCACGCCGTCCCAGCACTGGACCTGCGATCACCAGGAGAAGGCCGACGGCGGCCACCGCCGCGCCGCGCAGCGTGGGACGCGGGGCGCTGGCACGCAGTCTGGACCACAGATCGGAGGGGGGATTCGAGGCGGCGGTCATGGATGAACAGGGCTGACCGTCAACGCTGGGCGTTCGGGGTGGGAGCCGGAACCATGTGCAGGGCTTGGGCCACGATCCTCTCGGCATGGTCCTCGTCGGCGCCGCTGCGCCGTTGCAGGATCAGCCGGTGGGCCAGGACCGAGACCGACACCGTGACCACGTCCTCCGGGGTGACGTAATCCCGTTCAGACAGGGCGGCCTCGGCCTTGGCCGCACGCAGCAGCTGGAGCAGGGAACGCGGACTGGCGCCGACGCGGACCTCCGGGTGCTCACGAGTGGCCCTGCCCAGTGCCACCACATACTGCGCCACGGCATCAGAGACGTGCACCTGAGCCACGGCCTCCACCATGCGGAGCACCTGGTCTGGAGAGGTGACCTGCCGGAGCAGCTGCAGGGGCGAGTGCTCTGCCAGAGGATCCATGTGGTGCTTGAGCATGGCGACTTCAGCTGCACTGTCCGGATAGCCCATGGTGATGCGAGCCATGAACCGGTCACGCTGGGCCTCCGGCAAGGGGTAGGTCCCCTCGGATTCAGCCGGGTTCTGCGTGGCCACCACCATGAAGGGCTCCTGCAGCCGGTGGGTGGTCCCGTCCACGGTCACCTGGTGCTCCTCCATGCACTCGAGCAGAGCGGACTGGGTCTTGGCCGACGCGCGATTGATCTCGTCTCCGATGACGATGTGCGCGAAGACCGGTCCCGGCCTGAACTCGAAGGCATGCCGTTCCTGGTGGAACACCGAGACACCGGTGATGTCCGACGGCAGCAGGTCAGGAGTGAACTGGATGCGGTTCACCGAGCCGCCCACCGTCTTGGCCAGGGCCCGAGCCAGCAGGGTCTTGCCCACCCCGGGGACGTCCTCGATCAGCAGATGGCCACCGGCCAGCAGCACCCGCAGGGCGGTGCGCACAGCATCCTGTTTGCCGTCCACCACTGAGTTCATGGCGCGCGTGATCTCTGCGGTGATGGCGCTGAACGCCGCCGTGCCGGGCTGGATGGGCGGGTGGTCCACAGATCCTCCTGAGGGCGGGCGTTCCGTTCACTCTATAGGTGCATCGCCGCCGTTCTACAGTGGAAACCATGAGCACTTCAGATCACCAGCGCGTCGACTCAGCCGTCCCGGCGGCCTACCTGCCGGAGGTCAACGGCGTGTCTACGGACGAGGACGGACCTCAGCGCGCGGCCACCGAGGAGAAGTCAGGCCGCCGTCGCCGCCTGGAGTACCCGCCTGCCCCGGAGCCGCTCCCGGTTCCCGTGGTCGACAACCACACCCACCTGGACTTCCGCGATGGTCTGGTGAAGGTCACGGTGACGCAGGCGATGGACGCGGCCGCCGCCGTCGGGGTGATCGGAGCGGTCCAGGTGGGCTGCAATGTGGAGGCGGCCAGGTTCACCATCGAGGCGATCGAGGCCGAGCCTCGCCTGCTCGGGGCGGTCGCCATCCACCCCAATGACGCCGCCCGGCTGGCTGAGCGCGGTGGGCTGGAGGAGGCGCTGGCGGAGATCGAGCGGCTGGCTGACCACCCGCGTGTGCGTGCGGTGGGGGAGACCGGGCTGGACTACTTCCGGACTGGCCCCGAGGGCGTGGACGTGCAGAAGGAGTCCTTCCGCTGGCACCTGGATCTGGCCGTGCGGCTGTGCAAGGCCCTGCAGATCCATGACCGGGACGCCCACGATGACGTGGTCGAGCTGCTGCTGTCCGCCCCCGAGCTGCCCGAGCACGTGGTGTTCCACTGCTTCTCCGGGGGGCCGGAGCTGGCCCGGATCTGCAACGAGCACGGGTGGTACATGTCCTTCGCCGGGCCGGTGACCTTCAAGGCCAACGATGAGCTCCGCGAGGCGCTGAGAGTGGCCCGTCCGGAGCTGATCCTGGTCGAGACGGATGCGCCCTTCCTGACACCCCACCCCCACCGAGGACGGCCCAACGCCCCATACCTGATGCCGCTGACGCTGCGGCACCTGGCCGAGGTGCGTGGACTGGACGCGGAGGAGATGGCAGCACAGATCATGGAGAACACCACGCGGGTGTACGGGGAGTTCTGAGGCATCGGAGACTCGTCTGTCCCCCCACGTAGGATGACAGGCGTGCCTGAGACTCCTGCCCCCCTGCTGAGCGCGGCGGACATCCGCCGCATCGCAGCCGAGATCGATCTGCGTCCCACCAAGACCTTGGGGCAGAACTACGTGATCGATCCCAACACCATTCGGCGCATCGTGGCGGCGGCTGACCTCTCTGCAGACGACCATGTCCTTGAGGTCGGACCAGGGCTGGGTTCTCTGACCCTCGGGCTGTTGGATGCCGCCGCTGCGGTGACCGCTGTGGAGATCGACCCGGGTCCCGCGGCGCGTCTCCCGCAGACCGTGGAGGAGTTCCGTCCGGGCTCGGTGGACGGGTTCAGTGTCCTGACCGCAGACGCCATGGCAGTGTCCGAACAAGACCTTGCTGAGGTGCGGCCTTCAACCACAGAGCTGTCTCCCACTGCGTTGGTGGCCAATCTGCCATACAACGTCGCGGTGCCCGTGCTGCTCCACCTGCTGGCCGAGCTGCCGTCCCTGAAGCAGGGTCTGGTGATGGTCCAGGACGAAGTAGCTGACCGCTTGGCGGCAGCCCCCGGCTCCAAGACCTACGGCGTGCCCTCGGCCAAAGCTGCCTGGTACTCGCAAGTGCGCAAGGCAGGGACCATCGGTATGAACGTCTTCTGGCCAGCACCCAAGATCCACTCCGGGCTCGTGGCATTCACCCGCCGGGAGCCACCAGTCACTTCGGCCTCCCGCCAAGAGGTGTTCGCCGTGGTGGACGCGGCCTTCGCTCAACGCCGGAAGACACTTCGTGCCGCGTTGGCCGGATGGGCCGGATCCGCCGCAGGGGCGGAGGCCGCCCTGGTGGCGGCCGGCGTCGATCCCAAGGCCCGCGGAGAGGTCTTGGGCATCGAGGACTTTGCTCGGATCGCTCAACATCGGCCGGACCCGCATAACCAGGAGAGCACCTCGTGAGCGCCTACACGTCGTCGGCCCAATTGTTCGGGCATGCCACTGCCCAGGCTCCTGGCAAGGTGAACCTATCACTGGCCGTGGGCGAGCCACGTGAGGACGGGTACCACCCGCTGGCGACCTTGTTCTTGGCTGTATCGATGGTCGAGGAGGTCACCGCCACACACCGGGCCGACGGCCTGATCACCGTCTCGATCTCCGACGCCTCCAGTGCCTTCGCCGACCCTGACACCATCCCTCTGGACGAGACAAACCTGGCGGTGAGAGCTTCTCGGCTTCTTCGTGACCACCTCGGACTGGATGCAGAGACGCACGGAGTCCATCTGGAGATCACCAAACAGGTCCCGGTCGCCGGGGGGATGGGCGGCGGGTCAGCAGACGCCGCCGCGGCCTTGGCGGCCTGTGCCGGTCTGTGGGAAGCCGGGCTCTCTCGCGACGAACTGGCCCGCATCGGTGCTCCCCTCGGTGCTGATGTGCCGTTCGCTGTGACCGGTGGTGCGGCAGTGGGCCGAGGCGTCGGCGATGAACTCACGCCGTTGCTCTCTAGAGATCCCCTGCACCTGGTGCTGGTGCCCGCGTCGCAGGGCCTCTCCACCCCCCAGGTCTACACCACCCTGGACACGTTGCGCGCCGATGGTGTCCTGGATACACCCGAGACCGCACCGGACGTGTCGCCGGAGCTGATCCAGGCACTGGTGGCAGGACATGCTGAGTCCGTGGCGCTGCTGATGTCCAACGATCTCCAGGTCCCCGCGACGACCATGGTGCCGGAACTCTCGGAGATGATCGAGATCGGCATGGAGGAGGGCGCGCTGGCCGGCCAGGTCTCCGGATCGGGTCCGACGATCATGTTCGTGGCGCGCTCGGCCGAGGACTCCATGCAGCTGGCCGGACGCATCCAGGACCGCACCGGGATCGCCGCCGTACCCGTGCACGGTCCGTATCCGGGTGCCAGACTTCTGTGACGGCTGTATTGATGTGCTACCCCTCGGGGTCTCAATCAGGCAGGAGGCCTCCACACAGTCCAGACGGCCCGAACCATATGCTTGACGAAGGCCGCAGGCGATGAGGCACCCCGGCGAGAGTGCCAGAGAAGCTGCATAGCATTGCGACGGGGCATGTCTGTGGCGATGGCCCGTTTCGCCAGAGCCCAGCGCTTCTCGAACGCCGTGCGTTGAATCTCCTTTGATGTCCCCTCGTAGTGACGTAATGCCGTGTCCAGAGCCGTGATGAAACGAGGGCTATCGCCGCGAAACCCGATTGCGCCCAGGCTCGTAGAGAGTCGACGCACAGCGACGAGGGGTTCTTCAGTGAACGCGAACGGAGCCTGCTTCGACAGCCGGACGAGCAGCTCGAAATCCTCATAGAAGAGATGGTCATGGTAAGAGCCAAGGGCCTTCAACCGATCGGTTCTGAGGAAGAGGGACGCAGCTGGCATCCAATTTGTACTGAGTAGTTCTTCGAACGGGTACCTGCGATTCCATTCATCCTCAGGCCAAGGAAATTCATCCTGGGAAGACTCCGATAGTAGATTTGAGTGCTCATCGACCACAGCCGCGTCGCTATAGGCCAGTACTGCACAGGGGTCGGATTCCATCAACTTCACATGTTCCTCGATCCGATGTGGATACATGAAGTCGTCGGCGGCGATGTACGTTACGTACTGCGTGTGTGTGATGGCCAGCATGGCGTTTAGCGTCGGATTCAGCCCACGATTCTCAGCATTCGGGTGATACTCAGCCCACCCCGGGTGCTGTTCTAGATACTCCCGAATGACTGTGTCGGTTGCATCAGGGGAGGCGTCATCCGCAATGAGAACGCGGCGCGGGGGAGTCGTCTGGGCGCGGATATTGTCCAAGCACTCCTCGATGAACTGTGCGTGTGAGTAAGCGACGACGATGACCGTGACATCAGCCGTCGGCCTCATATCCGCCGCAGAGTCATGGTCATTCTGTATTGAGCGCAGATCAGTCATGGCCGATGCTCCTCTGGGGCGGGCGTGCGGACGCTAGCTTGACGGCTTCTGGAAGACCGACACGATAGGACAGGGTTCCTGAGATGAGACCAGCGACCAGAGCCCATCGTTCCTGGATCGCTGGCCAGTCAGCGGAGCGAGGGCGGAGCACACCACGCGCGAACGCGGCAGCTGTTCTGAGGACCACTTTAGTCAGCTGTGGTGCTGGAACTAGCTCGGATGACCTGATGAGGCCGTGACGCACGCACAACTGTACGTGTGCACGGCCTGTTGTGTACGCGAGTCGTCGCCGGGCCGACGGCGCAGTCCTGGTGCGGTAGGCAATACGCATGGCCGTGCTATAAGCGGAGTAGCCCAGGAGTGCGTTGGCACGAATTCCGAGGTCGTTATCCTCTGCGGCTGATGGAAAGCTCTCGTCGAAACCGCCCAGCCTTCGGTAGACCTCTCGGGTAACTGCGAAGTTGCCTCCCATGAGAATTGGAAAAATCTGGCCCCTCTTGACTTCCAGGTTCTGCCGATCCGGCCGATCGCCCATCAGGCGGCGAAGGGTGAGAAGATCGGACGCAACGAAATCTGCGTCGCGGATGGGGATAGCGGCGCCAGAAATCACGGCGACTGTGTCAAGGGCTTCTGCAATATCTCGAAGCCAGTATTGGGAGACGACATCGTCGGAATCACAAAACGCAAACTTCTTAGCCAGGGCAAGCGAAGCGCCGACGTTGCGAGCATGTGACGCGCCAGTGCGTTCTGGCGCGGAAACTAGCCGCAGTCCGGCACGGCTGCCCGAGTTGAGCTCTTGGATGAAGCCGTGGACGACCTCGACTGTTGAATCGGTGGATCCATTGTCCACCACCAGAATCTCTGTGGATGGAGCATCGATCTGGTCGGTCAGTGCGAGCAACTGTTGGCGCAGGGTCTTGGCTGCATTAAATGCAGGAACAATCACAGACACCTCGGGATGTGAGCCGTAGTGCACCAGATGACCCGTCATGGTGATTTCACGTCCGAACGGAACCGATTGTCGACGAGCACCCAGTGCTGCGGGTGTGGCCATTCAAGATAGCCGTTCGGCAGACGAGAATGGAATCGAGGCGCTACTACGAGTCGATCTGGTGAAAGGAGATCGCCGATGAGCCCTCCCCAGTAGGCGAAGGTGGAATTGGATAGCACGACGATGCCAGTTGCGGCCAAGGCAGCTAGGTCGTCGAACATGTCGAAGCGGTCGGGAGCGGCTTCTGCGAAGGTGAGAGTCGTCAACTCTCCTTTGTGGGAATGGCACCAAGAGATGTCGTCAGAGACGAAAAGCGCACTTTGTGAATCTGAGTGCTCCGAAAGTACGCGTTCAGCCTGACCGAAATAGTCGGGCACGTGCATTGCATACTCCTCGAAATAACGGGCGTCAAGATAATCTCCTCGCCGGATGTTCAAGACAGCCGTTGAGGTGTCGAGGAAGGAAGACCACTGGTGCAGTCGATCGGTGAATGACGGAGACGAAAGGATTGTTTTCTCAATGAAAGATCCCAAGGTTCCAGATGCTGCAGAGGGACGAACATCCGGATCCCAGAACGCCCTACGCCGATCCCTCAGCCCAAGCTGATGTTGATCGATAGTCAGGTCCTCAAGTGCAGGAAACATGCGGAGCCAGGGATCCATGGTCACCTGGTAAAGGACTCTTGTCGGGCGGCCTGCAGTAGTTTCTGCGAACGCGTGCAACCAGTAGTAAAGAAGATTCCCCCCACGCATACCGTCGTTGGTCCACAGGACCGAATTCGGCCCGGTTCTAATGACCGCCAGTGCCCGGGCCTGCAACTCCCGCAGGTGCTTCTTCCACCGCACGTGCCGTCTTCCCCTTACGTTTTCGTTGAATGAAACCTGCGCAACGACTTCAGGATACGCGGGAGCTCACCCCACCAGCTCCGAGAGCTCCAGCCACCGTTCTTCGAGTTCGGCCAGTTCGACCTCCACGGCGTTCAGTTCCTGGGTGATCACGGCGAGCCCTTCGAAGTCGGACTGATCATGGGCGGCGATCTTCTCGTGGAGTCGATCCACCTCAGAGCTCAGCTTCTCCATCCTGCGCTCGGTGGCGGTCAGCTCCTTTTGCGCGGCACGGCGCTCCGCACCGCTCAGCCCTGAGCCGGACCCGGACGATGCCGACGTCGCGGCCGAGGACGGCTCCTGTGCCGCCAGCGGAGAGCTTCCGGCTCCGGCTCCGGTATCAGCAGCGTGCGCCAGGTCCAGGTACTGGTCCACGCCTCCCGGCAGATGCTGGAACCGGCCGTTGAGCACCGCATACTGCTGGTCCGTCACCCGCTCCAGCAGGTACCGGTCGTGGGAGACCACCAGCAGCGTCCCGGGCCAGGAGTCCAGCAGGTCCTCCATCACCGAGAGCATCTCGATGTCCAGATCGTTGGTGGGCTCGTCCAGGATCATCACGTTCGGCTCGTCCAGCAGCACCAGCAGCAGCTGCAGCCGCCTGCGCTGGCCACCGGAGAGATCGCCGACCCGGGCGGAGAGATGCTCCCGGGAGAAGCCCAGACGCTCCAGCAGCTGGGCCGGCGTCATCTCCTTGCCCTCCACCTCCACGGTGGTCTTCTGCCGTGCCAGCACCTCACGCACCCGGTCGCCCTCGATCTCCGCCAGCTGGGAGAACTGCTGGTCCAGCACCGCCAGCTTGACCGTCTTGCCGCGCTTGACGCGGCCCTGCGTGGGCTCGATCAGTCCCGCCACCAGATTCAGCAGGGTGGACTTGCCGGCTCCGTTGGCACCCAGGATCCCCGTGCGCTCGGCCGGGGCGATGCGCCAGGTGACGTCCTTCAGGATGGTGCGCGAGCCGCCGTCGGGAGTGGGGAAGGCGACCGAGGCGTCCAGGACGTCGATGACGTCCTTGCCCAGGCGCGCTGTGGCCAGGCGCTTGAGCTCCAACGGATTGCGTGGGGGAGGGACGTCACTGATCAGCTGATTGGCGGCCTCGATGCGGAACTTGGGCTTGGAGGTCCGCGCGGGAGCGCCGCGGCGCAGCCAGGCCAGCTCCTTCTTCATCAGGTTCTGCCGCTTCTGCTCCACCACCGCTGCCTGACGGTCACGCTCCACGCGCTGCAGCACATAGGCCGCATAGCCGCCCTCGAAGGGCTCGACGATCCGATCGTGCACCTCCCAGGTGGTGGTGCAGACAGCGTCCAGGAACCAGCGGTCGTGGGTGACCACCAGCAGTCCGCCTGAGTTCGCGCTCCACCGACGGTTCAGGTGCCCGGCCAGCCAGGTGATGCCCTCCACGTCCAGATGGTTGGTGGGCTCGTCCAGGGCGATCAGATCCCAGTCCTCCACCAGCAGCGCGGCCAGGGCCACGCGGCGACGCTGGCCACCGCTGAGGCTGGCGATCTGCGCGTCCCAGGGAATGTCCGAGACCAGTCCGCCGATCACGTCGCGCACGCGCGGGTCACCGGCCCATTCGTGCTCCGCACGGTCCCCGACGACGGCCTGTCCCACGGTCTGCTCCGGCACCAGGGAGTCGGTCTGGTCCAGGACGCCGAACCGCACCCCGCCGCGGCGGGTGACGCGGCCCGAGTCAGGCTCGACGGTGCCCGCGAGCATGCCGAGCAGGCTGGACTTGCCGTCGCCATTGCGGCCGACGATCCCGATCCGGTCGCCTTCATCCACCCCGATGGTCACGGAGTCGAAGACAGTGCGGGTGGGGTATTCGAGGTGCAGGGCTTCAGCGCCGAGGAGATGTGCCACCCGAACACTCTAGGGTCCCGACTGCCGGAGGGCTGCGTCTGCACTGGTCTGACTCCCGTAGTATCGGCCACAGTGGCGGCTGACAAGGTCGTCTGACAGGTCTGTGGGAGGATCTCCATGCCCGATATCTGCATCGTCTCCGGCGGCGACGAGATCCGCTACCGCTCTTATGTGAATCACGCAGCCTATGCCCGGACCCATGATCTTGACTACCGACTGGAGTGCGGGATCGGTGAGGGCATCGTCAACAAGTTCTATTACAAGATCAATGCGATCGAACGGGTCCTGCCGCGGTACGACTGGATCGTCTGGGTCGACGATGACTGCTACTTCACGGACTTCACCTCAGATGCTCTCCGCGAGTTCATTCTTCGAGCAGAAGAGGAGGGGGACTTCCTGGTGATCGCTGAGGGGCCCGAGGAGCCCAACGGCTTCTGGTCCACCATCAACACAGGCGTGTTCGCCCTTCGACGCGGCACGGAGTCTGAACGCCTCCTTGCGCTGATGCGTGAGATCAAGGTCCCTGCGGTGGAGGAGCGCTGGGATTCTGCAGCCGATGGGACGTTCACCGGCGGCGACCAGGATGTCATGACGTGGGTACTGAAGTATGAGGCGCCCGACCTCTGGGAGCGGACACGAGTGGTCGGCTACCGCGAACTGAACGCCCGGCCGCATCACTATGAGACCTCCCCGCAGGACGCGTTCATCTGCCACTTCGCGGGATACCCCGACAAGACCATGGGCGTCATCCTGTTCGCGGAGAGACTCGGTCTGGGCCACGAACTGGTGCCGGAGGAGATCCTCGATCGGTTGAGCGTGCGGGTGCGGAACCCGATTCCCCAGGCCGAACTCATGGCGCGCAGAGCATGGTGGAAGGCAAGGCCGGTGGCTAAACGTGCTGTCCGGCGCGCACTTCGGACAGTGCCGACAGGAGTGGTCCCAGAGAGACTGGCACGCTATCGCTGACCAGCGGCCCCCTGGCACGGTGACTGAGACGCCGTACCGGCTGTGGAACAATGGTGGACCGATCCGCCCTGGTGTAACGGCAGCACGCCAGCCTTTGGAGCTGTGCAGTATAGGTTCGAATCCTATGGGCGGAACTCCTGTGAGCCAGGTTCCAGTCCCCTCCGGGCCGTGGCGTCAGCGGTCTACACTGGACTGGTTGGTGACGGCGTCAGCCGGTCACTGAACACTCACGCCACCTCAAGACCGGGAGGGTCGAACTTGTCCGACGCCACTTCTGCACCGGCAGCCGTCATCGTCCTCGCAGCCGGCGCTGGCACGCGGATGAAGTCCAAGACCCCCAAGATCATGCACCCGATCGGCGGGACCTCCATGGTGGGCCATGCGCTCGCCGCGGCGAACGGCCTGGATCCCCAGCACCTGGTGGCCGTGGTCCGGCACCAGCGGGACAAGGTGGCCGCCCATCTGGACGAGCTGGCCGAGCAGCACCAGTGGCGGCTGCTGGTCGCGGACCAGGATGAGGTCCCGGGCACCGGCCGTGCCGTGCAGGCCGGGCTGGAAGCGCTGCAGCAGGCCGAGCAGTCGGTGGGGGGGACCGTGGTGGTCACCTACGGCGATGTCCCGCTGCTCACCTCCGAACTGCTGCGTGAACTGGTCGCCACCCACCAGCAGGACGGCAACGCCGTCACCGTGCTGACCGCGCTGCTGGAGGACCCCACCGGCTACGGCCGCATCCTGCGTGAGGCGGACGGCTCCGTGGCCGGGATCGTGGAGCACAAGGACGCCACGGAGGAACAGCGCCTGATCAACGAGGTCAACTCCGGGATCTACGCCTTCGACGGCGCCACCCTGGTCTCCGCGCTGTCCCAGGTCACCACGGACAACGCCCAGGGGGAGATGTACCTGACCGACGTGCTCGGCCTGGCCCGCGCCGCCGGTGGCCGCGTGGCCGCCGTGGCCACCCAGGACCGCTGGCAGGTGGAGGGCGCCAACGACCGCGTCCAGCTGCAGGCCCTCGGCGCCGAGATGAACCGCCGCACCCTGGAACGGCACATGCGCGCGGGCACCACCATCGTGGACCCGGCCACCACCTGGATCGACTCCACCGTCACCCTGGAGCAGGACACCACCATCCTGCCCAACACCCACCTGCAGGGCACCACCCACATCAGCGAGGACGCCGTGATCGGCCCGGACACCACCCTGGTGGACACCCACGTGGGCGCTGGAGCGAAGGTCACCCGCACCCAGGCGGCCGGGGCACGCATCGGCGAGGGAGCCGCCGTCGGGCCCTTCGCCTACATCCGCCCCGGCACCGTGCTGGGAGAGCAGGGCAAGATCGGAGCGTTCTACGAGACCAAGAACGTGACCATCGGCCGCGGTTCCAAGCTCTCCCACCTGGGCTACGCCGGGGACGCGGAGATCGGCGAGTTCACCAACATCGGCTGCGGCAACATCACCGCCAACTACGACGGCGTCAACAAGCACCGCACCGTGATCGGCGACCACGTCCGCACCAGCTCCAACACCGTGTTCATCGCCCCCGTGACCGTGGGCGACGGCGCCTACACCGGTGCCGGAGCCGTGGTCCGCAAGGACGTCCCCGCCGGTTCCCTGGCCCTGACCGTGGCCCCGCAGCGCAACGCGGAGGGATGGACGGAGCAGAAGCGTCCGGGTTCCCCCGCCGCCGAGGCCGCCGCCCGGTCCCGTCAGGCCGCCGAGAACGGCCAGCCCGACGACGGCCGGTCCTGACCCGCTTCCACCTCACCTTCCAGCCCCCTCCAGACACAGCAGACCCGAGCACCAGAGGACACCACACCGATGAATGAGATCACCCTGCACGGCGAGAAGACCCTGGTCCTGGCCTCCGGCCGGGCCCACCCCGAGCTGGCCCAGGAGGTGGCCGACGAGCTGGGCACCGAGCTGCTGCCCATGAGCGCCTACGACTTCGCCAACGGGGAGATCTACGTGCGCTCCGGCGAGTCCGTGCGCGGCAAGGACATCTTCGTCATCCAGGCTCACCCCGCGCCGTTGAACAACTGGCTGATGGAACAGCTGCTGATGATCGACTCGTTCAAGCGCGCCTCGGCCAAGCGGATCACTGCGGTGGCTCCGTTCTACCCCTACGCCCGTCAGGACAAGAAGGGCCGTGGCCGCGAGCCGATCTCTGCCCGCCTGGTGGCCGACCTGCTGCGCACCGCTGGCGCCGACCGGATCATGAGCGTGGACCTGCACACCGCCCAGATCCAGGGCTTCTTCGATGGCCCGGTGGACCACCTGTTCGCCGTGCCGCTGCTGGCCGACTACATCCGCTCCCGGGTCTCCACGGACGAGATCACCGTGGTCTCCCCGGACACCGGCCGCGTGCGGGTGGCCGAGCAATGGGCCGAGCGCCTGGGTGGGGCTCCGCTGGCGTTCGTGCACAAGTCCCGTGACTTGACCGTGCCGAACCAGGCTGTGTCCAAGCAGGTCGTAGGTCAGGTCGAGGGCCGCACCTGCGTGCTGATCGACGACATGATCGACACCGGCGGCACCATCGCCGGCGCTGTGCGCGTGCTGAAGGAGGCCGGTGCCAAGGACGTGATCATCGCCGCCACCCACGCCGTGTTCTCCGACCCCGCCGCGCAGCGACTGGCTGAGTGCGGCGCCCGGGAGATCGTGGTGACCAACACCCTGCCGATCCCGGCCGGAAAGCGCTTCGACTCCCTGACGGTGCTCTCCATCGCCCCGTTGATCGCCCGTGCGATCCGTGAGGTCTTCGAGGACGGCTCGGTCACCAGCCTGTTCGACGGCAACGCCTGATCGATCGAATCACGCTCCACCGCGGGCCGGCACCCTCATGGTGTCGGCCCGTGGTGTCACCGTTGCGCGTCGGACCGAACCGCCAGTCCTTCGTAGCACAGGGCCGTCAGTGCACCATGGATGCGGTCTGCGGCATCCGCCGGGGCGTCACCGGTCTGCAGGAGCGAGCCCACGAGGTCCTCTTCGCTGACCCAGTCCGCCAGCAGTTCCCACAGCACGGGGCCGAGCCCGGAGACGACGTGGTAGGAGGTCTCCTGCAGCACGGCGAGCGACGTGCCCTCCTCCACCACCAGGGCATCAGAGAGCGGGGACCGTCGGTAGAGGCCCGCCGGGACCTCTGAGACCTCTGGGCCCGGTGCCGGCGTCAGCAGAGACGGGTCAGCGGGACGCCAGATGCGTCTGTCCAGGGCCGGGATGTTCGGCGCGTCCAGCAGCTCCTTGACCAGAGGAAGCAGATCCTCGGCCTCGCTGTAGTGCAGACGCACGGCGCCGCCCAGCTGATCCAGAAGCCCGGCCAGCTGCACCAGCCCGCGATCCAGCTGTGCCAGCGAGGAGGTCTGCGGGATGATCAGCTCCAGGGCGTCCAGCAGGCTCAACCGGGAAGCGGTGGCCGTGATGCGCTCAGACGGTTCGCGGACCCGGTCCAGGACCGCCAGAGCGTGCAGCCTCAGGTCTTGGGGAGCCGAGAGCAGTCCGAGCTCCCGCGGTGAGAACTGGGTCTTGGGGCGGGTATCCGAGTCCACGAAGAGGGACAGGGGCTTGGCGAACGGCGTCACGACTCGGGTCACCGGATGGACGATGACCGTCTCGTCCGTGACGTAGCCCAGGTGCCGTGCCAGCGTTCGGGTGGCGGTGGACTTGCCCGTCCCCGAGGCGGCCGCCAAGGCGATGGCCCTGCCCTCAGGATCGGCCAGGGATGCCCCGTGGAGCAACAGGTGCGTCCCGATGCCGGCGGTGATCGCGGATTGCGTGGCGGTGTAGACCAGATGCTCGTGATGCAGCAGCCAGCCGTGCGCTCCCCGGGCGAGCTCAGCCGTCGGGGTCTGGCCGGACGGCTCGGCGCGATCCGGCTCAGCCAGACAGCCGGCCCAGGCCTGGCGCACTTCGACGGCCTCCTCACGCGAGAGGCCGCGGGCGAGGGTGGTCCCCAGGCCCGTCGACAGCAGGATGTCTTCTCTCGGGACAGATGTCATGGCCTGGTCACCGGACGGAGAACGACCGTCGGGGAAGTCTGCATCTCTGTGTCCCTCCATCGAGTGGTTCCGCGCGTGTCACGGCCACGCGCCATCGCGTCGTCCTGAGCGAGGCTGCTTCCATCCTGCCAGGTCAGCGGAATCGGGGCGATGACCGGTTAGATAGCATGGACCTGCATGGCGCACCGGCCTCGCCGGACGGTGCGCAGTGCATCGGTGCACCAGGAAAGGGGCCATGGACACCCGAGGACGATCGTCGACAATGGAGGGGACTGTCTTCTGTGTGCCCTCGGTGACCGCTGTCATTCCGTTCTACGGAGACCCCGGGGACACTCTCCGCCTCATCGCGCAGCTGCGCACCGACCCGCCGCCCTGCCTGGCCGAGATCATCGTCGTGGACGATGCGTCACCAGTCCCCTTTCCTTCCCTCCCGGTCGAGGGTGATCCCGGGCTTGCGGTCACCGTGGCCCGTCGGCCGGAGAACGGGGGCTTCGGCTCAGCTGTCAACACCGGTCTGGACCAGGTCCATACACCCTTGGCCTTGGTCCTGAACTCCGACGTGGAGATCACGGGACAGGACATCGAGGCTCTCGTCGCCGGCGCGCAGCCGTGGCAGCCGGCAGTCGTCAGCCCGCAGGTCGTGAACGAGGACGGGACACCCCAGTGGTCGGGACGGCATTTCCCCACGATCCTGCACCAGACCGTGGAATGGCTCACTCCGCTGGCCCGCTTCCGTCACCTGCCCCAGCTCCACGAGGCTGTGGGACATGACGTCGTGGCAGCCGCGTCAGACCACCCCGTCGCCGTGGACTGGGTCATGGGGGCGGTGATGCTCCTGCCTCTGGACCAGGTGCAGGAGGTGGGTGGGTTCGATGAGGACTTCCACATGAACAGCGAAGAGGTCGACCTGCAGCGACGCCTGCGCGAGCTCGGAGTCCCCTCCGTCGTCATTCCACAGATCCGCGTCGTCCATGCCGGAGGCGGCTCTTCGGACCCTGCCAGGAGACGGCGCTGGCTGGTGGACTCCCGGGCCCACTATGCCCGCAAATGGGGTCACCCTCGGGTCCTGAAGGGGTCTCTCTTGGCGGCCACCGGTGTGAATTTCGCCGTGAACACGGTCCGTCAGCTGAGGGGCACCGATGTGGATGCGCGCGCCGTGCTGCGCCAGGAACTGGGGTTGCTCCGATGACCGCGCGCCGACCTCGACTGCTTCTGGTCTCGCCTGTCTTCCATGGGTACCATCGCTCGATCGCGGCTGGCTTCGAGCAGATCGGATACGAGGTCGTCACACACTGCTATGACCACTACTCGACGGTGCCCATGAAGCTGCGCAACAAGGTGGCCCTGGAGCTTCCGGAGAAGGTGGGGGTGGACCGCACCGGTGAGCGGCGCCGATGGGACACGGCCAGGGCCCTCAGGGCCTTGACGGAGGCTCGTCCGGACCGCCTGCTGGTCATCAAAGGTGACTCCCTGGGACAGGCATTCTGGGAGGCGGCTCTTGCGCTCGGCATTCCTGTGATGCTGTGGCTCTACGACGACCTCCATCGGCACGACTACAGCATGGAGTTCCTGAGAAGTGTGGGACCGGTGATCAGCTACGCACGGTCGGGGGCGGCAGAGCTCAGCGCTCATGGTGTCAACGCCCACTATCTGCCCAACGGCTTTGACCCGAATCTGACTGCACCGACGATGCGCCGCTCCGGTGAGATCGTCTTCGTGGGATCCCGCTATCCCAATCGGGTGGATCTGATGGAGGCGCTCGTGGATGCTGGCCTGCCGGTGCGGGCCTACGGGCGTCAGTGGAGCCACCACCCGGTGGACCGGCTTCGGACGTGGGAAGTGGCCCGTCCTCGAGTGCCCGCTGAGCGAGACATCCCGTTGGAGGATGCCTATCGAGTGCAGGCCGAAGCTGCTGCGGCGATCAACATCCACGGACTCCAGGCGGGCCTGGCGATGCGCACCTTCGAGGTGCCGGGAATGGGTGGTCTGCAGCTCATCGACCGCCCAGACGTGGCGGAGTTCTACGAACCAGGGCATGAGGTGTTGGTGTTCGAGGGCACGGAGGAGCTGATCGAGCTCAGCCGTCGCGTCATCAGCGAACCTGCGTGGGGCGAACAGATCCGTGAGGCCGGTCAGCGTCGTTCGGAACAGGAGCACACCTTTGCCCATCGCGCTCAGACCGCAGACCGCTGGTGGGACCGATGACGCTGCCTGACGGGGGACCGCTGTTCCGGCAGCCACATGACCTGCCTGCCTGGCATCAGTGGCAACGGTCCCAGCAACCGTGGGCGCGCAGGATCAAGTCCAGGCTGCGTCCTGCCAGCCAGGGCACACGATGGCTGGTCACGGGTGGAGAGCCGATCCATACCCTGGTGGCGTTGGAATCCTTCGGTCCAACTCAGCTGTCTGCCTTGGTGGAGCCCATGGCAGCTCGTCCGGGGCTCAGCGGCATCGGATATCTGGTCCCCTCGCCAGACCACCCAGAGCTTCCCGGACTCGGCGAGCACATCAAGCGCGAGGAGGTGGCTGACGCGCCAGGCCTGCCCCCGGTGGCGTTGGTCGACCTTGCACAGGTCCTTGCTGTGGGCGACTATCTCGGATCGGGCCGACTCGCACGCCACTGGGCACTGCAGACAGGAGCCCGATTCGTCGTCGCTCAACATGGGCTCTTGGCTCACCAAGCACCGCCGTTGCCCGCTGACTGTGAACTGATGGCGTACACCGACCAGGACGCGGCATGGTGGACGACTGGCCGCCCGGACGTCCAGACGAGAACTGTGGGCCTCCAGATCCTCTGGAACGCCGTCGACAGGACATCCAGTGAGCCAGAGACGGTGAGTCCGCATGATGCCCCGGGTGTCTTCCTGGGACAGTTGCATGGAGCTGAACTCTCTCGAGGCGACTTCGCCCGTGCCGCCCTGGAGTACTGCCGGGCCACTGGGGCCGTCTACCGTCCCCATCCTGCGGAGACCGATCGGTTGTCTCGCATGATGCACGCATGGTGGGAGAAGCGGGGGGTACGGATAGACCGATCTGGCCGACCCCTGAAGCAGACGCGAGGCCCGGTGGCAGCGGTGTTCTCCACCGGTGTGCTGGAGGCCGCATATGCAGGGCGAGACGCCTGGGCGGTGCACCGTGATCCTCCTGCCTGGCTGGAAGGATTCTGGGACCGATACGGCCTGTCCCGGTGGACACCACACGAGCCGGCGCCCGCTCCGACCAGGCCACCAGAGCTGCCCGCGACTGCACCAGCGCGTTCCATTGCCGACCACCTCTTCGGAACGGAGACTCCGTGAGCATCCTCTGCATCATTCCCGTCCGCGGCGGCTCCAAGGGAGTGCCGGGCAAGAACATCAGAGATCTCGGTGGCAAACCCCTGGTGGCGTGGACCATCGAGTCGGCCCTGAATGCGCAGGAGGACCTGCACGTGATGGTCTCCACCGACTCAGAGGAGATCGCCCAGGTGTCCCGCGAGCACGGCGCGGACGTGCCGTTCCTGAGGCCCGCAGAGCTCGCCCTGGACACCACCGCCACCGAACCCGTCGTCGAGCACGCGTTGGAGCATTTCCGCACGCACCATGGAGAGCCGGAGGGCGTCATGCTGCTCCAGGCGACCAGCCCACTGCGGCTGCCGGACACCCTGGATCGGGCCGTGCGGCAGTTCCGTGAGACCGGCGTGGATTCGCTGGTTGGCGTGGTCCCCACTCCACCGTTCATCTGGCAGCACGGCGACTCTGAGAACGCCGCGCCTCGGGCCTCCTATGACGTTGACCACCGCAAGCGCCGTCAGGACATGACGCGCTCGGACCTCCGGTACCGAGAGAACGGGTCTCTGTACCTGACCAGGCCCGATGTCTACGATCGTCACCACAACCGTCTCGGGGGAGCGATCGGACTGTTCATTCTCCATGAACTGGAGGGCGTGGACATCGACACCGAACTGGACTTCCAACTCGCTGAGCTGCAGATGGAGAAACACCGGGCTGCGTCAGCATCCATCCCCCACCGGCAGAAGGACTGATTCCATGATCATCGAACGGCACCTGTCGCCCTACCTCGTCTTCGCGGACGATTCCGTGCTCGTCGCGCTGCGCAAGATGACCGAGAACCGTGAGCGCATCGTCTTCTGCGTGGACAGCAACGGTCTGCTCAAGGGATCGCTGTCCGACGGCGACTTCCGGCGGTGGATCGTGGCGAACCCCGACGCTGACCTGGAGGTCGCCTCGGCGCAGGTCGCCAACACCTCGGTGGCCTCGGCGCCGTTGGGATCCACCACCGAGGAGATCCTTGAGCTGCTCCCCGCAGGCGCCTCGCACCTGCCGCTGCTGGATGATCGGGGCCGCCTGACGGCACTGGCCATCAACCGTGCCTCTGAACTGAGGATCGGCGACCACCGGATCGGTGAGAATCAGCCTTCCTTCATCATTGCCGAGATCGGCAACAACCATCAGGGTGACCTCGAACTGGGCCGTCGGCTCGTGGATGCCGCTGCCGATGCCGGTGCTGACTGCGTGAAGTTCCAGCTGCGGGACATGGACGCCCTCTACCGCCAGTCCGGATCGGCCAGCGGCGGCGAGGACCTGGGCGCCCAGTACACCCTGGACCTGCTGGCCAAGTACTCCCTGCCGGCTCAGGAGCTGTTCCAACTCTTCGACCATGCCCGGGACCGCGGCATCGAGGTCATGTGCACTCCGTGGGACCTTCCCTCTGTCCAGGCCCTGGTGGACTACGGGATCCCCGCATTCAAGATCGCCTCGGCTGACCTGACCAACCATGACCTGCTGCGGGAGGCCGGCCGGCACGGCCGTCCCCTGATCCTCTCCACCGGCATGAGCCGGGAGGAGGAGATCCGGGAGACCGCCGAACTGGTGCGCTCTCTGGGCGTCCCCTTCGCCATGCTGCACTGCCAGTCCACCTATCCGGCGCCGTTCAAGGACGTGAACCTGGCCTACATGGACCGCTTGGAGGAGATCGCTCAGGCTCCCGTGGGGTACTCCGGTCACGAGCGTGGGATCCACGTCCCGGTCGCCGCCGTGGCCCGTGGTGCCCGGATCATCGAGAAGCACCTGACCGTGGACCGTTCCCTGGAGGGCAATGACCACAAGGTCTCGCTGCTGCCGGATGAGTTCGCGGCCATGGTGCAGCAGATCCGCGAGGTGGAGGAGTCCTTGGGCACCTCGGCGGAGCGGGTGGTCTCCACCGGTGAGGCGATGAACCGGATCAACCTGGCCAAGTCCTTGGTGGCGGCCGGCCCGCTGGAGATCGGTGCGGTGATCAGTGAGTCTGATGTGGCCGTGAAGAGCCCGGGCCGTGGCCTGCAGCCCAACGCCCTGCCCCAGCTGGTGGGTCGCACCGTCCGCCGGGCGATGGCTGAGGGCGACTTCTTCTTCGAGGGCGACCTCAAGGAGACCGTTCCCACGGGACGGCAGTTCCAGTTCAACCGGCCCTGGGGCCTGCCCGTGCGCTACCACGACGTCGAGGCACTGACGAAGGACTGCACTCCGGACTTCCTGGAGTTCCACTTCTCCTACAAGGACCTGGAGATCGACGTCGACTCGGTCTTCTCCCAGCCGCTGCCCATGGGGTTCACCACCCACCTGCCGGACCTGTTCGCCGGTGACTTCCTGGTGGACCTGGCCTCCCAGGACCAGGAGCACTGGGAGCGGTCCATCGCCGAGGTCCAGCGCACCATCGACATCACCCGCCAGCTGACCAGGTGGTTCCCCTCCGAGCAGGAGCCGATCATGGTGGTCACCATGGGCGGCTTCACCACGGACCGTCACATCTCCCCGGAAGAGCGCACGCCGAAGTACGAGCGCATCGCCGAGGCCCTGAAGCGCCTGGACTCCAGCGGAGTGCGGATCGCCGCGCAGACCCTGCCCCCGTTCCCCTGGCTGATGGGCGGTCAGCAGTACCACAACCTGTTCCTGGACCCCCGGGACACCGCAGAGTTCGCCCGCTCCACCGGCACCGATCTCTGCTTGGACATCTCCCACACCAAACTGGCCGCCACCTTCCTGAACATCCCGTTCTCGGAGACCGTGGAGCTGCTGGCACCCCACACCATCCACCTGCACCTGGTGGACGCCACCGGCGTGGACGGTGAGGGCGTGCAGGTCGGCGAGGGAGACGTGGACTGGCCGGCCCTGGCCGAACAGCTGGACCGTCTGGTCCCCGGAGCACCGTTCATCCCGGAGATCTGGCAGGGGCACATCAACAACGGAGAGGGCTTCTGGACTGCACTGGATCGGCTCGAGCAGTGGCTGTGACCCCTCCACCCCTGGCCCTGTGGGTCATCCCCGTCGGCGACTTCGGCGGGGTGGCTCGACACGTGGTGGACACGGCACGCGCGGGAATCCCCGGGCACCGTCTGGTCGTCCTGTGCCCGGAGGGCCCCCTGGCCGAGCGTCTGCGTCAGATCGGTGCTCCGGTCCTCACCGGAGCCTTCGGTCCCGACGCCGGCCCGGTCGCCTCCGCGCGCACGCTCCGCAGGGCGGTGCGCACTTTGCGTCCGGCGGTGGTGCACACCCATCTGGCCTACGCGGACATCATCGCCGCCGGGGTGCTGGCAGCCGACCGCTCGGTCACCCTGATCTCCACGGAGCACGGCATCGCCGCCGACGCCTCGGTCTATCACCGCAGTCCGGTGAAGGCGAAGATGACGGCCGCCGTCCACCACGCTCGCCTGCGCCGTGCGGACGAGGTCATCGCCGTCTCGAACTCCACCCGCGAGGTCATGTCACGGAGGTGGGCTCCGTCCTGCCCGGTGACCGTCATCCCCAACGGCGTGGACATCGAGGCCGTCCGGGACGTCGTCGGGGCGCCTGAGCGCCGTGCGCTGGGGGAGGGCCTTCGGCTGCTGAGCCTGTCTCGTCTCTCCCCGGAGAAGCGGATCGATGCACTGCTGCGCACCATGCCCGCTCTGCTGGACCGCGACGCGCGCGCCACGCTCACTGTCGCCGGGACGGGTCCTGAGGCGCAGGCGCTGAAGGATCTGGCCTCAGATCTCGGGGTGGCAGACTCCGTCCGCTTCCCGGGGTTCGTGGATCCGTGGGAGGCCATGCGTGACCATGACGTCGTCGTGCAGCTCTCAGCCTGGGAGAACCTGAGCTACACCCTGCTGGACGCTGTGGCGGCCGGTCTCGATGTGGTGGCCACGGACGTGGGGGGCAACCGTGAGATCGTCGGCCCCCAGTCGCTGGTGACCGACCCGACGCCCCCGTCCATCCTGGAGCGCCTCACCACGCTGAGAGAGGCTGCGGGAGAGAGCGCGGACGCGCAGCTGACCACGGTGGAGCAGATGACTCGAGGCATCGCCGAGGTCTACCGGCGGCATCTGTCCACTGCAGGAACAGGACAGACCCCATGACGACGGCCATCACCCGGCTACGCGCAGCTGCTCGCACGCGAGATCAACATCGCCAGTCCGTGTTCGCCCACTTCAAGGTCGAACAGCCGATCAGCTGGCTGCAGGTCCTGTTGGGAGCGTTCCTGATCGCTGATGGAGTGGCCCTTCCGGGTACTCCAATGAATCTCCCGTTGCCTGAGATCATCATGATCGGGCTGATTGCCCTCTCGCTCGTGGGCCAGTCACGATATCGGCAGGCTCCTTTCGCGTATCTCGTACCGCTCGCTGTGGTGGCGGTGGGGTCCATGGTGATCGCATCGGAGATGCCTGATGTGGACTGGACTCGCCGGGTCACCCGTATCGTCCTGCTGATTCTCTTCGTCACCTGTCTTGCCTGGGGGCGGCTCGGTGCAAGATCCGTCGTGATGGGTATGGCAGGTGGTCTGGCCGTCAATGCAGGACTCTTCTACCTGGGGATAGCGCCGGATACCTATGGTGGCGTTCTGACAGGTTTCACTGGGGACAAGAACGTCGCCGGGTTGATGCACGCCATCATTCCGCTCCTGGTGGTCCCTTTCCTCAAACGCCAGTGGATGGTGCCGACGGTATTGCTGCTGGGGTTCGGTCTTCTTTCTCTGACGGGCTCACGAACCAGTCTCACGGCATTCGGTTTGGCCGTGTTGTGGATGGTTCTCACTCCGCGCCGAGGTCCAGTGATTCGGGGTGCGGTGTTGGGCCTGTACTTCTGGGTCTTCACCTGGCTGGAGGACAATTTCGCGCGTTCGTTGATCTTCGAAGATCGAGACGGAACGGACCACCTGCGCGCTCGAATCGACGAGGCCGCCCGTGTGAAAACCGACGAAGCGTTGCCATGGGGACTTGGTGCCAGTGAATCGACAGTTCTGCTTCAAGGCGAGCAGCAGTTCTTCTATCACGACTCGTATCGGGCACTGGCGACAGAAGGCGGTTGGATCCTGGTCATTGCCATTGTCGCCATCTACGTCATGATCGCCTTTCGACCCTTCAGTCGTCTGCCCCGAACGCCAGCGATCATCGCCTGCGAATCTGCAACCGTTGCGATCTTGTTCTGTGCGCTCAAACTCGGTGAAGTATTCATCACCATCGTCGGTGCGCTTGCTCTGGGAACCACATTGGTTGTGCGGTCGATGGAGAAGCGTCGCCTCGAACAGATTCAAGGGCTGATGAGTCTAGGAACCAATGAACAGCGTCTGGACAGGGTGCCATGACACGGCACACTGCCAACCATGATTCCGTGATCCACCTGATCGCCAACCAGGGAGCCGTGGGCGGGGGAGAGGTCATGCTCCACCACATCGCAGCTGCGCTGCGTGCGGAAGGCCAGGACGTATCCGTCGTGGCCCCCGCGTCCCCCTCTGAGGTGGCCGACCGGTTGGAATCGGACGGCTTCTCCGTGACCCGGATACCCGGTGAGGACCGCAAGGCCTATGCCCTGGGACTCCGACGGTGGGCCCTGCGGCGTCCGCCCGGTCTGGTGTGGTGCAACGGCCTCCTCCCGGCAGCGGCACTGACTGCTGTGCGTCATAGGATCGTCCACCTCCACCAGGAGCCGCAGTCCGCCCTTCAGCGGGTGGCCACAGCCCTGGCGCGTGCCGGTGCACGGATGACTCTCGTGCCGTCGCCGTTCATGGCCACGCGCATTCGCGGTGCTCGTGTCCTGGACAACTGGGTCGGGGGACCGGCCGGTGCTTCATCGGACGGTTCACCAGAGCATCTCCGAGAGCCGGACACCGGGCTGACCCTCGGATTCATCGGTCGCCTGTCCAAGGACAAGGGCATCCATGTCCTGCTGGACGCGCTCTCCCTGCTGGAATCTCAGGACCCCGGCAGGTACACCGTGCGTGTGGCAGGGGAGCCACGATTCGTCGAGGACGAGGAAGCCGCTCGGATCGGCCGTGCGCTGGACGAGGCCGGCGACACCGTGACACTGCTGGGATGGCAGGAGACCTATGCCTTCCTCTCCTCCATCGACGTGCTGGTCTGCCCGTCGACATGGCAGGAGCCTTTCGGGCTGGTGGCCGCCGAGGCGATGGCCGCCGGCGTGCCGGTGATCGTCACGCGCGCTGGGGCACTGCCCGAGGTCGTTGGCACTGACCATCCGCTGATCGCGGAGCCGGGGGACGCACAGGACCTGGCACGCGTGATCCGGACGGTGGAGGACCTGGACCTCACAGACCTGGTGGAACGTCAGCACGCGCGGTGGCAGCAGAAGTGGTCGCCAGAGGCAGGCCGAGTTCGTATCAAGTCTTTGCTAGCGCAGTTGGGTTTATCTTTTTCCCAAACAGGAAGTGACTGTCAATGAGCACGAAGAACTTTCTCCAGGTCGATCCTGAGGCTGAACCCACCCGCCTAGGAACTTCGGTCATTGTCCCTTCTCGTGGTGGGGCTTTCCGATTACCTGTCCTCCTGAATGCCCTCTCTCAGCAGAATGACCAAGACTTCGAGGTCATCGTCGTAGTCGACGGCGATATCGATGGAAGCGCTGAACTCCTGGCCGGACAGGAGATGCGGTCTTTGGTTCCCTCACTCCGAGTGATCGATTTTGGTGAGAACCGAGGTCGCTCCGCGGCCCTCAATGCCGGCCACGATGCAGCCCAAGGACGTGTGCTGATTCGATGCGATGACGATCTCGAACCGGCACGTGACTTCATCGCTTTGCACCGAGCCGCGCATGCTGACGGTCCGGCGGGCGCAATTGGACTCTACAGAAACGTCCTCCCGAATACTCCGTATGCTCACGCTTACGGGCGCGACGCGGATCGTCTACACAGTGCGTCTGCATTGGCATCACCGGTGGATATTCAGTGGCGCTACTGGGCCGGCAACGTCTCCGTCACTCGCGACACCTGGGAGCTGATCGGGCCTTATGACGAGGGCTACCGCCGTTACGGTTGGGAGGACGTGGACTACGGATACCGGCTCCACCGCGCTGGCATCCCGGTGCGAATCCACCCGGAGCTGACTACCGACCACCACGTCGCTGCCACCACCACGGCCATCCGTGCCCGTCGCGCCCTGCATTCCGGAGCCGCACGCGAACGGTTCCTGCAGAAGTTTCCCGAGGCTCGACCGCTGATGGAGGGCACGCCTGGTCGAGGCCCCTGGAATCTGGCCGTCCGAGGTCTGGCTGCAGTCTCCGGTGAGAACACGTACCAACGCTACGGAGCTGTCGTCGACCGTCTGGCCAAGGTCCTGCCCACATCCGTAGCGCGCAAGGCCATCGCGCTAGGAGTGGAAGCCGCGGGGCGGACCGGCATCCAGCACCCCGAGCGCATCCAGGGAAGATTCTGATGACCGAGCCGGAGATCGTCATCGCCCACGACTACCTCACGCAGCGTGGGGGAGCCGAGCGCGTGGTGCTGGCCCTGCACCGGATGTACCCGGACGCGCCGATCTACACCACCCTGCACGACCCGGACGGCACGTTCCCGGAGTTCCGGGACGCCACCGTCATCACCACCCCGCTCAACCGCATCGCCGCCTTCCGCAAGGACCACCGCAAGGCGCTCCCGCTGCTGCCCGTGGCCTCCTCCCTGCTGCAGGTCCCGGGGAAGATCGCTGTGGTCTCCTCCTCCGGCTGGGCGCATGGCTTCCGCTTCTCCGGGCGGACCCTCGTCTACTGCCACACCCCGGCGCGGTGGGTGTACCTGACCGAGCAGTACCTGGGCGGGCCGTGGTGGAGGTCCCCCAAGGGAATCATCGTCACCGCCATGAAGCCCTTCCTGCGCCGCTGGGACCACCGAGCGGCCCAGCGCCGTGAGCGGTACCTGGGCAACTCCACTGTGGTGGGGGAGCGCATCCGGTCGGTCTACGGGATGGACGAGGTCGACGTGGTGTTCCCGCCGCACTCGGTGGACACCTCTGGAGAGCGAGAACCGATCCGTGGACTGGACCATCTGGCCGACAGCCAGGGGTACCTGCTGGTGGTCTCCCGGCTGATGCCCTACAAGAACGTGGACCAGGTCATCCGCGCCGCCGAGCAGACCGGTCACCGACTGCTCGTGGTGGGACGCGGTCCGGAGCAGCAGCGGCTGGAGGCCATGGCCGGCCCGAACGTGCACTTCGCCCGTGACCTCTCCGAGGCCCAGCTGCGGTGGGCGTATGCGAACGCCACTGCGTTGGTGGCCGCCAGCTTCGAAGACTTCGGGATCACGCCCCTGGAGGCGTCCTCCTGGGGTCTGCCCACCATCGCCCTGCGCGCCGGAGGGTATCTGGACAGCATCCAGGAGGGCGTGAATGGGGTCTTCATCGACGCGCACGACGCCGGCTCAGTCGCCGATGGCATTCAGCGCGCCATGGCACGCAGCTGGGACAGCGAGGCCATCCGGGCTCACGCTGATCAGTTCGCCGAGCACCGCTTCGCTGAGCAGATCCACCGCGAGGTGGAGCAGCTGCGTGGCTGATCACCCGCGGTCTGGTCGTCAGCTCAGCGCTGCAACAGGTCGAGGAGGTACTGGCCGTAGCCGCTCTTGACGAGAGGCTCGGCGCGTTCGCGCAGCTGGTCGTCGGTGAGGAATCCTTGGCGCCAGGCGATCTCCTCCGGTGCGCCGACCTTCAGGCCCTGGCGGTTCTCCACGGTGCGGATGAAGTTGGAGGCGTCGTTGAGGTCGGTGAAGGTGCCGGTGTCCAGCCAGGCGGTGCCGCGGGGGAACACTTCCACGTTCAGGGTCCCGGCTTGAAGGTAGGTGCGGTTGACGTCGGTGATCTCCAGCTCTCCGCGGGCTGAGGGCTTCAGGTTCCGGGCGATCTCGATGACGTCGTTGTCGTAGAAGTACAGGCCTGGCACGGCGTAGTTGCTCCGTGGCTGGGCTGGCTTCTCCTCCAGGCTGATGGCCTTGCCGGCATCATTGAACTCGACCACGCCGTAGGCAGTGGGGTCGGCCACCCAGTAGCCGAAGACGGTGGCGCCGTTCACGTCAGTGTGGCGGGTGAGCTGGGTGCCCATGCCGGGGCCGTAGAAGATGTTGTCACCGAGCACCAGGGCGACCTTGTCCGTGCCGATGTGCTCGGCGCCGAGGGTGAAGGCCTGGGCCAGGCCATCTGGGGAGGGCTGCTGGAGGTAGCTCAGGTCGACTCCGAACCTGGAGCCGTCGCCGAGCAGACGCTGGAACTGCTCGGCGTCATGCGGGGTGGTGATGATCAGGATCTCACGGATCCCGGCCAGCAGCAGTGTGGAGAGAGGGTAGTAGATCATCGGCTTGTCATAGACCGGGACCAGCTGCTTGGAGATGCCCCAGGTGATCGGATGCAGACGCGAACCGGTGCCCCCGGCCAGGATGATGCCCTTCATGAGGTTCAGCCTAGTCGTATGCGGTTTAGGCTGGAGAGGTGAAAGATCTTCTGGTCACCGGCGGAGCCGGTTTCATCGGGTCCAACTTCGTCCATCACGTGCTGCGCCAGACCCAGCACCGGGTGACGGTGCTGGACAAGCTCACCTATGCCGGGAACCGTGCCTCTCTGGCGGGACTGGACCAGTCCCGGCTGCGCTTCGTCCAGGGTGACATCTGTGATGCGCCCCTGGTCGATGAGCTCGTATCCGAGGCGGATGCCGTGGTGCACTACGCTGCTGAGTCCCATAACGACAACTCCCTGAATGACCCCTCCCCGTTCATCCAGACCAACATCGTGGGCACCTACACGCTGTTGGAGGCGGTGCGGGCCCACGGGGTGAGGTTCCATCACGTCTCCACCGATGAGGTGTACGGGGATCTGGAGCTGGATGATCCGGCCAGGTTCACCCCCACCACCGCATACAACCCCTCCAGCCCGTACTCGGCCTCCAAGGCCGGTTCGGATCATCTGGTGCGGGCCTGGGTGCGCTCCTTCGGGGTGGCGGCCACCGTGTCCAACTGCTCCAACAACTACGGACCCTTCCAGCATGTGGAGAAGTTCATCCCCCGGCAGATCACCAATGTGATCGACGGGGTCCGTCCCAAGCTCTACGGAGCGGGACTGAACGTGCGGGACTGGATCCATGCTGAGGACCATTCCTCGGCGGTGCTGGCGATCCTGGAATCCGGTCAGATCGGGCGGACCTATCTGATCGGTGCAGACGGGGAGAAGGACAACAAGTCCGTCGTCGAGCTGATCCTGGAACTGATGGGCCAGCCCACCGATGCCTACGACCATGTCAACGACCGTTCAGGGCACGATCTGCGCTACGCGATCGACCCGGCCGCGATGACCGAGCTGGGATGGACCCCCAAGTACACCTCCTTCCGGGACGGCCTGGCCGCGACCATCGCCTGGTACCAGGAGAACCAGGACTGGTGGCGACCCCAGAAGCAGGCCACAGAAGCCAAGTACGCCCGCACCGGACAGTAAGGGATCGCCCAGACCATGGCTGCTGCAGAACTGACCATCACCACCACGCAGATCCCGGGACTGCTGCTGGTCCAGCTGCCGGTGCACGGGGATGCCCGGGGCTGGTTCAAGGAGAACTGGCAGCGGGAGAAGATGGTGGCCGCCGGGCTGCCGGACTTCGGGCCCGTGCAGAACAACATCTCCTTCAACGCCTCGGTGGGAACCACCCGGGGGATCCACGCCGAACCCTGGGACAAGTACGTCTCCGTGGCCACCGGAAAGATCTTCGGAGCCTGGGTGGACCTGCGCGCCGGAGAGAACTTCGGCACCGTCTTCACCACCGAGATCACCCCGGGCCAGGCCGTGTTCGTCCCCCGGGGGGTGGGCAACTCCTTCCAGACCCTGGAGGAGAACACCGCCTACACCTACCTGGTCAATGACCACTGGTCTGCCGACGCTCAGCAGCTCTACACCTTCCTGAACCTGGCCGACCCCACGGTGGCCATCGACTGGCCGATTCCCCTGGACCAGGTGGTGCTCTCCGAGAAGGACCGCAACCACCCCTACCTGGACGCCGTCACCCCCATGGACCCGGCGCCGGTGATCATCCTGGGCGCCAACGGCCAGCTCGGACGAGCCCTCACCGCCCAGTGCGACAGCCAGCAGATCCCCTACCAGGCCTACGACCGCTCCACGTGGGACCTCGCCGAGCCCAGCGGCTGGCCCCTGAAGTCACTGCGCGGAGCGCGAGCGGTCATCAACGCCGCCGCACACACCCAGGTCGACGCCGCCCAGATCCCTGAAGGGCGGACCCTGGCCTGGGCAGTCAACTCCACTGGCGTGAGCGCGCTGGCCGCGGCCTGCCAGCACGCCGGCGTCCCGCTGGCCCACGTCTCCACCGACTACGTCTTCGACGGCACCCTGCCACTGGGCCAGGAGTACCCGGTCGAGGCAGCCGTGGCCCCGGTCAGTGTCTACGGGCAGTCCAAGGCCGCCGGAGAATCCGCCGTCCGTGCTCTGAGACGCCATTGGATCGTGCGCACCAGCTGGGTCATCGGCGAGGGCAACAACTTCGTGGCCACCATGGCCCGCCTGGCCGCCAACGGCGTGGACCCCACCGTCGTCGATGACCAACACGGCCGACTCACCTTCGCCAGCGACCTGGCCTCAGCCCTGCTGCAGATGGTCCTCGGCGACGCTCCCTCCGGCACATACCACTACACCAGCGATGGTCCCGTGGTCTCTTGGTACGAGATTGCCCGCTGGGTCTATGAGGACACCAGACACGACCCTGACCGGGTCAGCCCCATCAGTACAGCCGACTACACCCAGGACAAGCCGGGGCAGGCACCGCGCCCCTCGAACAGTGCGCTGGACATACACATGATCAAGGATCTGGGCATTTCTCCGGGAGATATGCGGGCTAATCTATCCGCATATTTGTCGGGCATTTCGCCTACTCTCAGGTAACGTTCAGCATTTGATGTTTGTCACATCGGTAGGGTACGTTGAACTTGGCGCGACGTTCACCTGGGCTTGCCCTTGTTCGTCTGCTCAGCTGGAGAATCGTCCTTCAGGCTGTCTTTTCAGGGGAGATCTCGGTGACATCCTCCACCGGGAGTCCAGTCGATCAGGAGACTCTGGGGTCAAAATGACAGAGAACAACAAGAAGACCATCTCGCGCCGTGCCGTTGCTGGCGGTATGGCTTGGACCGTGCCCGCGATTGCCTTTGCATCGGCTGCACCTGCTGCGACGGTGTCGCCGCTGTACACCGTGTCCACGGACAATGTCTGCAAGTACCCAGGCGAAAAGGTCAAAGGCGTCAAGCATGCCTACATGTTCCCGCTGACGCTCACCAACGTCGCCACTGAAGAAGTGTGTGTCCAAATCGTCTCGGGTATTGTCACCTTCGACAGCGGTCGAAAAGATGGTGATCCGGAGTGGTACTCTAAGCCCCCGCACAAGGGTGGTGTCCTTGCCCCAGACACCGTGTGCATTCCCGTGGGCGAATCTGAGACCTACTTCTATGTCGTCGATGACACGGGCAACAGCGCCAACGAGTCTGGTACTGCGGTTGGTACGTTCCTGGGAACCGGGGCCGAGACCGGACGAAAGGATGAAAAGACAGTCCGGGTCGCCTTCGACTCCACTCCGCCGAAGTGCGAGACTGTTTTGCCTGGCAGTGGTTCCACCGAATCCGATGCCCCTGCCGCTCAGGAGTCCACACCGGTGACTCCTGAAGCCGTGCCTGGCGCTGAGTCCAGCCAGGCGGCAGCTCCCGCCACCACTGAGACTGCCGCCCCGGCCTCAGCAGCAGAAACAACTGCCCCGGCCTCACCGACCGCCTCGCCTGAGGTCGCCGCAACCGAGACGCAGAGACAGCAGCCGTGATCTGTAGCTGAGAAGGCATATGGCGAAGGCCCGGGGAGATCTCCCCGGGCCTTTGCCATACCTACGTTGCGGTGTGATCAGTCGCGCGCGCGGCGGCCCGGACGCCGATTCTTCAGCAGCCGTGGACCACCGCGCGCCTGGCGTGACGCATCCAAGTAGGCATCGTACGCCTGATGGGTCGCGCCGTACCCCCCGCCGTAGTAATCGGACCCCACACCCTTCGCCGGAGTTCCGTTGAGGACGACGCCGATGACGTTCGCCTGCACCTTGCCCAGCATGTCACGTGCGACTTCGACATGTTCGCGCCGTGTCTTGGCGTGCTTCACCACGAGGACGGTGCCGTCCACCGAGGTAGCGAGCAGGGTGGAGTCCGTCACAGGCAGGACAGGAGGGGCATCGACGATCACGAGGTGGTCCCGAGAAACTTGTTCCAGAAGGGTTTTCATGCGCGCTGAACCAAGCAGCTCGGAAGGGTTAGGGGGTGTTCGCCCCGCAGGCAGGAGCTTCAGCCCGTCATCGCCGACTTCCAGTAACGCGTCCTCGAGACCCACCTGTCCCGCCAAGACCTCCGAGAGGCCGACACGTCCGTCGACATCGAACAGCGTGTGCTGTCGCGGACGACGAAGGTCGGCATCGATGATCATGACACGGTCTCCCGCTGCTGTCAGGGCCAACCCCAGCGACGAGACGACGGTCGACTTGCCTTCACCAGGATTGGCACTGGTGAACGAGATCGTGCGAGGCGGATTGTCGATACTGACGAACTTCAAGTTGGTCCGCAGTTGGCGCACCGCCTCCAGCGCTCGGGGCGAACCGTTTTCAATTCCCGCTGCGGTGCCGGTGAAGCTCTCGTCTTTGGGCAACGTGCCCAGCAGCCCCGCACCAGCCGACTTCTGCACGTCTGTGGTCGTTCGGATATTCACGTCGAGAAGGCGCCGCAGGAATGCCACGACCAGACCGGCCAACAGTCCGATGCCAGCTCCGTAGACCACATTGCGCAGAGTGTTGGGGGTTGAAGGCGCTGACGGGACCAGCGCATCCTCCAGTGCCTCCACCCGGACTACGGATCCACCCTCAAGTCGGTTGGCGACGGCAGCCGTGGCCTGGAGTGCTGAATTGGCCAGGTCTGCCGCCGCCTGGGGGTCGGTCGCGGTCGCCGCCACCGTGATGAGATTCGAGTTGGGCTCCACGCGCGCACTGAGCCTGCCCTGCTCAACAGGTTGACCGGTGACGTGGAGAATTTCCTCCTGCACAGCACGACTGTGGATCAGCGGAAGATAGGACTGTGCGCGTTCTTGGGCAAGATCACTGCCCGACAGCACCTGAGATGGGGCCCCAGTCTGACCATCTCCCTGGGCGTCGACCACCACGAAGCCGGTGGACTCGGAGGTGTAGAGCGGTTTCTGCGCCAGGGACAGGCCCCATCCTGCCAAAATGCCCACCAGGGTGGACACGGCAAGCAGTACGAGATTCGCCCGCAACAGCTTGACTAAATCCAGAACAGTCATCGAATTCCCCATTCTTTCGCCAGGACGGTCACTCCATATGTGACGGCGGTCCCCAGAGGCCACCCTACTGGGCAACCGGCGGCTCGCGAGGTCGACGCTCGGAGAAGCCGAGGGACTTCGAGTGTGACGGGAACTAGAGTGTGTCGTCAGAGGCGCTCAACCGGATTAAGGACCAGATGTGAACGAGGCAGATCAAGCACAACGCATGCGTGCTGTCGGCCTTGTCCCGGTGCTGACCCGTCGGGAGGCGCAGAAGGCTCATCCGCTCCTGGACACGTCCTCCAGTCGAATCCTCGACGTCTTGCTCGGTGCCCTGCTGGTCGTGGACGGCATCAGTGTGGGCGCCGGGGCCTTTCGTCTGCCCATTGCCGAGGCCGCAGGCCTTGCTCTTGTTCTGTTGGCAGGATTCCGACGTCCACGACGGTCCTTGGCCAACTTCGGGGTCCTGGCAGTCTTGGCCTTTGGCCTGCTGACGTTCCTTGCCGTGTCGTCGACTGTCAACGGCATTGACGATGAAGATTGGGTGAGGAGGATCTTCCGGATCGCGGTCCTCATGTGTCTGGCAGGGTCATTCGCCAGTGGGCGACTCGATCTGCGGGGTGCACTGCACGGAATGATCACAGCACTGGTCATCAACATCCCGTTGTTCTACGCCGGCCTGGCCCCGGACACCTATGGCGGTGTCCTGACGGGCATCCTAGGAGACAAGAACGTTGCGGGGTTGTACTACGCCGTGATTCCTGTCCTCTTGATCGCGACGACAACGAGTCGGCGCCATCAAGTGCTTCTCTTCGCCTTCGCCTTCGGGGGCACGGCCCTCACTGGTTCTCGAACCAGTTTGGCGGGTCTGGCCTGCGCCTTGATCTGGATGATCGTCTCACCTCGGCTGGGATTGACTGTCCGCTGGATTCTGGCTATCGGTCTCGGACTCGGTGTCTATTGGCTGTCTGAGTCACTGCCGCGTCTGGGTGGGTACTTTGATGACCGCTTGGGGAGCGATCTGCTGCGCGAGCGCATTCAAACAGCATCCTGGGAGAAGGCGGCAGAGGCACCCTGGTATGGGCGGGGGCTCGGCGAGGCACACGTCCACCTGGACGAGGCGACATGGTTCTTCCACAATTCGTTCTGGGGACTGTTGGCTGAAGGAGGCTGGCCATTTCTGGTCATCGTGCTGTCCGCCTACGTCGTCCTTGGCATGAGACCTTTCCGCCACGCTGTCCGGACTCCTTCACGAGTGGCCGTCGAAGCCTCGACACTCATCTTTCTCGTCTGTGCCTCGCAGCTGGGCGAGGTGTTCATCACCGTCACCGGTGCCCTGGTATTGGGGGCTGGCCTGCTCCTGACCTCTGCCGAAGGGGGCGGACGTGCAACGGCAGTTTGACACGGTGGAGAAGATTCGTCCCTTGACCGTGGCGTTCCTGAGCCCTTGGCGGCATGACGATCCCGCAGCCTGGTCGGGCATGATCCATCGACAGTTCCGATCACTCTCCGCTCTGCCGGGGTTGCGTCTCATTCCGTGGTCTTCCGCCGATGTCCGCCCTGCCCTCATCGATCGTTCTTTGGAACGTGCACTGGGTCCTCATCTCGGCGGGAACTACCGCGCACAGTTGGGAGTGTCCACTGCCAAGCGCCGTGCAGCGAGGGCGGACGCTCGTGTCAAGGCAGAGAAGCCAGACGTCGTGTTGGCTGCCGTGGCTTCCGTCGATGTGGCGCTCATGCAGTCACCCGCACCGGTGATCCACGTATCCGACGCGACGTTCGATCTCGTGCATGACTTCTACCCCGAGACGACGGGGCTTCACCCTCTGTCCACTGTTCAGGCTCGTGCAGTGGACAGACGCCTGGCCCGCACAGTGGCCGCTCATGTAGTCAGCACTTCCTGGGCAGCTGACGGGACTGTTGCCGCAGGAGCGAATCCCAGTGATGTTCATGTCATTCCATTCGGTCCGCGAATGGAGCCACGGGAATACGTTGCACGACCTCCTCGCAGTCACCGTCGCATTCTGCTTGTGGCGAGCAATTGGGAGCGCAAGGCCGGTGACGATGTCGTCGAAGCTGTCGCACGAGCTCGTCGCATCGCTCAGACACCGCCGGAACTGACCGTCGTGGGTACTCCTAACCGGTCATTGCCCGAGTGGGTGACGTGCCTCGGTCGGGTGCCGCCTGAGACGATGCCGCAGAGTTGAGTCCCGCATAGTGGTGCAACGCTCGGTGGCCCGATGCGTCGTCTCAGACGTGGACGCGGCCACCGTGTGATCCTTCGAGTCAACCTTCCACAGAATCCTCGAATGGAGTCATCACGATGACCGCTCCTCATATTCTCGACCCTGCCGGCCTGCTCGGCCAGCACCGCCCCGACCAGGCGCACTATCGCTGCCCGGTTGGGGAAGATGCCTACGGAGTCGGTGCGGCGGCGGATCTCTCGGTTGAGCCGTTCGGCCGGGTTGTTGGACCAGATCTGGGTCCAGACGTCCTTGGGGAACGTGGTGAAGGCCAGGATGTCCGCCCGCGCGGCGTCGAGATGCTCGGCCACGGCCGGCAACTTCTCGGTGACGTCATCGATGATCCGGTCGAATTGGGCGTTGACCGCTGTGGCGTCGGGCTGGTCGTACACGCTGTGCAGCATGGCCTTGACAGCCGGCCACATGTTCTTCGGGGTGGTGGCCATCAGGTTCGCCGCGTAGTGGGTGCGACAGCGCTGCCACACCGCCCCGGGCAGGTTCGCCGCGATCGCATCTTTCAACCCGGTGTGGGCGTCGGAGGTGACCAGGCGGACCCCGGCCAGGCCGCGGGCGACCAGATCGGCGAAGAACTCATTCCACGCCGCCCCGGTCTCACTGGTGGCCACCCGCAGGCCGAGGACCTCGCGGCGGCCATCGCCGTTGACCCCGGTGGCCAGCAAGACCACGGCGTTGACGACCCGGCCGCCCTCGCGGACTTTCATGGTCAGCGCATCGGCGGCAGTGAGAAGTGAACGGGCCGGCCTGGCCCAGGGGCCGGTGCCGGAAGGACTCGACCTGTTCGTCCAGTTCGGTGGCCATCCGGCTCACCTGGGATTTCGATAGGGCGTTGATGCCCAGGGTGTTGACCAGCTTGGGGGTACCGCCCGCTGCGATTATCGCGAAGCGTGCAGCGGGGGAGCCATCCGTCGGGTCGAGACCCCGGCCAGGTAGCAGTCCGCTACCACGGTGATCAGCGCCGACGCCGCTCTCTTCCTGCGTTCAATTAGCCAGTCCGGGAAGTACGTGCCCGATCTGAGCTTGGGGATGGCCACATCCAGGGTGCCAACTCGGGTGTCCAGGTCCCGGTGGCGATACCCGTTGCGCTGTGCCGTGCGGGAGGAGCTGGGCTTGCCCCATTCGGCGCCAATCACCGCATCGGCGACAGCGGAGAGCAGGGTGTTGATCATCGTCTGCAGCAGATGGCGCATCATGTCCGGCGACGCTTCGGACAGGGCTTCGCCGAGCAGGCCGGCAGGGTCGAGAATATGAGGAGCGGTCATCGTGATGACTCCATTCGAGGATTCTGTGAGAGGTTGACTCGAAGGATCACACGGTGGCCGCGTCCACGTCTGAGACGACGCATCGGGCCACCGAGCGTTACACCACTATGCGGGACTCAACTCCAACGGGCATACCACTTGCCCAGAGTCTGTCGGGCGATGCCAACTTCAGCGGCGACGTGACAGATCGGACGGCCAGCATCAACTCGCTGGCACAGGCGACGACGTCCTTCAGGAGTCAACGGGGCGTTACGGTGGGACATGAGAGCCTTCCCTTCCATTGGTGTTTGCGTCCACATCCACCGATTCAGGGAAGGCTCTCCTACGTCAATCACCCACGCCGACTGTCACCAACCTCCCGAGGCAGAACACCTAGCACTGCAGTGCTATGATGGTCCGCGTTGCCCAGGCGAGGGAGCACACCGCTCCGTGATCGACGAGGCCGCTGACGCTCCACCGTCTCCGTGGGACTCCCATCTGAGGCCGTGTCTGTATCAGCCCTTCTGCCTGGAAAGCCCGCCCACTGCACCCTGCGGACCGGCGGCCCGAGACAGTTCAGGAGGACTCATGAGCGACAAGATCAAGATCCAGGTCACCAAGCGCACCGACTTCGGTAAGGGCGCATCCCGCCAGGCCCGCCGCGACGGCTTCATCCCCGCTGTGGTCTACGGCCACGGTGCCGAGCCCGTGCACCTGCTGATGCCGGCCCAGGAGACCTCCCTGGCCGTCCGCAACCCCAACGCCCTGCTGACCGTGGTCTCCGACGGCGAGGAGCACATGGTGCTGCCCAAGGACATCCAGCGCAACCCGCTGAAGCAGACCGTGGATCACCTCGATCTGATCGAGGTCCGCCGCGGCGAGAAGGTCATTGTGGACGTCACCGTGCACGTGGAGGGCGAGGCCGCTCACGGCGCCGCGTTCAACCTCGAGGAGGCCACCGTACCGGTCGAGGCCGAGGCCACCCACCTGCCCGAGTTCGTCACCATCAACATTGAGGGCCGCGAGGTCGGCGACCACGTCTACGGCAAGGACGTGCAGCTGCCTGCCGGCACCACCCTGCAGCTGGAGGACGACTACGTCATCGCCACCGTCTCCGAGCCGATCGTCCAGGACCTGGGCGAGGAGCCGGAGGCCGAGGAGGGCGCTGAGGCAGAGACCGCTGAGGCAGAGGCCCCTGAGGGCGACGCCGAGAAGTCCGAGGACTGATGACCACGGGTGCGACTTCTGCGAGCTTCTCCACGCCGCAGACGTGGCTGATCGTGGGCCTGGGCAATCCAGGTCCGCAGTATGCACGCACCCGTCACAACATCGGACAGATGGTGGTGGACGAGCTCGCCGGCAGGGTCGGCAGCGGATTCACCGCCCACAAGGCCGGTGCCGCCGTGGCCACCGGGAGGCTCTCTCCC
The DNA here is from genome assembly GCF_900116905.1 of Micrococcus terreus. GTDB lineage: Bacteria > Actinomycetota > Actinomycetes > Actinomycetales > Micrococcaceae > Citricoccus > Citricoccus terreus. The sequence continues at coordinate 77,467 of NZ_FPCG01000008.1, read as the reverse complement.
GGTGGCCCACGGGTCGTCCTGGCCAAGCCGGCCACCTACATGAATGTCTCCGGCCGGCCCACCGCGGCACTGGCCGCGTTCTACTCTGTGGACCCGGCGGCCGTCGTGGTGGTCCATGACGAGCTGGACATCCCCTTCGACACCCTCAAGCTCAAGATCGGTGGGGGAGAGGGCGGCCACAACGGACTCAAGTCCATCTCCCAGACCCTGGGCACCAAGGACTACCACCGGGTGCGGGTGGGCGTCGGACGTCCGCCAGGTCGGATGGATGCCGCAGACTACGTGCTGCGCCCGTTCAGCACCGAAGAACGTGAGCTGCTCCCCGTCCACCTGGACCGGGCAGCAGATGCTGTGGAGAAGCTGATCACGGGCGGTCTGACCGCGGCCCAGAACTCCGTGCACTGACACAGGTGCTGCACCAGATGTGAGAGGGCGGCTGCCGGTTTCGGCAGCCGCCCTCTCACATCTCGTCAGATCAACCGCTCAGCCCTGAGAGACGCGCACCAGGAGCTTGGCGATGCTCTCCACAGCGGGGTTCAGCTGCTCCGCCATGACGGGATAGCCGGAGTCTGGCCCCCCGTAGGGGTCGGCCAGGTCCAGGGATCCCGGGCGGGACCGGACCCGTGAACGCATCCGGGCGGCGGTGCGGGCCACAGACCGCAGGTCGCCCTCCACTACGGTGCCCTGCTCGGCCATCAGCTCGGCCAACGCGGCGAACTCCAGGATGGTGAACGTCCGGTTCAGCGCCGCGGGGGTCTCCTGCAGGACGGTCTCCAGATGCTCTTCCGTGGCGGCCAAGATCAGATCCGCCTGCTGAGCCAGACGAGGCTGCAGCTGAGTGGGAGCGTGTGCCTGGAGCGCCTCCAGCACAGTGCCGTCCGCGAGATCCAGGATCTGCTGGGGTGGACGCAGCCGAGGGTTCATGTGCGTCCCGGCACTGGTCACCTCATAGGCACCGGGCACTTGCTGATCCAGAGTCCTGGCCAGCTGGTGCTGACCGAACGCGGACCGGCAGATGTTCCCGGTGCACAGGAACAGGACCTTTCCCGGGGCGGCAGTCATCCGGAGCCCTGCCTCAGCGGCTCAGCCAGGCGGACAGGCCCTGTGCCTGCTTGCCCAGCACCTTGTTGACCATGGGCTCTGCCGCCTGCGCGAGCTTGCCGCCCACCAGGGGGATACGGCAGTTGACCGAGCCCTCCACGGTGATCTGCGTGCCCTCGCCCTGGGCCTCCACCGTCTGCTGGACCTCGGAGCTGACCTTGGCCGTGGGGACGGTCAGGGTGATCTGGGCGGTGCGGGAGCCGTCCTCGGCCGGTGCGGACCAGACCTCCACCTGCTCTACGCGCAGCTTGTCTCCCACGAACTTGCGGGCCATGTCCGGCAGCCGGTTCGCCGGGACCGTGCGGACCATGGTGATGGTCACCGGCCCGTCATCGGTGCCCTGCTTCTCGAAGGCGGCGACCTCCCCGCCCATCTGCTCGGTGATGTGACGGTGGAACAGCTCGTCCAGCAGCGCAGCGCTGACGTCCGCTGCCGGGTGGGCGATGGTGGTGGTCTCATGGAATGCCATGGTCTCTGCCTCCTGAGTGCAGTCGAGGTGTGCGCACAGCCGGTCCGGGGCGTGCGCGGTGTCACTGCCGTCACGGGGACGGCCTGACCCTGAGCCTATATGCTGGAAGGCGGTCCTGGCCCGGGGGAGACCGCACCCGTTCCGCCCTGCCGACCGTCATGTTTTCCAGTCGAGGACGAGGTATCCAGATGCCGGCACTGTGGGCTCTCGCCCTGATCTTCCTGTTGAGCGGAGCGGCCAAGCTGCTGACCCCCGGCAGTGCCCAGGCCGCCTTCGACGGACTCAAGGTCCCTCGCGCGCTGAACACGCCATGGATCGTCCGCTCGTTCCCGTTCGCAGAGATCGTCCTCGCCGTGGCCCTGGTCCTGCCCCTGCCCCTGCTGCAGACCATCGCCGGGGGCGCCGCCGTCGTGATGATGGTGGTGTTCCTGGTCCTGGTGCGCGGAGCCCGCCAGACCGGGGAAGCCTGCCACTGCTTCGGTGCCGCCTCCACCCGGCCGGTCACCACTGCCACGATCGGGCGCAATGTCCTGTTCCTGATCCTGTCCGTGCTGGCCGTCATCGAGGCCGTCCGGCACCTGGTCCTGGACGGGGCACAGACCCCCGGGCTGGCCACCGGAACCTGGGCGGATCTGGCCTGGCTGGTCCTGGTGGCGCTGCTGCTGGCCGGGACCGCGTTGATCATCGGCCGTGAGTCCGCTCCGCAGCCTGCCGAGACGGATCCGTTCCCGGCCCCGGCACCCGCCGCTGCGCCGCAGCCCGTCTTCGCGGAGGGTCAGGCCCTCGCTGGTGAGGTGGTGGAGGAGGAGGTGCCGCGCCACCCGATCCCCAGTACCGCCGTGCACTGGAACCGGCAGTACCACGACCTCGCCGTGCTCGCTCACGGCCAGGCCATGCTCGTCTTCCGACTGAGCCCTGGGTGTGGCAGCTGCGCCTCCATCATTGAGCAGCTGCGTGGCTGGGGCGAAGCCATCGGCCCCATCGCCCTGCGCATCATGGTCCCCGTCGGCGCGCCTGAACAGGGCATCCACGGTTTCGATGAGTTCCCCCAGCAGATGATCATGCGCGACCCGGGCGGGGCCACCGTGACCGCGTTGGGACTGTCCGGCTATCCCACGGCCGTCCTGCTCGGCACGGACGACCTGACCGCCGGCGGCCCCGCCCACGGATACGACGATGTCATGGCCCTGGTCAATGAGGTGCGTGAGGTCTTCAGCGACCAGCGCACCCTTGCCGCCACCACTCCTGAAGGAACCTCTGCGTGAGCACTGCCGCCCCCCGTCCCCTCTCCGGGCTGTTCCCCGTCCTGCTGCAGGACCGGGCCGTCAGTGCTGCCGCGACCTCCGCGGCACGGTCCGGTGCCGACCGCACCCCGGACCTGGAGATCAGCCTTCCCGACGGCGCCCGGCCGGCCATGACAGCTCTGCTCGCCGGAGCGTGCCGAGGGGAAGACGGTCCGGACTCCTCCGCCGGGGCAGCCGGGCGGGGCCTGGAACGGCCCTCCGTGCTGCTGCTGGTCACCGCCACCGCGCGCGAAGCCGATGACCTGGCCGCTGAGCTGGGCTGCTGGATGGACCCGGACACCGTGGCCCACCTGCCCTCCTGGGAGACCCTGCCGCATGAGCGGCTCTCACCCCGCTCGGACACCGTGGGTGCCCGCCTGGCCGTGCTGCGCCGACTGGTCCACCCCGGTGCCGACGGGAAGCCGCCGCTGGCCGTGGTGACGGCCCCCATCCGTTCGGTGCTGCAGCCGCTGGTGCAGGGACTGGGAGACCTGGAGCCGGTGCACCTGCGCGTGGACGAGGACCGCGACTTCGACGAGGTGGTCCAGGCCCTGGCCGACGCCGCCTACTCCCGGGTGGACATGGTCTCCCGGCGCGGTGAGTACGCCGTGCGCGGCGGCCTGCTGGACGTCTTCCCGCCCACCGAGGACCACCCGCTGCGCATCGAGTTCTTCGGGGACACCGTGGAGCAGATGCGCTACTTCTCCGTGGCGGACCAGCGCTCCCTGCAGGACACCACCGAGGACGGCAGCGGCCACCCGCAGGCCCTCTACGCGCCGCCGTGCCGGGAGCTGCTGCTGACCGAGTCCGTCCAGCGCCGGGCCCAGGAGCTGCAGTCCTCCATGCCCGGCGCCGTGGACATGTTGGAGAAGATCGCCGAGGGGATCGCCGTGGAGGGCATGGAGTCCCTGGCTCCGGTCCTGGCCGACGGCATGGTCCCGCTGGTGGACCTGCTGCCGGAGGGTTCGCTCACCGTGCTGGTGGAGCCGGAGAAGATCCGGCACCGTGCCGATGACCTTCTGGCCACCAACGAGGAGTTCCTCACCGCCGCCTGGGCCACCGCTGGCCAGGGTGGCGCTGCCCCCGTGGACATGGCCCAGGTGTTCGGCGAGGGGCAGTCCGGGGCCGGCGGCTTCGCCACCCTGGCCGAGACCCGCAACCAGTCGCTGGCCCGGCACCAGGGCTGGTGGCAGATGACCTCTCTGGGAGCGGACACCGAGCTGCTGGCCGACGCCTCCAGCCTGCGCACCGCCCTGCGTGAACCTCAGGGCTTCTCCGCGGACGTGGAGGCGATGATCGCCCATGTCTCCCAGCGCACCTCCGAAGGCTGGCAGTGCGTGGTGGTCACCGACGGTCCTGGTCCGGCCCGGCGTCTGGCCGAGCTGTTCGGGGAGGCCGGCATCACCGCCGTCAGTGTGGACCGGGTCTCCGAGGAGCCCGCTCCCGGTCAGGTGGTCATCACCACCGCGGTGGCCGGCCATGGCTTCGCCGCTCCGGAGACCAAGGTCGCCCTGCTCACCGAACAGGATCTGTTCGGACGTCACCGCACTGCGGCCAGCCGGGCAGGGACTCGCACCCTGGCACGCAAGCGGCGCAACGCCGTCGACCCTCTCTCCCTCACCGAGGGGGACTACGTGGTCCACTCCCAGCACGGCATCGCCAAGTTCGTGGAGCTGCAGCGGCGCAAGGTGGCCGGTGCGGCTGGCGGTGCCGCCGCCGACTCCTACCGGGAGTACCTGGTCCTGGAGTACGCCCCGTCCAAGCGCGGAGCCCCGGGGGACCGGCTGTTCGTCCCCACCGACCAGCTGGACCAGATCTCCCGCTACGTGGGCGGGGAGACCCCCAGCCTGTCCAAGATGGGCGGCTCGGACTGGTCCAACACCAAGTCCAAGGCCAAGCGCGCCACCAAGCAGATCGCCGGGGAGCTGATCCGGCTCTACTCCGCGCGGATGGCCTCCCGGGGACACTCCTTCGCCCCGGACACCCCGTGGCAGCGGGAGCTGGAGGAGTCCTTCCCGTTCATCGAGACCCCGGACCAGCTCACCACCGTCAACGAGGTCAAGAAGGACATGGAGGCCACCGTCCCCATGGACCGGCTGGTCTCCGGCGACGTCGGCTTCGGCAAGACCGAGGTGGCCGTGCGGGCCGCGTTCAAAGCGGTGCAGGACGGGAAACAGGTGGCCGTGCTGGTGCCCACCACCCTGCTGGCCCGGCAGCACCACGAGACCTTCACCGAGCGGTTTGCCGGATTCCCGGTGCAGGTCGCGGCGCTCTCCCGGTTCCAGTCCGCCAAGGAGTCCAAGGAGATCATGGCCGGGATGGCCGACGGCTCCGTGGACGTGGTGATCGGCACCCACCGGCTGCTCTCCCAGGGGGTGCAGTTCAAGGACCTGGGCCTGGTGGTGATCGACGAGGAGCAGCGCTTCGGCGTGGAGCACAAGGAGGCGCTCAAGAAGCTGCGCACCAACGTGGATGTGCTGGCCATGTCCGCCACGCCCATCCCGCGCACCCTGGAGATGTCCCTGACCGGCATCCGCGAGACCTCCACCCTGGCCACCGCGCCGGAGGAGCGCCACCCGGTGCTGACCTACGTGGGGCCGAACACGGACCAGCAGGTCACCGCCGCGATCCTCCGTGAGCTGATGCGCGAGGGGCAGGTGTTCTTCGTGCACAACCGCGTCTCCTCGATCGACAAGGTCGCCGCGCACCTCCGCGAACTCGTGCCGGAGGCCCGGGTGGAGGTGGCCCACGGCAAGATGGGCGAGTCCCGCCTGGAACAGATCATGGTGGACTTCTGGGAGAAGCGGTTCGATGTGCTGGTCTCCACCACCATCATCGAGACCGGACTGGACATCGCCAACGCGAACACCCTGATCATCGACCGCGCCGACGCCTACGGGCTGAGCCAGCTGCACCAGCTGCGCGGCCGGGTGGGACGTGGCCGTGAGCGCGCCTACGCGTACTTCCTGTACAGCCCGGAGAAGGCGCTGAGCGAGACCGCCCTGGAGCGCCTCAAGGCCGTAGCGGCTCACAACGAGCTCGGCTCGGGCATGCAGCTGGCCATGAAGGACCTGGAGATCCGCGGTGCCGGCAACCTGCTGGGCGGCGAGCAGTCCGGGCACATCGCCGGGGTGGGCTTCGACCTCTATCTGCGCATGGTGGGTGAGGCCGTGGCCGACTTCAAGGGTGAGGCGGACTCCGGTCCGGCCGAGGTCAAGGTGGAGCTGCCGGTCAACGCCCACCTGCCCCACGACTACGTGCCGGGGGAGCGGCTGCGTCTGGAGGCCTACCGCAACCTGGCCCAGGCCTCGGACGACGCCGCCGTGGACGCCGTGGTGGAGGAGCTGCAGGACCGCTACGGCGCCCTGCCCGAGCCCGCTCTGTCCCTGGTGGCGGTGGCCCGGTTCCGCAATGTGGCCCGCGCCGCCGGTGTCACCGAGGTGATGCTGATGGGACCGGCCATCAAGTTCGCCCCCGCCGCCGATCTTCCCGAGTCCCGCGTGATGCGCCTGCAGCGGATGTACAAGGGTGCCCAGGTCAAGCCGGCCCTGAACGCCGTGCTCATCCCGCGCCCCAAGACCGCACCCGTGGGCGGCAAGGACCTCACCGATCTGCCCCTGCTGGAGTGGGCAGCCCAGGTGGTCCGTGCCATCTACAGCGAGGACCCCACAGCCTGAGCAGCCTGGGCGGGCAGATGGGCCTGCACTTCCCGACGACGGACGGTCGCCTCCCGCGCGATCAGGCGGGGGCGCTGGGCTGACGGCCGCGCCAGCGGTCCATCCAGCGGGGCTCGGGCACGCCGGCCAGCCACGGGGCCAACGGGCTGAACACGATCACCAGACCCACAGCCCAGCTGGTGAGCAGGGTGATCCAGAACTTGTGGTCGTCCTCCAGGATGCCCTGGTGGACCAGGGTCTCCAGCAGCCAGCCGTGGAAGAGGACCACCACGGTGCCCGTGCGGACCAGCGGGGTCACCAGTGCGGCCACGGGGCGGGTGACACGGTCCACCACGGTGCTGAACAGCAGCACCATGCCGGCGGCCATCAGCGCGCCGACGAGAGGCGAGAGCAGGAACAGGCCGAACCCGGAGAACTTGATGTTCATCGGCTCCAGGCCCAGCCACACCGCACCCAGTCCGGCGGCCACCACCAGGGCGCCGATCAGTGCCCGGAACCGAGGGATCCGTGGCTGGATGCGGGTACGGAACAGCTCCCCGCACAGCACGAAGAACAGACACGGCAGGGCCAGGCCGATGCCCAGGGGAGTGCGGCCCAGCAGTGAGTCCGGCAGCTCGGCCAGTCCCAGTCCCGCCAGGGCCACCACCCAGCCCACCCAGTCCGGGAACCGCTCCAGGAACCGGCGCAGCACGGTCACGAAGAACAGCACCGAGATGAACCAGAACGCCCACCACGGCGGGGGCTGGTCCGCACCGCCGTACCAGCCGGCCTGCAGCAGACCGGTCAGCTCCTCAGGGGCGTCCAGGGTCCAGAACCAGGCGGCCACGCTCATCAGCACGGCCCACAGCAGATAGGGGATGCCCAGCGTGGTCCATCGGTACCGGACCTCAAAGGCGAAGGTGCGTCCCGAGGTCCAGAAGTAGCCGGTCAGGAAGAAGAACAGCGGCATCCGCCAGATCTCCAGGAACTGGGTTCCCTCGATCCTGGGTCCGTAGGCGTGGCCCAGGACCACGGCGGCGATGGAGAACACACGAAGGACGTCCACGCCGGTGTTGCGTAACCGGGGTGGACGTCCTGTGTGCTGAAGCTGTGCTTCGGGGGTGGGGATGGTGGCTCCGTGGTCCCCGAGGGTCAGTGGCTGTGGTGCTGCACAGCGGTGTGACGGGCATGGATGCGCTCCTCGTCCACGCTGTCACCCCGGCCCAGGATCTCCTTGGGGATGATGAAGGCCACCACGGCCAGCACCATGGCGATCACGCCCGGGATCCACACGGACTCCAGGGACCAGAAGCCCATGGCGTACAGGGAGGCGACGAACGCGATGAAGCTGACAGCCCAGGCGATCAGGTTGCCCCAGAAGGCACCCTCTCCGGAGTGGTTCTTGACTCTGCCGTTCTCGATCATGGGGACTCCTCAGGCCTGTGACAGGTGGTGCGACGAAAAGCTGATGACGCGGATGACTTACTCGGTACCCAGGATAGCAAGGGCCGAGCTGGCGCCGATGCGCGTGGCGCCGGCCTCGATCATGGCCAGGGCGTCCTGACGGGAGCGGACCCCGCCGGAGGCCTTGACCCCCAGGTCCGGGCCGACCACGCGGCGCATCAGGGCGATGTCCTCCACGGTGGCGCCCCCGGTGGAGAAGCCGGTGGAGGTCTTGACGAAGTCCGCGCCGGCGGTCACTGAGGCGCGGCAGGCCAGCTCCTTGGCGGCCTCGTCCAGCAGGCAGGTCTCGATGATGACCTTCAGGATGGCCCCGCCCTCATGGACGGCGGCGGCCACGGCGCCGATGTCCTCGACCAGCGCGTCCTCGTCACCCTCCAGGGCGGCGGCGATGTCGATCACCATGTCGATCTCGTCCGCGCCGTCCGCCACGGCACCGCGGGCCTCGAACACCTTGGACTCGGTGGTGGTGGCGCCCAGCGGGAAGCCGACCACCGAGCAGGTCAGCACACCGGTGTCCTTCAGGGCGGTGTGCACGGTGGAGACCCACACGGGGTTCACGCACACGCTCATCACCTGAGCCTGGGCGGCCTCGCGGCACAGGGCGAGGATGTCCTCACGGCGTGCCTGGGGCTTGAGCAGGGTGTGGTCGATGTACTTGGCCAGCTCGGCGGTGCTCAGATCCATGTCAGAGAGCCTACCGGCCCAGTGCCAGGTCCACGTCCGCGGTCACCCGGTCCAGCACCTGCTGTGCCTGCACTCGAGCCTCGGCCACCCGGGAGGCGTCCTCCACGGGCAGCACGGTCTCCAGGTAGCACTTGAGCTTGGGCTCGGTGCCGGAGGGGCGGATGATCACCCGGGAGTCGCCCTCGGTCAGGTACAGCACCCCGTCCGTGGGCGGCAGACCTCGGTGCCCCTCGGCCAGATCCGCCGACTCGATCACCCGCTGACCGCCCAGCGAGGACGGCGGTGCCTGGCGCAGACGGGACATCATGGCGTCCAGCAGGGACAGGTCCGCCACCCGGATGGACAGCTGCCCGGTGGCGTACAGTCCGTGCTGCACAGCCAGGGAGTCCAACAGGTCCAGCAGGCTCCGGCCCTGGGACTTCAGGGTGGCGGCCAGCTCGGCGGCCACCAGGGCGGCGGTCACCCCGTCCTTGTCCCGCACGTTCGCCGGGTCCACGCAGTAGCCCAGGGCCTCCTCGTAGCCGAAGCCCAGCCCCGGGACCCGCGAGATCCACTTGAATCCGGTCAGCGTGGTCTGGTGCTCCACGCCGGCTGCCTGCGCCATCCGGCTCAGCTGCCGCGAGGACACCACGGAGTTGGCCGCGGCGGCTCCGGACTGCTGGAGCCGCTGCATCAGATGATGGCCCAGCAGCACCCCGGTCTCATCCCCGCGCAGCATCCGCCAGGACCCGTCCCGCTCCTGCACGGCCAGCGCGCAGCGGTCGGCATCAGGGTCATGGGCGATCACCAGGTCGGCACCTTCGCGCTCAGCGGTGGCCAGGGCCAAGTCCATGGCCCCGGGCTCCTCCGGGTTGGGGAAGGTGACGGTGGGGAAGGCCGGATCCGGCTCGGCCTGCTCCGTCACCGCCGTGGGTGCGCCGAATCCGGCCAGCTGCAGCAGATCCGGGAACACCGCGCCGCCCAAGCCGTGCAGCGGGGTGAAGACGATCCGCAGGTCCCGGTGCGCGGTGTGCTCGGGATCCAGCACGCCCAGCGCCGCCTGACGGTAGGCCTCCAGCAGCTCATCCCCGGCCACCGACCAGCCCTCGGCGGCCAGCGGGATGGAGTCCACCGTGGCCTCATGGTCGATTCGCGCCGCGATCTCCCGGTCCGCCGGGGCCACGATCTGGGCGCCCCGCCCGTGCTCGTCCGTGGCGCGGCCGCCCAGATAGACCTTGTAGCCGTTGTCCTCCGGTGGGTTGTGGCTGGCGGTGACCATCACTCCGGCCTCCGCCTCCAGATGACGCACCGCGAAGGCCAGCACCGGCGTGGGCAGGGGACCGGGCAGCAGGATGGTCTCCAGTCCCGCCGCGGTGAACACGGCGGCAGAGTCCAGCGCGAACCCCCGGGACCCACGGCGGGCGTCATACCCGACGACGACACGCGGCCTGGGTGCACCGTCAGCGGAGGGCACCTGGTCCACCAGGTAGCGGGCCAGCCCAGCGGCGGTGCGGCGCACCACCACGCGGTTCATCCGGGCCGGGCCCGGCCCTTCGGCGGCACGCAGCCCGGCGGTGCCGAAGGCCAGGGGACCGGAGAACCGGCTGGCCAGCGTTCGAGCGGCGGTGGCGTCTCCGGCCCGTGCCGCCGCGATCTCGGCCTCCAGGGTGGCCCGGTCGGCCTCGTCCGGATCCTGGCGGGCCCAGGCCTCGGCCTGCTCCAGGAGAAGGAGGAGGCCGTCGTCGGGAAGCTCTGACGGGGGGGCAGGTGTGGTGGTCACCGTTCGGTCCTTTCCGTGGAAGAGGAGTGCTGGGCTCAGAGACGGACTCAGAGCTTCTCGATGATGCCGGCCAGCAGGGCCGAGATGCGCGGTCCGGCCGCCTGACCTGCCTCCACGACCTCCTCGTGGGAGAGCGGATCGCCGCTGATGCCGGCGGCGGCGTTGGTCACCAGGGAGATGCCGAAGACCTCCAGTCCGGCGTGGCGGGCGGCGATGGCGTCCAGCGCGGTGGACATGCCCACCAGGTCACCGCCGATGGTGCGGGCGTAGTTGACCTCGGCGGGGGTCTCGTACTGCGGGCCGGAGAACTGGACGTAGACGCCCTCCGGCAGCTCCGGGTCCACCTCACGGGCGATCTGGCGGATGCGCGGGGAGTAGAGGTCGGTCAGGTCCACGAAGGTGGCGCCGGACAGGGGAGTGGCGCCGGTGAGGTTGATGTGGTCGGCCACCAGGACCGGAGTGCCCGGGGCCCAGTCCGGGTTCAGGCCGCCGCAGCCGTTGGTCAGCACCACGATCTCGGCCCCGGCCGCCGCTGCGGTGCGCACGGTGTGGGCCACGGCCTGGGCGTCGCGGTGCTCGTAGAAGTGGGTGCGCGAGCCGAAGACCAGGGCCTGAGAGCCGTCCTTGAGGCGGACCGAGCGCACCGTGGGGTTGTGCCCCGGGACCGAGGGAGCGGCGAAGCCCGGCAGCTCGGCGGTGGGCACGGTGGCAGTCGTCTCGCCGATCAGCTCGGCGGCACCGCCCCAGCCCGAGCCCAGGACCACGGCGATCCGGTGGCGGTCCACACCCGTGGCCTGCGCGAGCGCGGCGGCGGCCTGGCGGGCCTGCTCGAAACCGGGGTGGTCGCCCTGCAGGGCGGAGGCGGTGGAGGGGCTGGAGGTCTGGTTCGTCTCAGTCACGGGCGTCATCCTACCGGCGGCTGCGTTCGCCCGGGCCGGACGGATCGGTCAGAATGGACCGGTGAGTGTGAACCAGATTCTCCAGCGTCCTGTCCTGACGATCATCGGCGGCGGCCCCGGCGGCTACGAGGCTGCCCTGGTGGCGGCCAAGGCCGGAGCGGAGGTGACCGTGATCGAGTCCAAGGGCATGGGCGGCTCCGCCGTGCTGACCGATGTGGTCCCCTCCAAGACCCTGATCGCCACCGCCGACTCCATGCGCCGCGTGGTCAAGGCCCCGACCCTGGGCGTGGACCTGGACGGTGCGACCCCCTCGGCGAACATGCGCGAGGTGGACAAGCGGCTGCTCGAGCTGGCCTCCCAGCAGTCCGCCGACATCCGGCGTGGACTGGAGCGCCGCGGGGTGACCGTGGTGATCGGGACAGGGCGCATGCTCAGCCCCACCACCGTGGAGGTCACCCCGGACGAGGGCGAGCCCTACGAGCTGGAGTCCACCGCCGTGCTGCTGGCCGTGGGTGCCAGCCCGCGTGAGCTGCCCAGTGCCCAGCCGGACGGGGAGCGCATCTTCAACTGGACCCAGGTCTACACGCTCACCGACATCCCCGAGCACATGATCGTGGTGGGCTCCGGCGTGACCGGCGCGGAGTTCGCCTCCGCCTACAACCTGCTGGGGGCCAAGGTCACCTTGGTCTCCTCCCGCGACCGCGTGCTGCCCGGCGAGGACCCGGACGCCGCGGCAGTGCTGGAGGAGGTGTTCGCCCAGAACGGGGTGAACGTGCTCAGCCAGACCCGCGCCGAGTCCGTGGAGCGCACAGAGGACGGCGTGAGGGTGACGCTCTCCGGGGGTGACGTGGTGGAGGGCAGCCACTGCCTGCTGGCCGTGGGCGGCATCCCCAACACCGCGGACCTGGGGCTGGAGGCCGCTGGGGTGACGACCACCGAGTCCGGGCACATCGCGGTGGACGGTGTCTCCCGCACCTCCGTGCCCACCGTGTACGCCGCCGGCGACTGCACGGGCGTGTTCCCGCTGGCCTCGGTGGCCGCCATGCAGGGCCGCACGGCCGTGGCGCACCTGATGGGAGATGCGGTCAAGCCGTTCCAGCCGCACCTGGTCTCCTCCAACATCTTCACCTCCCCGGAGATCGCCACCGTGGGCATCACCGAGGCGATGGTGGCCTCCGGGAAGTACCAGGCCGATGTGATCAAGCTGGACCTGGACACCAACCCCCGGGCCAAGATGATGAACGTGACGCACGGCTTTGTGAAGATCTTCTCCCGCAAGGGCTCGGGCACCGTGATCGGCGGGGTGGTGGTGGCCCCGCGTGCCTCCGAGCTGATCTTCCCGATCTCGCTGGCGGTCGTGCACAAGCTCCATGTGGACGACCTGGCCAACACCTACACTGTCTACCCCTCGATCAGCGGATCGATCTCCGAGGCGGCCCGCCGCCTGCACGTGCACCTGTAGAGGGGCAGCAGGTCGAGGTTGCTGTCCTGACAGCGAAGCGGCCCGGCACCTGGCCAGCGTGATGCTGGAAGGTGCCGGGCCGTCGTCGTGCCGGGCCGGTCAGAGCGGGTGGATCACGGCTCCGTGGAGATCTCCTCGGCGATCACGCGGGAGTCCGAGTCCAGCGAACGGCTCTTGGTCTCCGGGGAGAGCCAGAGCGCGATCAGGGTCAGCACCGAGGCGGCGGCCAGGTAGTAGCCCACATGCGCCACCGAGTACTCCTTGACCAGCCAGGCCGCCACGAACGGGGTCAGGGCAGCGCCGAGGATGGAGGACACGTTGTAGGAGATGCCGGAGCCGGTGTACCGGGTGTTGGTGGGGAACAGCTCCGGCAGCACGGCGGACATGGGGCCGAAGGTCAGACCCATCAGGGTCATGCCCACGGCCAGGAACGCGAGCATCTGGAAGGTGTTCAGACCCTCGCCGGAGCCGATCGAGTCCGAGTTGAGCCAAGTGCCGAAGGTCAGGCCGAAGGCGATCACGCCCAGGGTGATGACCATCAGGGTGGGACGGCGGCCGAAGCGGTCCGCGAGCAGGCCGGAGATCGGGACGAACGCGGCGAAGAACAGGATGCCGATCAGCTGCAGGACCAGGAAGTCGGCGTAGGGCACGGCCAGACCGCCGGTGGCGGCAGAGCCGATCGCGTAGGACAGGATCCAGGTGGTCATCAGGTAGAACAGCACGTACGTGGCCAGCATGATGAACGTGCCCAGGATCAGCTCCCACCAGTTGCGGCGGAACACCTCGCCCAGCGGGGCCTTGACGCGCTCGTCATTGTCCACGGCGCGCTGGAACACCGGGGTCTCCTCCAGCTTCACGCGCACGTAGAGGCCGATGGCCACCATCACCAGGGAGAGCAGGAACGGCAGGCGCCAGACCCAGGTCAGGAACGCACCGTCCATGTCCGGGTTGGTGGAGTCGTGGTCGAAGGCCAGGGTCAGGGCCAGGAACAGGCCGTTGGCCAGCAGGAAGCCGATGGGGGCGCCCAGCTGGGGCCACATGGCCGCCCAGGCGCGCTTGCCCTCCTTGGCGGTCTCCGTGGCCAGCAGTGCCGCTCCGGACCACTCGCCGCCCAGGCCCAGTCCCTGGCAGAAGCGCATCAGGGTCAGCATGGCCGGGGCCCACAGGCCGATCTGGTAATACGTGGGCAGCAGGCCGATCAGGAACGTGGCGATGCCCATGGTCAGCAGCGAGCCGATCAGGGTGGCCTTGCGCCCGATCCGGTCCCCGAAGTGGCCGAAGAGCACCGAGCCGACCGGGCGGGCCACGAACGCCGCGCCGAAGGTGGCCATGGAGGCCAGCAGCGCCGCACTGTCGTCGCCCTGCGCGAAGAAGATCAGCGGGAACACCGAGACCGCGGCGGTGGCGTAGATGTAGAAGTCGTAGAACTCGATCGAGGTGCCCATGAGCGAGGCGATCACGATGCGCGAGCGGGGGACCCCCAGCTCGGCGGTGCCGTCGTCCTTGATGCGGCGCCCGTCCGGACGGCGGCCGTCCGTGCTCGGCGTGGACAGGTCAGTGCTCATCGGGGGCATCCCTCCAGGTCAGGATCGTTCAGTCGTCGTTCGTGTGCGAAGCGACGATTGATCGTAAACCGCGGTCCACGATGCGGATCCACTCGTTCCACATAGTGGACATGCGGAGGCCGAAGGGCTGGCCTGGGCGGGCGGTCGATCCCCGGCCGGTGGCGCTGGAGAACCCTGTTGCAGCACTGGTCGACTCGGGGCGATGGGTTGCACGAGGTGTCCACGATCAGGGGGGATCAGGACGAACCGTGCAACTCAGGCAGAGGAGTCGACGATGTGTGCAACCAGGATCACCGCAGGGACGAAGGCTGCATCGGAGATCCCCGCCGGTCGAGCCGGTGGAGTCAGTCTTCGATGGTGGCGATGGCGGCACCAGCCGTCACCGTGGCGCCGGCCTCGGCATTGAGCTCGGTGAGGGTGCCGGACTTGTGCGCGGTCAGCGGCTGCTCCATCTTCATCGCCTCCAGCACCACGATCAGGTCACCCTCGGCCACGGTGTCGCCCACGGAGGCGGCCACCTTGACGATGGTGCCCTGCATGGGCGAGGTCAGGGTGTCCCCGTTGGCCGCGGCGGCTGCGGCACCGCCACGGCTGCGTCCGCGCCCACCACGACGACGGCCGGCCTGCTTGGCCGTATTGGTCACCGAGGTGGAGATCGCCCCGAAGATGGCTGGAATGGTCACCTCCACGCGCTTGCCGTTGACCTCCACGGTCATGGTGCGGCGCTCCTCCGCGGTGGGGGCGTCCGGTGCGGCCGGGATCCCACCCTGGTAGGGCTCCAGAGTGTTCTGGAAGTCGGTCTCGATCCAGCGGGTGTGGACGGTGAAGGCGCTGCCGTCCTGCGGGGCGAACGCGGGATCGGACACCACCGCACGGTGGAAAGGCAGCACCGTGGGCATCCCTTCGACCTGCATCTCGGCCAGGGCACGGCGGGAGCGCTGCAGGGCCTGCTCGCGGGTGGCGCCGGTGACGATCACCTTGGCCACCATGGAGTCGAACGCGCCGGAGATGGTCTCGCCCTCCTCCACGCCGGTGTCCACGCGCACGCCGGGGCCGGCGGGCAGGCGGAACGTGCTCAGGGTGCCAGGGGCAGGCATGAAGCCGCGGCCCGGGTCCTCGCCGTTGATCCGGAACTCGAAGGAGTGGCCGCGGACCTCGGGGTCCCCGTAGCCCAGCTCCTCGCCGCGGGCGATCCGGAACTGCTCCCGCACCAGGTCCAGCCCGGTGACCTCCTCGGAGACCGGATGCTCCACCTGCAGACGGGTGTTGACCTCCAGGAACGAGATGGTCCCGTCCACGCCCACCAGGAACTCGCAGGTGCCCGCACCGCGGTACCCGGCCTCACGCAGGATCGCCTTCGAGGAGCTGTACAGACGCTCCTGCTGCTCGGCGGTCAGGAACGGGGCCGGTGCCTCCTCCACGAGCTTCTGGTTCCGGCGCTGCAGGGAGCAGTCACGCGTGGAGACCACCACCACGTTGCCGGCGGCATCGGCCAGGCACTGAGTCTCCACGTGGCGCGGGGCGTCCAGGAAGCGCTCCACGAAGCACTCTCCACGGCCGAACGCGGCCGTGGCCTCACGCACGGCGGATTCGTACAGCTCGGTGATGTCCTCGCGTTCGCGGACCACCTTGATGCCGCGGCCACCGCCACCGTGGGCGGCCTTGATGGCCAGGGGCAGACCGTGCTCGTCAGCGAAGGCCAGGACCTCATCTGCACTGGTGACCGGATCTGCCGTGCCCGGCACCAGGGGAGCGCCGACCTTCTGGGCCAGGTGGCGCGCAGAGACCTTGTCCCCGAGCTGCTCGATCGCCTCGGCGGGAGGTCCGATCCAGACCAGGCCCGCCGCCTCCACGGCACGGGCGAAGTCGGCGTTCTCCGAGAGGAATCCGTATCCCGGGTGGACGGCATCGGCCTCAGCGGTGCGAGCGGCCTCGATGATCTTCTCGATCACCAGGTAGGAGTCCCCGGCGGTGGAGCCGCCCAGGGAGATGGCCTCATCGGCCATCCGCACATGCAGTGCGTCCCGGTCCGGTTCGGCATACACGGCGACGGCCGTCAGGCCCTCGTCATGGGCGGCCCGGATGACCCGGACGGCGATCTCTCCGCGGTTGGCCACCAGCACCCGGGAGAACGGGCGGGCGGCGGGGGAGGACGGGTGTGTCGACTCGGTCATGCGGGAGGGACTCCTTCGGAACGGAACTCAACGTGCCGACACTATCCCCTCGGTGGGATTCCTACAGGAAACCGCGGCACATCCCCGCGCCGCGCCCTCAGGGTTGTAGGTTTCCTCCAAAGCCCCAGTAGGCCGTCAGATCCACCCCGAGCTGGCCCAGCACAGACCTCAGAGCGGACACGGACAGGCCGATCACCGCGTTCGGATCGCCCTGGACAGACTCGATGAACGCCGCACCCCGGCCGTCGATGGTGAACGCTCCCGCGCACTGCAGCGGCTCCTGGGTCGCCACGTAGGCACGGATCTGGTCCTCGTCCACCGGGGCGAAGGTGACCGTGGCCGAACTGGTCCCGCCGGCCTGGGAGTCGCTGCGCGTGTCCACCACCCAGTGTCCGGTGTGCAGCACCCCGGACCGGCCTGACTGCATCAGCCACCGCTCCACAGCGACCTCGGGCTCCCAGGGCTTGCCGTAAGGCACCCCGTCCAGCTCGAACACGGAATCGCAGCCCACCACCAGAGCATCAGCCGCAACCGAGCGCTGCGCCACATCCCGCGCCTTGGCCTGGGCCAGCAGCAGCGCCGTCTGCTCCGGGGTGGCCTCGGGGTGCCGTGCGGCCACGGCATCCTCGTCCACGTCCGAGACCAGCACGGTGAACGGGATGCCTGCCGCCTGAAGGATCCTGGCCCGTGCCGGCGATGCCGAGGCCAGGATCAGGCGCGGTGCGCTGGACGGTGAGGGAGCCGGCGTCGGGAATGCCTCACTGCTGACCATGCTGGAACCGCCGCCTCAGGCCATGGCCTCGCGCAGGGTGTCCAGGCCCATGGAGCCCAGCAGCAGTGCGCGCGTGTGGAAGGCTTTGAGGTCGAAGTCCTGGCCGGCGTCAGCGGCACGGCGCTGGTGGTCGGCGCGGATCTGCTCCCAGTGGCGCTGCCCGATCTTGTAGGACGGCGCCTGTCCGGGCCAGCCCAGGTAGCGGAGGAACTCGAAGCGGACCTGGCCGGGGGAGTCGTTGAGGTGCTGCTGCAGGAACGCGAAGCCGGACTCGGGGGTCCAGACCTCGCCGCCGTACTCCTGCGGGGCACGGAAGCCGCAGTGCACGCCGATGTCGAACACCACGCGGGCCGCGCGCATCCGTTGGCCGTCCAGCATGCCCAGGTGGTCGCCCGGATCCTGCAGGAAGCCGAACTCCTCCATCAGCCGCTCGGCGTACAGGGCCCAGCCCTCACCGTGGCCGGAGGTCCAGCACAGGTGGCGGCGCCAGTCGTTCAGATCAGGGTTGAGCATGGCGGTGGCGATCTGCAGGTGGTGGCCCGGCACGCCCTCATGGAAGACCGTGGTGGTCTCGCCCCAAGTGGTGAACGAGTCCTCGCCCGCCGGCACGGACCACCACATCCGGCCCGGGCGGGAGAAGTCCTCGGACGGAGCCGTGTAGTACACGCCGCCCTCCTGGGTGGGGGCGATCATGCACTCCACGCGGTCCATGGGCGCGGGGATGTGGAAGTACTCCTGCATGGCGGTCAGGGCCATGTCCGACTTGCCCTGCATCCAGGTGCGCAGCGCATCCGTGCCCTCGAGGCGGCGGGCCGGGTCCTGGTTCAGGATCTGACGGGCCTCCTCGATGCTGGCTCCGGGCTGGATGGCCTCCGCATCGGTCTGCTGGGCGGCCACGATCCGGCGCAGCTCCTCCAGACCCCACTCGTAGGTCTCCTCCAGGTCGATCGTGGCGCCCAGGAACTCGCGAGAGGCCAGGGCGTAGCGCTCGCGGCCCACGGCGTCCTGTTCCGGTGCGTGCGGGCGCAGATCGTCCTGCAGCCAGTCTGCGAACTCCTTGTAGGCATGACCTGCGCTGATGGCGTTGGCCTCCAGCTCGGTCATCAGGGAGGAGGGCACGACGCCGGCCCCCGCGGCTCGCTCCACCAGGCCGGGGAAGAATCCGTGGTGCTCGCCGTGGGCACGGGCCTGCTCGATCACGATGTCCACCTGGCGCTGGGCAGGGGCCAGGCCGGCCTGGCGCGAGGCCTCCAGCGACTCGCGGTACCCGGTGAGGGCCGCGGGCAGGTTCTTCAGCCGGCCGGCGATGTGCTCCCACTGCTCGGCGGTGTCCGTGGGCATCAGGTCGAACACGGCGCGGATGCCCTGGGCGGCGGAGGCGATGTTGTTCAGCTCGGTGCGGCCGGTGGCCACGATCTCGCGCTCCAGACCGATGCGCTCTCGCATGGCCGCCACAGTCACCCGGTCCACGTCGTCCTGCGGCTCGGCGGAGTCCAGGTCAGCCAGCAGGCGGCGATTCAGCTCGTCCTTGGCCTGCACCCCGGCGGGGGAGTAATCCCCGTACTCGGTCTCGTGCCCGGGCAGGCCCATGGAGGTGGCCATCTCCGGGTCCAGGGCGAGCACGTCCTTGACGTACTGGTTCGCCAGCGCATCGATCTGTGACGGCTCACGGGTGGAGGGGAAGGCCGGGGTGAGGGCCGCTTCCTGGTCAGGACGCTCGGTAGAAGTCATGGTGGCCATCCTAGGGTTCGTGCGGACGCTCTTGATCGCGGAACGTCGATTCCCTGCTGCACACATCGTCGAGGTGGTCCTCTGTGATGCGATGTTCGGCGCCAGCGCAGTCAATGTTGCATGACATGGCGGGAACTGAGGCTGATCTCGCCGAGGTGTGCAACGCAGCTCAGCGAAAAGTCCAACGGCGTGACAGGGTCCCGCTGAATCCGCAGGAGTTCCACCTGTGCTCGCGGGGGCGGCCCCACCAGAGCTGCTTCACCGGGTCTGCCGCTGGACGGCGCGACGCAGTCCGTCGGTGAACTCGCCCCACCCCACCGGCGTCAGCACACGGGAGGAGAGGCGAATGGTCTCCCAGCCTCGTTGTGACAGCCGATCGTCCCGGTGGATGTCCGAGGCGTACTGCTGAGCCTCGGTGAAATGGTGCTGGCCCTCGTACTGGATGGCGATCCGCCACTGGCGGTAGGCCAGATCCGGGCGAACAGACCACCCGTCCTCGAATGAGAGCAGAGGATTCACTTCGGGCTCGGGCCATCCTTCGTCCAGCAGACCGGTCCGCACCCACGACTCCGGCGACGAATCCACTCCGGTGCGGACGAGCTCCAGTGCCTCGCGAAGCAGGGGTGCGCCGCAGATTCCTGGACGCCGCCCCACCAGCTCGCGCATCTCGGCCAGGGTGGACAACGGGTTCATCCCCTCGTGGCGTCCAGAGCGGGGTGGCCCATCGGGGCGTTGGAGCAGGGAGTCTCCCGCCGCCACCAGTTCTCGGAGCGTGAGACGTTCTGAGGCCAGGTCGGTCCAGGTCCAGGCAGGAGAGGTGATGGCCACGCCGCGGATCATGCGGAGGTCCTGGTCCTGCGCGGCGGTGAGGTGGCCGGTGGTGCCGTCGACCCGCGGAATCCCGCCGTGACCACGCCTCCGTGCCAGGTGAATGGTGGGCTCCCGCATGGAGGAGGGCAGCCAGAGTCCCCAGAGGTGCGCGGCGGTCTGGTGGGTCAGGATGAGGGAGGGGTCGCGCGTGGCCAGTTTGCCGGCCACCTGCAACGGGTCCGGTTGATGCCCGGCAGCCATCCGCAGGCCGGGCTTCGGGGATTCCAAGCCAGCACGGTAGAGGTCGTAGTCGGTCAGTCCGTGGGCACGGGCCTCATCGAGTGTGAAGACGGGGGACAGCAGTGGGGACGAACGTGGTGCCATGCCCCCAGCAGACCCTGCGGGGCGTGAGGTCGCATGGGCGGGCGGGCATCCTGTTGATCAGCCGAGAGCGCCGGACTCCTGTGCAGGACGGGAGTCCGGCGCGGAGGGCGCTGGGAGGACGCTGATCCCTGCTGCACCGTGTGACGGAATCCGAGGGGCTGTTGCACCACTTGACCAGTTCCGGGGTCGAAACCGTCGAACTGTGCATCACGGTTTCGCCTCTCGGCAATACGTGCAACCGAGACCCACGTAGCGCCGATCAGTGCAGCTCAGAAACCCTGGGTCAGCAGCACGCCCAGCGGTCACCCGCCCGGGTCAGGAGCTCAGTTCCAGCCGGCGGAGTTCTTCCACGACCCCGAGCCCGGGCGGTCCCACAGGCCCAGGCGACGGCGGCGGTCGAGGGTGCGGTCCACGGCGGAGGTGTCCTCACCGCCCGCCTGCTGGGCCTCCACGACGGCGGCCTGCACGATCGCGGTCAGCGCGGCGGTCTCCTCCGGGGTCAGGTTCCCTCGGATCATCAGTTCGCATGCCTCGGCAGCGGTGGTCTCGGTGACTGCGGTCATGGTCTCGGTTCCTTCGGGTCGGTGCTGGGCAGCCGTCACAGCGGCATGTTCCCGTGCTTCTTGGCGGGGCGGGCCTCGCGCTTGTGGAAGGTGGCCCGCAGGGCGCGGACCAGCTGGACGCGGGTCTCCGACGGGGGGATGACCGCATCCACGTACCCCAGTTCGGCCGCCTGGTAGGGGTTGAGCAGCTCGGCCTCGTAGTCCTGGACGATCTCGGCGCGGCGGGCATCCACGTCGCCGCCGGCCTCCTCGGTGGCTTTAAGGTCGCGGCGGTACAGGATGTTCACCGCGCCCTGGGCACCCATCACGCCGATCTGCGCGGTGGGCCAGGCCAGGTTCAGGTCGGCACCGAGCTTCTTGGAGCCCATCACGATGTACGCGCCGCCGTAGGCCTTGCGGGTGATCACGGTCAGCTTGGGCACGGTGGCCTCGGCGTAGGCGTAGATCAGCTTGGCCCCGCGGCGGATGATGCCGGAGAACTCCTGATCGGTGCCGGGCAGGAAGCCGGGCACGTCCACCAGGGTGATGATCGGGATGTTGAAGGCGTCGCAGAACCGCACGAACCGGGCGGCCTTCTCCGAGGCGGCGATGTCCAGGGTCCCGGCGAACTGCAGCGGCTGGTTGGCCACCACGCCCACGGTCCGGCCCTCGATCCGGCCCAGCCCGGTGATCACGTTGGGGGCGTAGAGCTCCTGGGTCTGCAGGAAATGGCCCTCGTCCACCAGGCGCTCGATCACGGTGAGCATGTCATAGGGCTGGTTCGCCGAGTCCGGGATCAAGGTGTCCAGTTCGAGGTCCTCGTCCAGCACCTCCAGCTCCTCCACGAACGGCTCGATCGGGGCCTCGGCGAGGTTGTTGGCCGGCAGGAACTCCAGCAGCTCCCGCACGTACTCGATCGCGTCCTCTTCATTGGCGGCGAGGTAGGAGGCGGTGCCGGTGGAGGCGTTGTGCTGCCGCGCTCCGCCCAGGGTCTCCATGTCCACGTCCTCGCCGGTGACGGTCTTGATCACGTCCGGGCCGGTGATGAACATGTGGGAGGTCTGGTCCACCATGACGATGAAGTCCGTCAGCGCGGGGGAGTAGGCGGCGCCGCCGGCGCAGGGACCCATGATCAGGGAGATCTGCGGGACCACGCCGGAGGCCATCACGTTGTTCCGGAAGATGTCGGCGAACATGGCCAGCGAGGACACACCCTCCTGGATGCGCGCGCCGCCGCCGTCGTTGATCCCGATCACCGGGCAGCCGTTGCGGGCGGCGAACTCCTGGACCTTGACGATCTTCTCGCCGTTGACCTTGCTCAGCGAACCGCCGTACACGGTGAAGTCCTGCGAGTACACGGCCACCAGGCGCCCGTCCACGGTGCCGTAGCCGGAGACCACACCGTCCCCGAGGGGGCGCTTGCGGTCCATGCCGAACGCCGAGGTGCGGTGCACGGCCAGGGCGTCGAACTCCACGAAGGAGTTCTCGTCCACCAGCATCTCGATCCGCTCGCGGGCGGTGTGCTTGCCCCGGGCGTGCTGACGGTCCACGGCGTCCTGGCCGGAGGGCAGGGCTGACTCGGCCAGCCGGTTGCGCAGATCCTCGAGCTTTCCGGCGGTGGTGGTCAGGTCCGGCCCGGCAGGCGCGGACGTCTCAGACCTTCCCGACGACGGCAGGCCGGGTTCTCCGGACAGCTCCTGGGGTGAGGGGGTCATGGATCCTCCGATCCGCCGCGGGAGGCGGCGGTGCTTTTGGATGGTTCGCACAAGGTCGCGCAGGCTTCGGCGCGCAGATCCGCACGCAGAAGATTACTCTACTGAGGCAGGCAGGGACCGCGCTTGTAGGAACCGCACAAAGTTCGGTGGATTCTCAGGGGTAGGGCAGGATCAGGTGATGCAGACTTCACAGCAGCGCCGCGCCCACGCCTCGGCCCGCGTCATGTCCACCTTTCTCACCGGCATGGGGGTACTCCATTTCGCCAAGCCCCGCCCCTTCGACGGGCTGATCCCGCGGAAGCTGCCGGGCTCACCGCGCACCTACACCTACGCCTCCGGAGTGGCCGAGCTGGGCACGGCTGCACTCCTGGCCGTGCCGGCCACCCGGCGTCTCGGCGGGCGCGTGGCCACCCTGCTGTTCCTGGCGGTCTTCCCGGGCAATCTGGTGATGGCCCGCCGCTGGCGCCACCGCCCCTGGAAGTTCCAGCTGATCTCCCTCGGCCGGCTTCCGTTGCAGGCCCTGTTGATCCGAGCCTCCGAGTGCATCCACCGCCACGCCTGACCTTCGGGGACGGAGCTGCGGTCCTCGCCGGAATCACAGCGCGGCGCAGCCAGACTGCCCGTCGAGATCCCCCAGGCCTCTGGGGGTCCGCGGCGAGGGGTATACCTGAGGACATGACCGACGCGCAGAGCAACACGACTCCGGACTCCAGTCTGACCTGGCTCGAGCACACCGACTCCACGCAACAGGTGGTGCTGGACGGCGCTGCCCAGGACCCCCAGACGTGGCCCCACGGGGCAGCAGCGGCCACAGCGGACCAGCGCTCTGGCCGCGGTCGGCTCGGCCGGACGTGGATGGCCCCCGCCGGCAGCGCTCTGGCCCTCTCGGTGCTCCTGCGTCCCACAGTCGCACCGGCGCACTGGAGCTGGATCACCCTTGCCGCGGCGGCCACCCTCACCGATCTGCTGCGTGAACAGGGCGTCCCGGCGCAGATCAAGTGGCCCAATGACGTCCTGGTGGAGGACGGCCGCAAGGTCAGCGGCATCCTGGCCACCGTGGTGCCGGACCGCTCCGGACTCGTGCTGGGCATCGGCCTGAACCTGGACTTCGGCCCCGCCGGACCGCCCGTGCCCACCGCCGCCGATCTGACCCACTGGTGGGCCGATGCCGCCACCCTGGACCGCCCCACCCTGGCCCAGCGTCTGCGCGACGCCGTGGTGGCCGCTGTGGACACGCTGCAGGACGGCCTCGCCCACGAGCCCGAGCCCGTGGACGGATCCCACCCCGCCGTCCGCCACATCGCCGACCGACTCGCCACTCTCGGCCAACAGGTCCGAGCCGAGCAGCCAGACGGATCCACCCTCACCGGCCGTGCCGTCGGGCTGGGGGCGGGCGGCACCCTGCTGCTGGAGACGGGGCAGGGCACAGCGCATCCCGACGACGGTCACGCACCGACCAGCGAGCGCGCAGGTCACGCACAGCCCGAGCATGGAATGATGGAGGAGTCCGCTGACTCTGCACCCTCGCGCCCCGCTGAGGTGAGGCGAGTGGAGATCTCGGCGGCCGACGTCGTGCATCTGCGGCCGCGCTGAAGCGGCCGGTGACCTGGCATGACACGGCAGGTGGACGCGGCAGGAGCACTCAGGAGGAGACGTGGCGGTCAAGCTGGCCCCGGGGGAGCAGGTGCGGGTGCGCACTCGATCCCATCCGCGTGCCCTGACCCTGCCCATGGTCCGGATGCTGCTGGTCGCCGCCGCCACCGGGTACCTGCAGGGGCTGCTGGCCCGTCCGCATGAACAGCCGGCGCTGATCGAGGCCCGGCCCTGGCTGGTGACCCTGGTGTGGGCGCTGGCCGGCCTGGCCCTGCTGCTGGGCACCGTCCGTCCACTCGTGCGGTGGCTGACGCGAAAGACCCTGCTGACCACCCACCGGGTGATCCAGCGGGCCGGATGGGGACGGTCCCGTGAGCGCACCGTGCACCTGCTCTCCCTGGCGGATGTGAGCGTGCGGCAGCGCCGCGGGCAGCGCCGGGCCGGATCCGGGGACCTGCTCCTGGACCACGCCACCGGGACTCGATGGGTGCTCACAGAGATGCCCGAGGCTGAACGGTTCCGCGCCCTGATCCTGGCTGAACTGGGGACCCTGCGCCGGCAGATCGCGCAGCAGGCCCAGCCCTACGGCGCACCGCCGCACGGCACGGCTGACCCCGCCCGAGCCGCCGGACCGTACCGACAGGAGGCCACATGGACCAGCGCCCGATGACCGGTGGAACGCCTCGAGACGAGCACCACGATCCCGAGCACTGGCCCGAGGCCGAGATCGAGCCCGGACCGGACGGGTTCACCACCGGACCGCGCACGCTGCCGCTGGACCTCCCCATGGAGGTGCCCGTGGACCTGCCCGTAGGGGACATCGCCACCGGCACCATCCCCGCCGTCAGTGCCGGCCCGGCCGATGCCGACGAGTCCCTGGGCGCCCTGGTCGATCCCGCCGACACCACGGACTCCACCGACCCCGTCCCCTTGACCGGCGCCGAACGGGCCACCTGGACCCAGGCCATCCGCGTGCTGGACGAGGAGCTGCTGGGCGGACCGCGCTCCCTGGACCGGCGTGAGATGGCCGCCGAGCTCGGCGTCTCCATGGTCTCCGCCCGCAAGCTCTGGCGTGCCCTGGGCTTCCCCAACGTGCCGGAGGGGGAGAAGGTGTTCAACGACCAGGACGTGGCCGCCATGGACACCATGATCGACCTCGTCCGCCAGGGGGTGCTCAACGAGGAGACCGCGATCTCCCTGACCCGCTCGATCGGGCAGATGACCGACCGCATGGTGGTCTGGCAGATCGAGGCCCTGGTGGAGGACAAGATCAGCAGCCAGGGCATGACCGACCCCCAGGCCCGGCGCGAGGTGGTACAGATGCTCAACAGCATCGTCGAGCCCCTCGAACAGGTCATGGCCTACTCCTACCGCCGTCAGCTCAACTCCGCACTGCAGCGCCTGGCCGTGCGGGTGGAGGCCGGCCTGGCCGCCTCAGACCACCTGCGCGACGGCACCGAGGATGACGCACCGCTGCCCCTGGCCCGCGCCGTCGGCTTCGCGGACATGGTCTCCTACACCTCCCTGTCCCGTCAGATGAACGAGCGCACCCTGGCCCAGATGGTCCAGCGCTTCGAGAACAAGTGCGCCGAGATCATCTCGATCGGCGGCGGACGCCTGGTCAAGACCATCGGCGACGAGGTGCTCTTCAACGCCGAGACCCCGGAGGCCGGTGCCCAGATCTCCTTGGCCCTGGCCCGGGCCATGTCCGAGGATCCGGTGCTGCCCTCGGCCCGCGTCTCCCTGGTGTGGGGCCGGGTGCTCTCCCGGCTCGGGGACATCTACGGCCCCACCGTGAACCTGGCCTCCCGCCTGACCTCGCTGGCCGATCCCGGCACCGTCCTGGTGGACGCCCTGACGGCCGCCGCCCTGGGCGATGACGAGCGGTTCATCCTCATCCCGCAGCCCCCACGGCTGGTCCGTGGCTTCGGCGAGATCCGGCCCTCCATCCTGATGAGCGGCAGCGGGGAGGGCCTAGTCCTGGACTGAGCCGCCATCACGGTGTCACACGTCACGGTGACGTCACCTGGCGCGGCTACACTGCGGTCAACCGCGTAGGGGCGCGACCAGTGCAGGGGAGTACGGCAACGTGAGCAGGGCACCACGGACACAGGCGGCATCCGGTCAGCGACCGGGCGCATCCCGACGACGTCCCTGGCGTACCAGCGCGACCTTCACTGCGGTCAGCGGCCTGGTGGTGACCGGGGCGGTGCTGTACCCCGGATTCGAGAGCACCACGGTGGACCTGCATGACGGCGGTGTGTGGGTGACCTCTGCCCAGGACGACTCGGTGGGCCACCTCAACGTGCAGTCCGGCACCTTGGACGGAGGACTGGCCTCCCCGTTCACCGACTACGAACTTCACCAGGACCAGGAACAGGTCCTGCTGCTCGAGCCGGCCTCCGGCGTACTGGCCCGCGTGGACCCGGCGGGCATGGTGTTGGCCGAACAGGCCATCCTGCCGGCCACCCACGGCTTCCGGCTGGGCGGGGGAACCCTCTCGGCCACGAACCCCCAGACCGGTGAGGTCTTCGGGATGCGGGCGGATCCGGTGCCGGAGGTGGACGGCGTCGAGCCGCTGCTGAATGTCGACGGTCCCGTGCTGGCCACCACCACGGTGGACGGAGTGGTGCTGGCCGTGGACGTGGAGCAGCAGACCCTGCACCGCCTCGCCCCGTCGGGCGGAGAAGACTCGCCCGCCGCTGACCTGGTCGCCTCCGAGCCGGAGCCCCTCGCTGGAGTCGCGGACCTCGACGAGCCGCAGCTGACCGCGGTGGGCGGGACCGCCGTCGTGCTCGACCCCTCACGGGGCACCCTGGTCTGGCCCGGGGGATCTGTGGAGGACCAGTCCCTGCGCGGAGCCCGTCTCCAGGCTCCGGGCCCCGAGAGGCCGGAGGTGGCCCTGACAGGACCGCGCACTCACCTGACAGTCTCGCTGGATCGCGGTCAGATCCAGGCCACCGACCTGACCGATCCCGCCCAGGCCCAGTCCCAGTCCGGCTCGCGGACCTCCGCTGCCGAGCCCGTGGTGGTGGGCGAGTGCGTCCATGCGGCGTCAGCCGCCACAGGCACGTACCTGCGCGACTGCCCGGATGAGACGGACGACGTCCTCCAAGCCGTGCCCCGACTCTCCACTGACGCCGAGCTGGTCTTCCGCACCAATCGCACGGCTGTGGTCCTGAACGACGTCCAGGAGGGCACCTCGTGGATCGTCACCCAGGACATGCGCATGGTGACCAACTGGGAGGATCTGGAACCGCCGTCGTCCGAGGATGAGCGGGACACGGAGGAATCCGAGGAGATCACCCGCGACACCGCTCCGCCCGAGCGGCGGGAGGAGAACAGGGACCCCGTCGCCGTGGGCGACGAGTTCGGTGTGCGCGCCGGCCGCACCGTCCCGCTCCAGACGCTGCTGAACGACTCCGATCCGGATGGGGATGTGCTCACGGTGTCCGTGACCGGGCCCCAGCCCAGCGTCGGCGAGGTCCAACGCACCCACGACGGAGTGGCGTTCCAGCTGGTGGTCCCCGATGACGCCACCGGCGACTCGAGCTTCGAGTACACCGCCGATGACGGTCGGGGCGGCAAGGACAGCGCCACCGTCACGGTGCGAGTGGTGCCGGACGAGATCAACCGAGAGCCCGAACAGCTCCGGGTGCCCACCCTGACCGTCCGGGCGGGACAGTCCGTCACCGGCCAGGTCATCACGGACTGGCTGGATCCGGACGGAGACGACGTCCGGCTCGTCGATGCCGTGGCCGAGGACCCGGACAGCGTCCGGATCCGACCGGACGGCCAGCTGACCTTCCAGGACGGACAGGGGGTCACGGGCACGCGAACGGTCGCGATCACCGTCACCGACGGGCGAGAGACAGCCCAGGGCACCGTGCAGGTGAAGGTGATCGACGGCCTGGCCACACCACCGGTGACCGTGGCCGACCACGTGGTGGCCGTGGCCGGCCAGGAGACCGTCATCCGCCCCCTGGCCAACGATGAAGACCCGCTCGGTGGAACCCTGCGTCTGGCCTACGTGGGCACGGCGCCGAACACCCAGAGCCAGTTCAACACCGAGGCCGGGACCGTCAGTTTCGCCTCACGCACGCCGGGGACGTACTACCTGGACTATGTGGCGGCCAACGAGGCTGACTCCACACCCGGACTGATCCGAGTGGATGTCATGGGCCAGGACGGCAGCGAGGGACTGCCGATCGCCGTGCGGGACATCGCGCTGCTGCCGGCTGGTGGACAGACCCTGGTGGACGTCACTGCCAACGACACCGATCCGGGGGGAGGCGTGCTGGTGGTCCACGGCGTCCAGGTCCCCGCCACCGCTGACGGTTCACGGCCACTCGTCAAGGCCTCCGTCGAGGGGTACTCCGTCGTGCGAGTGGTGGACACGGGCGCCCGCAGCGCTCCGCTGACGCTCCACTACAGCGTGGCCAACGCCCAGGGCACCACGCGGGGCGAGATCACCGTCATCCCGTTGCCAGAGCCCGAGACCCTCCAGCCCCCGATCGCCGTGGCGGACACCGCCGTGGTGCGAGTGGGGGACATGGTCAGCGTGGACGTGCTCGCCAACGACCTCCACCCCCAGGGGGCTGAGCTGGCCCTGGAGCCGGAGCTGGCCGAGACCGTGCCTGAGGAGCATGGATTCGCCACCGTGTCTGACGGTCGCGTGGCTTTCCTGGCCTCGGAGCGACCCGGACGGACGTCGGTGGCCTACACGGTGACCGGGCCGGATGGCCAGCAGGCCTCAGCACGCGTGCAGTTCACCGTGGTCCCCATGGACCGGGAGACCAACTCCCCGCCCGTGCTGCCGGAGGTGACCTCTCGGGTGCTGGCCGGGCAGACGGTCAGGATCCCGGTGCGACTGCAAGGCACTGATCCGGACGGGGACTGGGTGTCCCTGACGGGCCTGGAGGGAACGCCGGCCCAGGGCACCGTCCAGATCGATGCCGGCCAGCTGGTCTACACCGCCTCGGAGGGGGCCACCGGCACGGACAGCTTCACCTACCTGGCCGAGGACCGTCTGGGTGCACAGTCCGTGGGAACGGTCTCTGTGGGCATAGCTCAGCCGCCCACCAGCAACACCCCGCCCACGGCAGTGGACGACTCCCTCACCGTGCGACCTGCGCGAACGTTCACCGTGGATGTGCTCCGCAATGACGCCGATCCGGACGGGGATCCCGTCGCCCTGGTCGAGGGCGGATTCTCCAGCCAGGATCCCGCCGTGCAGGTCGAGCTGCGAGACGGGCGCCTGGCTGTCACCGCGCCGGATCAGCCCGGCCATCTCAACATCCGCTACACGATCGCCGATCCGCTGGGCGCCACGGACACGGGGACCCTGTCCGTGCGGGTGGATCCCGAGGCTGCGCTGATGCCGCCCATCGCCCGCGACGACCACATCAGCATGGACCAGGCCCGCGGTCAGACGGCAGTGGACGTCTCGGTGTCGGCCAATGATGAGGACCCGGACGGCTCTGTGGAGGATCTGACCGTGAGCGTCCCGTCCGTTTCAGGGGTCGCCTCCACCGCCTCCGTCACGGACACCGGTCAGGTCCAGATCCAGCTGACCGATGCGCCGCAGATCATCCCGTACCGCGTGACGGATCCGGACGGCGAAACGGCCACGGCCTTCATCACCGTTCCGGGAACCTCGTCCACGCCGCCGTGGCTGCTGGACAGCACACCGCGCGAGGTGATGGCCGGGGAATCGCTGGCCTTGGACCTGACAGCATTGGTGGGAGTCCGCGAAGGGCGCCAGCCGCGGCTGCTGCGGGACGACGCGGTGATCGCCTCACCCTCGACCGCCTCGGTCCAGATCGGCTCGGCCACAGCAGTGACCTTCTCCGCACCGGCGGACTACTGGGGTTCGGCGTCGGTGAACATGGTGATCACCGACGGCTCCAGCGCCGAGGACCCCACGGGGCTGACCTCCACCCTGACCCTGCCGATCACCGTGCTGCCTCGTCCCGAGCAGAACTCGCCGCCTCGAGTGCGCTCCACGGCCGTCGAGGTGACCGCCGGCGCCGAGCCGACCTCCGTGGACCTCTCACGCCTGGCCGAGGACCCGGACGGGGACGAGCTGTCCTTCCGGGTCGAGGAACCCGGGGACCAGATCCAGGCGGACCTGTCCGGCGCGCTGCTGCTGGTGAGCGCCGGGCCGGACACGTCTGCCGGCCACACCGAGGAGATCGGCCTCAGCGTCTCGGACGGGTCCGCCGAGCCGGTCCCGGTCACGGTGGAGGTGACGGTGATCCGCGACGAGGTGGACCCGCCTGAAGCGGTGGACGACCTGGTGGAGGACGCCCGTGCCGGACAGCAGGTCCTGGTGGACGTGCTGGCCAACGACATCAATCCCGCCGGGGATGACGAGCCCCTGCGCCTGATGACCACCAGTGTGGTGGCCGGCCAGGGCACTGCCACGGTCCAGGGGGACCAGGTGGCCATCACCCCTGCAGCAGGCTTCTCCGGGCGGCTGCGGGCCACCTATGAGATCCGCGACGCCTCCGGGGACCCGGCGCGATCCTCCACTGCGGTCATCACCGTGGTGGTGGCCGGCGTGCCCGGCATACCCGGGGTACCCCAAGCCGACGGCGTCAACGACGGCACCGCGGTCCTCAGCTGGTCTGCCCCCAGCGACCAGGGCTCGCCCATCACCCACTACCTGCTGCGTGAGGTGGCCTCAGATCGGACCATCCAGTGTCCCGCCACCAGCTGCACGGTCACCGGACTGAGCAACGGAGTGCAGCATCGCTTCACCGCCACTGCCGTCAACGCGATCGGTGAATCCGACCCGTCGGCACCGTCGGCCCCCATCACCCCAGACGTACGCCCCCTGGCTCCCGCAGCGCCCGCGACTGACCCAGGTGACGCCGTCGTGAACCTGTCCTGGACGCCACCGGAGAACCCAGGCAGCCCCATCACCGGTTACCGAGTGCAGATCTCGCCTGCGGCACCGGGGGGTGGCACCGTCCGCACCACCGGACCGTCCACAGCACTGCGCTGGGACGGACTGCAGAACGGCGTGCGCTATCAGTTCAGGCTGCAGGCCATCAACGATGCCGACGACCCCTCCGACTGGGGGCCGTTCTCTGCGGCTGTGGCACCGGCGGGCGCACCGGCCGCCCCGGCTGCACCCACGGCCACCCACATCACCTCCGTGGTGGACGGCGGGGCGGTCCAGGTGGACTGGACCATGCCGGAGACCCACGGGGCGGCGATCGAGTCCTATGTGGTCACTGCCTACCAGGGGCAGACCACGGCTGACTCCCGCACGGTGACAGGAGCCACGACCTCCCTGCGTTTCACCGGACTGGACCCCGGAGGCAGCTACTCCTTCACCGTCCGTGCCACCAACCGGGTGGGGACCTCCCCAGCCTCAGGACGGTCCGCCGTGGTGACCCCGTTCGGTCGACCCCAGGCTGTCACCGGTGTCAGCACCCGTGCCACAGGTACGGACCGTCAGCTGACGGTCAGCTACGCGGCAGCCGCCGCCAACGGAAGCCGGATCAGCGGATACCAGTACTCACTCAACGGCGGTGGTTGGCAGGCCCTCGGGGCCAGCGGCTCGGCGATCACCGTTCCAGC
Source organism: Micrococcus terreus (assembly GCF_900116905.1). Taxonomy (GTDB): domain Bacteria; phylum Actinomycetota; class Actinomycetes; order Actinomycetales; family Micrococcaceae; genus Citricoccus; species Citricoccus terreus. Next base: position 45,814 of record NZ_FPCG01000008.1, on the reverse strand, counting down.
CAACGGCACCGCCTATCGACTGCAGGTGCGGGCCCTGAACACCATCGGAGCCGGGGAACCATCTGCCGCAGTCACCACGGACACCGCCTACGGGCCGATTCGGGATGCCTCCAACATCAGCTCCACCACGCAGACCGGAGCGGTGGCCTTCCGATGGAACTCCCGTACCTCCGACTACGCCAACGGGCGCCCGATCACCTCCATCAAGGTCACTGCCGACGGCCGGACCGTGGCGAACTCCGGGTCCACCACGGTCAGTTCCCCCAACGGCGGTACGCACACGCTGGCGATCACGGTGTGCGCGCAGGACACCCCCTGCCGCACGTTCACCGGAGATGGAGTGGCCCGCGCTGTTCCGGCTCCCACGCCCACCCCTCCGCCGCCACCGCCGCCCACCACTGCACCGGCTCCGCCACCTCCGCCGCCCACCACTGCACCGGCTCCGCCACCACCGACGACAGCGCCGGCTCCGCCACCACCGACGACAGCGCCGGCCCCCACGCCCACGCCGACACCCACCGCGCCGGCAGGTCCTCGCGCCCGGTGGGATGTGACGGCCACCAGCTCAGTGCTGACCGTGGAGAACGCCCCGCCGAATACCAGCTACCTGTTCGACTGCTTCCCAGGGAGGAGTCAGTACTACACGACCAGTTCGTTCACATCGGACAGCCGAGGCCGGTTCACAGGGACCATCTGCACGGGCAGCTCGATTGGCACGGAGCCCAGCGGTGGCGACTTCATCTCCGGTCCGTTGCCGTTCGGGGTGGAGGACCCCTGGGGCGGAGGCATGGCGGTCTATGCCAACGCCGGGTGGCAGTGACACCTGATCGGCGCCACTGCCGTCCTGTGGCAGGGGAGAACTCCCCATACCGCTCGGCCTCAGCCTGACTCAGCCCTGGGTACACTGGGAGCGAAGATCCGGCGCGTCTCAGCCGGAGTGTTCGTCCTGACCTGCACACGGATGGATCCCCGTGCGTCTCCTGCGGCCAGGACGGGAATCCAGGGGAAACGAGGGGCATACGTTGAGTGCACGTCTGTTCGCAGGACGGTCCGGGACCGTCAAGACCACGGCCTTCGTGGGTGCGTCGGCGCTTGCCGTCACCGGTGCTGTCCTGTACCCCGGTTTCCAGACCGCCGACGTGGACCTCAATGACGGCGGCGTGTGGGTGGTCAACGCCCAGGAGAACAAGGTCGCCCATCTGAACTATCAGTCGGGGACCCTGGACGGCGGCGTCACCACCACCATGACGGAGTACGACCTCGCCCAGCACGGCAGCCAGGTCTACCTCCGCAACCTCGAGCAGGCCGCCCTCACCACCGTGGACCCAGCCGCGTTCGAGCTCACGGACGAGAACATGCTCCCCACCAACGGAAGCTTCTCCTTTGGCGAGTCCATGGTCGCTGTCTCGGACACCGGCCAGGGACGGGTCTACGCCGCCGAGTCCAGTGCTCTGGGCAGCCTGGCGGCCGAAGGCGCCGAGCCGATCTTCGAGGGCGAGGGACGGGTCATCTCTGCCGTCGGCCGGGACGACTCCGTCTGGGTGGCCGATCTGGACGGCAACCGGATCCTCGGCTTCCGCCCCCTCACCGATGAGGAGCGTCAGCAGGAGGGCACCGAGCAGGTGGGAGACGGCGGATCTCCCGACGACGGCTCCTCGCCTGAGCAGGACGGCTCGGCATCCGGTGAGGATGGGAGTGAGGATCCTGCCGGGTTCCGTCAGATCGCCGACACCGAGGTGGACGGGCTTCAGGGCCTGACCGAACCGCAGATCACCGCTGTGGGGGACACCGCGGTGGTCTTCGATCCGGCCAGTGGCACCGTGGTGACCTCCGAGGGGAACTCCTCGGCCGTCGTCGACCCGGCTGAAGGCAGGCTGCAGGCCCCCGGTCCGGATGCCGACTCGGCCGTGATCTCCCTGGCGAACAAGAACGCCCTGGTGCCGTTGGGCGGCGGCGAGCCGCAGTACGCTCCGGTGGAGAGCACCGGCACCCCCGTCCAGCCGGTGCGCGTGGGCTCCTGCACGCACTCGGCGTGGACCGGATCCGGGACCTATCTGCGGGACTGCGACGACGACTCCCAGGACACCACCGAGCAGATCCCCGAGCTGCCTGCCGAAGCCCAGCTGGTGTTCCGGGTGAACCGGGACGTGGTGGTGCTCAACGACATCAACGAGGGCAACACCTGGCTGGTGCAGGACGCGATGAAGATCGTGAACAACTGGGCCGATCTGGAACCGCCCAAGGGCGAGGGCGAGCAGGAGGAAGAGGAGTCCGACGAGGTCACCGACGCCATCGAGCTGCCTGACCGTCAGGAGGAGAACCAGAAGCCGATCGCCCGGGATGACAGCTTCGGCGTGCGGGCCGGGCGCACCACCGCGCTGCCCGTGCTGTTCAACGACGTGGACCCGGACGGCGACCTGCTCACCGCCACGCTGCGCGGGGACCAGCCTGAGCTGGGCACCGTCCAGCCCATCTATGACGGCACCGGTTTCCAGATCGTGGTCCCCGACGACGCCACGGGGCGGGCCAGCTTCACCTACCGTGCCGATGACGGACGCACCGGCACCGACGACGCACGGGTCAACCTGCGCGTGGTGCCCGAGGACGAGAACACCCCGCCGAAGCAGGAACGGGTCACCACCCTGCGGGTCCAGGCCGGCACCGAGGTCTCCCAGAACATCCTCACGGACTGGCGTGACCCGGATGGGGACGACCTTCAGCTGCTCGGCGCCACGTCCGAGGACGGCGACGTGGTCCGTGTCCGCCCGGACGGCGTCCTCACCTTCGAGGACGTCGGGAAGACCACGGGGATGAAGGAGCTGGAGGTCTCCGTCTCAGACCGGCGCGAGTCCACCACCGGGCGCGTCATGGTCGAGGTGCTGCCGCGCGGCTCCGCTCCACCGGTGACGGCCACCGACCACGTGACGGTCAACGTGGGAGAGGAGGCCCAGTTCTCCCCGCTCACCAACGACTTCGACCCCACCGGCACCTCCCTGCGGCTGGCCCACGTGGACCAGCCCAATGACGCCGACGTCTCCCTGAACGCCGACACCGGCACGGTCACCTTCCGGGGAGACCAGGAGAAGACCCACTACCTGAAGTACGTGGCCACCAACGGCCCGGCCTCGGCTCCCGGGCTGGTCCGGGTGGACGTCAAGGACCCGGAGAAGAACACCGGCGCCCCCGTGGCCGTGCGGGACGTCGCTCTGCTGCCGGCCAACGAGGACGTGCTCGTCAATGTCCTGGGCAACGACTCCGATCCCGCTGGAGGCGTGCTGGTGGTGCAGCAGGTGAGCCTGCCGGAGGAGTCCCCGGTGACCGTGGCCGTGGAACGCAATGCCTTGATCCGGGTCACCGATCAGCAGGGTCTGCGCGAGCCGTTGACCTTCACCTACACGGTCACCAACGGGTCGGCGACCTCGGTGGGCGAGGTGACGGTGATTCCGATCCCCGCCCCCGAGAAGCTGGAGCCGCCCCGTCCCAACCCGGACACCGCCGTGGTCCGTGCCGGTGATGTGGTGACGGTTCCTGTCCTGGAGAACGACGTCCATCCCAATGGGGCCGAGCTGACCCTGGAGCCGGAGCTGGCCGAGACCGTGGACGCGGAGGACGGCCTGATCTCCGTGGCCGACGACACCATCCGCTTCCGCGCCGGACAGGAGGCCAAGACCGTCTCCGCGGTGTACACCGTCTCCGGTCCGGACGGGCAGGAGGCCTCGGCCCGGGTGACGTTCCACATCCAGCCGGAGGACCTGGAGAACAACTCCCCGCCGGCCCCCGAACGCGTGGAGGCCCGCGTGTTTGCCGGCAACACCGTGGCGGTCCCGATCCCGCTGAACGGGATCGACCCGGACGGGGACTCCGTCTCCCTGGTCCAGCTGGAGACCCCGCCCACGCAGGGCACCGCCAAGGTCACCGCCGACTCCATCGAGTACTCCGCCTCCGAGGGCAGCTCCGGGACGGACTCGTTCAGCTATGTGGTCGAGGACCGGCTGGGCGCCCGTGCTGTGGGCACCATCCAGGTGGGCATCGCACCGGTCTCCTCACGCAACACCCCGCCGGTGGCCGTCAACGACTCCATCCGCGTCCGCCCGGACCGCCCCGTGGCGGTGGACGTGCTCTCCAACGACACCGACGCCGATGGCGACGAGCTCAGCTTCGTGGACTGGCTGGAGGCCTCTGAGGGCTCCGACGCCGCCCTGGTGGACGGCCGCATCCTGCTCACCGCTCCCGCCGAGCCCGGCTTCGTCTCGGTCACCTACAAGATCACCGATGGCCGAGGTGGACAGGACACGGCCACACTGACCGTGGAGTCCGACCCCGAGGCGCCGCTGCGCGCGCCGATCGCCCGCGACGACCGGGTGTCCTTCCAGGAGACCGTGGACCGTGATGAGGTCACCGTGGAGATCCTCAAGAACGACGAGGACCCGGACGGCACCGTGGAGGACCTGCAGGTCTCCCTGCCGGACGCACCGGACGGCGTGGAGCTGACCGATGATCGCCAGCTGGTGGTGCCGGTGACCTCCAACCCGCAGGTGATCACCTACCAGCTCACCGACGTGGACGATCTGAGAACCTACGGCTTCGTGGTGGTTCCCGGTGCGGGAGAGGCTCGTCCGGCCCTGGCCTCGGACACGCCCCTGGAGATCATGGCGGGGGAGACCCTGACCATGGCGCTGTCTGATCTGGTCGTGGTCCGGGACGGGCGCTCGCCCCGGATCACCGATGAGTCTCGGGTCACCTCCTCCCCGCAGTCGCAGGGATCCCTGGTCGGTTCGGCCACCGAGCTCACGTTCACCTCCGCCGATGACTACGCCGGTGCCGCCTCCGTCACCTTCGAGGTCACCGACGGCAGCGGGCCGGACGACCCCGAGGGGCTCAAGTCCGTGCTGACCCAGCCCATCCGCGTGCTGCCGCGTCCCGAGGAGAACAAGCCCCCGACCCTGCAGTCCAACACCCTCGAGGTCTCGGCCGGCGGCGATCCCGCCCGGCTGGATCTGCGCCAGGCCGCCAACGACCCCGATCCCGGTGACAACGAGCTGCTCGAGTTCGCCCTCGGAGAGCAGGAGCTGGAGGGGGTGAGCGCCTCGCTGGAGGGCTCGATCCTGACCGTTCAGGCCGATGCCGACACGCCCAAGGGCAGCCGCGGCAACCTGCCGGTCTCCGTGACCGACGGCAAGTCCGATCCGGTCAACGCCCAGGTGACGGTCACCGTCAACGCCTCGGACCGTCCGCTGACGATCGCCAATCCGGACACCGTGGCGGAGGCCCGCCAGGGTGAGCCGGTGACGGTCGATGTGCTGGCCAACGATCGCAACTTCTTCGAGGACGTCGGTCCGCTGCGGCTGCTCGCGGCGGACATGGCCGAAGGACAGGGCGTGGCCGAGGTCTCCGGGTCCAGCCTGGTCATCACCCCGGGTGAGGACTATGTCGGTCAGATGCGCGTGCAGTACACAGTGGGCGATGCCTCCATGGATCCGGCCCGTGATGTCACCGGCATGGTCACCCTGAACGTGAAGGGTCGCCCGGATGCCCCGGGTGTGCCTCGCGTGGAGTCCGTCTCGGACGGTCAGGTCGTGCTGACCTGGGATGCCCCGGCGAACAACGGATCACCCATCACCGGCTACACCGTCAAGGCTTCCGGGGTGAACCAGGCGTGCCCGGCCACCACCTGCACCATCAGCGGGCTGACCAACAACACCGAGTACACCTTCACCGTCACCGCCACCAACGACGTCGGCGAATCCGAGCCCTCTGCGGCCTCGGCGCCAGCCCGTCCGGATGTGGAGCCGGAGCAGCCCGCGCCGCCGCGGGGTACCGACGGAGACCGGAAGGTGGACCTGACCTGGACCCCGCCGGTGAACCGCGGCTCACCCATCACCGCCTATACGGTGGAGATCTCCCCGGCCCCGCCGAACGGGATCACCCAGCGGCAGACCGGCGGCACCTCACTGAGCTGGGACGGTCTGGTCAACGGCACGGCCTACCAGTTCCGGGTGCAGGCCGTGAACGATGCTGACCGCCCGTCGGAGTTCTCCGGCTGGTCCTCGTCCGTGACCCCTGCCGGCAAGCCCATGCGCCCGCTGGCGCCCTCGGCCTCCCGTGCTGAGTCCGCGGTGAACGGTGGCGTGGCCAATGTCAGCTGGACGGTACCGAACGCCAACGGCGCCACCATCACCGGGTACGACCTTCAGGTCTTCGAGGGAGGCACCCTGGTGCGCACGATCCGCGGCATCAGCGGGACCTCCCAGCAGGTCACCGATCTGAAGACGACTTCGGCGTACTCCTTCGCCGTGATCGCCACCAACCGCGTCGGCTCCTCGGAGGCCTCGGCACGCTCCACCGCGGTCACGCCCTACGGCCGGCCGAAGGCACCGGGGACACCGAAGCTGACGGCCACCGGACGCAACAACGAGCTCACGGTGGACTTCACCGCAGGCTCGGCCAACGGCTCACCCATCACCGGGTACCAGTACTCGGTCAGCGGCGGGTCCTGGCAAGCCTTCCCAGGAGGGTCTGGGGCCAGCGTGAACGTGGGCGGCAACGGCACCAACGTCACGGTGAGGGTCCGGGCGATCAACGCCGCCGGTGCCGGCGACCCCTCGGCGGTGTCCAACCAGGACAGTGCCTACGGGCCCCTGCGGGACGCCGCCAACGTGCGGGCGACCGGCGGGAAGGAGAAGGTCGACTTTTCCTGGAACTCGAGTGCCGACGCCTATGCGAACGGCCGTCCGGTGACACTCTCGGTCTCCGTCAACGGTTCCAGCACGCCGAATGACGGCTCTCAGTCGGTGAAGGTGGGGCACGACACCCAGCGCACCATCACGGTCACCGCCAAGGACAGCGCCGGGCAGACCCGGTCCTGGACAGCCAGCGCCACCTCCGACCCGGCCCCGCCGCCGCCCACTCCGCCGAGCGTGCGGATCTCCCGGGGTGCCCCGATCGATCGTCCGGGCCAGTGCTCAGGTGACCTGGGCTGCTCGGTGATCAACGCGACCGTGCAGAACATGGACCCGGGGACCTATACGGTCGAATGCTGGTACCACAACTCCTGGAGGTACCCGAACCAGGACTACCGCTTCTCCACCGCCAATAGCATCCGGGTGGGCTCCAATGGTTCGTTCTCCGGTTCCACCGGCTGCATGATCGAAGGCGACTACGTTGATCGGCTCTGGGTGGTCATCAACGGCGTGAAGTCCAACGAGATCCGCAGCCCCTGGTGACCAGGACGACCGCGCCGCCGCGCTGACACGACCCCCACTCGACCTTGACCACGAACAGCACGAACAGAGGGACATCGCACCATGACCATGACCACCGAACAGGCCGAATGGTTCGCCGGGACGTTCGAGAAGATCTCGGACAACGTCGGCCAGGCCATCCTGGGCAAGGAGAACGTGATCGCCCTGGTGCTCACCTCCATGCTCACCGACGGCCACGTGCTGCTCGAGGATGCACCGGGCACCGGCAAGACCATGCTCGCCCGGTCGCTGGCGGCCACCGTCAAGGGGACTCACTCCCGCATCCAGTTCACCCCTGACCTGCTGCCCTCGGACGTGACCGGTGTGACGATCTACGACCAGAAGACCCAGGAGTTCGAGTTCCACAAGGGCCCGATCTTCGCCAACATCGTCCTGGCCGATGAGATCAACCGTGCCTCACCCAAGACCCAGTCGGCATTGCTCGAGGTCATGGAGGAGGGCCGGGTCACCGTGGACGGCATCACCCACGCCAACGAGCGTCCCTTCATGGTCATCGCCACCCAGAACCCCATCGAGCAGGCGGGCACCTACAAGCTGCCCGAGGCTCAGCTGGACCGTTTCCTGATCAAGACCTCGATCGGCTACCCGGACCGCAGCTCCACGGTCGAGCTGCTCTCCGGTGCCGCCACCAAGGACCGCTCCGGTGCGCTCAGCCCCATCATCACCACTCAGGCGGTGCGGGACATGATCGATCTGGGGACCACGGTCCACGTGGACGGAGCGGTGCTGGACTACATCGCCGAACTGGCGGAGAAGACCCGTGAGGCCGATGAGACCCGCCTCGGCGTCTCGGTGCGCGGTGCCATGGCCATGGTGCGCGCCGCCAAGGTCTGGGCCGCCTCCCAGGGGCGGAACTATGTGCTTCCCGACGACGTCAAGGACCTGGTCCCGCATGTGTGGACCCACCGACTCGTGCTGGACCCGGAGGCCGAGTTCGCCGGCGCCACCGCGCCTGCGGTGATCACTCGAGTCCTCGCCCAGGTCCCTGCACCGCAGCAGCGTTCCGCGGCGCCGGCCTCCGCCGGAACCACTGAGTCCTGAGGATCAGCGCATCCATGTCCACTGAACAGTCCGCACCCGGCACGGCCGCGCCTGGACCCGGTCCGACCCCGGATCCGGCACAGCGGCCCACATCGGACTCGACCAACCGCAGCCAGCGTTCGGGTGAGCGCCGGGCAGCCCGCGTGCGCACCCACCCCAAACAGCTCTGGCGAGAGTTCTCCGAGTGGGGGAGCGTGGCCACCGCACCGGCACGGGAATCGACCCAGGGCTGGTGGAGGGCCACCGGGCGCCCGGCGCTGTCCATCATCAGCCCGCTCGGCTGGCTGGTCATCGTCATCACCGTCTGCGCCTGGATCGCCGGGCTGGCCCTGGGATGGGTCGAGGCACGCATCGCCGGATTCATGGGCGTGCTGCTGCTGCTGATGGGCATCGGGTTCATCCTGGGCCGTTCGGCCTACCAGGTGCGCCTGGACTTGGCCCGGACCCGCGTGGCCGTGGGAGACCGCGCCGTGGGCGGGATCGAAGTCACCAATTCCTCCGACCGCACCCTGATGCCAGCCGCCATGGAGCTGCCCGTGGGCCGGGCCACCGCGGTGTTCCAGCTGCCCCGCATGCGTGCAGCGGCCACGCACGAGGACCTGTTCACGATCCCGACGCACCGGCGCGCGGTCATCGTCGTCGGGCCGGTCCGTTCGGTGCGGCAGGATCCGCTCGGGCTGCTGCGCCGCCAGCTGGAGTGGACCGATCCTGAAGACCTCTATGTGCACCCCCGCACGGTGGCCCTGCAGGGCTCCTCGGCCGGGTTCATCCGCGATCTCGAGGGCCTGCCCACCAAGGACCTCTCCAGTGCCGACGTCTCCTTCCACGCCCTGCGGGACTACGTTCCCGGGGACGACCGCCGTCACATCCACTGGAAGACCGTGGCCCGCACGAACAAGCTCATGGTCCGCCAGTTCGAGGAGACCCGCCGGGCCCACCTGGCGATCGCCCTGTCCACCAACACCGCGGAGTACGCCACCGACCACGACTTCGAGCTCGCCGTGTCCGTGGCCGCCTCGATCGGACTGGAGGCCTTCAAGGAGCAACGCAACCTCTCCATCCGCACCCACGCCGGGCCGGTGCACACCGAGACGGGACGGAACATGCTCGATGACCTGACCCGGGTGGAGGGCAAGGTCCTGCGGGAGACCAGCATCGACGTGGCCCGGTCCACCGCTGACAACGTGCCCAACGCCTCCGTGTTCTTCCTGATCACCGGAGACCAGCCCACCGCCACGGATCTGCGCAAGGCCACCAACCACGTGCCTCCCGGAGTGCGTGCCTTCGCCATCCGGTGTGCCCACGGTGTGGAGACCTCCCGCGCGAACATCGGGGACCTGACCGTCGTCTCGGTCGGGGACCTGCAGGACCTGGGCCTGGCCCTGAGGAAGGCGGCAGCATGATGGCGCGCAGAGAGAGCGGACTGCGCCAGCCCTGGTCCCATGTGGGCATGGACGCCGCCGTCCTGCTGGTGCTGCTCACCCTGGGCCTGCTGGGCTTCCACGCCACGTTCGGTGGCGACATCCGGTACCTCGTCGCCGGCCTCGGCGGGATCGTGCTGGGACTGGCCATCGCCGTGGCCTCGGCTCACTGGCGGCTGAACGCCTGGCTCACCGCCGGCCTGACCGTCGTCGGGTACCTGCTCTTCGGCTCGGCCCTGGCTGCGCCTCTCGAGGCCGCAGCAGGATTCCTCCCCTCCCTGCCAGCCCTGCAGGTGCTGGCCCTGGGGCCGGTGACCACCTGGAAGGACATCCTGACCGTGGCCGCCCCGGTGGGGGTGCACGGCGGAATGCTGGTGGCTCCCTATCTGTCCGGTCTGGTGACCGCCCTGGTGGCCGGCCTGCTGGCCTGGCGGGTGAAACAGCCGTACTGGACCGTGCTGCCGATCACCGTGATGTTCGTGGTCGGGATCATGTTCGGCACCAAGGACGCCCCCATGCCGCTGCTGCGGGGCACCGTGCTGGTCATGGCCACCGTGGCCTGGCTGGCCTGGCGGCGGCACATGATGCGCACCCGGGGCACCCGCGTCCAGGAGGACACCGCCACCGTCTCCAGCCCGGAGTCGGCACGCCGGCTGCTGCTGCGCCGCGTGGGCATGGGAGCGGCGGTGCTGGCCGTGGCCACCCTGCTGACTGCGGCGGCCGCACCTCTGCTCACCCAGGCCGAGGACCGGCGGGTGCTGCGCGATGTGGTGGAGCCGCCGATCGAGCTCTTCGACTACCCCAGCCCGCTGATGAAGTTCCGTCAGTACGTCAAGGACGAGCACGAGACCGTGCTGTTCACCGTGGACGGACTGGGTGAGGGCCAACGAGTGCGCCTGGCGGCTCTGGACGCCTACGACGGCATGGTCTACAACGTGAATCCGATGGCCGGAGGCAACTTCTCGCCCGTGGGAGACGCCTCCCGGCTCACCGGGACCGACGAGAACCTGCCCGAGCACCGGCAGGCCGGCACCCTGGAGGTGACGATCGAAGGCTACGAGGGCGTCTGGCTGCCCGGCGGCGGGCGGCTGCGCGGCCTGGAGGCCTCCGGTCCTCGAGCCGACCAGCTCTCCCGCAGCCTGTACTACAACGACGAGAACGAGACCGCGCTGTCCACGATCCCGCTGCAGGAGGGGGACTCGTACGTGGCCGATGTGGTCTTCCCTGTGCAGATCGACTCCGGTGAGCTCGAGGGGCAGGACTTCGGGCGGATCGTGATGCCCGAGCTGCTCAACGTCCCGCAGATCGTCCCCGAACGCGCCCAGGAACTGGTGGGCGACCGCCAGCAGCCCTGGGAACGGGTCAGCGGACTGGCTTCCACGCTGCACGAGTCCGGTGCCTTCTCCAATGGACGTGAGGGAGAGGTCACCTCGCTCTCCGGGCACTACGCGGGCCGGATCTCGGCGCTGCTCGATGCCGAACAGATGATCGGCGACGACGAACAGTACGCCGTGGCGATGGCCCTGATGGCCCGGTCCCTGGACATCCCCGCACGCGTGGTGATGGGCTTCTACCCCGAGAACCTGCCGGCCGACGGCGGCCCGGTGCAGATCAAGGGCAAGGACGTGCACGCCTGGGTGGAGGTCCACTTCGGGAACATCGGATGGGTGCCGCTGGACCCCACCCCGGACAAGGACAACGAGCCCACGCCGCCCCAGCAGGAGCCCAAGTCCACACCCAAGCCTCAGGTGCTGCAGCCCCCGCCCCCGCCGCAGGAGCAGGCCGACCTGCCCCCGGACACCGCGCCGGAGCCCCAGGATGCAGAACAGCGTGAACGGGACTTCTGGGAGATCTGGGGCGAACTGATCCGGGCGATCATCTACTCGCTGATCCCGCTGCTGATCCTGTTGATCCCGCTGCTGATCATCGCCTGGCTCAAACTGCGCCGCCGCAAGCGCCGCCGCCAGGCCCAGACCCCGTCCGACCAGGTCTCCGGCGGTTGGTCCGAGGTGATGAGCTACGCCACCGATCTGGGCGCCGAGCCCCTGCGCTCCGGCACCCGGAAGGAGCACGCCGGGGCGCTGAGCAGCACCTTCCCGGCGGCTGCCGGCACCACGCTGCTGGCCCGGCGGGCCGACGCAGCCGTGTTCGGTCCGGACGAGCCGACCGAGGCGCAGGTCGCCGACTACTGGACCATGGTGGAGTCCCAGGTGCAGGACATGCGCGGATCGGTGTCCGGCTGGAGACGGCTCCGGGCCAAGTACTCGCCGCGCTCACTCATGGTGGAGGCCAAGCACCGGCGCCAGCTCAAGCAGGCCCAGCGCCGGCGCGAGCGGGACGCTGCACGGCAGAGCCGAGCCGAGGCCCGCGAGCAGCGCCGTGCCCTGGAACGTGCCGCCCGAGCCACACGGCGTGGCGGAGGCGGCTCGGAGGTCCGTACAGTGGACCAGCAGGCCACGGACACGGCGACTGGACCGGACACCTCCGGCCGGGACTGACCCAGCCGCACCACTTTCGACGATCGCAGCACCAGGAACAGGACGGGACAGGACACCGTGCAGAAGACGCTCAATCTGGTCAACGCCACGGCCGGGAAACGACTGGCGGCCTGGCTGATCGACCGGATCGTACCCGCGCTGGCCGTGGGCCTGGCCACCGGCATCACCCTGCCGGAGGTGCTGGAGACCGCCGGCAGCGCCCAGGACGACGCCCTCTTCACCTTCTGGATGGCCCTGTTGGGCGCCTCCGTGGTCTCGCTGGCCTACACCGTGTGGCTGTGGGGCTGGGAGGCCACCGCCGGGAAGACCCCCGGCAACCTGATCATGGGCATCCGCACCACCTCGGAGGACGGAATGCCGGCCGGTTGGGGCGCGATCTTCCTGCGCGGGCTGATCATCGCTCTGAGCGGCCTGGTCCCGGTGGTGGGATCGATCCTGATGATGATCTCCAACATCTGGGACCCGCATCATCAGCGCCAGGGCTGGCACGACAAGGTCGCACACACGCTCGTGGTGGACGTGAAGGCCGGACGGAACCCGCTGACCACCGGCGGGCTGTTCGGCCCATCCACGTTCGCTCCCGGCGGCATGCTCCAGCCGGGGCAGCCCGGCCACCCGGACACCGGCACGGAGGCGGTGCCGGCCGGATCACGCTGGCCCGAGTTCAATGCCGCTGTGGCCGACGGACCCATCACGGCGGTCCCCGGGCGCCCGGCGGCCCAGCCGGCCCCTGCATCCACGCCGGCCCCGGCTGCTCCGCAGAACCCGGTCGCCGCCCCACCGCAGCCGTCCCAGGATGCTCCGGCCCGGTCCGGGAGCTCCACCGGCTTCCAGGACGGGCAGGTCGTGATGGTGGGCGGCGCGGCCGATCCCGTCGACGCGGATCCGGACCGTGAGATGGGAAGCACCCAGCTGCGCAGCGAGGTCGCCCGGCCGCGCGCCATGAAGCTGACCTTCGACGACGGACAGGTCCATACGATCTCCGGGGTCGTGCTGGTGGGACGCAACCCCGCCGGAGCAGCCGGGGAGACCGTCGATGAGCTGATCCCCTTCGCGGACATGGGGCGTTCGGTGTCCAAGACCCATCTGCACCTGACCGTGGACTCCTCCGGTGTCTGGGTCACGGACCGCAATTCCACCAACGGATCGGCTCTCACCCCGAAGGGCGGCGAGCGTCAGCGGCTCGAACCGGGACAGCCGGTCCTGGCCGCCCCTGGGGCCACGGTGCACTTCGGTGACCGCCACTTCACGGTGGCTGCTGCATGACAGGCGAAGCAGCGGCACCGCGTCCCTTCCGGCTGAACTACGGGTTCGGCTCGCACCGTGGGCTGCGCCGTCAGCTCAACGAGGACTCCCTGGTGGTGACGGGGAACCTCTTCGCCGTGGCGGACGGCATGGGCGGACACGAGGCCGGTGAGGTCGCCAGCCGCATCTGCGTGGAGACCCTGGCCGCTGGTGTGAAGGAGGTCCAGGACGACCTCACGGCCGAGGACCTGCAGCACCTGATGGTGCGCGCCGATGAGGCGATCCGGGAGGCCTCCGGGGCCCGTGCCGGGACCACCCTGGCCGGAGTGGCGATCGTCAGGGAGCACCAGGGCCTGTACTGGATGGTCTTCAACGTGGGGGACTCGCGGGTCTACCGCCTCTCCGAGGACGAGTTCAGCCAGGTCAGCGTGGATCATTCTGAGGTCCAGGAGATGGTGGACCGCGGGTACATCTCCCAGGCCGAGGCCCAGCACCACCCTCGGCGCCATGTCATCACGCGTGCCCTGGGCACCGGGGAGGCCCCGGACGCGGACTTCTGGATGCTCCCGGTGCATGACGGGGACCGCCTGATGATCTGCTCGGACGGACTCACCACCGAGGTGGAGGACGAGCGGATCCGGCAGGAGCTGCAATCCCGTCACACCGCCCAGGATGCGGTGGACGGGCTGATCGGCCTGGCCCTGCGCGGGGGCGGCCGGGACAACATCACCGTCGTCGTGGTGGATGTGGAGGACTCTGCCGCCGAGTCGGATCGGAATGACACCTCCCCGCGCGATGGCGAGGAACGTGGCACCACTCGACCCCGCGACCATGAGGTCGCACCGACCAGCACGCCCACGGAGGCCCCCTCATGAGCGACTCCACCCTGATCCGCTACTCGGCCGGACCCTGGCTGGGCATGGTGCGGGGCGACTGCCTGGTGGCCCTCCCTGCGGACGCCAGCGAGGAGACGGCCGCGATCGTCTGGGACCTGATGGCAGAGACGCCAGGTGTGGACCGGCTGCTGGCCACGATCCTCTCCGGGCGCCTGGACCTGACCGGTCTGCCCTCCTTCGCACTGGTGGCCTTCCGCGGCGGTGAGGTCCACTCGATCCTGCGCGGTCCGGTCAGCCTGCAGGTGACCCTGGCCGACGGCACCGAGCAGACCCTGCGGGGCACCGGTGTGGCCACCTGGAACGAGCGGATGCTCGGCGGCGTCACGGCACTGCGGTTCGCCGTGGACGAGGACGAGTTCCACTCCGAGACCCTCCCGCTGCTGCAGGGCGCGGTGCGTCTGAGCGCCCTGGAGGCAGACCTTCCCGACGACGGCCACGCACCGTCTGCACAGCCCGCGGCTGAGGCGGTGGGCGGCGTGAGCGGGGGAGTGGGGACGCGGGCTCCGGCCACCGCCCCCCTGCTCGTGTCCGAGCCGGCCCCGCCGCAGCGCGATCCGGAGCCGGCCCCGGAATCCGAGACCGAGTCCGCGCCGGCAGAGGAGGCGGAGTCCGAGGCGGAGTCCGAGCCGGACTCAGAACCGGTTCTGGAACCGGAGCCGGACGTGGAACCGGAGTCGGCGCCGGAACCGGTGGAGGTGGAGCTCGAGCCAGCGGCTGAACCGGAGACCACACCGGCACCGGAGGCTGGCGATGACGCGGAGATCGCTGAGGAGCCCGTCGAGGACTCCGCTGACAGCCGCGAGTCCGCTGACGAGCAGGCCGATGAGACGTCCACTCTCCGGGACGCGGACACCGCCGTGGCGCCGGTCGATCCCGAGGATGAGCCCGCCCAGGATGATCGCGACGACAGCGACGACAGCGACGACAGCGACGACCTAGACGCTCCAGACGGTCCAGGCGAGGTCTCGGCTCCGGAGGCTCAGGACGACCCCGACGACGAGCACACGGTGATCTCGCCCGCCGGGCAGCAGGCGCAGCAGGAGGCCTCGCGCACCACGGTCCCCGGGCCGCAGGAGCTGATCGACTCCGTGCCGTGGCTGGCCGCCGCCCGCCAGGCCACCCAGCTCGACCCGGCACCAGGTCAGACTGAGGACCCGGACGATGCAGCCACCCAGGTCCCCGAACTGCTGGAGATGCCCGCCGATCTCGACCAGACGGTCCGCCCCGACCACGACGGCTCCGGGGACACCTCCGAGACCGGCGCCGGTGGCGAGAACGGTGCAGCCCCGGGCGAGGACGCTGATGATCAGGACGCCGACGATCAGGACACCGTGCTCAGTGTCCCCGCACCGGCCCCGGCCCCATCCCAAGACCCGGACGACGCCGACACCGTGATGAGCCCCGGCTCGGCATCCGTCCCGCCCGCTCCGTCCGCACCACCGGCGTCACCCGCCATGCCCCCGGGTCCCCAGGGCTCGGACGGTCTGGACGAGGCCGACCATGACGGGCACACCGTGATGAAGTCAGACCTCGGTGACCTGGCTGACGTCGGGACTGCCCCTTTGCCCCCTGCCCAAGCGGCACCCGCCCCGCCCGCCACCGGGCCCATGGTGCTCGCGCGCTCCTGCTCGGAAGGGCATGCCAACCCGCCCACCACCAGCCAGTGCGCGGTGTGCGGACAGACCCTGGACGGAGAGGCCGCGCAGGTGCGCCGGCCCTCCCTGGGGCGGATGCGCATGTCCACCGGAGAGGTGATCGAGCTGGACCGTCCCGTGGTGATCGGACGTCAGCCGCAGGCCCACCGGGTGGGTCCGGGCACCATGCCGCGGATGATCCAGGTGCGCAGCCCCCACGGGGACATCTCCCGCAACCACTGCGAGGTCGTCCTGGAGGGCTGGCATGTCCAGCTCAAGGACCTCAAGGCCACCAACGGCACCGTGCTGATCCGGGAGGGTCGCCCGCCGCGCCGCCTGGGCCAGGGTGAGCAGATCATGCTGCTGGACGGGGACATCGCGGACCTGGGCGACGGCGTGTCCGCGCGCTTCGAAGGCCTGTGGTGAGCCGCCGATGAGCTCCAAGAGACCTCCCGCACCGCCGCCGCACATCCCGGGGTACAAGTACGTCTCCCTGCTGGGATCGGGCGGATTCTCGGACGTGTACCTGTATGAGCAGGACCGTCCGCGCCGCAAGGTGGCCATCAAGGTGCTGCTCTCCGGGCTGAAGACCGAACGGGCCCGCCGCTCCTTCGAGTCCGAGGCCAACCTGATGGCCCAGCTCTCCTCGCACCCGTACATCGTGACGATCTACGAGGCGGACATCACCGAGGACGGGCACTCCTACCTGGCCATGGAGTACTGCTCGCGCCCCTCGCTGGATGTGCGCTACCGCCGCTCCCGGCTGGGCGTGGACGAGGTCCTGGCGATCGGGATCCAGGTGGCCTCCGCAGTGGAGTCGGCCCACCGCGCCGGGATCGTGCACCGGGACATCAAGCCGGCCAACGTGCTCACCACGGACTACAACCGTCCGGCCCTGACCGACTTCGGCATCTCCGGCACCACGGACGCCTTGGACGAGGACGCCGGCATGTCCATTCCGTGGTCCGCCCCGGAGGCCTTCACCTCGGACTCCCCGGACGGGGTGGCCATGGACGTGTGGTCCCTGGGCGCCACCCTATACACGCTGCTGGCCGGGCGGTCTCCGTTCGTGCGGCCGGGGGCGGACAACTCGCAGAAGGCGCTGATCGCCCGGATCGGGAAAGACCCGCTGCCTCCGCTGAACCGGGCGGACGTGCCGGCCTCCCTGGAACAGGTGCTGGCCACCACCATGGCCAAGACGCCCACCTCGCGCTTCCCCTCCGCGCACGCCCTGGCCCTGGCCCTGCAGCGGGTGCAGACCGAGCTGGGCCTGTCCGTCACTCCCTTCGAGGTGATGGACGAGTCCGGTGCCCTGGAGGCCGAGGACGAGGCTGAGGACCTGGGCGGGGACGCCACTCGGGTCCGGCAGATCGTCTCCATCGATCCCGAGCAGGGCGCCACCGGAGGCTCCCATCGCTTCCCGCCGCTGCCGCCGTCGTCGCCTCCCGGGGCGGGCACGGAGCTGGACACGCACGCGGACGACGCCACTGTCATGCGTCCCTCCCGCGGACCTGCGCAGCCCTGGACGCCGCAGCCTCCGGGCGGACCGGATGACGACCCCACCATCATGGGTGGACGGGTCGGCGGTGCCCTGGCCGGCTCGCGGTCCCGGTCGCGTCCCGCGCAGCGAGTTCCCGACGACGGCACCTGGGAGACCTCGGGCGTCACCGCCCAGCGGGTCGAGGTGCGGCAGAAGACCGGCGGCGCCCAGGCCTGGTTTGCGGAGAACCGAGTGGGGGTGATCGCCTCGGTGGTGGTGCTCGTGCTGGGCGTGGTGGCCGCGATCTGGCTGGCCAACACCCTGGGCGGGTCTGGGCCGGACCGTTCGCCGGAGGGCGGTCTGATCAGTGAAACTCCGGCCCTGCCGCTGCCCGAACCGGAGAAGCCCGTCCAGCCCGCCGCGGGGATCACCGCTGAGGTCTCCGGGGACGAGGCCGTGTTCACCTGGGAGAATCCGGAGCAGCGCGAGGGCGACACCTACCTGTGGCGCACCACCACCGCCACCGGCAAGGGACGGATCACCGGGGTGGAGGAGCCCACTGCCACCACGCCCGTGCTGGAGGATGACCGCACCTGCGTCGAGGTGGTGGTGGTGCGGTCCAACGGCAAGCAGTCGGAGCCGGCCGTGGGCTGCGTGGACTAGATGGTGCACAGGACAGAACGAGAGGCGGGGGAACGTCCATGACAGAGCAGACGAGACCGGAGCAGGCTGCCGGCCAGCTCTCCATCGACTTCTGCGGGGAGTGGTACGAGGTCGAACCGGGGTCCACCTTCACGATCGGGCGTGAGGGCGATCTGGAGATCGACGACAACCCGTACCTGCACCGGCGGTTCATGGAGATCCAGGAGCTCGGCGGGATCTGGTGGCTCTCCAATGTCGGCTCGATGATCTCGGCGACCGTGGCCGACTCCTCCGGCGGCATGCAGGCCTGGGTCTCGCCCGGGTCCCGGATCCCGCTGGTGTTCGGTCAGCTGAACGTGGTCTTCACCGCAGGCCCCACCACGTATGAGTTCTCGGTGCATCTGAAGACCCCGTCCTTCCTGCAGCAGGGCGGCGGCAGTGACGCGGTGGGGGAGACCACCATCGGGCCCGTGGTGTTCACCCCGTCCCAGAAGGCGGTGATCGTGGCCCTGGCCGAACCGATCCTTCGCCGTGGCGGCACCGGGTTCTCCACTGTTCCATCCTCGGCCGATGCCGCCAAACGTCTGGGCTGGCCGATCACCCGGTTCAACCGGAAGCTGGACAATGTCTGCGACAAACTCGACCGTGTGGGTGTGGCCGGGCTGCGCGGAGGCGGCGGCAAACTGGCCACCAATCGCCGGGCCCGCCTGGTGGAGCACGCCGTGACCTCACACCTGATCACTCCGGAGGACCTGCCCCTGCTGGACCAGCAGGTGGACGAAGAGGACTGAGGGGCCCGGGGTGCGCTGGGTCTGACTGGACCGGGCGGGCAGTCCCCGCCATTGTCCCTGCCCTTGGCCTCCCCTCGCCCTCGCCCTCTAACGTGTGGCCGAGAATCGGGGGTTCATCGGCCTCGCAACCCCGGATATTCAGCCCCACGTTGACCGTGAGCGGCGGCAAGCATCAGAGGGCCGCGCCAGGCTGGGCCGAACCGACGGACGGCGATCAGCCCGCAGACGATCCCTGCCGCCCAGATCGCCAGCACGATGATCCCCACGGTGTTGAGCTCCACTGGAGGACTCCTGTCCGAGTGTGGGCGGTCCACCTCTTGTGCTGAACGGTAGCGCGTGGACTCTCGCAGGGGAACGGATGGTTCTGCTCACCGGAGGGCCCCGGCGACTCCTCCCGTGTCCGGGCCCAGCACTAGGCTGACCGGGTGACCACAGACCAGACTCGCGCTGACTCGAAGAACGCACCGGCCGCCGTCGACCCTGCCGTGGACCCGGACCTCCAGCCGGATGCCGAGGAGATCCCCACCGGGTCCCTGCGGGAGGAGTACGAGCACCTCGTGGATGAGGTGCGCCGTCACCGCACGGCGTACTACCAGAACGACGCCCCGGAGATCTCCGACGCCGAGTACGACGCCCTGTACCGGCGGCTCGAGGATCTGGAGGCGATGCACCCGGAGATCGTCGCCAACGACTCTCCCACCCAGGAGGTCGGCGGTGAAGTGTCCGAGGCCTTCGCGCCCGTGACCCACCTGGCCCGGATGTACTCCCTGGAGGACGTGTTCTCCGTGGAGGAGCTGCGCACCTGGTACCAGCGCACCGCCGCCTCGATCGAGAACATCGCGCCCGGAACCACCCCGCAGTGGCTGGCCGAGGTCAAGATCGACGGACTGGCCGTGAACCTGCTCTACCGCGAGGGCAGGCTGGTCCGCGCGGCCACTCGCGGTGACGGCACCACCGGTGAGGACGTCACGCACAATGTGATGACCATCGGGGACATCCCGCAGCAGCTGAGCGGCTCGGGCTGGCCGGAGGAGATGGAGGTGCGCGGCGAGGTCTACATCTCCACCGCCGACTTCCGGGCGTTCAACGAACAGCGGGTGGAGGCCGGGCTGGCCCCATTCGCCAACCCCCGCAACTCCGCCGCCGGATCCCTGCGCCAGAAGGACCCCGCGGAGACCGCCAAGCGTCCGCTGAAGATGTTCGTGCACGGCATCGGCGCGCACACCGGACTGGACGCCCAGAGCCAGCACGCCACCTACGAGCTGCTCGCCTCCTGGGGCCTGCCCGTCAGCCCCTACACCTCCCTGCTCACCGCGCTCGAGGGCACCGCCACGAAGCCTGGGATCCTGGAGTACATCGAGCAGTACGGGCAGCAGCGCCACGGGCTGGTCCACGAGATCGACGGGATCGTGGTCAAGGTCGACTCCTTCGCCCTGCAGCGCGCCCTGGGCCACACCTCCCGCGTCCCACGCTGGGCCGCCGCCTACAAGTACCCGCCGGAGGAGGTCCACACCAAGCTGCTCTCCATCGAGGTCAACGTGGGCCGCACCGGCCGGGTCACCCCCTACGCGGTGATGGAGCCCGTGGTGGTGGCCGGATCCACCGTCTCCATGGCCACCCTGCACAACCAGGACGTGGTCAAGCTCAAGAACGTGCTGATCGGGGACACCGTGGTCCTGCGCAAGGCCGGGGACGTGATCCCCGAGGTCGTGGGGCCGGTGCTGCCCCTGCGCGAGGGCAAGAAGACCGTGACCGGAGACGGCCCGCTGGGGGCAGACGAGCTGCGCGAGTTCGTCATGCCCACCCACTGCCCCTCCTGCGGCACCGAACTGGCCCCGGCCAAGGAGGGCGACGTGGACCTGCGCTGCCCCAACGCCCAGTCCTGCCCCGCACAGCTGACCGGACGCGTGGAGCACCTGGCCTCCCGCGGTGCCTTCGACGTCGAGGCCCTGGGCGAGGAGGCGGCCACCTGGCTGACCAACGGCCCCGGCCCGGACCCTGCTGAGAACGGCGGACGCGTCCAGCCGGAGGGCCCCGGCGTGATCACCTCTGACGCTCAGGTGTTCGACCTGGCCGATGCGGAGGAGAAGGACCCCAAGGCTCCCCACACCCCTGAGGAGCTCAACGAGCTGCAGGCCCGTCTCGCCGCGGTCCAGGTCTGGCGGGAGAAGCGCACCAAGGACCCGGAGACCGGGAAGCTCGTCCCCTCGGGGCAGTGGGAGCTCAAGCCCTACTTCTGGACCCAGGGCACCGCCAAGAAGCCCTCCGAGCCCACCGCCAACACCCGGCGCCTGTTCCAGGAGCTGCACAAGGCCAAGACCCAGCCGCTCTGGCGGGTGCTCGTAGCCCTGTCCATCCGGCACGTGGGTCCCACCGCCGCGCGCTCGCTGGCCACCGCGTTCGGATCCATGGACGCCCTGGTCCAGCTGGTCACCCAGGAGGACACCGAGGTCGCGCGCACCCGCCTGGCGGATGTGGACGGTGTGGGCCCGATCATCGCCGACGCCGTCATCGAGTGGTTCGCCGAGGACTGGCACCGGCAGATCGTGGAGCGCTGGCGCACGGCCGGTGTGGTGATGGAGGACGAGCAGGACCCGGACATGCCCCGCACCCTGGAGGGCCTGACCGTGGTGGTCACGGGCTCGCTGGAGGGCTTCAGCCGCGACTCCGCCAAGGAGGCCATCATCCTGCGCGGCGGCAAGGCCTCGGGCTCGGTGTCCAAGAAGACGGACTTCGTGGTGGCCGGGGAGAACGCCGGCTCCAAGCTGGACAAGGCCGAGTCCCTGGGCGTCCCGGTGCTGGACGAGGCCGGGTTCCAGGCTCTGCTGGCCGGCGGGGCCGAGGCGGTCAGCGGCCGCACAGACGAAGACCTTCCCGACGACGGCGCCTCGCCTGAGGTGCAGGAGGAGACCTCATGAGCACGCTCAGTGGGCTGCTGGTGGTGGCCAAGAGCGCCGCGAAGGCCGGAGCCGCCGTGCTGGCCCAGCGTCCGGTCACCCTGGTCCCGGCCACCCGGGACGAACTGAGAGCTGAGACCAAGACCTCCGGCTCCGACTGGGTCACCGACTATGACCGCCGGGCCGAGGACGCCGTCCGCCAGGTCATCACCGGCTACCGTCCGC
Organism: Micrococcus terreus; assembly: GCF_900116905.1. Lineage (GTDB taxonomy): Bacteria > Actinomycetota > Actinomycetes > Actinomycetales > Micrococcaceae > Citricoccus > Citricoccus terreus. Next base: position 23,782 of record NZ_FPCG01000008.1, on the reverse strand, counting down.
ACGATGAGATCAGCGGCGAGGAGTACGGGCACACCGCCCCCGAGCACCCCTCCGGGTACCGGTGGGCGATCGACCCGCTGGACGGGACCACGAACTTCATCCGGGGCATCCCGCAGTTCTGCACCTCCGTCGCCGTGGAAGGCCCGGCCGAGGACACCGGTGAGCGGCGCTGGCTGGCGAGTGCCGTCGTCGCGCCCGTGCTGGGTCGGATCTGGTGGGCCAGCGCCGGTCAGGGTGCCTTCACCGCGCTGGACCCCTCACTGGGGGTGACCGGAGAGGAGGGTGAGCCCCTGGAGCCGGTGCGACTCGCCGGTCCCGTGCTCGGCCGCTCCGGACGGCTGCTGGGCACCGGCTTCGGGTATGACGCCGAGCGCCGCGCCTTCCAGCAGAGGGTGCTGGCCCAGATCATGCCGGCGTTCGGGGACGTGCGCAGGATCGGCTCGGCGGCCCTGGACCTGTGCATGGTGGCGGACGGCACCCTGGACGCCTATGCGGAGATCGGGACCATGGAGTACGACTGGGCCGGGGGAGCGCTGATCGCCGAGGAGGCCGGGGTGTCCGTGCACCGTCCGGCCCACCCCAACGGCAACGAGCACCCCGACTGGTCCGTGGCCGGGGACATCGACCTGTCCCTGCTGCCGCCCCTCATCCCTCCCAACCCCTGATCACGATCACGCCAACTCGGCTCCGGCACGGCGTGTCGCACGAACTTCTGCGCACGTGATCCGAGGGGGTGGGGCGTGCGGGTGTGGGGCCACCGCGTGACAGACTGGGGTGATGCGACGGGTGCTGAAGGTTCCAGCCCTGCTCCCCATGGCGTTCGCGGCCGGGGCGCTGCTGTTCCTCGCCCGGGCCATCCTGCAGGGTGACTGGGTCAGCTGGCTGATCGCGGCACTGTTCATCTTCTTCACCGTGAGGTACTTCGTGGACGCCACCATCCAATCCCGCCCCGTTGCCGGGGTGGACGCCCATCTCGCCCAGGGCGGAGCCGTCGTCTTCTGGCGGCCCGGCTGCCCCTACTGCGGCGCACTGATCCGAGCCCTGGGACCTGAACTGCGCAACAGCCCGTACTGGGTGAACATCTGGGATGAGCCGGAGGCCGCTGAACGCCTGCGCAGCTACAACGACGGCAACGAGACTGTCCCCACCCTCGTCACCTCCGCCGGCCACGTGGTCGCCACCGACACTGCCGCCGCCGTGGAGACCATCCGCACCGCCACTCCCGCCGAGAGAGCATGAACAGCACACCCATCGACCTGCACGGCCCCCGTCCCACCGAGCCGATCCTGCAGCATGGACACGTCACCGTCCGTGACGCCGTGGAGGCGGATTTCGGGGCGATCGGTGAGCTCACCGTCCGCGCCTACATCGACGGCGGACACCTGCAGGAGGGCGACCACTACCTGGAGAACCTGGCCGATGTGGCCACGCGTGCGGCCGCTGCCCGGGTGCTGGTCGCCGAGGTCCCCGGACCGGACGGCACCCCCGTGGTGGCCGGATCCGTGGTCCTGAGCCTGCCCGGCATGGAGATGTCCGAGCTCGCCCAGGACGGGGAGCTGGAGTTCAGGATGCTCGCCGTCCACCCGGATCACCACCGCAAGGGAGTGGCCCGCGCCCTGGTGCGCACCGTGATCGCCCGCGCCGAGGCGCACGAGGCGATCTCCGCCGTCGTGCTCACCACCATGGAGACCATGCTGGGAGCCCACCGGCTCTACGAGTCCGAGGGATTCGTGCGCACCCCGGAGCGCGACTGGTGCCTCTCCGAGATCATGACCCTCACCCCCGGTCAACCGGACAAGTGCTTCCCGGTCTACCGGCGTCCGGTGTGACCCACCGGCACTAGACTGAGTCACCGAACCACACCATCCGCAGCAGGAGACCACAGGAGATCTATGTCTGCCATCACCCGTGAGGACGTCGCCCACCTGGCGCGGCTCGCCCACATCCAGATGGACGGTGAGGAGCTGGACCGGATGGCCGGTGAGCTCGATGTCATCGTCGACGCCATCGCCTCCGTCAGCGAGGTCGCCTCGCAGGACGTGCCGGCCACCTCGCACCCCATCCCGTTGAACAACGTGTTCCGCGAGGACACCCCCCACGGGATGCTCACCCAGGAGCAGGCCCTGGCCATGGCCCCCGATGCCGAGGACGGACAGTTCAAGGTCCCGGCCATCCTGGACGGCGAGTGAGCGGAGCAGACATGACTGAGCAGAACTACACCCCTGACCAGCTGATCCGGCTCTCCGCCCTGCAGATGGCCGATCTGCTGCGGGCCGGCACCATCACCTCAGTGGAGCTGACCCAGGCGCACCTGGACCGGATCGCCGATGTGGACGGGGGAGAGAGCGGCATCCATGCCTTCCTCCACGTCAACACGGACGAGGCACTGGCCGTGGCCGCCGAGGTGGACGCCATCCGCGCCGCAGGCGGACTCGAGGCCGATGCCCTGCACCCGCTGGCCGGTGTGCCGATCGCCGTCAAGGACCTGATCGTCACCATCGGACAGCCCACCACGGCGGGCTCGAAGATGCTCGAGGGCTGGATGAGCCCCTACGACGCCACCGTGGTGGAGAAGATCCGCACGGCCCGGCTGCCGATCCTGGGCAAGACCAACCTGGATGAGTTCGCCATGGGCTCCTCCACCGAGCACTCCGCCTTCGGCAACACCCTGAACCCCTGGGACCCGGCACGGATCCCCGGTGGCTCCGGAGGCGGCTCAGCCGCTGCCGTGGCGGCGTTCATGGCCCCGTTGGCCCTGGGCACCGACACCGGCGGCTCCATCCGCCAGCCCGGTGCCGTCACCGGGACGGTCGGCGCCAAGCCCACTTACGGCGGCGTCTCCCGCTACGGCGTGATCGCCATGGCCTCCTCCCTGGACCAGGTGGGACCCGTGACCCGCACCGTCCAGGACTCCGCCGCCCTGCAGGAGCTGATCGGCGGACACGACCCCCGCGACTCCACCTCTCTGCCCAAGCCGCTGGAGGGCCTGCTCACCGCGGCCCAGCAGCAGGACATCACCGGCCTGCGGATCGGCATCGTCAAGGAGCTGCAGGGCGAGGGCTACCAGGCCGGCGTGCTGGAGCGCTTCCAGGAGGCCGTGAAGGTCCTGGAGGATGCCGGTGCGGTGGTCCAGGAGGTCTCCTGCCCGCACTTCGGCTACGCCCTGGGCGCCTACTACCTGATCATGCCCTCGGAGGTCTCCTCCAACCTGGCCAAGTTCGATGGCGTGCGCTACGGCAACCGGGTGGTTCCCGACGGCGGCGGCACCATCGAGCAGGTCATGGGCGCCACGCGCGCGGCTGGCTTCGGCGAAGAGGTCAAGCGCCGCATCATCCTGGGCACCTACGCTCTCTCCGCCGGCTACTACGACGCCTACTACGGTTCGGCCCAGAAGGTGCGCACCCTGATCCAGCGTGACCTGGAGGCCGCGTTCGATCAGGTGGACGTGCTGATCTCACCCACCTCGCCGACCACCGCCTTCGCCTTCGGCGAGAAGCTGGACGATCCACTCGCCATGTACCTCAACGACGTGGCCACCATCCCGGCGAACCTGGCCGGCATCCCGGGCATCTCGGTGCCCGGTGGCCTCTCCGAGGGCCTGCCGGTGGGCGTGCAGTTCCTGGCGCCCGTGCGCGGGGACGCCGTGATGTACCGCGCCGCAGCAGCCCTGGAGTCCCGCCTCGAGCAGCAGTGGGGCGGACCGATCTGGCAGCAGAGCGAACGCCTCGCCGCCACCGACCACTCTCAGACCGCAGGAGGAGATCGCTGATGGCAGCCGTCACCGACGAAGTGCTCAGCTTCGACGAGGCCATGGCCGCCTTCGACCCCGTCCTGGGGTTCGAGGTGCACGTGGAGCTGAACACCAAGACCAAGATGTTCTCCCCGGCGCCCAACGCCTTCGGAGACGTGCCGAACACCAACGTCTCCCCGGTGTGCCTGGGCCTGCCCGGCGTCCTGCCGGTGGTCAACGGCGAGGCCGTGGAGTACTCCATCAAGCTCGGCCTGGCCCTGAACTGCCAGATCGCCGAGACCTGCCGGTTCGCGCGGAAGAACTACTTCTACCCGGACACCCCGAAGAACTTCCAGACCTCCCAGTACGACGAGCCGATCGCCTTCGACGGCTGGCTGGACGTGGAGCTGGAGGATGGGACCGTCTTCCGCGTGGAGATCGAACGCGCCCACATGGAGGAGGACGCCGGCAAGCTCACCCACGTGGGCGGTGCCTCCGGCCGCATCCAGGACGCCGCCTACTCCCTGGTGGACTACAACCGCGCCGGTGTGCCCCTGGTGGAGATCGTCACCAAGCCGATCGTCGGCGCCGGTGAACGTGCCCCGGAGCTGGCTCGCGCCTACGTGACCGCCATCCGGGACATCGTGAAGAACCTGGACATCTCCGACGCCCGGATGGAGCGCGGCAACGTCCGCTGCGACGCCAACGTCTCGCTGATGCCCAAGGGCTCCACCACCTTCGGCACCCGCACCGAGACCAAGAACGTGAACTCCACGCGGGCCGTGGCCCACGCGGTCACCTTCGAGATCCAGCGTCAGGCCGCCGTGCTGCAGTCCGGCGGCAGCATCGTCCAGGAGACCCGTCACTGGCACGAGGACACCCGCACCACCACCTCGGGTCGTCCCAAGTCCGATGCCGACGACTACCGGTACTTCCCGGAGCCGGACCTGGTGCCGGTCCACACCACGCCCGAGTGGATCGAGCGACTGCGCGCCGAGCTGCCCGAGCCTCCCGCCGAGCGCCGCAAGCGCCTGAAGGCCGAGTGGGGATACTCTGATGAGGAGTTCCGCGATGTGGTCAACGCCGGTGTGACCGAGGAGATCGCTGCGACCGTGGAGGCCGGCGCCACCGCGTCCGCCGCCCGCAAGTGGTGGATGGGTGAGATCGCCCGCCTGGCCAACGTCGCCGAGAAGGACATCGCCGACCTGGGCGTGACTCCGGAGCACGTGGTGGAGATCGAGACGCTGATCGGTGAGAAGACGATCAACGACAAGATCGCCAAGCAGGTGCTCGGGTTCGTCGCCGCCGGGGAGGGCACGCCTCGTCAGATCGTCGAGGCCAAGGGCCTGGCCGTGGTCTCCGACGACGGCGCCCTCACCACCGCCGTCCAGGAGGCGATCGAGCAGAACCCCGGTGTGGTGGAGAAGATCAAGGGCGGCAAGCTGCAGGCCGTCGGCGCACTGATCGGCCCGGTCATGAAGGCCACCCGAGGCCAGGCCGATGCCGCGCGTGTGCGCGAGATCGTCCTGGAGCAGCTGGGCGTCCAGGAGTGACCTCGGCAACAGCCGCCCGCTGACATGGGCAGCACCCGTACAGGGCCGCGCCGTGAGCGCATCGAGTGGATCGATGCCGCTCGCGGCGTGGCCCTGTTCTCCATGTTCGTCGCCCACACGGCGCCGTCCGGTGGCCCGGCCGGGGTCCTGAACCTCACCGAGCACTTGACCGCGGCACTGTTCGCCGCGCTCATCGGGGTCTCGGCGCGGCTGGAGGCAGGGAGGACCGGTCTCGGCCCAGCACTGCTGAGGTCGCTGTGGCGCGGTGCCGTGCTGGTGGCACTGACACTGCTCAACGTCCAGTTCGGTGCCGGCGTGGTGGACATCCTGGGATTTCTGGCTGTCGTCACGCTGCTTGCAGCGCTGCTGGCAGGACTGCCCTGGATGGTCCGAGCGGGCCTCGCCGCCCTCCTGATGGCAGTTGCCCCGCTGCTGCAGTCGACCTGGGGAGCCGGCCGACTGGTGCTGTCCCTGACACAGTCGGGGCTTGATCCTGCGCTGGCGAGTGGCATCCAGGATCTGGCCGCCGGGCCGTACTACCGACTGCCCAGCCTGCTGCTCTGGGCGTTGGTGGGCAGCCTGGTCCTCGACAGCCTCACCCGCGGACGCGGTGGGAAGGCCTCCCGGCCCCGCGCCCTGGTGGTCTGCGCAGCGGGAACTGTTGTGGCCGTCGTCGTGATGGTGTGGATCCGGTGGGAGCGTGGCAGCTTCCTGGTGCCTTACACCGGTGAGCAGGCGGAGGTGGTGTTCAACACTGCGCTCGTGGTGGCGGTGGTGGCCGGGTGCGCCGCTGTGGTGCCGCTGCTGCCGCTCGGGCTGACTCGGCTGCTGGCCGTGCCCGGGTCCATGACGCTGTCCCTGTACGTGGCCCACACGGCGTTCCTGGGGTGGGTGGCACGCCATCCGGGGCCGTGGCAGGTCAGCGGGCGGTACGACGATTCCTGGCTCGTGTTGGGCACGCTGATGCTGGGAGCTGTGATGGTCGCGCTGCTGTGGCGGACCGGGGTACGCCGTGCACCGTGGTCGGCCGGGCCGATCGAGGGCGTCATCCGCGCCGCCGAGAACCTGGTCGGCGGATCCCGGAGGCCCAGCAGTGGGCAGTGAACCGGTCATCACCCCGACGCTGGTCCGGAGGCTGCTTCAGGAGCAGCATCCGGACCTGGGGGAGCTGAAGGTCGGAGAGATCGTCCAGGGATGGGACAACACCATGGTCCGCCTCGGTGATGAGCTGGCCCTGCGCCTGCCTCGACACGAGATGGGGGAGCGACTGCTGGGGCAGGAGATCCAGTGGCTTCCAGTGCTGGGGCTGCAGACCGGTGTGCGGGTGCCGGCTGCCGTGTGGACCGGGGTGCCCCTGGCCACGAGCCCGGACGGCCCCGGTTATCCGTACCGCTGGGCGGTGGTGCCGTGGACGGCCGGCCGATCCGCAGGGGAGCTGCTCACGCAGACCAGAGACGCCTATGCCGAGCCGTTCGCGAGGACGCTGGCCGCCCTGCATGTGCCCGGAGCTGCGGGAGCCCCGGTGAGTCCCGTGGGGCGGGGCCAGGGGATCGAGACCGTCCTGGACCGGGTGCGGGAGCGACTCCGGGACCGGACCGCCGAGCTGGGAGAACGACAGGTGGGACACCTGGGTGACCTGATCCAGCAGGCGTTGGACGCGAGACCGCACGAAGGACCGCCCCGGTGGCTGCACGGCGATCCCCACCCGCGGAACACCGTGCTGACCGCGGCCCCTCAGGATGAGGGCCCAGGCAGCCCCCAGCTGGTGGACTTCGGTGACCTCTGCGTCGGAGACCCCGCCTCTGATCTGGGGCAGTCCTGGGACCACTTCACCAGTGCTGGACGGGAACGGTTCCGGGCGGCGTACGGGCAGGCTCGAGGGCTGACTGCTGAGGACGACCAGGCCCTCTGGACCCGTGCTCGTGGCTGGGCCGTGCACTATGCCCTGATCTATCTGGACCTTCACCGTCCGGAGGACCTGCGCCGCGCCGGAGGACGCATGCTCGAGGTCCTTGACTCGTAGCGCGTCTGTGAAGGCGGTTACAGTGAAGGCGACGGTCGGGCACACACCTGCCTGGCCGTCGTCGTTCCCTGTATCCCGGCGCCGCACCACCCCGGCGGTGCCCCTGCGGAGAGGCACCGCCGCCCCATGAAGGCCCTGTACAAGTCCGGCCCCCACGCCGGCTTCGAGTTCACCGACCGCCCGGAGCCCGAGTGCGGCCCGCACGACGTGAAGATCCGCGTGCACACCACCGGCATCTGCGGCACCGACCTGCACATCGAGTCCTATGACGCCGCCGCGCAGGCGATGATCCAGGCCCCGATGATCCCGGGCCACGAGTTCTACGGGGAGGTCGTGGAGGTCGGCTACCTCGCCACCCACGTGAAGGTGGGGGACAAGGTCTCCGGCGAGGGTCATGTGGTGTGCGGGATGTGCCGGAACTGCCGGGCCGGGCGCCGCCAGATGTGCATCAACACCCGTTCCGTGGGCGTGCAGCGGGACGGCGCGTTCGCCGAGTACGTGGTCATCCCCGAGTCCAATGTGTGGGTGCACCAGGATCCGAGCATCACCGCCGAGCTCGGCGCGATCTTCGACCCCTTCGGCAATGCCGTGCACACCGCCCTGTCCTTCCCACTGGTCGGCGAGGACGTGCTGATCACCGGTGCCGGTCCGATTGGGCTGATGGCCATCGCTGTGGCCCGTCATGCCGGTGCGCGCAAGATCGCCATCACCGATGTCTCCGCCGAACGGCTCGAACTGGCCCGGGCGATCGGCGCCGACCTGGCCGTGGACGTCTCCACCACCCGGATCTCCGAGGCGCAGCGGCAGCTGGGCATGCTGGAGGGCTTCGACGTGGGGCTGGAGATGTCCGGCCGGCCCAGCGCTCTGCGCGAGATGATCGACAACATGAACCACGGCGGCAAGATCGCCCTGCTGGGCCTGCCGGATCAGCCCATCGAGGTGGACTGGACCAAGGTGGTCACCCACATGCTGACCATCAAGGGGATCTACGGCCGGGAGATGTTCGAGACCTGGTACGCCATGAGCGCCATGCTCTCCTCGAACCCCACACTGCGCGAACACGTGGCCGGAGTGGTCACCGACGTCATCCCCGCCCCGGACTGGGAGCGGGCATTCGAGACGGCCCGGTCCGGCAGCACCGGCAAGGTCGTCCTGGACTGGAGGAACATCTGATGTACACCGTGAAGGACCAGCTGGTCGCCGAACTGGCGCAGATCGAGGCCGACGGCCTGACCAAGCGCGAGCGTCGGATCGACTCCCCACAGTCCAACCGCATCCAGGCCGGACCCGTGGACGGGGAGAGCCGGGACGTGCTGAACTTCTGCGCCAACAACTACCTCGGCCTGGCCGATGACCCCCGGCTGATCGAGTCCGCCAAGCGTGCCCTGGACGAGCGCGGCTTCGGCATGGCCTCCGTGCGGTTCATCTGCGGCACCCAGGACACCCACCTGGAGCTGGAGCGCCGGCTCTCCGAGTTCCTGGGCACCGAGGACACCATCCTGTTCTCCTCCTGTTTCGACGCCAACGGGGGTGTCTTCGAGTCCCTGTTCGGCCCTGAGGACGCCATCGTCTCCGACGCCCTGAACCACGCCTCGATCATCGACGGCATCCGGCTCTCCAAGGCGGCCCGGTTCCGCTATGCCAACCGGGACATGGCCGACCTGCGGGCCCAGCTGGAGAAGACCAAGGCCCTGCACGACGGCGGCGGGGCACGTCGGGTGGTCATCGTCACCGATGGCGTGTTCTCCATGGACGGCTACCTCGCGCCGTTGCAGGAGATCTGCGATCTCGCCGAGGAGTTCGGGGCCCTGGTGATGGTGGACGACTCCCACGCGGTGGGATTCATGGGGCAGACCGGAGCGGGCACGCCGGAGCATGCGGGTGTCACGGACCGGGTGGACATCTACACCGGCACCTTCGGCAAGGCCTTGGGCGGTGCCTCCGGCGGTTATGTGTCCGGACGGGCGGAGATCGTGGCGATGCTGCGGCAGCGGGCTCGGCCGTACCTGTTCTCCAACTCGCTGGCCCCCTCGATCGTGGCCGCCACGCTGACCGCTCTGGACCTGCTGGAGGGCTCGGCGGACCTGCGCGCGCAGCTGGAGTCCAACGCCGCCCTGTTCCGCCGCCGGATGACCGAGGAGGGCTTCGAGCTGCTGGACGGCGAGCACGCCATCATCCCGGTCATGTTCGGCGATGCCGTGGAGGCCGCCCGGGTGGCCGACCGCATGCTGGACCAAGGCGTGTACGTGACCGCATTCAGCTACCCGGTGGTGCCCAAGGGACAGGCCCGGATCCGGGTCCAGCTCTCCGCGGCGCACACCGAGGAGGACATCCAGGCCTGCGTGCAGGCGTTCATGGCGGCACGGGAAGGTGCGGAGTGATCGAGGCCCGGGCGTGAGCACGACCAGGGTGGAGCACCTGATCATCGGTGGAGGCGTGGCCGGGGTGAGTCTGGCCGCGCACCTGGCTGAGCGTGAGCGGGCAGCCCATGAGCGGGCCGACGTGCTGCTGCTCGAGGCCGAACCCATCCTGGCCCACCACACCTCCGGGCGTTCCGCCCAGCAGCTGATCCCCTCCTACGGACCCGATGCCGTGCGCGAGCTGACGCGGCTCACACTGGAGGAACTGGACCGGACTCAGGCAGAGCTGGCGCATCCCGTGGTCTGGCCCAGTGGGTTCCTGATGGCTGGGACCGAGGAGCAGGTCGCTGCAGGAGCCTCAGAGGCCATGCGGCGGATCAGCCTGGACGAGCTGGCTCAGCTGGCGCCGGAGCTGCGGATCGAACGGTTCGAGGCCGCCGGACTGGACACCACCGCCGTGCGCAGCAACGCCCCACGGCTGATCCACTGGCACGCCGAACGGGCCCGGTCCGCCGGCGCACAGCTGCGGACCGGTGCACGGGTGACCGGGATCGAGCCGCGTCCTGCGGGAGACGGGTTCGAGGTGAGCGTGCAGACCGAGACCGGCACCGAGCGGATCCACGCACGCGTCGTGGTCAACGCGGCCGGCGCCTGGGCGGACCACGTGGCCTCCCTGGCGGGCGCAGCGCCCCTGGAGCTGACCCCGCTGAGGCGAACGGCCGCCGTCGTGACCCTGGCGGAGCCACTCGCGCCGGAGCATCCGCTGCTGGACCGAGCTGATGAGGCGTACTACTACCGGCCTGAAGGGGAGCACCTGCTGATCTCCCCGTCTGAGGCGGTCCCCTCGCCTGCGGAGGACGCCCAGCCGATCTTGGCCGAGGTGGAGGCGGTGATCGAGCTGATCCGCCAGGACACCACACTGCAGATCGGTCCCGTTCAGCGCGCGTGGACCGGGCTGCGCACCGAATCCCCGGACGGCGTGCCCGTAGTGGGACCGGACCCAGAGGTGCCCGGGCTGTTCTGGCTGGCCGGTCAGTCCGGCTACGGCTTCCAGACCTGTTCGGCACTGGCCCGCGTGGCCACCGACCTGCTGGTGGACGGTGCCGTGGGGGACTGGTGCCCGGCATGGGCGGCTCAGGCGCTGGACCCGCGACGGTTCCCGCTCGCGCGCTGAGACCCGAGTCCGGCGTTCAGACTGATCAGCGCAGGCGCTGGACCCCGATCGCGTTGAAGTGCTGGGCCATGATGCTGTGCAGCACGTAGTCGTGATGGCCCAGTCCCTGCAGGGTGACCAGCCGGGCACGGGAGAATCCTGCGGCGCGGTAGGCAGCGGACCCCTTCTGTGCCGCGCTGAGGGCCGACCAGGTGGGTGGATTGGTCTGTCCGGCCACGTCCAGCGAACCCGCGTACCAGCGCAGGTTCACGCTCTGACGGAATGTTGCGGACGGGGTGGTGGAGGGGATCGGCCCGTTGAAGTGGCCGCCGCCGGCGACCATGATCGCCGAGCCGGTGCGCATCCAGGTCTCAGGGCGGTCCTTGGACAGCTCACCGGAGATGAATTCGGCGCCTCCGGAGTATCCCATCAAGTGGATCCGGTCGGGGCTGATCGAGGGGTTCCTGCCCAGGATGTCCCGGGCGAAGGCGCGCTGCCAGTCGCCGTTCTGATTCACCCGTTCCCACCAGGTGTAGCCGTTGGCCGAGGTGGCGGATGACGGGGTGACCGGGGCGATGAAGACCAGATTGCGCCGGTTGGCCTCGGCTGCCAGGGCGGTGAAGTCCTGGCTCGTGGGATTCTCGGTGATGGAGGCCGCTCTGCCGTAGTAGTCGCCGTCGAAGTAGAACAGTGCTCCGACCGGCTTGGAGTAGTCGATGCCCTGGGTCCGGACGTGGTACGTCGAGGTCATGCCCGCGGCGGAGAAGCGTGCGCCCGTGAGGTTGGCGACCGGGGTGGTGCTCGGCGCGGCAGGACGCAGTGTGGCCGGTGGGGTGGTCGTGAAGAGGTTGGAGGACATCCAGCCGTCGCCGCGGGGTGTGGTGACGCGGTTCCAGACGCCGGAGCGGGTGGAGTGGATGGTGATGGGGGTGCCGGCAGGGATCGTGGCCAGGGAGGTGTAGCTGGTGGAGGGGCCTGTGCGCAGGTTCACGTTCGTCGTGGTCCAGCCGGGGGTGGAGGTGACGGTGGCCGGTGGGGTGGTGGTGAAGAGGTTGGAGGACATCCAGCCGTCGCCGCGGGGTGTGGTGACGCGGTTCCAGACGCCGGAGCGGGTGGAGTGGATGGTGATGGGGGTGCCGGCAGGGATCGTGGCCAGGGAGGTGTAGCTGGTGGAGGGGCCGGTGCGCAGGTTCACGTTCTTCGTGGTCCAGCCGGGGGTGGAGGTGACGGTGGCCGGGACGGCGGACACCACGGGCGCGGTGATGGAGACCGAAGCCAGAGCGAGAGCGGGCGGAGCCATCCCCACGGTGATCGACGCCGCCAGTGCGGCAGAGGCGAGCGACGCGAAGGGCGCGTTCAGGCGGGCGGCCATGATGAGGTCCTCTCAGATGCGATGACCTCACAGCAGGCGCGATGACAGCGGGTGACGGGCGACCGGGGGGGGGGTACTCGTCAGTAGAAGTGAGGTTGCTCACCAGTGTAGTTGAAGGTTCCACTTTCAGCGCAGGGCGTCCATGGCCCGGCCGATCCTCGGCAGGGTCTTGCGCAGCAGCTTCCCCCAGTTCGCCGGACTCGGAGTGCCCTCACGCAGGGAGGCGTCGTACAGCGACTCCAGCGCCATCACGCCCAGCCACACGCGTCCTCGCTGGGCTTCGAACGCATCCCGAGCGATCGCCTCGAGCTTCTCCTCGCCGTGCCAGAGTGAGAGGTACGCCGGGTTCAGCGCCGGGTCCCACACGCAGGCCAGGTCCCAGTCCAGGATGCCCAGCAGCACCCAGCCGGAGGCCTCGCCCTGACCACTCGCCTCGTCCCGACCGCCCGCCGCCAGGCCCAGTCGCCGCACGTCCGGTCCCTCCCGTTCCACCAGCTGCCGCACCGCCGGGCTCCCCACGGGCGCCCAGTGCATGTTGTGCCCGGCCAGATCTCCGTGCACCAGGGACGGCTCCACCACCGGCTCTGCGGTCCAGCGCCGTGCGGCATCCGTCAGCGCGTCCACCGTGCTACCCCAGGAGCCAGGCAGAGTGGCCTCGAACCAGTCCGGCCAGCGCTCGCCGAGCACATCCGGCAGCAACCGCACCGCCGCCGACTTCTCCGGGGTCCACGGACCGCGGAAGGAGAACGCCTCGGCCAGATGCGGGCGCAGCGGCTCCACGTCCACGCGGGCCAGGCGCTCACACAGCTCCCGCAGCACGCGGGGGTCACCGGAATGCGGCGGGTGTGCGGTCCCCGGGACATAGTCCTGCACGACGGCGGCCGTCCCCTTCTCATTCGAGGTCACCTCGGTCAGGGCGCGGGGGAGGGAGATGGCCAGGTCCTGGGCGGCCAGCGCCTCCAGCAGAGCCACGCGCCGCGGGAGCAGCCCGGCGGCCTGGGGGCTCCGGGTCATCCGCAGCACGCCCTGGCCGGGGACCACCAGCACGCGGTGGAACTGTCCGCCCTCCTCCACGGTGCCCTCGGACCAGTCCACTCGGGCCAGTCGATCGCGGGCCTCGGCGGAGAGCCAGGGGAGGGGCCGGGCAGCGGTGCGGACGGCCAGCTCCAGGTCAGCGGGGGTCGGTGCAGAGGCCATGCCCCCACCGTAGCCCCACGTCCTGTCTCGTCCTGTCCTCTCTTGTCAGGGCCTGCTCCTACACTGTCCGGGTGAGCCACCACCGTCATGCATCTTCCGAACAGTCCGCCGGGCACCTGCCCGGCCAGCCGGTCCGAGCCCTGCCTGCTCCGTCCGCACGCGCCGTGGGCTGGGAGATCGGGATCGTGCTGGCCCTGTCCCTGGGCCGTTCGGGCGTCTACGCGATCGTGGACCTGATCGAGAAGATCACCCGTGCACCGCTCCGGGACCAGGTCACCACGCTCAACCCGCCCCTGGCTCCCCGGCCCCTGTTCGATCTGACCTATCAGCTGCTGGGGATCGGCTTCGCCCTGGTCCCGGTCCTGCTGGTCTTCCACCTGCTCTGGATCCACGGGCGCAACCCCTTCCGGACCTTCGGACTGGACCTGCGCCGGCCCGCACGCGATCTTGGCTGGGGCGCCCTGCTGTTCCTGGCCATGGGGCTGGGCACGCTGCTGGTCTATGCGGTGGGGCGCTCGGCAGGTGTGACCACCGCCGTGGTGGGCAGTGCCATGAACGAGCACTGGTGGACCACGCCGGTGCTGATCCTCTCCGCCCTGCGCCACTCCCTGCTGGAGGAGGTGATCGTGGTGGCCTGGCTGATCGACCGCCTGTCCTACCTGCAGCGGCTGCGCTCAGGCGTTCACTCGGCGGGCACCTCCGGTGCCTTCTGGCCGGTGAACCCGTGGGCCGTCGTCGTGATCTCCTCATTGGTGCGCGCCAGCTACCACCTGTATCAAGGTCTGGGCCCGGGAATCGGCAACCTGGTCATGGGACTGGTCTTCGCCGTCTTCTACCTGAAGTACCGCAGGGTGATGCCGCTCGTGGTGGCCCACCTGCTGTTGGACGTGGCCGGGTTCGTCGGATACCCGCTGCTGGCACAGCTGGGCTGGTTCGGCACCTGAACTGGCACCGGACCGGCAGGGACTCACAGGGTGATGGTGCCCTTCGGCGTCTCGAAGCTCACGGACATGATGCCCGGGGTGCCGGAGGGGGCCACGTACTCGATGTCCAGGTCCTCGACGAGCTGATCGGAGTTCTCCAGGCCCAGCCAGGAGCGGACCCGATCGCGGGAGCCGCCGATGGTCACGGTCTTCAGGGCGGCCTCTGCGGGGGCCGCCAAGGAGGGATGCAGATCCGCGGTGCCCTCATCCCACTTGATGATGAAGGGGACCTGGGGATCGGCGATCAGGCCCTTGAGTCCGATCTGCTGCCAGGTCAGCTCCCGGCCGTCCGGGAACTTGCGGTTGCCCGGCACGGCGTTGCGCTCCAGGCGCTGCTCGAACGGGGAGAGGTCGTCCACGGCGACGACCCAGCCCATCCAGCCGCCGCCCATCTCCGAGCGGGCACGCACGGCCTGGCCGAACGCCGCCTTCTCCGAAGCGGGGTGGTCCAGCACCTCCACGACCTCCAGGTACTGGCGGTTGGCCAGGGGGAAGATCGCATTGCGGGTGCCGAAGCGGGGGTGGATGCCGCCCTTGACGCGTTCAATGCCCAGGGCATCGGCCACTCGGGCGACGGTGCCCGTCAGGCCTTCCGGTCCGGCGGCGTACGAGACGTGGTCCAGGCGCATCATGTGTTCATCGTCCCACTTTCAGGGGGAGGCGACGACTTAGGGTCACCTAACTTTGCGAGCTGCGTCACAGTGTGTCGCATGGGCTCCACGGGGTGATCCGGACCGGGTGGATCTGGCACACTGAGGGCAGGTCATGAGTGTCAGCGTCAAGCCCCGGCTCGCTGGCCGGCAACCCTCCAACTCGCGGTGGGGTGCCCCGGGTGAGGACCAGGCAGGCACCACAACGGTGCAGGCAAGCGCGGGCCCACGCCCTGGCTGCCGGTGAGCCGCTCCACAGCGCGCTCCGGGTGATCCTCGGACGCGGACTGATCCAGGGGCGGTAACCGCAGCTGGCGGACAGGCCCTGAGAGATCAGGAGTCACCATGACCCAGGAGCACACCCCCGAGCAGCAGGCTGCAGAGACTGCAGAGACCGCGCAGACTGCAGGGCCCGAGAGCTGGGGCTTCGAGACCCGTCAGGTCCACGCTGGCGCGCACTCCGACCCCACCACCGGGGCCACGGCGCTGCCGATCTTCCAGACCACCTCCTTCGACTTCCCCTCGGCCCAGACCGCGGCGGACCGCTTCGCCCTGCAGGACCTGGGGCCGATCTACACCCGGATCGGCAATCCCACCACCGGCGCAGTGGAGGACAAGATCGCCGCACTCGAGGGTGGGGTCGGCGCCCTGCTGCTCGCCTCCGGCCAGTCCGCCAGCACCTTCGCCGTGCTCAACGTGGCCGGTGCGGGTGATCATGTGGTGGCCTCGGCCTCCCTGTACGGAGGCACCCAGAACCTGTTCAAGCACACGCTGGCCAAGATCGGGATCAGCACCACGTTCATCCAGGACCCGGACGACCTGGACGAGTGGCGCGGCGCCGTCCAGGAGAACACCAAGCTGCTCTTCGGTGAGGTGCTGGGCAACCCCCGTGGAGACGTGCTGGACATCGCCGGCGTGGCTCAGGTGGCCCACGAGGCCGGGGTGCCGCTGGCCGTGGACTCCACGCTGACCACGCCCTACCTGGTGCGCCCGTTCGAGCACGGCGCGGACATCGTGGTCCATTCGGCCACCAAGTACCTCGGAGGACACGCCGCTGCCATGGGCGGGGTGCTGGTGGACGGCGGCAGCTTCGACTACGCCCAGCACCCGGACCGGTTCCCCGGGTTCAACCAGCCCGACGAGTCCTACAATGGGCTGGTCTTCGCCCGGGACCTGGGCGTGGGCAGCGCCTTCGGGGCGAACCTGTCCTTCATCCTCAAGGCCCGCGTGCAGCTGCTGCGCGACTACGGCAGCACCATCAGCCCCTTCAACGCCTTCCTGATCAACCTCGGTCTGGAGACGCTGAGCCTGCGCATGGAACGGCATGTGGCCAACGCCCAGCGCGTGGCCCAGTACCTGGAGGACCACCCCCAGGCCAGCGGGGTGACCTACCCGGGGCTGGCCTCCAGCCGCTGGCACGAGCGGGCCCAGACCTACCTGCCGAACGGGACCGGGGCGGTGCTGTCCTTCGAGATCGAGGGGGGCCGCGAGGCCGGTGCGCGGTTCGTGGACGCGCTGACCCTGCACCACCATGTGGCCAATGTGGGCGATGTCCGCTCCCTGGTCATCCACCCGGCCTCCACCACCCATTCCCAGCTGACCGAGGCCGAACAGCGCGCCGCCGGAGTCACCCCCGGGCTGGTCCGGCTCTCGGTGGGCCTGGAGAGCATCCAGGACATCCTGGCCGACCTGGACCGTGGGTTCGCCGCGGCGGGTTCCGGGGCCGGAGCCTGAGGAACGGGAGCGCCATGACGGACACCCTGACGCGCAGCACGCCCGTGAAGGACGGCCCGCCCGTGCCGGAGAGCGCCCTGCGCACGCACAGCATCGGCCCCTTCGAGTTCGAGACCGGCGGACGGCTGCCGAACGTGGAGATCGCCTACGAGACCTGGGGCACCCTGAACGCGGACCGCTCCAACGCGGTGCTGATCCTGCACGCCCTCACCGGGTCCACCCACGTGGCCGCCACCGCGGCGGACCCGGAGCCGGGGTGGTGGGAAGGACTGGTCGGTCCGGGACGCCCCCTGGACACGGAGAAGTGGTTCGTCCTGGCCCCCAACATGCTGGGCGGCTGCTATGGGACCACCGGGCCGTCGTCGTTGGATCCTGACGGGAGCCCCTGGGGCTCACGCTTCCCCTTCACCACCATCCGCGACTCGGTGCGCGCGGAGGCCCTGCTGGCCGATGTCCTGGGCATCGAGAGGTTCCATGCCGTCGTCGGGGGATCCATGGGCGGCGCCCGGGCGCTGGAGTGGGCCGCCACGTTCCCGGACCGGGTGGCCGGAGTGGCGGTGATCGCCTGTGGGGCGCACTCCACCGCCGAGCAGATCGCCTTCGCCCAGTCCCAGACCGCCGCCATCCGCCTGGACCCGCATTTCGCCGGCGGGGACTACTACGGAGGCCCCGCGCCGGAGGGCGGCCTGGGCATCGCCCGGCGGATCGCGCACATCACCTACCGCTCGGAGGCTGAGCTGCAGGGCCGATTCGGGCGGTCCCCTCAGCCCGGTGAGGACCCCTTCGGGGCGCCCGTGGCCCGCGGGGGGCGCTACCAGGTGGAGTCCTACCTGGACCACCAGGCCGGCAAGCTGGCCAGGCGGTTCGACGCCAACAGCTACCTGGTGCTCACCGAGGCCCTGATGAGTCACGACGTCGGCCGGGGGCGGGGCGGAGAGGGCGCGGCGCTCGCTGGGGTCACCGCGCGCGCCTTCGTGGCCGCGGTCGACTCGGACCGGCTGTACTGGCCCGAGCAGTCCCAGGAGCTGGCGCGGCAGCTGACCGGTTCCGCCAGCCGGGCAGAGGGGCGAGACGTTCCCCTGCACCTGATCAACTCACCGATCGGGCATGACGGCTTCCTGACCGACCTGGAACAGGTCTACCCAGAACTCGTGCAGACGTTGGAGCTGTAGGGGTCCTCCGGTCCGGTGGCTTCGTGAGTGGTCAGTCCCCGTCCGGTCCGGTGCCCAACGGCATCGACTGACCGAAGTTCGCCTCGACCAGATCGGTGATGGGACCAGCCTCCGGACGTTTGGCCGCGCGGCCGTCCCCGGAGGACTGGCCGCGCAGGCGACGCAGCACCCACGGGCCCAGATGCTCGCGCGCCCACCGGGCATCCTCGGCGCGGGCCTGCCGCCAGGTGCGGGGCTCGACCGGTGCCGGCACGGCGGGGTTCAGGGCGTGGGGCACGTTCAGGGTGTCCAGGACCATCCGGGCGATCGTGTGGTGGCCGATGCTGGAGAAGTGCAGGCGGTCGGCATCCCACATCTCCGGGCGGGTCAGCTCACGCAGCGCCCACATGTCCGCGACCACGGCGTCATGCCGGCGGGCGACCACCCTGATGTTCTCGTTGAAGATCGCCACGCGGCCGCGGATCTTGCCCATCACCGGGGTGTCACGGATGTCTGCCCCGTTGAACAGGACGATCGTGGCGCCGGTGACAGCCAGGCGGCCGACCAGCTCGTCGAGCTTCTCGGCGGTGCGGTCCGGGTCGCCACTGGGGCGGATGACGTCATTGCCGCCGGCACACAGCGAGATCAGGTCCGGGTTCAGGGCGACCGCCGGCTCAGTCTGGTCGGCGGCGATCTGGTCGATCAGCTTGCCGCGCACCGCGAGGTTCGCATACGCGAACTGGCGCTGCTCCGGGGTGGCGCCGGCCGTCGTCGGGACCTGCCGTGCCAGCTCCTGGGCCACCCGGTCCGCCCAGCCGCGGTGATAGCCGGGGTGGCGAGGATCCGGGTCACCGATGCCCTCGGTGAAGGAGTCGCCCAGGGCCACATAGCGGCGCCACGGGTGGGGTCCCTGGTCAGGGTGATCGGCGGTGAGGGCGGGCTGCGGGGGCTGTTCAGACTGTGGCACGGCACACCACCCTAGCTGAGTCAGGGGAGAAGGGAAGGGCCGTCTCAGGTACTCCTGGGATCGGTCGAGGGGCCAGCCCTGCACAGGTGACACGCTCGGCGTTCTCGTCCCCAGTTGGCGGGGTGGACCTTAAGGTGTCCGTGGGGTCTGGTCGAATATCAGTACGAGAAGAACGGGTATTGCTCGGAGCAGCTGGAGGAGGTGGTGGTCGTGGCAGCGGTGGTGGATGAGGTGGCAGGTGTGCTGCCTTCGGCTCAGCATGTCGATGCCTCTGCTCTGTGTCTGGGTGAGCTGCTGTCGCTGACTCAACACCTGACTCGAGAGTTGACGGGGCGCCTGGCGCGCCCGGACTTTGTGGAGTCGTTGGATCCGGTCACTCCTTCCGAGGTGGTCTCGTCCGCGGAGGCGGTGACGTTGCCGGTGGTGCAGGAACAGGTGGCTGCTCTGGTGCGGGTGGTGGAGGGTGCGGCGACGGCGGTGGCGGGGCATACGGCCCGGGTGTTTGAGGATCCTCAGGCCCGGCGCCGGTGGTTGGGGTTGCCGCAGGGCAAGACCGGGTTCCGGTCCTCGGCTGATTTCGTGGAGAAGACGTTGCATACTCCGGCGCGTCAGACCCGGGATCGGGAGAACAGGGCGGCTCAACACTTGGCTCCTGCACCGGCAGCAGACGGCACACCGAACACCACCACTCTGGGTGAGGTCTCTGGTGCATTGTGGTCCGGTGCTGTGGATCCGGTGGTGGTGGATGTGATCACCCGGACTCTGGGGGATGCCCGTCGTGCCGCGGCGGCGGCGCGGGCACCGAAGGAGTGGGTGCTGGAGAAGGTTTCCTCTGGTGAGGTGGAGTTGATGGGTCGGGCGCGTCGGGAGCCGCCGGGGGTGATGGTCCAAGTCTGCAAGCGCTGGCTGGTGAGGTTCAAGGACGCGTTGGAGCGGACCACCGGTGAGCCACCGGCTGGGGTGGTGGATCAGGGTCGTGCGGCCCGGTTCGTGCGTGAGGAGAACGGGTTGTTCCTGTGGCACCTGTTCCTGACTCAGTCCCAGCATGAGATCTTCAAGACCGTGGCCTCGGCTGGTGCCAACCCTCGGGCCAGGAAGAACCAGCGGGGTAGGAGTGAATCGTCCCCGGAGGGGGCCGAGAGCGCTGCCAACACGTCCGGGCGGGGCCAGGACCTGTTCAGTCTGTTCGACCAGGCCCAGCGCGCCCAGCAGGCCCGTGGCCACGAGGCCCACGAGAACCACAACGGCCAGGCTGTTCCTGCTGCTGATGCCAGCGGCGCATCAGAGGACGAGGACGAGGTGTTCTGTGCTGGTGTGGCACCGTGGGTGGAGCGGGCGGAGGAGCGGAATCGTCGTCAGGTCGATGCGGTGATCACCGCCCTGACCGCGGCGCTGCGCGTGAGGGATTCGGGGTTGCCGGACACCGGTGGGTATGCCCCGCAGGTGATGGCGGTGATCGACTACGACACCCTGGCCGGGCGGATCCTGGACCACCCGGACCCGCCACCACAACCTGAGGTCCCGACGGAGCTGCTGCGGCCAGGTGAGCCGGGGTATGAGCCTCCGGGGAAGCCACCGCCGGGTGGGGTGGACTTACGGGGGTCTTTGGTGTCCACGGCGGGGTTCACGGGTCCGATCGACCCCAGGGTCATCAGGGCGTGGGCCTGTGACGCCAAGATCCTGCCGGTGGTGCTGGGTGCTCAGGGTCAGATCGTGGATGCCGGGCCGGCCCGCAGGGTGTTCCCGGCCCCGTTGCGCAGGGCGATCATCGCCCGGGACCGGGGATGTGCTGCCCCGGGGTGTGGGCAGCCGGCGACCTGCTGTCAGGTCCATCATGTTCAGCACTATGAGCATGGGGGTCCGACCACGGTGGAGAACGGGGTGCTGCTGTGCGAGCACCACCACCAGGCGGTGCACCATGACCAGTACCGGATCCATATGCGCCACGGGGTCCCCTGGTTCGAAGACACCAGCCCCACCGCCCGGTCCAGGCAGGCCAGCTCGAGGACCGGTGCTGAGCCGGAGCTGACCCGCAACCAGTACTGGGCCGACCACCCAGACCCACCATGGTGAACGGATCACTAGGCTGGTGTGCATGACATCGAGCCCTGAAGCACACCGAGAGCCCACTGTCCGCTGGTCCCGCCCGGAGGAGGAGCGTGAGGGCAGCCACCTGCTGGTGATGCTGCACGGTCTCGGTGCCGATGAGAACGACCTGTTTGGGATCGTTCCGGAGCTGCCGTCCAAGTTCACCGTCGCCTCTGTGCGGGCGCCCATGGCACTGGACTACGGCGGATACACCTGGTTCCCGGTGACGCAGACCCTGATGGCGGATCCGCTGCAGGTGCGGGCGTCGATCGAAGACCTCCGGGCGTGGGTGTTGGACCAGGCGCCCAAGTTCTCCAGCGTCTCGCTCCTGGGGTTCTCCATGGGCATGTCCATGGCGACCTCGCTGATGCGTCTGGACCCCACCGCCTACGCCTGCACCGTGGGGCTGTCAGGATTCGCCATCGACCCCGATGCGGGCCTGGAGCCGGCACAGCGGGGGACCGGTCCGCTGGCAGGGTTCTTCGATGACGCAGCTGTGGCCCAGGCCCAGCCAAAGATGTTCTGGGGCCGTGACCAGGAGGACCCGGTGATCTCCCCTGAGAAGATCGAGTACACGCACGCCTGGGTGACCCAGCATGTGGACCTGACCAAGGTGCTCTACGCAGGCATCGGCCACGGGATCGGGCCGCAGGAGCTACGGCACGTCGGTGAGTACCTGGACTACATGGTCAGGTGATGACCGGCCGGTCAGGCCACGCCGGTCACTGCTGCAGGGCAGAGACGATCTTGAACGCCTCGCCGGAGTAGTCCACCACGTCACCGTGGCGCAGCTGATGGCCGCGGCGCATCTGCGGGGTGCCGTTGACGTGCACCAGCCCGGCGTCGATGACCGCGCGCGCATCGGCGCCGTCCTCCACCAGGTTGGCCAGCTTCAGTGCCTGGCCGAGCTTGATGGACTCATCGCGGATCTGCAGCGGTGCCGGATGGTCAGTGGGGTTGGCAGGTGCGTGATGTTCCATGCACCCATTGTTCACGCTCAGGACGGAATATCCAGAGTGCCTGGCCGGTGACCTCAGGCTCGGGAGTCGTCGTTCCATCCCTCGTCGGCTTGGTCGGACCACTGCTCCTGGCTGGAATCGTCCCCGACGAAGGACACTGTGCTGCTGTAGGGCATGTCACGAGGCATCGGACCGCCGGCGACGAAGCCGAAGTCATAGCCGCCGCCATACTGCGTGATGTCGTCGTGGGCATCATCTGGCTCGGGGGAGCCGGAGAGCAGGCGTCGAGTGAGGGTGTGTTGGGCCGAGTTCAGCTCGTCCAGAGCAGACTTCAGGTCCTCGTCCGTTGGCACAGGATCGGCACCGTCTCGCAGGGCCGCCCGTAGGACAGCTCGGCGCACCAGCTCCTTGGCGAAGGTTCCGGTGGTTCCCTCACTCTGGCCGGCTACGGCGTCGAGGGCATCGGCGGAGAAGGGCAACTCGCCCGCATAGAGCTCCACCAGTCGTCGACGCTCGGCGCGAGCAGGCAGGGGGATCTCCACGGCCAGGTCCACCCGGCCTGGACGCTGAACCAACGCCCGCTCCAGGACCTCGACCCGGTTGGTGGTCATCAGGAACGTCACATCGGCATCGCCGTCAAGACCGTCCAGCGCATCCAGCACCTCGAACAGCAACGGCTGCGGAGAATGGCCTCGCTCCATGGCGACCAGGTCTACGTCCTCCAGGACCACGATGCTGGGTTGGAGCGCACGGGCCAGGCTGGCCGCTTCGGTGACGAGCTGGATAGTCGAGCCGGTCAGCAGGACCACCGTGACGCCGGGCGTGACCGAGACCAGGTGGCGCACGGTCAAGGTCTTGCCGGTGCCCGGAGGGCCGTAAAGGAGCACGCCGCGCTTGAGATGCTGTCCAGCTGCGCGCAGGGCCTGACGTTGTTCGCCGATCCCCACTACATGCGCGGTGATCTGGTCCATCACCCCTGTTGGCAGCACCACGTCATCGCGGGAGATCTCTGGCCGTGGAAGCAGGGTGGCGCCCGCCGTCGCTCCGTAGTCGCTCATCGCGAAGGAGAGGACCTGGCCGCGCAGGACGCTGTGCTCGGTCATCAACGCACGCACGCGCTGCAACAGGGCCGTCGATGCCCCCGCCGAGGGCGAGAGCACTTCCAGCTCGGCGGCCATCCGGCCCGACTCCGGCCGCGCACCGCGCAGCAGCACGGCGCTGGGGACCCCGTCCACGGCGAGCAGCCAGATGCCGAAGGTGACCACCTGCCGGGTGCTGTCCGGCCCTGTGGGACGCGAGGAGTAGTCCACCGGCCCTGGCTCGAAGGGGTGGTGTGGACTGCTGACCAGGTCGCTGAAGGCGTGGTGCACGCGATCGCTTCCCTGGACCCCGATCAGGGTTCCGCCGGAGTCCTCCGCCAGCTTGTTCAGGGCGATGTCGGCATCGGCGAGGCGGTGCTCGGGGAAGGAGTCCTGGGTGACGGGCACGGTCTCGGCGTCCACGCCCAGATGATCCGAGACGACCTGTCCCAGGGGAGTGCGCCGTCGTCGTCCTTCAGCGGCCCCGGCCAGCTGGTTGGCATGCTCCAGGTACCGGGCGACCTGCAGCATCAGCTCACGGTCGAGGCCTGAGAATTCCGCCCCGGACGGAGCCGGACCGCCACCTGCGTTGTCCTGATGTGATGCATCCATGTTCAACCCTCGCCGCCCGCTGGCCCGATCGGAGATGACCGGGTCCTGCGCACGACAGTACCGCGCAGTCATCACGCCTAGATGTACCCGGCCATCAGGTTGGTGGCAGCCGGCTGGCGGGTGGGCGGCCTCCTAGTGCGCTGTGACGGCGTTCATTGTTGTAGTGCTCGA
>NZ_FPCG01000025.1 GCF_900116905.1 Micrococcus terreus | reverse complement strand
CCGATGGTACTGCACACGGGAGTGTGTGGGAGAGTAGGACGCCGCCGGACACTACTTTCAAAGACTCGGGCCCCACCACACGGTGGGGCCCGAGCGCTTTAACAGAGTCTTCTCGGTCCTGATGTCCTTGAATGTGGAGGGGGCGCCGCGGGTACTTTCTGACCTGGTGCTATGCGACACTGAGCACATGGATGAGCATCTCTTCCTCGATCCGTTCGCAACGGAGCCGGCGCCGGCCGATCCACCGGCACCTGCCGAGCCATCCCACCCGGTCCCGCCCATATCTGAGCACACAACGCGGCACGTGGACATCCCGTTGGCCCGTGACCGGACGATCGAAGCCTTTACGGAGTACCCACATCTATGGTGGCCTCTGGAGCGTCGTCTCACTGGTCCAGAGGGGCACCTGGGGTTCGTCGGAGGGGAGCTGCTCGAAGAGGGCGCCGACGGTTCTGAGCACGTCTGGGCTTCGATCGTGTCCGTATCTCCCGGAGTGCTTCGCCTCAACTGGCGTGGCCGGGCCGTCTCAGAGCCGGTGGACAGGGCGCTGACCGTGCGGTTCGACTCCAACGACGGACAGGATCGCACGGCAGTGAGCATCGAGTCTGACGACGGCGAACTGGTTCAGAGTTGGTCTGGACTGCTGGAAGGCTTCGCGCGGTTCACCGGTGGGGCACCCATCTGAGTCGGGGATGGTCGATGTGGTCTCTACAGGCCATGCTCCTTGAACAGAGCCAGATCCCCGTCTTCGAACCGCTGTTCGAGCAGCCGGCCCTGTGTCCGCATGGCCTGGAGGTCCCGGCGGAGCACAGCTTCCCGGCTGTGTTCGATCGCGGTCGTCAGGGTGCCGAGCTGGTGCGTCCATTCAGCAGCGTGATGAGGCTTCTCTGAGTCCGGCAGCGTCAGGAACAGGTCCAACGTGGTCGGCAGATAGTCGTAGATGATGGATTCGACCACATGGCGATGGTCCGGGGCGGTGGCGACGGTGTCCCATCTCTGAGCCATCTCCTCCAACTGGGTCATCGCCTGGCGGAGCTCATCGTGCGCGCGTGGAGGAAGTCTCCGGTGCTCAGACTGGATCGTGGAGCTCAAGGCGCGTAGCCGTTCCTGGACGTCCTTCTGGCTTGCCCCCGTCACGGGGACGCCCGAGGCATAGGTCTCCAGGGCTGGACGTCGCGCCTGGTCCGGGGCGAGGAAGTACCCAGCGCCGTAGCCGAGCAGGCCAGCGATCACGGCGGCCGGCACCGACTGGCTGAGCAGCAGGACCAGCAGAAGGACGACGGTCAGTGCCCCCAGGCCCACCAGGTTGCCGGGTGAACCCAGGAAGCCTCCGGAACGCTGTCCCTCACCCGCGGAGCGGTCCGAGCCGCGTCGTTCTCGGTGGTCCACACTGCACCTCGCCTTCGCAGAGATCGGCAAGACGGGCTGCACCCCGTCGTCGTGTCTGGTCCGCCCAGTCTAGAGTCCGGTGCCAGCCGGTGGCCGGGACAGTCGCCTACCATGGGGACATGCCCGCCCCAGACTCCTTCCTGCATGCCCTCGTTGCCGTGTTCCCCGAGCATCAGCTGACACAGGACGAAGAGCGACTGGCCGAGTACTCCGTGGACAAAGGCCCCCTGGAAGGCCTCGTGGTGGCTCTGCCTGAGGCGGTGGTGCACGCGGAGAGCGTCGAGGACGTTCAGCAGCTGATGCGGCTGGCCAGCGAGCACCGGGTTCCCGTGGTGACCCGTGGCGCAGGAACCGGAGTGTCCGGAGGTGCCAACGCCCTGCCTGGTGGTGTGGTTCTCTCCACCACGCGGATGGACAGGATCCTTCAGCTGAACCCGGAGGACGGCACCGCGGTGGTGGAGCCCGGGGTGATCAATGCGGACTTGAACACGGCAGCAGCCGCCCATGGGCTGATGTATGCCCCCGACCCCGCCAGCTACCGCACTTCGACGATCGGCGGGAACATCGCCACGAACGCCGGCGGACTCCGGTGCGCCAAGTATGGGGTGACCCGCGACTCCGTCCTGGCCGTGGACGTGGTCCTGGCCGACGGGAGCCTGATCCGCACCGGACACCAGACCATCAAGGGCGTGGTGGGCTATGACCTGACGGGCCTGTTCACCGGTTCGGAGGGAACGCTGGGGGTGATCGTCGGCGCCACCGTCCGGCTGCGTCCGGCTCCCGTGAAGGTGCTCACCCTGGCGGCCTGGCTCCCGGACTTCCCGACGGCGGCCGCGGGCGTCCTGCAGATCGGTGCGGCACGCGTGACACCGGCCATCCTGGAGATCATGGACCGCGGCACCATGGCCGCTCTGGACGAGGCGCACGGCTCCACGCTCTCTGCGCGAGGGGAGGCGATGCTGCTGGTGCAGACCGATGGGTTCGGTGCGGCAGCGGAGATGGAGATTATCCGAGAGGTCCTCACCGGCCTCGGCGGGATTCTCTCGGCACCCGACGACGCCGAGGCTGAGGCGCTGGTCGAACTGCGCCGGCATGCTCGAGGCGACGCGGTCGAGACCCAGATCCGCACTGGTGAGGACGTGGCGGTGCCCAAGTCACGGCTGGTGGACTACGTGGCTGAACTGGAGCGCATGGCCGTCAGCCACGGCGTCCAGCTCAAGGTCGTCGCCCATGCCGCTGACGGCAACCTGCATCCCACGTTCTGGATCGCCACGGCAGAGGCAAGTGAGGCGATGCCCCGGCTGGAGGCGGCATTGGACGAATCGATCCGCGTCGCCCTGGACATGGGTGGCACGATCAGCGGTGAACATGGGATCGGCTCGTACAAGCTGCGGTGGATGCACTGGGAGCAGTCGGGACCGGTCGTGGAGATCCAGCGGCAGATCAAACAGCTCGTGGACCCGCAGGAGATCCTCAACCCGGGCCGGGCCATCCTGTAGGCGATGCGCTTGACGGTGGGCGACCTGCCTGCGGCCGTTTTGGTGAATCCGCTCGCCCGGGAGTATGCTGGACCACTGTGACTGGCGGGATTCCGGCCGGTCGCGAGGACCTCGGGGTGTGGCGCAGTTTGGTAGCGCGCGTCGTTCGGGACGACGAGGTCGCAGGTTCAAATCCTGTCACCCCGACCAGAAAGCCGCGGAAACTCAAGGGTTTCCGCGGCTTTTAAGGTTTAATGAATTGACTACCCCGACGAAAACTCGACGAATTGGCCTCCTCCGGGCGGCATTCGCAGCCTCCCTCTCCAGCTTCTGCTGGTTACTCACGGGCTTCACGGATTCGTGTGTGCTGGATGCACGTCACTAGTTGTAGGAGGCCATGACGTTATTGAGGGTGCGGGGTGCGCGTGAGGCTGGGGGCTGGTGGCCGCAGGCGGTATGGGGTCGATGATAGTTGT
>NZ_FPCG01000023.1 GCF_900116905.1 Micrococcus terreus | reverse complement strand
CGGGAGCGCCCGATGCCGTGACCAGGCGGTTCAACCTCGGTCAGCGGCAGTTTCTTCTGATTCGCCCCGGCCCCCTGTGTCCTGGTCCGGGCGGGTCGTGTCCGTGGAGTACTGATGGGCTCCGGCGATGGTGGCATCGACCGAGACGGCCCAGTCGATCATCCCGGCCGCATCGGCCTCGACCAGCACCTGGGTCAGGACTCGGTCCCAGGTGCCGTCCGCGGCGTAGCGGCGGTGGCGTTTCCACACCGTCTGCCACGGCCCGAACTGCTCCCGGGGCAGGTCCCGCCACGGGATCGCGGTCCGGTACCGGTAGGCGATGCCCTCGACCACCCGCCGGTGCTCCCCGAACGGGTGCCCGCGCCGGCCCTGATTCGAGGGCAACAACGGCTCGATCCGCGCCCACTGCTCATCCGTGAACACCCGATACCGCGATCCCGTTGACCTCACCCGACCAGCCTGCCGCGAGCCTCATCACCGATAAGGGAGACACGCCCTAGCTGTTGACGTGTAGCGGCAGGCCTGATGCCGCGCTGCGATGGTCATCGACGGCGCCTCCTCGACTTCACCTGCTGCGTCTGCGCACGGTGTGCAGGCGGTGAAGAACCGGTGGTCTTGAATAAATCCACCCATGCCTCGACGGGCATGTCCTTCGGGAGTCCTGCAGCGGTCATGCCGTGGCGTGTCAGCCACGCCTGTGTCGTCTGTGGTGACCCGAGTGAGGTGGTGCGCGCGAGGATCTGTGCAAGCCCGCGGCCGGGACCGGTGTAGACGCGATGGACCAGAGCGTGGAACTGGCGTCGCCGTGCCGGGGACAGCAGCGCATGTTCGCGACGGTGAATGGTGAGGATTCCGCCGTCGACTCCCGGACGTGGGGTGAACGCGCGGGCTGGAACACGACTGTGCAGCGTGAACTCGAACCAAGGCGCCCATTGCGCCGTCATCATCGTGGCACCACCAACACCCGCTCTGCGCCGCGCAACCTCCCATTGCACGAGCACGATTGCATCGATCCATGCGGGGGCGTGCAGAATGCGTCGCAGCATGGCCGTGGTCTGGTGAAACGGCAGGTTGCCGACGAGCACGTGCGCCGACGTGGGAAGCCGGTAGGTCAGGAAGTCCTCGGCGACGACCTCCACATGTGACGGGAGGCGTCCGATCAAGCGCCGGGCGAGCCGGGTGTCGATCTCGACGGCTGTCACCCGTCGCCCGAGCTGGGCCAACGGGGTGGTGAGTGCTCCGTCACCGGGGCCGATCTCGATGATCGGGCCATCGGTGGCAGCCACGAGCCGTGTGATCGTGGCAATGGTGGATGGGTCAGTCAGGAAGTTCTGGCCGTGCTCATGACGGCCACCTCGATAGGTAGGCACTGTTTGCTCCGTGGTTGTTGCGGAGCCGGGCACGCTGAAAGAGCCGCCCGGCCGTGATCACCGGGTGCGGGAGCAACAACCTGTGGAGGGTGCCCGCCGCTGTTAGCGGCTGCGCAGACGCAGCGAAGCAGTGCCGTAGAACAACATGCCCACCAGCGTAGGTGACCCGGCTGCCGGTCAGCAACTCAATATCCCGTCTCTGCTCAAAGACGCGGAGATCCGTATCAATGCTGGCCAGTACGAATCCCGAGCTAACCCACGGCCGCAGAGCCTCGGCATCATCGAGATTCGTTCCGTGAGAGACCTCGACAGATCTGCCACGCGTCTTGCAGATCGAGGTTGGGAGGCTGCCGGCTCACCTGTATGGGGAGCGGGTGAGGGGTGGTTTGGGTGACGGTGTCGATGCGGGTGATGAGTGCGGGTGACGGCTATAGGTACCTGCTGCGCACTGTGGCGGCTGGTGATGGTGACCGGTCGTTGTCGACTCCGTTGACTCGCTATTACGCCGAGGCGGGCACCCCGTAGGGGAGCAAAAGTAGTCACGTCTCGCTCGGCTTGTTTCTGCGGTTCTCAGCCTACTGCGCGGGGGCGCGTCCTGCCCAATGTCATCGAACGAAGCGCGCCCCCCGAGTCCGGGTTCGGTCAGTTGCTATGTGCTCCTTCGTGCTGTCGTATTGGGAGCCGTATCAGGGCTATTGAGCCAACGGCGAGGAAGAGGACTGCGCCGAAAGTCATCGTCGCGGCGAAGCCTGTTCGCTGTACCCCGAACCCGGCCAGGAGCGGCCCGAGCGCCAGCCCACCTGCGTAGGCGAAGTTGTAGAGCGCGAACGATCCGCCGAGGGTCGGCGGGCTCGACCGGAACCCCTGCTCGCTGATGAGCGTGGTCGCCGGGGCCAGCAACAGCGCCGAGGAGACGCCGAGAAGCCCCATACCGACGCAGGTCTGCCACAGTTCACCGGCCCAGCCGATGACCAGCAGAGAAGCGGCGGCAGCGGCAACACCGGAACCGATGAGGACCCTCGGCGATGCCGTGGCAACGTACTTCCCGACAATGGGATTGGCGATGATCGCCGCGAGCGAGGCGAGCCCGAAGAGCAGGCCAATGATGAGCGACCCGGCCCCGAGATGCACGGGCAGCACGGGTTCGATGGCGGAGAGCGCACCCGCGCCGATAGCGATGGCGAGGACGATAGAGAACGAGCCAGGCACCCGTAGCACCGCGAGCGGGCCTGCGGTGTCGTCGGTGACCCGTGGAGAGCCTTTGACGAGGACGATGCGCAGCACCCCGTCAGCCAAGGCGATTCCGGTGGCGAGCAGGAACGGGGAGGCGGTGCCGAGGTGTTCGACCATGAACCCGGCAAGTGGCGGGCCGAGCAGCACGCCGAGTGTGAGGCTGGAGATGGCGATCCCCATCGCCTGACCACGCTTCTCGAAGCTCGTCGTTGCTGCGATCAGGGAGAGCGCGGCAACCCAGGACATGCCGCCTGCGATGCCCTGTGCCAAGCGAGCGACAAGGAGTAACCAGTAGGGGCCACCGGTGGCGAACAACAGGGTTGCAGCGGCAAGCCCGACCAGGCCGATCAGGAGCGGGGTCTTCGGGCCGTGCCGGTCGACGATGCGCCCGGCGAACAGCGTCGCGACGATCATCGCGACCGCGTAGGAGGCGAAGAGGATGCCGGTGGCGGCTGGCCCCTGCTCGACCACGGCGGGGAGCAATGGGAGCACGGGCACGGCCAGGCCGTGCACGAGCATGTCGGTGAACATCGCGGCCGAGCCGACAATGAGTGCGCGGGCCGGGGTGGTGCCTCGAATATGCGAGGCCGGGTCGTGTGTCGTCATGAGGTGACGAGTCCTTTCTAGGTGAGCAACCCCCTTGCCAGTGCCGTCATGGCGGCGCTCAATTCGTCGGGTTGCGGAAGATCATCGGGTCGGGTCACCGCAGTCACGGTGAGCCCTTGTAAGAACACCAGCGCCAAGCCCGCGACCGTCTCAGAGTCGGCCTCGCCCGTGCTGGGGAGGGTGGCAGCGATCTGATCGCGCCAGGCATCGAGAGCGGCGTTCTTCTCCGAGCGGTCAGTGAGCGCTTGCGGGGCGACGAGCACGGTGCTCGCAGCCAGGGCACGGAACAGGGCGTCATCTCGCAGCAGCGTCACGAACTCCGTCAACAGCGCTGAGAGTGTCGCCTCGCCGTTGTGGACGAAGAGGTGGTTGCCGTACTCGGCCCAGCCCCACGTGAGCGCTTCCTCCAGCAGCACGGCCTTGGAACGGAAGTGGTGGTGCAACGCTCCGCGGGTGAGACCTGCACGTTCAGCGACATGCTCGAACGTTGCCCCCCTCCACCCCTTCTCTTCGAAGGCCATCAACGCCGCCTCAAGCAACGCCAGACGCGTACGCTCCGCGTCCTCAGCAGTCCGTCTCATACATACAGGCTAACACGTATGATTACCTTCGCATCGATTCATAGTCCACGCCGCGTTTCTACAGCCCGCGTGTCGGCCCCTCATGTCGCGGGGCGTTGCGATGGGGATCGTGCTCGAACGGGTCGGTGAGCTGCCGTGCCCGCTCCGCTGCCTGCTGCTTTCGCTGTTCCTGCTCGGCGCGTTGACTGCGGAACTGCGCCGGGCCGAAGCCAACCACCACAACGTCGACACCCTTCTACCGCGCCTCGTTCGGGCTCGTGGGTTTGCTGACGCCGACGACATCGCGTCGGTGATCCATCACCGCCTCGCCAACGCCACCACCCGACCCGCCGGCTCCGGCCGCACCCGACAGGCACCGCGTCTCATCGCCGGGCTGATTCCCGAAGCCACCGGACCCATGACCCCCGACATGCAACGGGCTCTGACCGAGCGCCGCCACCTCATCGAAACCCGGGCAGAAGCAGTCCTCGACACCGCCCTCCACACCCACGAACCATGGGTTACAGCACTCGGCCCGATACCCGCGACTGGGCGGGAGCGGCAGCAGTGGCGACGCCGCGCCCTGGTCGTCGCCGCCTACCGAGACCGCTACCAGATCACCGACCCGGCCCCACTCGGCTCCCAGCCGGAGAGCACGGCCCAGAAGATCGACCGCGCCCGAGCCGAAACAGCACTACGGACCCTGGCCCGCCCGACCATCCACGACGAGCGCCGGCGCCCCGCACCGCAGGCGTCTCGCCAATTGGTCTAGCGGTTGTCTGGGGCACGTTGCGGGCAGAGGTGGGGTGCGATCAGGAGGAGGCCGTAGGCGAGGACGAGGAAAAACGCGACCGGGCCTTGCTGGTTCCCTGAAAGCGTCGGGTACTGACCGGCGGCGGCTCCGTACACGATGGCATCCAGTAGGAGCCCGGTTGCTGAGATCGTGGTACCGAACAGCAGCCGGAGCATCAACGAATCATCGCGGCGCTTACGGAACAACAGGTAGCCGACCATGGCGACACCGAGAGCGAGCAGACCGAACACGATGATCACCGGTACGCCACTCCAGGCCCCGGCGTCAGGGACGAGGACTGTACCTGCCGTGACAAGCAGCCCGGTGGCGATCACCCAGATCACGACGCCATACCCAACGGCAACGAGCACGTCGCGTCGGCTGGGCAGCGGGGGAGGAGCGGTGAGCAGCATGCGACCATATTACTGAAACGACTGTGGTAAGAATAGGGTGTGGCCCGCCCAAAGAACCCTCAGCGCACCAGTGACCTGCTTGACGCCGCAGCTCAGGTGCTGCAGGAGCGCGGTATCGCCGGTGTCACCCTGCGGCCACTCGCTGCGGAGTTGGGAGTCTCGCCGCGAACGCTGCTGTATCACTTCGGCAGCAAGGAAAAGCTGATCACCCAGGCCATCCGGCACCTCCGCCACCAGCAACCCACACTCGCGAAGGCACTTGCTCCAGACCAGCAGCCCAGCACGGGTGCGGTGGCCCTTGGCGAGGTGGTCAGGAGCATGTGGGAGGAGCAGAAGCAGGAGCAAGCGCGGCACTTCCTCGCGCTGTACTTCGAACTCGCCGCCCTAGCCATCCGCGACCCCGACACGTACGGAACCATGCTCCACGAACTCGACCACGAGTGGACCGACGCGATCACCAGTCATCTACAGACCCGCGGCCTTGATGCGCACGAGGCTGCTTCGCGGATGACAATGCTGATGATCCGGTACCGCGGGGCACTGCACTACGGGCTCGTCACAGGAGACTGGGACGCGGCTGACGCGGCGATACACGCTGCCGTCGGCGCTACTGACGTGTGAACGCCCAGGAATATCTGCCCGTAGCTGTGGCCGTGGCGTGGGCCCGCGGAGGGGGCTTGTTGATGGCCCTCATGTTCTCGGGGGTTCGAGGCCGGGGCGCCTGGTCGATGTCGCTACGCGTCGGCACTACATCGAGCGGCCGGGCGACTCGGATACCGGTGCGTTGCGCCGTTGGAAATCGGCAGACAGTTCCGCCCGTTCCTGGAGATGCTGAGGCGGAAGGTGCTCGACGTCGTTCGCCGAGGCCACCAGCCGGGCAGTTCCTGCGCGGAGAAGCTCGTGGGTGCCAATACTCGACACGCTCGTAACCGGCCCGGGCACCGCTGCGACATCACGACCCAAGCGATGCGCTTCTCGGGCCACGCCCAAGGCTCCTGATCGTGCGGCCGCTTCGACGATCACCGTTGTGCCAGACAAGGCAGCAAGCAGCCGATTGCGAGCTAGGAAGCGATGCCGCGTCGGCACAGCCCCGGGAGGCAGCTCGCTCACCAGGGCACCGACATCAGCGACCTGGTTCAGCAGGTCGTGATGCCCGCGAGGGTAGAGCCGGTCCACGCCTCCGGCCAGCACCGCGATCGTGTCACCACCAGCAGCCAACGCTCCACGATGCACTGCACCCTCGACCCCAAAAGCACCACCAGCGACCAACAGGCGCTCCCGACTCGCCAGATCACCAGCCAACTCGCTGGCGACCCGCTCACCATAAGACGTGGACGCACGAGAACCGGTCACGGTGACCAGGTCCTCCAACGGGCGCGCGAGGAACGACGTCGCGCCACGCACGAACAGAACATACGGGGCACGCTCCCCAAGATCATCCAAAGCCCGCGGCCACTCCACGTCACCCGCAATCAACGTGGCGAAGCCCCCGTTCTCGACCGTCCGCAACCGCTCACTGAGCCGCTCGACCTCCTGTGGAGAGAACCGGTCACGCCACACCTGTGCATCCACCCGGCTCAGACCCGGAACTGCGGCATCACTGTCGAGCAGCCTCAGAGTCTCGACAGCACCCCGCTGCTGTAGCAGACGACCAGTCGTTGCATCGTCGGGCTCGGCCAACAACGACAGCACCACCCGGGCACGACGTTCATCAACACCAAGACCAGCAACACCAGACATGACGGCTCCTCCTCGACCGGACTTCGCCGAGAAGGTGCGCCAACGCAGCCCGCGAGCCTCGCGAGGCGGTCAGGCCGTCGGTGCTGGTGAACGCGACGGCAAGCACCGCTCGCGACGCTCAGCAGCGCGGGCTCGCACCAACAACACCACGCTTACCGGGCCCATCACTAGGGCGTGTCTCCCTTATGCGCGTAGCCAGGTGAGGATGGCGCAAATGGTGACGGCGGCGCGGTAGGTGATGGCGAGCTTGTCGTATCTGGTGGCCAGGCCGCGCCATTGCTTGGCCAGGGCGAAGTACCGTTCCACGACGTTGCGCCCGCGGTAGGCCTGCCCGTCGAAGGCCGGGGGTCGCCCGCCGCGACT
>NZ_FPCG01000024.1 GCF_900116905.1 Micrococcus terreus | reverse complement strand
TTCACCTACGCCCAGCCGGACACCACCGTGGGCCCCCGGGACACCCTGATCGTCTCCGGTCACACCGATCTGCTGGAGCGCTTCGCCGCCCGGCCCTGAGGCCGGGCGGCGCGCCTCAAGACCGGAGGCGGAGATGCGGACCGCGCGTCGCCGTGCACGACGGCGGCCCTCGCCCCGGGCGTTCGTGTCCGGTCACGTCCGGGGTGCAGCCTCCTCCTGGGTGACCCTCCCGTTCTCGAGCCGGATCACGGACTCGGCCAGCTGGTCCACGTCTCGGGAGTCGTGGGAGGTGAACACGAGCGTGCCGCCGTGGGCCACGAAGGACGCGAGGCGTCCGCGCAGCGCGCCTGCGGAGTCGGCGTCCAGGGCGTTGAAAGGCTCGTCCAGCACGAGGACCTCCGGGTCCTCCATGACGGCCTGGCAGAGGTTCAGCTTCTGCTTCATGCCCAGCGAATACTGGTGTACCCGCTGACGGGCATCCGGGTCCAGGCCGAAGGACTGCATCACCTCGCGGATCCGCTCTTCGCCGATCTTCTTCTGGATCTCGGCCAGACGCCGCAGGTTCTCGATGCCGGTCAGGTGCGGCAGCATCCCCGGCTTGTCGATCACCACGCCGAACTTGTCCGGGAACGTCCGACGTCCGTCGAGGTACCGCGGATCGATGGCCACGATTCCTGAGGTGGGGCGCAGGAAACCGCACATCAGGCGCATCATCACGGACTTGCCGGAGCCGTTGGGGCCGACGATGGCGTGCGCACGGCCGGGCAGCACGGTGACGGAGGCGTCCGTATAGAGGTCACGACGCTGGTACGTCTTCGTGACGGAGGACAGCTGGATCACGGGAGTGGTGGTGCTCATGGAGGATCTCCTTCTCATGAAGAACGAGGGGCGGGCAAGCGGGACAGCAGAACGCCCAGGCCGAGGACCAAGAGTGCAAGCAGACTCAGAGAGGCCAGCAGGGGCGTCGCCGTGAACGGTGCCCCCGGCTCCAGACTGTACGGAGCGAAGGGGTTGGCCGGCGAGGGGGGAAAGAGCGTGGGGTAGCCCAGGACAAGAATCGCCATGACCACGAAGATCCAGTCCTGCACATGGCCTCTCATCCAGAAGAGGACCACCGCCGCGATGCCGAGGAGGCAGCAGAATGACACGTAAGCCGCGGCCAGGAGGGCCCACTCCCCCGCACTGCGCATCGTGCCCTCGGGGTGCCGGAGGAAGTCGGCCGCCGCGAAGATGACGACCAGCAGCCCTGTCATGGCCACAGACCCGGTGAGAAAGCGCCCCAACAGGCCGCCGACCCACCGGTGAGGGGCACCATGACGAAGGAGGATCAGCTCGGCTCCGCCGCCCTCCAGGTCCGAGAGCTGCCCCGCGAGCAGCCCTGCCATGACGACGGCCGGCAGGGCGCCGAGCAGGTGTCCCAGCAGAGACGAATACTGCCCGCCGAAGGCGACGTCAGCCAGCTCGGTTCCGCCTTCTGCTCCGGCCCCGTACCAGGAGTAGAGGAGGACAAGGCCGAGGGCCAGTCCGACAGCCAGGTGCGGGACAGTTAGCCGCAGGCGGCCGTCCGCACGAACGCCGTCGCGCCAGGCGGCCGCCCCGAGCACGCCGGCTCCAGCCAGTGTCCAGAAGGCCACGGTGACAGCAACGCTGGGCGGGTTCGACACGGCCCAGAGGTTGTTGGTCCAGGCTGACATATCCGGGAAAGGCCTTCCACCCAGCAGGCCGGCGCCGGACAGGACCCCCCAGAGTGCACCCGAGATCACCACAGCAGCAGCCGTGCGCGGGCCGATGCCGATCATCAGCGCCGCATGCAGCGCCGCCCACGCGAGCAGCCCCACGGCCATCCATGCGGTCTGGATCGCGAGGAACAGCCACGGCGCTCCGTGCCACGGGCCGACCCATGTTGCCGCGGCGGCGGCTGACACTTCGGAATCGAGACCGCCCGACGACACGATGCCGACCACCCGATCACTCCACCTGCCACCGAGGCCCAGGCTCACGGAGACAGCAAGGACGGCCGCCGTGCTCAGGGTGAGGGCGCCGATGATGATGGCGGCATCCGAGGTCACGACGGCGGCCGCAGCCTTCCACCACGACCCTCGGCGGAGCAGCTCATCCTCACGCTGAAGCACACGGTGATGTGCAAGGAAGACGGGAACCCAGACCACGGCGATGAGGAGTGGCACGAGTTGAAGGTTCGACACCTGTACGACGACGACATCCCAGCCGTTCACACCCGGATCCCCGACCGCTTCGGACACACCGTGGAGGGTCAAGGCGGTGAGGACGACGGCTAGCAGGACACTGGGCCACGAGATGGCGGCGTGCCAGGCCGCTTGCGCGAATCTCACGAGAAGCGATCCATCTGGGGCGCTCGTCGCAGCAGGACGACGGCCATCGCACCGCACACTAGACCCAGCAGGAGGCCCGGTATCGCGGCGGCGATCAGGTTGGAGGGCAGAAGTCCGCCGGGGTGCACCCACGTGATGAGCGGGGAAGCGGCGGGGCCGACGGTCAGCTCCAGGCCGATCGAGGCCCCGATGAGCAAGACAGCCGGCGCCAGCAGGGCAAGGACTCGATTGCGGATCAGGAGTGCAGCCAAGGCTGACATGAGTGCGATCAGGCCGGCATGCAGTCCGGCCCAGAGCGCCGAGAGGACGACGAATCCGACGGATGAACGACCTGCCGCAGCGTACAGCGGATAGCTGCCGTCCACCATCCTGGCCACCTCGTCGGGCTCGCCATAGCCGCTGGGGTCGACGAGACCCGAGGACCGGGGAGCCACCCAGCCGAAGACGACGAGACCGCACACGAGGATGCATACGGCGACCACCGCCGCGACTGCGACGGGCCGCCAGAGAATCTCGGAAGCGATCCATCTCCGGACCGTGGCCCGTGTACGCAGATGAGCAGGCCACCGCTCCCGCATCGCGACGACCAGAGGCATGCCCGCGATCGCTGCCGCAAGTGCGACCACCACCAGAAAGGCGGGCCCGCCGACCACGTCTTGGAAGACTGCCGGCCACGAACTGTAGGTGGCGTTCGTCGTGGACGGCCCTATGCGCAACGCATACATCCCGGCCAGGATGACTAGCCCAAGAATTGATGCGCGCAATAGGCGGAGGGATGGAGACGAGGACAACGGAACTCCTGCGTGAATGAGGATGCTCGTGCCGCCCAAGTACACGCGGGCGGGACGAGCACGAAGCGGATAGGTGTCAGTTGGTCCTGTACCAGCCCTTGATGCTGACCGTCACCGTCGTCCATGTGTTGTTGGTGACGATGAGCCTGGTCTTCTGCCCCGCAGGTGTCGCATTCGGGATATCGTAGATCTTGTTTCGCCCAAGGCCCTTCTGCTCTGCATACTGCTGTCCACTCTGGCGGTTCTGTGCCTTCACGTTCGCGGAGTATGCACCACCGATCCCGGTGAACTCGATATTCGAAGCAATGTTGGCCCTGGTCTTCTCCTGATCCTGGAAATACCGGGACTGCTGAAAGCGGTTCATGATGCCGTCAAAGGCCGTATTGGACGTGATGGCCTGAGCGCTGCCGGCCCCGCCCATCAGGAGACCAGCTGCCAGAATCGCACCGGGGAGAGATCGAGTTGAACGCCGCATGACGCCCCCCCTTCTGTGCACGCAGGGAGGGACCACCCCCCCTGGAGCGCGGATCTGCATCCGCATATGACAATCGACACACTGTCGACAGTCGCAGTCAATCTATCGGACACCCATAGGCTTCACAAACACCGCGCAGGCATGGGCTCGTCTCACCTGACGAACTCACGGCCCATCTCCACGTCGCGGCGGGCGGCGGAGGCCGCGGACCGGGTGGTCGCCACGACGTCCTCCGCGCGCACCGCCCCGGACTCGAGGGCGCCGGTGAGGATCGCCCCGGTCATCGTTCCCAGGCCCAGGATCGCCACGCGGGGGTGCCGGACTGCGTGCCGGCGGCGTCGCTGCGGGGCGCGGCGGCGCCGTCGGGGGTGCTCTGATGGCTTTGCTCGGTCATGGGTGCTCCTTCCCGGGTCAGATGCTGGACGATCCCTCAGGCTGTCAGATGCTCGCGGGCGAAGGCCAGGGCCGCAGCGAGCCTCTCCTTCCGCTGAGCGGCGCACTCCATGCCGGGGGTGCCGACCTCCACGCACACGGAGCCGGCCAGGCCCTCCCGCCCGAGGAAGCGCAGCGACTCGGCCACGTTCTGTGTGCCATCGCCGGGCACCAGGTGGTCGTCCTTGGGACTGTCGGTGCCGTCGGTCAGATGCACGTGGCGCAGCCGCCGGTCCAGGCCCCGGATGTTGGCCAACGAGTCCTCCCGCGCGATCGCGGCGTGGGAGAAGTCCCAGGTCACGTGCTCGTAGGGCTCGGGGACCGGGTCCCAGTGCGGCAGGTACATCTTCACCTCACGCCCGTAGGCCCGCCACGGGTACATGTTCTCCACGGCGATCACCACGCCGGTCTCGGCCATGATCTCGACGATGCCCCGGGCGAACCCCGACGCGTACGTGCCCTGCCACCGGAACGGGGGTGGGCGACGACGGTGTGCGCCCCCAGCTCGGCGGCCAGCGCCACCGAGTGGCGGATCTTGGACCACGCCGACCCCCAGACCTGCTGGGTGAACAGCAGCGTGGGGGCGTGGATGGAGTCGATCCGCATGCCGGTGCGCTCGGACAGGGTCTGCAGCCGCGCCGCGTCCTGGCTCCAGCCGTTGTGGTCACCATGACCTCGACCCCGTCGTAGCCGAGGTCCTGGGCCATGGCGAACACGTCCTGTGTGCCCAGCGGAAACACAGAGGAGGAGGACAGCGTCACGGGGATGTCCGCACCGCGGCGCACCTCGGGGGGTGAGGTGCGCGGTGGAGACCAGCGGCGGGTCGAGCTCCTCGGGTCCTGCGGCATGGGATCCGGCGCCGGAGACGGCGTCGACGCCGCGCTGCCGGTGGCGGTGGTGTCGGGTGTGTCGATCATCTCAGCGCACTCCCAGGCGCACTCCGGGCAGGAGGCTGTCCGTGTTGAGGTCCACCGCGCCGACGCCGGGGCGGCCGCCGAGGGCGCCGCCCCGGTGAGCCGAGCCAAGGAGCGGAAGGTCTTGGAGGTGGCGGTGACGCACAGCGGGCCCTTGATGGCCGGGAAGTACGCGAAGGCCTCCTCCATCTGCGCCTCGATGTGCTTGCGCAGTTTCTTCACGGACTTCGGGGATGGCGGGTCCTCGGGGAGCCGGTCGCGGGTGAGACGGCCGGCGCCCCGCGGCAGGGACAGCGCGTGCGAGGGCAGCTCGTCCTGACCGTAGGCGATCTCGAAGGAGCCGCCGCCGATGTCGAAATTCAGGATGGATCCGGCGTCCCAGCCCTGCCAGCGCCGCACGGCGAAGTAGGTCATGGCCGCCTCCTGGTCCCCCGTGAGCTCCGAGAGATGCACACGGGTCTCCGCCTGCACGCGGTCCAGCACGGCGGCACCGTTGGCGGCCTCCCTGATCGCAGAGGTGCAGAACGAGATCATGTCCTCCGCCTCGTGCTCCTCCGCAAAGGCGGCGGCCTCGCGGACGAATCCCACGAGCTCCTGCTGACCCTCCTCCGTGATGGCGCCGTCGGCGTCCTGGTAGCGGATCAGCGGAAGGGAGCGCTTGTGCTCCGCGTACGGCTCGGGACGAGCCCCGGGGTGGGCGTCCACGAGCAGCAGGTGGACGGTGTTGGACCCGATGTCCAGGACGCCGAGGCGCATGGTGCTCAGGCCTTCTTCCGTGTGGTGGTCTTCTTGGTCGGTGCCCTGCGGGCCGTCGGCTTCTTGGCGCCGCCGCGGGTGGCCGGGCCCTTCGCGCGCTTGTCCGCCAGCAGCTGGTAGGCCTCCTCGGCCGTCAGCTGC
The DNA here is from genome assembly GCF_900116905.1 of Micrococcus terreus. Taxonomy (GTDB): domain Bacteria; phylum Actinomycetota; class Actinomycetes; order Actinomycetales; family Micrococcaceae; genus Citricoccus; species Citricoccus terreus. The sequence continues at coordinate 439 of NZ_FPCG01000024.1, read as the reverse complement.
TCCGGGTCCTTGCCGCGCGGCACGGTGATGTTGGTCTGGCCGTCCGTGACGTACGGGCCGAAGCGGCCGTCCTTGACCACGACCTTCTTGCCGGCGGAGGCCTTCAGCTGCTCGACGTCGTCGAAGTCGCGGCCGGTGGCCACGCGCACGCCGTCCACGGTGGACAGGCGGGCGGTGAAGCTCGAGCCCACCGCAGCGGAGGCGGCGGCGCCGGCGTCCACGGTGAAGGTGCCCTCCACACCCCAGTACCGGGCGGCCACGAACGCCATGCGCTCGCGCTCGCGCTCCACCACCAGGCGGGTGGCCACGGACTGCACGCGGCCGGCGTCTACGTGCTGACAGCCCTGATGTTCGCCGGGCGCGTTGGTACGATCACCTTCGCGTCCGCCCTGGCGCTGCGTCAGCGCCGCAACCTGTACCGGTACCCCGAGGAGAGGCC
>NZ_FPCG01000028.1 GCF_900116905.1 Micrococcus terreus | reverse complement strand
GGGCCCAGGGCGATCTCTGCGGCACCGCCGACTACGCCGAGGGCTTCAAGGCCTTCCAGGAGAAGCGCAAGCCGAACTTCACCGGCCGGGGCTGACGGTTCCTGGACCAGCGGCCGAGGCCGCACCCGTCTTCGCGCCGCTGCGCACCGCGTCCCCGATGGCGTTCAGCCCCTCCGGGAGCGTGCCGTTGATCCAGTAGTCGCCCAGGGCCCGGGCACGGAAGGCGATGGGGTTGTGGGTCGCCACGGTCTGGGCGTTGCGCCAGTGCCGGTCCAGCCCCTGGGCCGTAGAGGTCGCCGAGGCCCCCACGGTCAGGAACAGGTCCTGGGCGGCACGCAGGGCCAGCTCGGGGACGGTCACCTGGGCGTGCTCCACGGCGACCTCCGCCAGATGCAGCTCCCGGGGCACCTCACCCTGGTGGCCGAAGCGGTCAGCTCCGGTGGCGGCGGCCGCCGCCAGGGCGTCGTCGAAGGCACGGGCCGCGTGCAGCACCGTGGCCTCGGCGGAGAAGGCCGAGGCCGCGATCCGGCCGGTGGCCTCCTGGATGAGCGGATCCTCCCGGAACGGCAAGCCGGAGCCGGTGTTGAACGTGCGCGCCCGGCCGGCCACCGTAGCGGCGGCGTCCCGGCGGGCCGCCCGGGCGATCCCGGCCAGCACCGCCAACAGCACCAGCTGGAAGAACCCTGCCTCATGAATGGCCTCCGGGGTCCCCACGGTGCGGCCCAGCACGGCGTCCTCCGGGAGCTGGACCTGATCGAACACGGCGGTGCCGGTGCCGGTCAGCTTCTGCCCGAACCCGTCCCAGTCGTCCTCCAGGGTGACGCCGTCCGCATCGGTGGGCACCAGGGCGAACCGGCGTCCGGGCTGCACCGTGCCGTCTGCGTCCTGCACCGCCGCGGAGACCCGGGTGTAGTCGGAGAAGATCGAGCCGGTGGCGTAGAACTTCCGGCCGTTCAGCGTCCACCCGTCCTCGGTGGGCCGCAGCACTGTGTTGAGCGTCCCCAGACGGTTCCCGCCCTTCTCGGTGGACGCGTTCCCCACCGTGACACCGGCCAGGACCCGTGGATACCAGGTGGCCTGGACGTCGTCGGGAAGGAAGCGGAGGGACTCCACGAAGCCGGCGTGGGAGCGGTACAGGTGGGCGATGTTCGAGTCCGCCTCCGCCAGGTCGATCAGCAGACGGATGAAGTCCTCGATGCTGGCCTCCGGCCCGCCGTGCTCCTGCGGGACGCGCAGCGCGCCGAACCCGGCCTGGTCCAGCATCCGCACCTCCTCGAACGGCAACCGGCGCTCCAGGTCCCGTTCCAGCGATCCGGCCGCGATCTGGTCGAAGAGCGGCTGGAAGCGGGCGGACAGGGCGGTGTAGGCGGTGCACATGCGGCGGTCCTCTCGGTCACACCGACGAATCGCGGTGCCCGCCGACGCGGCTCAAGGCCGGGCGATGCGGGACCGGGTCTCCATCGGTCCTGGCGGTAGCACCCGTCGGGGAGGCCCCACGGGTTGCTGCGGCGTCACGGAGCCAGGTCTCTCAGCCGCTCTGGATGGTGATGCGGTCAGACTAGGCGGCACGGGACGGAGAGCGCCGTCACATGGCGTCGTGTGACGCAGACGGGGGTGTCTAGGGAGGGCTGATCGCCACGCTGCTGGACGCCGCCATGGGCGAGGCTGTGCGGGACGGGCTGGAGGAGAGCGAGAAGACCGCCACCGCCCAGCTCGCCGTCACCTACCTGAACCCGGGCCGGATCGGAGACGCCCTCACGGC
>NZ_FPCG01000029.1 GCF_900116905.1 Micrococcus terreus | reverse complement strand
CGACGGGTGTCAACCTGTTGTGAACCGTTAGTGGGATATGAGGGTGTGAATGGTCGGGGGTAGCTTCAGTCGGGAGCCGTCGTTGGCGAGATTGATCGTGGCCCGAGCTGGTGGGGTCAGGACGGTTGGTTCCTGGCGGTAGCGGCGTGGATGTGCCCGGTAGTGAGCGTGCATGGCTTGCTGCCGGGCCGCCGCCTGCTGTGTCCAGCTCCCGTCGTGCATGGAGGCTGGGGTGTATCCGGCCAGAGCGGAATGGCGGTGTTCGGTGTTGTACCAGCAGACCCAGTCCGTGACCCAGGTCTGGGCGTGGTCGATGTCTTGGAAGACTCCGGGGTAGTGCTGGGAGCCCTTCACGGTGCCGAACCAGGACTCGATGTAGGCGTTGTCGTTACTGACTCCCGGGCGGATCAGAGATCGTTCTACCCCGTGATCGGCCAGAGTCTTGGCCACAGAGGCCGAAGTCATCGCCGCTCCGTTATCCGAATGGACGACCCTCACAGTGCCACCAGCGGCCTCGATCACCCCGGTGAGCAGCCGAGCGGCGATCAAATGGTTCTCACTGGACTGGACGGTATGACCGACGATCTTGCGTGAGTACAGATCGATCACCGAGTACAAGGCATACCGTTCTCCCCGCATCAGCCCGGGCAGAAAGGTGATGTCCCAGCAGTACACCTGATCAGGGCCAGTGGCCATCAGCTGCGGCACGGTGCTGGTGCGGGCCCGTCGGGCCCGCACCGGCCGAGCCAGCACGGGCGATCCCATCTGGGAAGCCAGACGATGGAAGGTGGCTGAACTGGCCAGCACCGGACCGGAGTCGAGATGACGCAGATGGATCTGCTCAACGCTCAACCCCTCCCTGGCACCCTGGGCGAGCAGCTGGCAGATCTGATCCCGTTCGTGTTGGCTCAGCGCTGCCGGCTGATGCCGGTCCCGGTGAAGCACCGGAACCGCCACCGGCGCCCGCGGCTTGGACCGGTAGTGAAAGGAACTCTTAGAGAGCCCGATCACCTCCAGAGCCGCCCGCTGGGAGCGCCCGGCGGTCATCAGCTCGCCGATCAGCTGGTGCTCCTGATCGATCAGCTGCTGGTGGGCTTGGAGCTGGGCAGGCTCCCAGTCTGGTCCTCCGCGCCGTCGGCCACGCCAAGACTGTGCATGACCGATATAGCTTTTCCCAGAGCATCCACCGCCTTGCGCTCAGCAGCCAGCTGATCATTGAGTCGATCAACCTCGGCCTGAAGCCGGCGGATCTCCGTGGCATCTCGTCTGGTCATCACCCCAGTCTTTCGAGGCACCAGACCCCTGTCCAGGTCACCATCGGCCAACGCCGCCTGCCATCTTCGCAACTGCTCGAAGCAGATGTCCTGCTCCTTCAAAAACGCTCTCTTCGTCCCATGAGGACGCTCCAGATACTCCAGCACCAACCGGCGCCGCTGCTCCGGGGAGAACTCCTTGGTCGGAATGATTACAGTCATGAACCTGCTCCATCAATCAGGGAACCAACCGGTTCACAACCAGCCTGCCAGGAAGGG
>NZ_FPCG01000030.1 GCF_900116905.1 Micrococcus terreus | reverse complement strand
CGAGGTCCCAGCCGCCCGTACCCCAAACCGACACAGGTGGTCAGGTAGAGAATACTAAGGCGATCGAGAGAATCATGGTTAAGGAACTCGGCAAAATGCCCCCGTAACTTCGGGAGAAGGGGGGCCCTAACCCTGATCAGCACATGCTGCTGTGAGGGGATCAGGGCCGCAGAGACCAGGGGGAAGCGACTGTTTATCAAAAACACAGGTCCGTGCGAAGTCGCAAGACGATGTATACGGACTGACTCCTGCCCGGTGCTGGAAGGTTAAGAGGACCCGTTAGCTTCGGCGAAGCGGAGAATTTAAGCCCCAGTAAACGGCGGTGGTAACTATAACCATCCTAAGGTAGCGAAATTCCTTGTCGGGTAAGTTCCGACCTGCACGAATGGAGTAACGACTTCCCCGCTGTCTCAACCATGAACTCGGCGAAATTGCATTACGAGTAAAGATGCTCGTTACGCGCAGAAGGACGGAAAGACCCCGAGACCTTTACTATAGTTTGGTATTGGTGTTCGGTGTGGCTTGTGTAGGATAGGTGGGAGACTGTGAAGCCGGCACGCCAGTGCTGGTGGAGTCATCGTTGAAATACCACTCTGGTCACTCTGGACATCTAACTTCGGCCCGTGATCCGGGTCAGGGACAGTGCCTGATGGGTAGTTTAACTGGGGCGGTTGCCTCCCAAAATGTAACGGAGGCGCCCAAAGGTCCCCTCAGCCTGGTTGGCAATCAGGTGTCGAGTGCAAGTGCACAAGGGGGCTTGACTGTGAGAGAGACATCTCGAGCAGGGACGAAAGTCGGGACTAGTGATCCGGCGGCTCGTTGTGGAACGGCCGTCGCTCAACGGATAAAAGGTACCTCGGGGATAACAGGCTGATCTTGCCCAAGAGTCCATATCGACGGCATGGTTTGGCACCTCGATGTCGGCTCGTCGCATCCTGGGGCTGGAGTAGGTCCCAAGGGTTGGGCTGTTCGCCCATTAAAGCGGTACGCGAGCTGGGTTCAGAACGTCGTGAGACAGTTCGGTCCCTATCCTCTGCGCGCGTAGGAAATTTGAGAAGGTCTGTCCTTAGTACGAGAGGACCGGGACGGACGAACCTCTGGTATGTCAGTTGTACCGCCAGGTGCACCGCTGATTAGCTACGTTCGGAACGGATAACCGCTGAAAGCATCTAAGCGGGAAGCCAGCTTCGAGATGAGATTTCCACAGGCTACGGCCTGGGAGGCCCCCAGCAGAACACTGGGTTGATAGGCCGGACGTGGAAGCAAGGACTAAAGACTTGTGAAGCCGACCGGTACTAATAGGCCGATAACTTACACACACACCCACCCCCCCAGGGGGTGGGGACCAATTGATGTGCGCGTCCACTATGCGGTTGACACCCAACAACCCACCCCC
>NZ_FPCG01000031.1 GCF_900116905.1 Micrococcus terreus | reverse complement strand
CGCGACACCTACCTGCAGCCAGTCCTGCGTGATCGCGGCAACAAGACCGCCACGGAGCGCTGCAAAAACCCCGCCACCAAGCGAACGAAGCCACACGCAGTCCCTCGCAGCCGGCACAGGTGGCCCACTAACGACCAATTCTGGATCGTAAGCAGGGAGCACCGATTCCCGTTTTCAGGACGCATGCGTGCCGGAAAACCGGGAAGCAACCGGAGCTCCAAATGACTTCCGGGGGATCCTGTTTAACGATCGAATAGGGCGGCCGCCAGAGGCGAGAATGGAGGTATGACCGTTGAGTTGACATCAGTAGTGACGTGTCCGGTATGCCAACAGGAAACCTCCGCACAAATGCCGACGGATTCCTGCCAGTTTTTCTGGGTGTGCCCAAATTGCCGTGAGCGTGTACGGCCCCTTGGCGGCGACTGTTGCGTCTTCTGTTCCTACGGCACCGTTCCTTGCCCCTCGCGACAAGGTCCAGCCGAATGGAAGCAGCAATGCTTAGTGCCAGCCTCCATTACCTGTACCAACAATGGTTCCTTTGATGGGAATGGAGACCGAGATTTCGTTGGTCGGTTCCGTGGGTGACTTGGGTGCTTTGCCGGCCCGGTCGGCCATCGAACGGGACTCCGCCCGAGTCGGTTCAACCAGAACCATACCGGGGCTAAACGTCGCGCTTCCTGCAGGTTTCTCTTCTCGTCGATGACTGCGAGGTGGTGTGGGCGTCAGTCGTGCTGCACGGAGGCGACCTCTTGGTCACGCAGGGTGGAGGTCTCGAGTTGGATGGTGGCGTGGTCGAAGGAGACCGGGAAGTGCTCCTTGACGCAGGCGCGGACCTCTTCCAGGATTCGCGGGGCGTGGCCGGACTCGAAGCACCGATCTTCGACGATGACGTGCGCGGAGAGCACCGGCAGGCCGGTGCCGATCATCGAGGCGTGCAGGTCGTGCACGTCCTGCACGTGCTCCAGTGCCAGGATGTGCTCGCGGACCTCGTCGAGGTCCACGCCCTTGGGGGTGAACTCCATCAG